>NZ_CP059556.1:5075536-5709978 GCF_024734405.1 Saccharopolyspora gregorii | reverse complement strand
CCTGGTTAGGAGCACACGTGGCGATCATCGAACAGGTCGGCGCCCGCGAGATCCTGGACTCGCGCGGTAACCCCACCGTCGAGGTCGAAGTGGCACTGGAAGACGGCACGCTGGCCCGCGCGGCCGTCCCGTCGGGCGCTTCCACCGGTGAGCACGAGGCGGTCGAGCTGCGGGACGGCGACGCCGAGCGCTACGGCGGCAAGGGCGTCGAGAAGGCCGTCGAAGCGGTCCTCGACGAGATCGGCCCGGAGCTGGCCGGCCTGGACGCGACCGAGCAGCGCGTCGTCGACCAGAAGCTCGTCGACCTCGACGGCACCCCGGGCAAGTCCCGGCTCGGCGCCAACGCCATCCTCGGCGCCTCGCTGGCCGTCGCGAAGGCCGCCGCGGACTCGGCGGGCCTGGAGCTGTTCCGCTACGTCGGCGGCCCCAACGCGCACGTGCTGCCGGTGCCGATGATGAACATCCTCAACGGTGGCGCCCACGCCGACACCGGGGTGGACGTGCAGGAGTTCATGATCGCGCCGGTGGGTGCGGACTCCTTCTCCGACGCGCTGCGCTGGGGCGCGGAGACCTACCACGCGCTGAAGTCGGTGCTCAAGGCCAAGGGCCTGCCCACCGGGCTCGGCGACGAGGGCGGCTTCGCCCCCGACCTGCCGAACAACCGCGAGGCCCTCGACCTCATCGCGGTGGCCGTGGACAAGGCCGGGTTCAAGCTGGGCACCGACATCGTGCTCGCGCTGGACGTCGCCGCCACCGAGTTCTTCGAGGACGGCGCCTACACCTTCGAGAAGGCCAAGCGCAGCGCCGAGCAGATGACCGGCTACTACACCGAGCTGCTCGACAACTACCCGCTGGTCTCCATCGAGGACCCGCTGGGCGAGGACGACTGGGACGGCTGGGTGCAGCTGACCAGCGAGCTCGGCGAGCGGGTGCAGCTGGTCGGCGACGACCTGTTCGTCACCAACCCGGAGCGCCTCGAAGAGGGCATCAACCGCCGCGCGGGCAACGCGCTGCTGGTGAAGGTCAACCAGATCGGCACCCTGTCCGAGACGCTGGACGCGGTGAACCTGGCGAACTCCTGCGGCTACAAGAGCATGATGAGCCACCGCTCCGGCGAGACCGAGGACACCACGATCGCCGACCTCGCGGTGGCCACCGGCTGCGGCCAGATCAAGACCGGTGCCCCGGCGCGCAGCGAGCGGGTCGCCAAGTACAACCAGCTGCTGCGCATCGAGGAAGCGCTCGGGGACGCCGCCCGCTACGCGGGTGAGCTGGCTTTCCCGCGGCTCAACCTGGAGGCGTGACATCCTGGTCACCAGCGGTCCGCGAGGCCGGGTGACCACGACGACGGGTGCGGACGATGCCGAGCGGGCGATCTTCTGATCGACAGCAGCGCCGTCGCGGGGACGGTTCCTCGTCGACGCGCGGGAACGGTGCGCGCCGCCGTTCGGAGGCGCAGACCACCGCGAAGCGGTCCGGGACGCGGCCGGGAGCCCAGTCGGGTTCCCGGCCGCGGTCGAAGACCGGATCCCGCTCGGAGACCGCGGGCGCGTTCAAGCTCTCCTCGACGCGGCGGGCGGCGCTGCTGGCGCTGCTGCTGTGCGCGATGGCGCTGAGCGTGTCCGTGCCGCTGCGCACCTACCTGAGCCAGCGCGGTGAACTCGCCGCGCAGGAGCAGCAGCGCACCGAGCTCGTCCAGCAGGTGCGCGAACTGGAACTGCGCAAGGCGCAGCTTTCCGACCCGGAGCGGGTGGAGGCCGAGGCCCGCTCCCGGCTGGGGTACGTGCGGCCCGGGGAGACGCCGTACATCGTGGACCTGCCCGGCCGACCGGCCACGCCGCCCACGGCGCCGGAACCGGAGGAGGACGGCGCCTGGTACTCGGATCTGTGGAAGTCGCTGACAGGGAACTGACGTGAGCAACACTTCGGCGGTCGCCGCGAGCGACCGCGACAGCATCGCCCGCCAGCTGGGCCGACCGCCGCGCGGGCTGCGCGCGGTGGCGGCGCGCGACGCGGCGGGGGAGCCGGCCGTGGTGCAGACGCACCCGCGCCTGGAGGACGGCACGCCGTTCCCGACCCTGTACTACTTGACCTCGCCGCGGCTGGTGGCGCACTGCTCCACGCTGGAGGCCGAGGGGTTGATGCGCGAGATGCAGGACCGGCTCGGCGAGGACCCGGAGCTGGCGGAGCGCTACCGCGCCGCGCACGAGTCCTACCTGGCGGAGCGGGACGCGATCGAGTCGCTGGGTACCCGGGTCACGGCGGGCGGCATGCCGGACCGGGTGAAGTGCCTGCACGTCCACGTGGCGCACTCGCTGGCCAAGGGGCCCGGGGTGAACCCGTTCGGCGACGAGGCGCTGGAGATCATCGAGCGCCGCTGGCCGGAGAAGGCGCCCGAGCCCGCGGGCTGATCGGTTGCGCGTCGTCCCCCGGCCCGCTGCGGTCGCGGGGCGGCGGCGCGCGTCGCCGGAGCACTCACTCCTGGGGCGGTGCCTCTCGCGCAGTGCCGGCGGAACCGCGTGCGGCGGGGTCTCGACCTGCGGAGATCCACTCCATCGTGTTCGATCAGCTGGCTTGATCACAGAGCATGATCGAAGCTGCTATTAATGCCACTCGATGGAGTGAGCGCAAGAGTCGTGACGCGCCGCTTCGTGCCACCGTGGTGACGGATCCAGCGCCGGTGGCGATGCCCCGAGCGCGGACGATCTCGTGGGGGCTGGAGGCACCGTGGCAGTTCGCAACACCCGTCCCACCGCTCGCCGCCGGAACCGGCGCCGGTGGCGCGCCGCGACCGCGCTCACCCCCACGCTGCTCCTCGTCGCCGCCTCCAGCACCCTGCTCTCGCTGCCGCCGCCGACCGTGCGCGACGGGCGCGCCGAATCCGCCCCGGACAGCGGGCTCTACGGAGCCAGCGGGCACCTGCCGCAGACCCGCGAACCCAGCACCGAACTGCTCGACCTCGCGGGCCGGCCGCAGCGCCTGTCCGGTTTGCCGGACGACCAGCCCAGCGGACGACTCGACATCCCCGAGCCGATGATGGCCGCCTACGTCGGTGCCGCCGACCGGCTCGTCGGCACGCACCCGGGCTGCGGCGTGCACTGGTCGGTACTCGCCTCCATCGGCCGCATCGAATCCGCGCACGCCCGCGGAGGCGAGGTCGACGTCGACGGCAACACCCTCTCCGCGATCCTCGGGCCCCGGCTCAGCGGCGGACCCGGCGTCGCCGCCATCCCGGACACCGACGGCGGCAGCCTGGACGGCGACCCGGTGTGGGACCGCGCCGTCGGCGCCATGCAGTTCATCCCCGGCACCTGGAACGAGTACGCCCTCGACGGCAACGACGACGGCGAGCTCAGCCCGCACAACGTGCACGACGCGGCGGCCACCGCGGGCGCCTACCTGTGCAGCGCCGGTGGAGACCTGCGGGAACCGCGGGCGCTGGCGGAGGCGGTGTTCCGCTACAACCACTCCGACGACTACGTGCGCACGGTGCTGACCTGGGCCGACGCCTACGCGGACGGCGCGTTCCCGCAGCCGGTGGAGCCGCTGCCGGAACCCGACGGGCGCGACGTGCTCGCGGGCAGCAGGTTGCCCGCGGCCCGGCCGGAGCAGGTGATCGCCGCGCCGCCGGAGCCCGGCTCGGGCGCGTCGGCACTGACCCCGCCGTCACCCGGCGCGCCGCCCGCGCCGGACGAGGCCGCGCGGCCCACCTGGCCGGGGGCGTCGACCGCGGACCCCGGTGCGGACGCACCGCCGGAACCGGGGCGGCCGGACGAGCCGGCGCCGGAGGACGGTGCGACCTCGCCCGCACCCGCGCCCGCGGAGAGCTCGGACCCGGAGGACCCGTCCGCCCCGCCGACGTCCGGCTCGACTCCGCCTTCGGACCGGCCGCCTTCGGACCGGCCGCCTTCGGACGCCCCGCCGTCCGATGCGCCGCCGTCCGCCGGTCCGACCCCGACGGAACCCGGTGCCCCGGCGTCGGACGAACCGAGCGACCCCGGCCCGAGCTCCGGCGCCCAGCCGTCCAGCGAGGAGCCGTCCCGGCCGTCCGCGACGGGGGAACCCTCGAACCCGGACGAGGTCCCGTCGAGCACCGCCCCGCCGTCCGCCGACCCAGGGCGACCCACGGCCGGAACGCGCCCGCCCGGGTCCGCGACCTCGGAGCCGACCTCCCGGCCGAGCACCGACCCGACCGAACCAAGCACCCCGGTCTCTTCGACGTTCCCGGAGGCCGCGGGCGTCCTGGACCCGTGCGAGGTCGGCGCGCTCGACGAAGGCCGGTTCGTCCCGCGCGGCGGGGAGACCGCCGCCCCTCGGCTGGAGGCGGGCACGAGCGATCCGGGGGAGGCGAAGCCCGGCGAGGTCGTGCTCGTGCGGCCCGCGTCCACCGGTCCGCTGCAGGCG
The DNA here is from genome assembly GCF_024734405.1 of Saccharopolyspora gregorii. NCBI lineage: Bacteria > Bacillati > Actinomycetota > Actinomycetes > Pseudonocardiales > Pseudonocardiaceae > Saccharopolyspora > Saccharopolyspora gregorii. Next base: position 5,705,574 of record NZ_CP059556.1, on the reverse strand, counting down.
TGCGAGGTGCCCGCCGACTTCAAGCCCCGCCCATGATCATCCGATCAGGTGAGTGAGCTCGAACCTCGCCCGAGGGTGGACCGGTCGGTCCGCACCGCCTGACCGGCGGCGGAAGTCGTTCACCCGGCCGGTGCCGGTCCGCCGTCCCGGGTTGCGCCGACACGCCGCCGGTGAGTCCGCGCCGAACCGTTCCCCGGCAGCCGCTAGCGTGGTCGCCGATCGAGGAACGGGGCAATCGCTCCGGAGCACCGACCAGAGCGAGGAGAAGCCCATGTCCAGGGTGGCCGCGATCGACTGCGGGACGAATTCGATCCGGCTGCTGGTGGCCGACGTGACCGCGAGCTCCGACGGCGTCCGCGACCTGCGCGACGTGCACCGCGAGATGCGGGTGGTCCGGCTCGGCCAGGGCGTCGACGCCACCGGACGGCTCGCCGAGGAAGCGCTGGAGCGCACCCGGGCGGCGCTCGTCGACTACGCGGCCATCGCGCGCCGCAAGGGCGTGGAGCGGATCCGGATGGTGGCGACCTCGGCGACCCGCGACGCCGCGAACCGGGACGTCTTCTTCGCGATGGTGCGCGAGACCCTCGGCGTCGACGCCGAGGTGATCACCGGGGACGAGGAGGCGCGCCTGTCGTTCATCGGTGCGGTCGGTGACTTCGACCCCGCCGACGGCCCGTTCGTGGTCACCGACGTGGGGGGTGGCTCCACCGAGCTCGTCGTGGGGAGCTGGGACGGCGCGCAAGCCCGGATCGACGCGGCCTTCTCCGCCGACGTCGGCTGCGTGCGGCTCACCGAGCGCTGCCTGCACACCGACCCGCCGTCCGCGGCGGACGTCGCCGAGGCCGAACGGGTCGCCCGCGGCATCCTGGACGAGGCGTTCGCCGCGGTGGACGCCTCCGGCGCCCGGACCTGGGTCGGAGTCGCCGGAACGGTGACCACGCTGTCCGCGGTGGCGCAGAACTTGCCGGTTTACGATCCCGCGGCAATTCACCTTTCCCGTTTATCCCAGAAACAGCTCGGAGAAACGACTTCGGAGCTGTTGGCGATGACTCATGAAGAACGCGCTGCGATCGGTTCCATGCACCCGGGTCGGGTCGACGTGATCAGTGGTGGTGCGCTCGTCGTCAAGGTCCTCGCCGACGAGCTGGCCGAGCGCGCCCGGATCGATGCGGTCGCGGTGTCCGAGCACGACATCCTGGACGGGATCGCCCTGTCTATCAGCTAGTTCTCAGAGTGTGGTCGATCGCCTCCGGCGTGTGGATAGGTTGGTTTCTGGATCGAACCAGAAAGTGACGGATTTGTGACGGAGCACTGCGGGTGGGGGTTTCTCATTTATGTTTACGCTCATCTATCGCGGTGGTGAACATCGTCGCCGCGAGGTGTGACCCCGAGAAATCCTCGCAGGGGCGCGCGTGGGAAGTGGGAGGACGCATGCGAAAGGGACGTCTGGCCGCGATGCTGGCGGCCCCGCTGGCGGTGGCCTTGCTGGCCTCCGGCTGCGGTGGCGGCGGGAGTTCGGCGTCGGCGGACACGGTCACCGTCGAGTGGGGCGAGCCGGAGAACCCGTTGATCCCCGGCAACACCACCGAGGTCAACGGCGGCAACGTCATCGACTCGATCTTCTCCGGCTTGGTCAAGTACTCGCCGGACGACGCTTCGGTGAGCAACGAGATGGCGGAGCAGATCACTCCTTCGCCTGACAACAAGTCGTTCACCATCAAGATCAAGCCGGGCTGGACGTTCCACGACGGGTCCCCCGTCACCGCCGACAGCTTCGTCAAGGCCTGGAACTACACCGCCTACGGCCCGAACGGGCAGCAGGGCGCGAGCTTCTTCGAGCAGATCAAGGGCTACGACGACGTCAACCCCGCGGACCCGGACGGCGCGAGCGGCCCGCAGGAGGCCCCGAAGCCGACCGCCGAGACGATGTCCGGGCTGAAGGTCCTCGACCCGAACACGTTCCAGGTCGAGCTCAAGGCCCCGCTGGCGATCTTCCCGACCATGCTGGGCTACTCGGCGTTCTACCCGCTGCCCGAGGTGTTCTACACCGACAAGGACGGGTTCGAGGACAAGCCGATCGGCAACGGCCCGTTCAAGTTCGACTCCCGGTCGCCGAACGAGAGCCTCACCGTCACCCGCTACGACGAGTTCAAGGGCGAGGACAAGGCCAAGGTCGGCGCGGTCGAGTTCAAGGTCTACGACGAGCTCGACACCGCCTACCAGGACCTGGTCTCGGGCAACCTCGACTTCATCCGTCAGGTGCCGGTCTCGGCGCTCACCGGTGACAAGTGGCGCGCCGACCTCGGCGAAGGTGCCCAGGAGAAGCCGGGTCTGCTGACCCAGAACATCGCGTTCCCGCTCTACGACGAGCGCTTCAAGAACCCGGACCTGCGCAAGGCGATCTCGATGGCGATCGACCGCCCGACGATCACCCAGCAGATCTTCGCCGGCAGCCGCCAGCCCGCCGACGGCTGGACCTCCCCGTCGGTCGAGGGCTTCGTGCCCGGCCAGTGCGGCGAGTACTGCACGTTCAACCCGGAGAAGGCCAAGCAGCTGCTGGCCAAGGCCGGCGGGTTCGACGGCACGCTGACGATCATCACCAACGGCGACGGCGGCCACAACGAGTGGTCCGAGGCGGTCGCGTCCAGCATCCGCCAGAACCTGGGCATCGACGTGCAGTACACGCCGACCCCCACCTTCAGCGAGTTCCGCCGCCAGGCCAACGCCCGCGAGTTCACCGGCATGTACCGCACCGGCTGGGTCGCGGACTACCCGAACATCGAGACGTTCCTGACGCAGCTGTACCGCACCGGTGCGTCCTCGAACGACGGCGAGTACTCCAACCCGGCCTTCGACGCCGCGCTGGACAAGGCCAACGCCGCGCCGAACGTGGAAGCGGCCAACAAGCTCTACGCGGACGCGGAGAAGCTGCTGGCCAACGACATGCCGGTGATCCCGCTGTGGACCCAGCCGGTCCAGGCCGGTTTCTCCACCGAGCGGCTGGCCGAAGCGAAGGCGACGCCGTTCCGCAAGCTGGACCTGACGTCGGTGACGCTGAAGCAGCAGTAAGCAGAGCGAGGCGCCCGGCTCGCCCCGGAACGCACGGGGCGGGCCGGGCCGCGTTCTTCGTGCACAGGAGGACCGGTGGGACGTTACGTACTGCGACGGCTGTTGCAGTTGATCCCAGTTTTCATCGGCACCACATTCCTCATCTACGCGATGGTGTGGGCCGTCCCGGGTGATCCGTTCGCCGGCAAGTGCGGTGAGCGGCCCTGCCCGGAGTCGTACGTCAAGGAGATGACGGAGCAGTTCAACCTGGACGACCCGCTCGTCGTGCAGTACTTCAAGTACCTCGCGCAGCTGTTCAGCGGGGACTTCGGCGAGACCTACAACGGTGTCCAGATCTCCCAGCTGATCGCCAACGCCTACCCGACGACCGTGCGGCTGGCCCTGGTGGCGCTGGTCATCGAGGCCGTCATCGGCGTCCTGGCCGGCATCATCACCGGCCTGCGCGGCAAGGGGTTCCTGGACAGCCTGGTGCTGGTCTCCACGCTGTTCCTGATCTCGCTGCCGGTGTTCGTCACCGGTTTCGTGCTGAAGGTGTGGCTGGGCACCGAACTGGACCTGATCAAGACATCCGTCGGGTCGGACCCCACGTTCGGCGAGCTGCTCGTACCGGGCTTCGTGCTCGGCAGCCTGTCGATGGCCTACGTGGCCAGGCTGACCAGGACGAGCATGATGGAGAACAAGCGCGCCGACTACGTGCGCACGGCCTACGCGAAGGGTCTGGAACCGCGCCGCGTCGTCGGCGTGCACCTGCTGCGGAACTCGATGATCCCGGTGATCACCTTCCTGGGCACCGACCTGGGTGCGCTCATGGGCGGGGCCATCGTCACCGAAGGCGTGTTCAACATCCGGGGCATCGGCGGGCTGGTCTACAAGGCCATCCTCACCAAGGAAGGCATGACCGTCACCGGCATCGTCACGCTGCTGGTGCTGGTCTACCTGCTGATGAACCTCCTGGTGGACATCCTGTACGCGGTCCTGGACCCGAGGATTCGATATGACTGAACCGACTGCCACTGTCGTCACCACCACGCAATCCGGGACCGACCCGATGGCGGCCCACGAGATCAAGCCCGAGAAGCCGCGCGGCCTGTGGGCCGACGCCTGGCGGGACCTGCGCCGCAGGCCGCTGTTCCTGATCTCCTCGGCGATCATCTTCGTGCTGCTGCTGATGGTCGCCTTCCCGCAGCTGTTCACCTCCGCCGACCCGAACAACGCGATCCTGACCAACGCGCGGCAGGGCCCGTCCGCGGACGCCTGGTTCGGCTACGACGTGCAGGGGCGGGACATCTACGCGCGCGCCGTCTACGGCGCCCGCGCGTCCATCGCGGTCGGCGTGCTCGCGACGCTGGGCACGGTGCTGATCGGCTCCGTCGTCGGCATCATCGGCGGCTACTACGGCGGCTGGCTGGACAACCTGCTGTCCCGGTTCTCCGAGATCTTCCTCGGCCTGCCGTTCGTGCTCGGCGCCATCGTCATCCTGACCACCTTCAACCAGCCCGGTGACATCCCCAGCGGAACCCGGGTGATCCTGCAGGTGGTGGGATCGATCGCGGCGCTGTCCTGGCCGATCGCGATGCGCATCATGCGGTCCGCGGCGATCTCGGCGAAGCAGCAGGACTACGTGAAGGCGGCGCGCGCCCTGGGGGCGAAGCCGTCGCGGATCATCCTGCGGCACATGCTGCCGAACTGCCTCGCGCCGGTGCTGGTGTACGCCACGATCGCGCTCGGCGGGTTCATCGGCGCCGAGGCCACGCTGTCCTACCTGGGCCTCGGGCTGAAGTACCCGGTGGTGTCCTGGGGCGTGATGATCGCGGACTCCCGCGACTACATCGAGACCGCCCCGCACCTGCTGCTGTTCCCCGCCGGGTTCCTGGTGGTCACCGTGCTGGCGTTCGTGATGCTCGGTGACGCTGTCCGCGACGCGCTCGACCCGAAGCAGAAGTAGGAGGACCGCTGTGTCCGACAAGGACGAGAAGGCAGGGCGGCTGCTCGACGTCGAGGACCTGCACGTGGAGTTCCGCACCCGCGACGGCGTCGCGAAGGTGCTCAACGGCGTCAGCTACCACGTCGACCCCGGCGAGACGCTGGCCGTGCTGGGCGAATCCGGCTCCGGCAAGAGCGTCACCGCCCAGACCGTGATGGGCATCCTGGACACCCCGCCGGGCTTCATCACCGGCGGCGCCATCCGCTACGACGGCGAGGACCTGCTCACCGCCACCGACGCCCGTCGGCGCGAGCTGCGCGGCGACTCGATGGCGATGATCTTCCAGGACGCGCTGTCGGCGCTGAACCCGGTGTTCACCGTCGGCTTCCAGATCGCCGAGCAGCTGCGGCTGCGGCGCGGCATGTCCCGCAAGGACGCCACCGCTCGCGCCGTGGAACTGCTGGACATGGTGAAGATCCCGAACGCGAAGCAGCGCGTGAAGGAGTACCCGCACCAGTTCTCCGGCGGCATGCGGCAGCGGGCGATGATCGCGATGTCGCTGGCGCTGGACCCGAAGCTGCTCATCGCCGACGAACCGACCACCGCGCTGGACGTGACGGTGCAGGCCCAGATCATGGACCTGCTCGACGAGCTGCGCCGCGAGCGGGGGATGGGCCTGATCCTCATCACCCACGACCTCGGCGTGGTCGCGGAGGTCGCGGACCGGATCGTGGTGATGTACGCGGGCCGCATCGTCGAGGCCGCCGACGCCTACAGCCTCTACGCGCAGCCCGGGCACCCCTACACCGAGGGGTTGATGCGGTCGATCCCGCGCCTGGACCTGAAGGGCCAGGACCTGGACACGATCAAGGGCCTGCCGCCGAACCTGATGAAGATTCCCAGCGGCTGCCCGTTCCACCCGCGCTGCCCGCGCGCCCAGGACCGCTGCCAGGAGCAGGTTCCCGAGCAGCACCTGCTCGGGGGCGGCCGGACCAGCGCCTGCCACTTCGCCGAGGAGCTGATGACCAGTGAGTGAGCCGATCCTCGAAGTGCGGGACCTGGTCAAGCACTTCCCGATCAACCGCGGCATCGTCTTCCAGCGCACCGTCGGGCAGGTGCGCGCCGTGGACGGCGTCTCGTTCGACCTGAACAAGGGCGAGACGCTAGGCATCGTCGGTGAATCCGGCTGCGGGAAGTCCACGCTGGCGCAAGTGCTGATGCGGCTGGAAATGCCGACCAGCGGCTCCGCCACCTTCGAAGGCCGCGACATGTTCAAGATGCGCGGCGCCGAGCTGCGCAAGCTGCGCCGCGACATGCAGATCGTGCTGCAGGACCCGTACACGTCGCTGAACCCGCGCCGCACCGTCGGCGACATCATCGGAGAACCCTTCGAGATCCACCCCGAGGTGGCGCCGAAGGGCGACCGGCAGCGCAAGGTGCAGGAACTGCTGGAGGTGGTGGGGCTCAACCCCGAGCACCTGCAGCGCTACCCGCACCAGTTCTCCGGCGGCCAGCGGCAGCGCATCGGCATCGCGCGGGCGCTGGCGCTGCGTCCGAAGGTGATCGTCTGCGACGAGCCGGTGTCGGCGCTGGACGTGTCGATCCAGGCGCAGGTGATGAACCTGCTGGGCGAGCTGCAGCAGGAGTTCGGCCTCTCGTACGTGTTCATCGCCCACGACCTGGGCGTGGTGCGGCACCTGTCGGACCGGGTCGGCGTGATGTACCTGGGCAAGATGGTGGAGATCGGCACCGACGAGCAGATCTACGAGCACCCGCAGCACCCGTACACGCAGGCGCTGCTGTCCTCGGTTCCGGTGCCGGACCCGACGTTGCGCGGCAAGCGCGAGGTCATCCGGCTGACCGGGGACGTGCCGAGCCCGGCGAACCCGCCGTCGGGCTGCCGCTTCCGCACCCGGTGCTGGAAGGCGCAGGACATCTGCGCGGAGAGCGCGCCGGAGCTGGAGGTGCGGCTGGGCGAACACCCGGCGGCCTGCCACTTCGCGGAGGAACGGCCGCACGTCGTCGCTTGATCGCGCGAGCGCGCCCCGCCCGGCTCAGGGCGGGGCGCGCGCTCACGCGTCGAGCCGGCCCACCCCGCCGTAGGCGTTCGCCTGCCCCGCCTCGCCGAAGCTGATCTGCGAATCGGGGCGCCACAGCGGCGAGAGCACCAGCCCCGGATCGGCCAGGACGTACCCGTCGAACAGGCTCAGCACGCTGTCCCGGTCGCGCCACAGCACCGGGGTCGGCGTCCGCGCCATCACCTCGTGCGCCACCCGCACCTGCTCGTCGGTGGCGGACACCTGCGAGATGTGCGAGATCGCGAGCCAGCTGCCCGGAGCGCTCGCCTCCCGGTAGCTGGCGACGAGCCGGTGCACCTCCTCGTCGTCCGGCACGAACGGCAGGATCGCGATGGCCAGCACCGCGATCGGCCGGGAGAAGTCGAGCATCCCGGCCACCCCGGGCGCGGTGAGCACGCTCTGCGGATCCCGCACGTCGGCCTGGGTGATCGTCACGTTGGACTGCCCGGTGAGCATCCGCTGGGCGTGCGCCACCGCCACCGGCTCGTGGTCGACGTAGGCGACCCGCGTCGACGGATCGATGCGGTGCGCGATCTCGTGCACGTTGCCCACGGTGGGGATGCCGGAACCCAGGTCGAGGAACTGGTCGACGCCCTCCGAGAGCAGGAAGCGCACCACCCGCCCGAGGAACGCCCGGTTCGCCCGCGCGTACACCGCGGACTGCGGCAGCACCTCCAGCGCGTCGTCGGCCGCCTTGCGGTCGATCGCGAAGTGCGCGGAGCCGCCGAGGTAGTAGTCGTACATGCGGGCCGAGTTCGGGCGATCGGTGTCGGGCACCGAGGGCATGTTCCGGAACAGGTCGTACTCGTTGGCGCCCATGCCTTTGATGTTGCAACAAGGAACGGAAGTTGACCATGCCCGTTCCGCGGTCGAAGTGCAGAACCGCAGGTGCGCTGACCGGTTCTCGCCAGAATCGGGGGAATGCACAACCGAAACGTCCGGCTGCAATTCGTCACCGATTCCGAACGCACGGTGATCAGCCATTCCTGGAATGCGCGCGCACCGGGGTCCGCGGCGGTGCGTGCCGCGGACCCCGGGGCTGCCGCTAGCCGCCCTGGCGGATGAATTCGGCCAGGTCAGCGGACTGCTGGACCCGGGACGGCTCGTGCACGTACATCATGTGGCCCGCCGGGTAGTAGCGGACCTCGATGTTGCTGCGCAGCTCTTCGGGAATGGGCAGCCGGGCCAGCACGTGCTCCGCCGCGTAATACGGTGTGGCGCCATCGGTGTACCCGGCGGCGACGTGCACCCGCAGGTGCGGATTGGTGCGCATCGCGGCACCCAACTTGTCCACCACCGAAACCGAGGAACCCTCGAACTCCTTGTACGACCACGGCTGCACCCGATTGCTCAGCAGCGCGTACGGCAGGTCGTTGGCGTAGTCGAGTTCCTGGCGCAGGTAGTGGTTGATGGCCGCGGAATAGGCGCCGATGATTCCGGAGACGCTCGGGTCGTCGGTCATCCGCTCGCCCGCGGCGTCCGGCTCCCAGCCGACGAAGCGCCCGTCCATCCGGCCCACGGTGCGGCGTTCGGAGCGCAGCAGCTCGGTGAAGAACCGCAGGTGCTCGATGCGCAGGTTCGCCCGGTCCACGTAGTCCTCGGACAGGCCGGTGAGCTCGGCGGTGCGGCGGATGACGTCGGCGCGCTCGAACGCGGGCAGCCGCGCGCCGCGGGACAGCGCCCACGCGTAGTCGCCGGAGGCGAACTTCTCCGCCTCCTCCAGCACCTCGGGCAGCGGCCGGTCGCCGTGCTTGCCGTGGTGGTGCGCGATCGCCGCGTACGTCGGCAGGTACAGCACGTGCGGCAGGTCGTTGCCCTCGGTGAACCGGATGGTGCCCATGTCCAGCACCGACGAGATCAGCAGCAGCCCGTTCAGGTACAGCCCGTGCTTGTCCTGGAGATGCTCGGCCAGCGCCGCTGCGCGCAGCGTGCCGTAGGACTCGCCGGCCAGGTACTTCGGCGACATCCAGCGCCCGTTCCGCGAGGTCCACAGCCGGATGACCTCGCCGACGGACTCGATGTCCCGCTGGTAGCCGTGGAAGTCCGCGGGCTCGCCGCCGTTGACGGCCCGCGAGTACCCGGTGGAGACCGGGTCGATGAACACCAGGTCGCTCTCGGCCAGCAAGGTCTCCGGGTTGTCGGCGAGCCCGTAGGGCGGAGCGGCGAGCGATCCGGTGTCCCCGGACAGCACGCGGCGCGGCCCCAGCACCCCCAGGTGCAGCCACACGCTGGCCGAACCGGGACCGCCGTTGAAGGCGAACGTCACCGGGCGCGGTTCGGCGCTGTCGACGACGTACGAGGTCAGGTGCACCTCGGCCTTCGCCTTCAGCCCGTCGAACTTGCCGTCGGTGGTGACCTCCTCGCGCAGCACGATGCGGCCGGTGGTCGCGGTGTAGGACAGCTCACCGCCCGCCGCGGTGATCGTGTGGTGCGTGCTGACCAGGTCGTCGGTCGGTTCGGCCGGGGCCGTCGTCGTTTCCTGCCCGGTTTCGCCGGTGCTCGTTTCGGTGGCTGCCATGACCGAACTCTACGTGCCGGAACCCGCGGGACGGCGAGGTTTCTGCGACCGTGGAGGCGTGATCTCCGAGCTGGTCGACGACCCCGTCACCGATCCCGCCGCAGCGGCCCGCGGCGCCCGCGAACTGGGCGTGCTGGACGAGCGGATCGCGCGCTGCACCGCGTGCCCCCGGTTGGTGGAGTGGCGGGAGCAGGTGGCGCGGGAGAAGCGGGCGGCGTTCCGCGACCAGACCTACTGGGGGCGCCCGGTGCCCGGGTTCGGCCCGCCGGACGCGGCGATCGCGGTCGTCGGCCTCGCACCGGCGGCGCACGGCGCGAACCGGACCGGCCGGATGTTCACCGGTGACCGGTCCGGGGACGTGCTCTACCGGGCGATGCACGACGTGGGGCTGGCGTCGCAGCCGCACGCGCACGGGCTCGGCGACGGCCTGGTGCTGCACCGCACCCGGATCACCTCGCCGGTGCGGTGCGCCCCGCCCGCGAACAAGCCGACCCCGGCCGAGCGGGACACCTGCCGGCCGTGGCTGGCCCGCGAACTGGTGCTGCTGCGGGACACGGTGCGGGTGGTGCTGGTGCTGGGTGGTTTCGGCTGGCAGGCGGTGCTGCCGGTGCTGCACGACGCGGCTTGGGCGGTCCCGTCGCCGCGCCCGAAGTTCGGTCATGGCGCGGAGGCGGTGCTACCGGCGCGGGACGGCGGCGCGGATCTGAACCTGCTGGGCTGCTACCACGTGAGCCAGCAGAACACCTTCACCGGAACGCTCACTCCGGAGATGCTGCGCGACGTGCTGCGCCGCGCCCGCGAGCTCGCCGGGATCTGACCTCACCGCGCGTCGCGGAGCGCCGCGGCGAACTCCGGGTGCGGATCGTCGACCACGACCTCTGCACCGTCCTCCGACGTGCGAGCCCCGCTGACCCGCGCCAACGACCCGAACACGAACGGCAGCACCGAAGCGAGGGCGAACTAGGCGTCGACGATCGTCCGGATCTCGCAACGGACACCACGAGCGCGGGACAGCCTGCGATCTCCAGTCAGCAGCGGGCACCCCAGCAGCTCTGCGGCCGCGACGTATGCGGCGTCGTACGCGGTGATGTTGCCGCGCAGCTCCCACATGCGGGGGAGGATCCGCGCGGGGCCGACCTCGTCCACCGCCATGTCGACCAAAGCGGTCATGGCGTCTTCAGCACGTTCGAGGGTGATCTTCTGGCCCAGCAGCCGACCGCGGATCACGGACATGACCTCAACGGGGAGGTGCGAAGGCGCCGCCCAGTGGTCGTCGGTGGCCAGTGCTTCCCGAGCCCGACGTCCTGCTGGACCGTCGTCGAGCAGGGCATCGGCCAGCGCCGATGCGTCCACGACCAGCACTAACCGCCGCCGTTCTCGTCGAGCCCGCGCTCGTCGCGCATGCCGCGGAGTTCATCGGCGGTATCGCCCGCTGCGACCCTGCTCCCGTCCGACCGGCCGGAGAAGCGGGAGAGGACGGCTCGATTCTCCGAACGGCGCGCCTCGGCTTCGACCAGCGACAACAGGTACGCCTGCAGGGACTGCCCCTGTGCGCGCGCTCTGTCGACCAACGTGTCACGCACGTCCTCGGGTACGTCGCGAATCTGCAAGGCCACCATGTGCATGCAATATACATGCGTTCGCCGTCTGCGGGGGCACTCGACGGGGTGATCGAGTGTTCTTCGGGTGGATCGGATGTTGCCACCGCCGGTAGCATGTGAGTATGCGAGCGGAGCGAGAGGGACGAGGTGGCGCGGCGCCGCCCGATCTCGAAGGGCGGCGGTTGCCCGAGTTCGCGGATCGGTTGGCGGAGCTGGTGGGGCGGTACCGGTCGGCGGGGATGCCACCAGGGGGCGTGGACGTCGTGCACCCCGCGGCGTCCGGGGAGATCCGGTCGTCGGGTCGGGCGCGCAAGGTGGCGGGACGGCGGCGCGGATCTGAACCTGCTGGGCTGCTACCACGTGAGCCAGCAGAACACCTTCACCGGAACGCTCACTCCGGAGATGCTGCGCGACGTGCTGCGCCGCGCCCGCGAGCTCGCCGGGATCTGACCTCACCGCGCGTCGCGGAGCGCCGCGGCGAACTCCGGGTGCGGATCGTCGACCACGACCTCTGCACCGTCCTCCGACGTGCGAGCCCCGCTGACCCGCGCCAACGACCCGAACGCGAACGGCAGCACCGAAGCGAGGGCGGCGAAGAACCCGACCAGCAGCAGCGCGCCCAGCGCGGAGCTCTGCGCACCGGCGCTCACCCGCACCACCAGTGCACCGGCGATCGCGGCCAGCCCGCCCCAGAACATCGCGTTCGCCAGCACCAAGCCGGTGGTCCGCCGCCACGCGCACGCCCGGCACAACGGCCAACCGCGCACCCGGGTGATCCGCACCCGCTGAGCTCGTTCACCGAGCCTGCCCGCCATCCCGAGCGGGTTGGCGCTCATCAACCGGCCGCTGCCGGGTTCCGCTCGTGATTGCAGCGCGAAGTCGACCGCGCGCACTGATTCCCGGCCGTGCCTGGAACAGCACCGCGGCAGCGCTCCGCGTCGTTCCGCCAGCTCAGCAGGCACCCGAACGCTCGTCGCAGCCCGTCCTCGCACCATCAGACCCCCGTTCGCCCAACTTGAACTGCGCACCCTATCGGCGTGGTAGAAAGCCGCCGTCGAACGGTTTCGACGTGTGGGCGGGGGCCGCATCCCCCGCTGATGAGAGCTACTGGGTGCTGAAGGTGATTTCAGTGGGGTTCAAGGCCGATCCGAAGGGCATCGCGGACTTCGCGAGCGGACTCGGCGAACGGGTCGCAGACGCCGGCAAAGCAGTCGACTACGTCGAGGACTGGATCAGCTTCGGCTACGCGGAGGGTCGGATGTTCGCGACGGCCGTGGAGGCCGCGGAGGATGCGAAAGCCGCGCTGACCGCGAACTACCGGAAGCTGGCGGAGTTGCAGCGCGCGGCGTCTTCGGAAGTGGACAAGGCGGCCCAGTTCTATCGGGACACCGACCGAGAACAAGCGGAGCGGCTCGACCGCTCCTACGAATGAGGAGTGAGGAACGAACGTGGGGGGTTCGCCTGCATCGGTGCTGGTCGCGCCGGAGCCGTCCGATCCGATCCCCGATCTCGTCGAGAACGTGATCGGGGCGAGCCAGTACATCAGCTTGTCGTACTGGGTCGGACAGGCAGCGGAGATGGTCTGCGGGACCAACCCGTGGGCTTGGGTGGCCGAGCAGTTCGCCGGTGACTGGGAGACCGTGCAGAAGGCAGGGGTCGCGCTCGAGCACCTGGCCGACTTCAACGTCGAGTTCGCGCGGGCCAACTCGTCGGGGATGGACGGGGTCGCGCACGACTGGCAGGGCAATGCGGCAGAGGGCGCGGCCGCCTATTTCAGCGAGTTGAGCGTTGCCATCCGCGCGCAAGAAGAGACGCTTCAGCAGCTCGCTTCGCAGTTCAAGAACATGGCGGTCGGGATGTACGAAGCCGCGAACTCGATCAAGAGCTTCCTCGAGATGCTCTTGGACCTGCTCATCGCCATGGGACTGGAGCTCGCGGCGGCGGCCGCGAGCAGCTGGACGGTCATCGGCCCGGTCCTCTCCGGTGCCGCGTTCGCAGCGACGTTGACCAAAGCGATGGGCGTGTGGGGGCAGGCGTTGCAGGCCCACACCATCGCCTGGAACGCCGCTCAAGGATTCGTCGGCTTGGTCGCCGGTTACGCGTCAGCGCTGCGGGACCTGGACCAGCACCAGCTGCCCGGATCCGACTACGACCATCCGGCGGTGTGACGTGCAGGGTGACGAGGAGACCACGCTCGATGTGGCGCGCGGTGATGTGGCGTTGTCACGACACCTGAAGAACTCCCTCGGGGTGCTTCGGGACAAGGTCGATGATCCTGGGTTCAAGCGCTTGGTCGACGAGGTGCTTTCGGGGCGGCGAGGACTCCGCGATGTGATCACGTCGGATGTGTTCGCAGCCGGTCTGGATCCCCTGGTCCGCAAGGGTGCGCAGGATTACGAGAAGCTCTCCGAGGAGGAGCGCGCGGAGCTTGCTGCGACCGGCGAGGCGCAGTTCGCCGATCTTCGCGCAGCGGAGGCCGCGGGAGCGACTGCGTCCGAGACGAGGCCGTCGGTCCGTGAGCCCGAAGAGGACGAGGACTTCAGTCAGCGCGACTGGCTGTTGTGACCGGCGGCGCCCGGAGCGGTGGTGTCCGGCCGAGCGACGGTGAGCCGATCACGTGTTCGAGTGAACATGCGGCGTTCTCGAGTTTTTCGTTGCCACCGCCGGTAGTATCAGGGCATGGAAGTGGAGCGGCAGGAAACGGGTGAGACGAGTTCGCCCGATCTCGAAGGGCGGCGGTTGCCCGAGTTCGCGGATCGGTTGGCGGAGCTGGTGGGGCGGTACCGGTCGGCGGGGATGCCACCAGGGGGCGTGGACGTCGTGCACCCCGCGGCGTCCGGGGAGATCCGGTCGTCGGGTCGGGCGCGCAAGGTGAGCGTGTCGATCCCGGAGGACCTGACGGCTGCGGTGCAGCAGCGGGTCGGGCGCGGCGCGTTCAGCCAGTACGTCACGGATGCGGTCGCGCGGCAGCTGGAGCTGGATCTGCTGGCCGAGCTCGCCGACCTGCTCGAACGCGAACACGGACGGGTGCCGTCGGCGGTGCTGGAGAAGGCGAGGCTTGCATGGCCCGACCACGAATAGCCGCGGGCGGCACGCTCCTGCTCGACGCCGCTGCCGTGCGCAAGCTCGCGGCCGGTGACGTGCGCGTCCGCGGGCACGTCGAGATCGCCCGCGCACGCCGGGCCCACGTGGTCATCAGCGCGGTGACGCTCGCCGAAGCGATGCTCGGTTCCGGTGCCGGGTCGGAGCTCGCGGCGGTGCTCGATCGGATCAAGGTCCTCCCGGTGCGTCCGGAGGACGCCCGTCTCGGCGGGAACTGCACCACCGGTGGCGCGGCGGGCCACCGGGTCAACTCCACAGTGGACGCGGTGGTCGCGGCGGTCGCGCTGGGGCTCGCTCGTCCGGTCGTGCTGCTCACCGAGGATCCGGACGGCATGCGCCACCTGCTCTCCGGGTTCCCGGGCCCGGCAGGAGGTGGCGGTGACCGGGAGTCGGCGGAACTCGGCGGCGACCTCGGCTCGGCCGCCGATTCCCCCGCGTGCGAGGAGATCGGGCCTCGTGCGGTCGGTAGACGGGGCATCGCCGTGGTGCAGGCGTGAGTCGCTGCCGGAGCCGCTCCGGTCGGGCGGGTGTGGCGAATCCGTTGCGCCGTACCGGTTCAGCGCCCGTGAGCACCGGTTTCTTGATCGTGGCGAACGGCCCGACGGCACCGTCCGCGCTCGCGCGAAGCGCTCGTTTCCGGTGCTGTGCCTGGTCAACGCGGGTGAGCGGTGATCCGACGTCGAACTCCCGGGAACGCGGAAGATGCTGCGGCGAGGTGGCTATCCGGCCGGAAAAGTCGGTAGGGTGGCGAACACTCCGGCCCTCCCGCTCGATGGATCCGCGTACCGAGCGCAGCCGCCCGCGCACAGCGCGTCGATCGTGATCAGTGCCACGCGCGACTGGCGTCACATTAGGGGGGGTCTGCGGACCGTGTCCCATTCCAGTGGTGCGACCATATCGGCATGGCTGGTAAATCCGAACCCACCCGGATTCTCATCCTCGGCGGCGGCTATGTCGGCATGTACACGGCGCTTCAGCTTCAGTCCAAGCTGGGACGTCGTGAAGCCTCCGTCACCGTGGTCGATCCTCAGCCGCACATGACCTACCAGCCCTTCCTACCGGAAGCGGCGGCGGGCTCGGTCGAGCCTCGCCACGTGGTAGCGCCACTGCGACGAGTCCTGAAGCGGTGTCATGTGATCACCGCCAGTGTCACCGAGATCAAGCACGCCGACCAGGTCGTGACGATCGAGAACCCGCAGACGGGTCCCGAAGAGCTCCCCTACGACGTGCTCGTGGTGGCGCTGGGCTCCGTGTCCCGACTCCTGCCCATCCCCGGCCTGGCGGAACAAGGCATCAGCCTCAAGACCGTCGGTGAAGCCATCTACCTGCGCAACCACGTGCTGGCGAAGATGGACGCGGCGGCCAACACCTCCGACGAGGAGCTGCGCAAGCGGCTGCTCACCTTCACCTTCGTCGGTGGCGGCTTCGCCGGAGCCGAGGCGCTGGCGGAGCTGGAGGACATGGCCCGCTACGCCACCCGCTACTACGAGTCCATCTCGCCGGAGGACATGCGGTGGGTCCTCGTCGAGGCCGCCGGGCGCGTGATGCCCGAGGTCAGCGAGAAGATGGGCGTCTACGTCGTCAAGGCCCTGGAAGAGCGCGGGATCCAGGTCTACCTGAACACCTTCCTGAAGTCGGTGGAGAACGGGCACGCCGTGCTCTCCGACGGGACCGAGTTCGACACCGACACGCTGGTGTGGAACGCGGGTGTCAAGGCCAACCCGGTGCTGAAGAACTCCGACCTGCCGCTCGACGAGCGCGGCCGGATCAAGGCCACCTCGCACCTCCAGGTCGAGGGCCTGCCGAACGTGTGGGCCGCCGGTGACTGCTCGGCGGTGCCGGACCTCTCGAAGGCCGACACCGACCCGAACGCGACCTGCGCGCCGTCCGCGCAGCACGCGGTGCGCCAGGCGAACCAGCTCGGCAAGAACCTGCTGGCGTCGCTGCGTGGCAAGTCCACCAAGGAGTACCGCCACGCCTACGCCGGTTCGGTGGCGGGCCTCGGGCTCTACAAGGGCGTCGCCGACGTCTACGGGTTCAAGGCCAAGGGTTTCGTCGCCTGGTTCATGCACCGCACGTACCACGTGAGCCGGATGCCCACCTTCAACCGCAAGATGCGGATCGTCATCGACTGGACGCTGGCTTTCCTGTTCAAGCGGGAAGCCGTGTCGATGGGTCAGATCCAGAATCCGAAGGCCGACTTCGAGCGGGCCGCGGCAAGCTGACCGCACTCCGGGTGATCACCGCGTGCTCCATGAGCACGCGGTGATTCGCATACGAGTGGGGGCTGCTCCGTGCAGGCGATCGGGTGACCCGCTACCCTTGACGATGAGTAGCGGGTAATCGAAGACTGTCGGGGCGTCGTCACTCAAAAGGATGCCTCAGTTGGGGAAGGGGTGAATCCTTTGACTCTCCAGGAACTTGCGGCTCTGCTGCGCAGCGACGAAGTGCAGGATGGCCCGCTCGCCGATTTCGCGGCCGAGTACCAGGCCGCTTCCGAGGTGTTCCGCAAGAAGGACGACTGACCGAGCGCAGCACCCGCCGGACCATCGCGCACCGGTGATGGCGGCACCGCAGGAGGACCGGGGTATGACCGAGGGGGCGGCGGACGACTTCGCGCACCCGTTCGGCCCCACGACCGGACCCGCCGCCGCCGACTTCCGTCCCGGGCCGCTGCTGCTGCAAGGTCAGGACTACTTCTTCCGCTCCGCCGACACCAGCCTCGACTTCCAGGAGCGCGTGCACCGCGCGGACCTGGTCGACGACGGCGACGGCGATCCGATCCCGTGCGTGCTGGTGCTCGCGCGGGCTGCGGACATGGAGATGAACGAGCTCTCGCTCGCGCTGGCGGAACGCAACATCCGGATGGTGCGCATCGACGCCGACCGGTGCCTGGACATCGCGCTCACCGTCTACACCGACACCCCGCTGATCGAGCTCGAACGCTGGCTGCTGCGGCCGATCGTCGTGTGGCGGCGGCACTTCGACATCACGGCGCTGCCCGTGGACCCGACGACCGTGCACGGCGCCTACGTCCGCGAGCAGTGGCGCGCGGTGTCCGGCTGGCTGTCCGGCCGCGCCGACTGGGAGCAGATCAACCCGGTGCGCTCCAGCGCGCACCTGGACCGGCTCACGCAGCTGCGAGACGCCGCCTCCTTCGGTTTCCGGGTGCCGCGCACCGCGGTGACCACGCTGCCGGGCCGGAACCGCCCGGGCGGCGGCCAGTGCATCGTCAAGACCGCGGGCCACCACATGCTCGAACCTGAACCGGGCGCGCTGCGCGGGCTCTTCCCACGGCCGCTGGACATCCGGCACTCCGCGGAAGCGCGCGAGCCGGCCCCGGTGCTGGTGCAGCAGTACGTCGGCTCCGAGCACGAGATCCGCGCCTTCGTCGTCGGCGACGAGGTCATCGGTTACCGGGTGGACAAGCTCGATCCGGCGCAGCTGTGGGTCGACCCGGACTCGGTGGTCGTGGAGCGGGTCGAGCTGCCCGCGGGTCTGAAGACGCGGCTGCTGGCGCTGTGCCGCTTCTGGCGGCTGCACGTGGCGGCGTTCGACCTGCTCGCCGCGGAGTCCGACCACGTGTTCCTGGAGGTCAACGTGAACTGCGACTGGCGCTGGTTCGAGCACCGGGCGCAGGACGACGCGGTCTCCACCGCCGTGCACCGCTGGGTCGCCGAACGCTACGAGCACCTCGCGGCGACCACCTCGGCGCCGAGGTGGGACCGGTGATCGCGGGCCGCGCGGACCGCCGGTCGCCGCGCACCGGGGGGAGCGGCTTGCTCTGCTCGGCGGCTTCCGATCGGTGGGAACCGGGGGCAGAGTCGGTGCGTCCGAACCGGCGGTGGCGAACGGTCCAGCGCCGGTCGGCACCATTACGGCTCGGCCCGCTCCCGAGGTCCTCCTCGGTCGCGCGCTGAGGCCCAGCCCCCGTAGCCCAACTGGCAGAGGCAGACGACTTAAACTCGTCCGAGTGTCGGTTCGATCCCGACCGGGGGCACCACAGCACGACGGCGACTCGCCACCACCTGGCGGGCCCCGCCCGCAGGGACCCGGCTGACGGCGTCGCGCCGGAAGCTTCGAGGTCCCCGCGGCAGCGAACGCCCGTGATCCGACCGCCCCGAGGGCGTTCCCGGCCGGCGCGCCACCTCCACACCCGGCAGCCCGGCACCGCACGCCAACGGCTCGACCGGGCACCCGATTCCCCGTGGAGCGGACCGAGCCCATTCGCACCGGACGCCCGGCGGAGCCGTGCTCAGGACATCACGGAGACGCGGATTTCCCCGACCACCATGAGTGGTCGGGGTGTTTCCGCGTACTCTCGTGATCGCTCGGTGGTTCTCGATTCCGGTGCGGTGTGACGGACCGAATTCCGCTTGCTGCCGGCGGAAGCCAGGTGGTGCGGTGTGCCGCTGACGAAACCCCCAGTCACCTCAGCGGCACACCTACCGCCACTCGGCTGCTGTCCGGACCGTTCGGTCGGTTCGCGCGCATCGACCGTCCGTGGCCCGTTCGGCGCAGCCCGTGTCAGAGCATGGCAGGCGACGGCGTGGATGTGTGCTGGCCCGCGTCCGGAGCGTGGTGAAGTACCTGCTCAACGGCGGGTACCGGATTTTCCGGTCCGGATCCGGACCGGAGGAGGACGGGGATGACGGACCGGAAAGCGGGGGCTTCGGCGACGGGCACCGGCGTGCGGGCGCTGTTCGCGGAACGGTTCGCGCTGCTGTACGTGACCGCGGGTGACCCTCCGCTGAAGCGGGTGGCCGACGCCGTGGAGCGGGCCCGGCGGCTCGACGAGCGCGGCAGGCCGATCCGGTCCACCGCTCAGCGGATCAGCGACTGGCGGCGCGGGCGCAACGTGCCCGCCCGGTTCGCCGCGCTCTCCGTGGTGCTCGAAATCCTCATCGGCGAGGCCCGCAAGCACCAACCGCAACCTCCGGTGGAAGGACTGTACGACCTGTCGGCCTGGCGGGCCCGTTGGGAAGAAGCGCTCACCAGCCCGCTGAGCGCTCCCGACCCGGCGCCCGCCGCCGAGGAGAGCGATGCCGCCGAGACCCCGCCCGTCGACGGAGGGCTGTGCCCCTACCGCGGGCTGGCCGCGTTCGGACAGGAGGAGTCCGGTTGGTTCTTCGGGCGGGAGCGCGCGACGACCACGCTGGTGGAACGCCTCGCCGCCGCTGCCGATGAAGGCGGCATCACGATGCTGGTCGGTGCCTCCGGTGCCGGGAAGTCCTCGCTGCTGGGCGCCGGCCTGCTCCCCGCGCTCACCGGAGGGGCGTTGGCCGAGCAAGGCTCCTCGACGTGGCCGGTCCGCACCACCACGCCGGGGGAGGACCCGCTCCGCGCGCTCACCGAGCTGATCCCCGAGCTCAACGAGGTCCTCGCCACCGCCGACCGCCGAGGTGCCGCACCGGGCGCAGCGGACCGGTGCGCCGAGGACGTGGAGGACCCGGGCTCGGAGGACCGGGATGCCGAAGCGGAGTTCCGCTTCGCCGAGTCGGTCCGGGACGCCGTCGGTGCGCACGTGCGCCGCGCCGCCGGCGACGAAGCGCGGCTGGTGCTGGTGGTGGACCAGTTCGAGGAGGCGTTCACGATGTGCCGGGACGAGCGCGCGCGAGCGCTGTTCGTCCAGGTGCTCAACGCCTGCTGCACGACGGGATTCGCGGGCGGCACCCCGCCCGGGCTGGTGGTGCTGGGCTTGCGGGCCGACTTCTACGCCCGCTGCCTGGACTTCCCGGAACTCGCCGAAGCGCTCCAGCACCGGCAGATGGTCCTGGGCGCGATGACCGTCGCCGAGCTGCGGAAGGCCATCACCGGGCCGGCGAAGGCGACCGGGCTGCAGATCGAACCGGGCCTGGTGGACGTGCTGCTGCGCGACCTCGGGGTCAGCGTCGGCCGCGCGTACGGCAAACCGTCCCAGCGGGCCTACGACGCCGGTGCGCTGCCGCTGCTCTCGCACGCGCTGATGGTGACCTGGCAGCGCAGGCAGTCGGGGAAGCTCACCATCGCTGGTTACCGCGCGGCAGGCGGCATCCAGGGCGCGGTGGCGGCCACCGCGGAGCGCGCGTGGGCGGAACTCGCCGAAGGCGGGCAGGCCGCGGCGCGGCAGGTGCTGCTGCGGCTGGTGCACGTCGGCGAGGACACCCAGGACACCCGCAGGCGCGCCACCTACACCGAGATCGTCGAGCACGCCGAACACCGCGACGCCGCGGCACGGGCGCTGAACGTGCTCACCACGGCGCGGCTGGTCACCTTGGACGCCGACTCGGCCGAGATCAGCCACGAAGCCCTGCTGTACGCGTGGCCCCGGCTGCGCAGCTGGATCGACCAGGACCGGGCGGGCAACCTCGCCCGGCAGCGGCTGGAACGGGACGCCGAGTCGTGGCGGCAGGAGGACCGGGACCCTTCGCTGCTGTACCGCGGGGCACGGCTGGAAACGGCCCAGCACTGGGCGGACCAGGTCGGTTCGGCGGAACTGGCGCCGATCAGCCACGAGTTCCTCCACGCGTCGATGCGGCACCGGCGCCGGGCCGGGTGGTTCCGGCGCGGCACGGCGGCCGCGGTGTGCGTGTTCGCCGCGGTCGCCGCCGTGGCGGCCGTGCTCGCCGTGCGGGAACGGGACGACGCCGAGTTCCGCCAGGTGCTGGCGCAGGCCGACCGGCTGCAGGCCGGAGACCCTTCCGCCGCGGCCAAGCTGAACCTGGTGGCCGAGCGGCTGCGGCCGGACGACGAGGGCGTGTACACGCGGCTGCTGTCCACCCAGAACTCGCCGTTGAGCATGCCGGTGCTCGGGCACGAGGGGCCGGTGTACCTGACCACGTTCAGCCCGGACGGGCGCACGCTCGCCACCGCCAGCTACGACGAGACCGTGCGGCTGTGGGACGTCTCCGACCGGATGCACCCGAAGCAGCTGGGCAAGCCGCTGACCGGGTTCGGCAGCTGGGTCACCTCGGCCGTGTTCAGCCCCGACGGCCGGACCCTGGCGGCGGCGGGCGACGACCACCTGGTGCGGCTCTACGACGTGTCCGACCCGGCTCGGCCGGAGTCGCTGGGCCCGCCGATCGGCGGCACCGACGGCACCATCTACCTGCTCGCGTTCAGCCCCGACGGCCGCACGCTGGCCACCGCCAACGAGGACCGGACCGCCCGGCTGTGGAACGTGACCGACCCCGCCCGGCCGGTGCCGTGGGGCGATCCGCTGACCGGGCACTTCGCGCAGGTCCGCACCCTGGCGTTCACCCCGGACGGCCGCACGCTGGCGACCAGCGGTGACGACCGGACCGTCCGGCTGTGGAACGTGGCGGACCCGGCCCGTCCGGCGCCGCTGGGGCAGCCGCTGACCGGGCACACCGGGGGCATGCACACGGTGGCGTTCAGCCCGGACGGCCGGACGCTCGCCTCCGGCAGCTCGGACAAGACGATCCGGTTGTGGGACGTGCACGACCCGGCCCGGGCCGAGCAGCTCGGGCCCGCGCTCATCGGGCACAACGCCCCGGTGTGGTCGGTGAAGTTCAGCCCCGACGGCCGCACGCTGGCCTCGGGCAGCGCGGACAGCTCGGCGCTGCTGTGGAACGTGACCGACCCGGCGAACGCGACCCGGCTGGGGCAAAGCCTCAGCTCGGGCAGCAGCACCGTGTTCGCGGTCGGGTTCAGCCCGGACGGCGCCACCCTGGCGACCGGAGCGGACGACGGCACGGTGCGGCTGTGGTCGCTGCCGGAGCGGATCCTGTCCGGGCACACCGCGCGCGTGAACACCGCGCTGTTCAGCCCGGACGGGCGGACGTTGATCACCGCGGGCGACGACCACACGATGCGGGTGTGGGACGTCTCCACCCGGGTGCCGCGCCAGGTGGCCGGTCCGCTGGAGGTCTACGACGGCCCGGTCGGATCGGTGTACGCGGCGGCGTTCAGACCGGACGGGCGCATCCTGGCCACCGGCGGGGGCTCCGGCACGGTGCGGTTGTGGGACATGCGGGACCGGTCGGCCCCGAAACCGCTCGGGCGGTCGTTCAAGGTCAACACCCGCTACGCGGGCGAGGTGGAGTTCAGCCCGGACGGGCGGACGTTGGTGACCTGCGACGACGACCACAGCGTGCAGCTGTGGAACGTCGCCGATCCCGAGAACCCGGTGCGGGTGGGCGGGCCGCTGACCGGCCACCGCGGCTACATCAACGAGGCGAACTTCAGCCCGGACGGCCGCCTGCTGGCGACGGCGAGCAGCGACGGCACCGTCCGGATGTGGGACGTCTCCGACCGCGCGCACGCGAAGCTGGTGGGGAAACCGCTGGACACGGGCGACACGGAGACCTACACGGCGAGCTTCAGCCCGGACGGGAACACGATCGCCACCGCGGGCCAGGACAAGGCGGTCCGGCTGTGGGACGTCTCGGACCCGGCCGCGCCCCGGCTGCGGGCGAACCCGCTGATCGGGCACACCCAGATCGTCAAGACCGCGGTGTTCAGCCCGGACGGCGAGACGCTGGCCACCGCGGGCGAAGACCGCACCGTCCGGTTGTGGGACGTGTCGGACCCGCAGCGGCCGTCGCCGATCGGCAACAGCGTCGCCGAGCACCAGGCCGCGGTGAACACGGTGTCGTTCAGCCCGGACGGCCGCACCTTCGCCACGTCCAGCGGCGACAACACCGCGCAGCTGTGGGACTTGGACGAGCAGTACGCGATCGACCGCATCTGCGCCACCACCCGCGGGGTGCTGCCGCGCGCGCAGTGGGAGCAGACCATTCCGCAGACCCCGTACTCGCCGCCCTGCACCTGACCGCGGGGCCGCGGCGCGGCGATCAGCGGCCGAACAGCTCCCGCACCCGGTCGCCGAAGCCGAGCACCGCCGCCCGGCACTCCCGCAGCGCGTCCGGGTAGGTGCGGGAGTCGGCGAGCGCGGTGCGCCAGTCGCGGCCGTCGACCACGGGCACGCGGTGGCGGAACCCGTGGAACTTCGACGCGAACGGGTCGACGACCACGACGCGCCGTCCCAGCAAGGTCGCCCAGTAGGCGCCGTGGTACGAGTTCGTCACCACCACCTCGCCGGACGCGAGGAAGTCCAGCGTCTCGCCGAGGTCGTGGTGCCCGTTGGTGAGCATCGGGAACTCGGCGAGGTCGGCGGGGAACGGCAGCTTCCGGTCGCGGTGCCGGTAGGCGACGACGTCGTGGCGAGGTTCGCCCGGATCGTCGAGTTCCGGTAGCAGGGCGCTCGTGCACGGCACCCACTCGCGGCCCCCGGGGCCCGGGCGGTCGCGCAGCCCGACCAGGTCGAACCGGTCCAGGACCTGGAGCTCCTCGATCGAGTGCCGCTCGTTGTTGTTGTGCCCGGCGCCCCAGACGACGAGCTTCGGCGGGCGCAGCGACAGCAGGTGGTCGAGCTGCCGGTCGAAGAACCCGGTGCCGAGGAGCCCGCCGCCGCCGTAGATGACGTGGGCGTGGCGCAACCGGTCCGCGTAGCGCGGGATGTCGTGCTCGATGTCGATGGTGGTGGCGTCCGCCAGCCACGGGAAGTGCTCGACGTGGTCGGACGGCGGACAGGCCATGTCGCCGATGTTGTGCGGGTCGCGGCGGTGCACGACGAAGATCTCGGGCATGTGCGGCGGGGCTCCTCGGCTGCGGTCGTCGATCAGCGGTGCCGGGCGAGGTCGGCGAGTTCGGCCAGCACCGCGGGCAGCACCGCCGCGTCGAGGTGTTCGCGCACGGCGCGGTGGTTCGCGGTGAGCAGCTCGGCGGCCGAGTCGGGGTCGCGCAGCAGCGCCGCGACCTCGCCGACCGCGTCCGGCCCGGGGACGTGCAAGCCGAGGGCGCGGAGCTCGTCGAGCACCGGGTAGGGGCCGGCCACGACGAGCCGTCGGGCGGCGGCGGCCTCGGCGACCGGCAGTCCCCAGCCCTCCCAGGTGGAGGGCAGCAGCACCAGGTCAGCGGCGGCGTACATGTCGGCCTGCTCGGCGACGTGCCCGCGCAGCGGTGCGGGCGCGGTGGCCAGCGCCTCCGCCACCGGCCCGGCGGGCGCGGGTGCGTCGTCGGTGAGCCAGTAGCGCACCGGCCGGCCGAGCCGTTCCCGCAGCTCGGCGGCGATCCGGACCGCGCCGGGGATGTTCTTGTTCGGGCCTTCGGCCCGCGCCGGGTGCAGCACGAGCACCTCGTCCGGTGCCACGCCGAGCCGGGTTCGGGTGCGGTCGCGGTCGCCGTCGGTGAGCCGGTCGACGTGCACCCGGTTGTGCACGACGCGCAGCGCGCCCGTCCGCCGCAGTTCGGGCCAGCGGGCGGCGAACTCGCCCGCGGTGCGCTCGTTGATCAGCACGTGCAGGTGCGCGGGGTGGTGCAGCGGCACCGCGTCTCCGTGCACGACGCGCAGCGGGGTGCCCTGCCAGGCGGGGTCGTGGTGGCGCAGCAGCACCGGTGTCCCGGTGTCCAGCGCGTGCCGCTCCCAGGCGGTGGAGGCGTCCGGGGCGCTCCACAGCGATCCGGCGTTGTCCAGCACCAGCAGGTCGTGCTCGGCGCAGAGGCGTCGGATCGTCGCGTGGTCCACCGGCGGTGGATCACCACCGGGGCGGTCCGCCCACATGCCGGTCACCTCGACGTCGCCGGGTTCCCGGTCGACGAAGTGGCCGGCGGCCCGGGTGACCTGGTGGCCGAGCGCGCGGAACCCGGCCGCCCACTTGGCGGCCTCGATGCTCACGCCGTCGAACCCGCCCAGGCGGTGCGAGACGAGGCACACCCGCATGGGACTCCTTCCCTGGTGCCGTCGTGGTGTCGTGCTCCGATCCGGATTATTGCGAATGCGGCACGCAAGCGGTCTCGACACCGCCGCTTGCGTACAGTCCGCCGCATGCGTCTTCTGGCAACGTTGGGGAGTCTGCGCGCGGTGATCACGGTGTTGGTCGCCATCACCGCTGCGCAGATGGGGCTGGTCGCCTTCGGGAACATCACGGATTTCGGGACGAACGCGGCGTTCGTGCAGCACGTGTTCGCAATGGACACGACGTTCAATTCACCGGACACGATGTGGCGGTCGATCACGCATCCTGGTTTGTCGACGACCGCGTACCTCGTGGTCATCGGCTGGGAAGTGCTGATCACGGTGGTGCTCGTCGCCGCACTCGTCATGTGGCTCCGGTCGCACGCGGATGCGCGGCGCGCGGAGCTCGCGCGCCGGCTGGCGTCGGCGGGCTGGCTGCTGGAGGTGCTGCTGTTCGGCGGCGGTTTCATCGTGATCGGTGGTGAGTGGTTCATGATGTGGCAGTCCGAGAAGTGGAACGGGTTGCAGGCCGCGCTGCAGAACTTGATTATCGCCGCGATCGGCCTGATCCTGGTGCACCTCCCGTCGCGGGAATCCGGAACCGCGACCTGAGCGCGCGGGCGGTCCCGCGCTGAAGAACATCAACTGGGGGCCGGGTGATCGCGGCAGGAGGGCTGCGGTCACCCCGGCTCGAATCGAGCCGATCGGTCGTTTTCGGGGGAAATCGCCCATATCGCGGCGTGCGCGGTAGAAATCCACCGGCGAGAACCGGTGTCCGACGATTACCGTCGAGCACGTGCGAATCGTCTTCTCCAGCCTTTCCGGCCACGGCCACCTGTATCCGCTGATCCCGCTGGCGCGGGCCGCGCGTGCGCACGGCCACGACGTCCTGTTCGCCACCGGCGACCCGTTCCGCGGCACGATCGAGGAGCTCGGACTGCGCTTCGCCGCGGTGGGCGTGCCGATCGGAGCCGGTTTCGCCGCGGCCTCGGGTGGGTCGTCGACGCGGCCGGAACCGGGTTCCGCGGAATGGCTGCGGCTGGTCTCCCTCGTGTTCGGCGCCGAGCTGCCGCGCCGCTACCTGGCCGACCTGCGTCCGGTGCTCGCCGAGTTCAAGCCCGACCTGGTGGTGCACGAAGCGGGCAACCACGGTGCAGGGCTGGCCGCGCGGGAAGCGGGAATTCCCGGCGTGTGCCACGGTTTCGGGCGCCAGTCCCCGGCAAACTACGCGGGTTTCGACCCGGCGCTGCGCTCGGTGGCGGCGGACGCCGGTATCGAACTTCCGGAGGGCGACCTGCGCACCTTGGGAAATCCGTTCCTGGACATCTTCCCGGCTTCGCTGCAACCGGCGGAATTCCTCGAATCGGTGGCGCGCTTCCCGCTGCGTCCCGTCCCGTTCGCGCCGTCCGGCGCACTGCCGCCGGAGGCGGTGGCGGAGCGGTCGCGGCCGCTGGTGTACCTGACGCTCGGCACCGGTTTCGGTGACGCGGCGGTGCTGCGGTCCGCGGTCGACGGGCTGGCCGCGCTGGAGGTGGACGTGCTGGTCGCGGCGGGGCCGAGCGTGCAGGCGGGGGCGTTGGGCGAGCTCCCGCCGAACGTCTCGGTGCACGAGTGGGTGCCGCAGGCGGAGCTGCTGGAGCACGTGGACCTGGTGGTGCACCACGGCGGCAGCGGAACGACGCTGGCCGCGCTCGGGGCCGGGTTGCCGCAGCTATTCTTGCCGCAGGGCGCCGACCAGTTCGGCAACGCCGAGACGATCACCACCGCGGGCGGTGGTGAGCAGCTGCTCGGCGCGGAGGTCACCGCCGAGTCGGTGCGGACCGCGGCCGCGGCGCTGCTGGGCGATTCGCCGCACCGCCGCGTCGCTCGCCGGGTGGCCGCGGAGATCGCCGAGATGCCGAGCCCGGAGCGGGTGGCGGAGCGGCTTCCCGACTTCGCCCGCTGATCGACTTCGACGGCCCGGTCCGCGGTGCGCGAGGTGCGGCCCGGGCCGACACACCGAGGCGCGATGGGCCGGACCGGTGTCGTGGCGGCTCCGTAGAATCGCCCGGTGACTTCCGCGCAGAGCAGTGCCGTCGCCGAACCTGCCGCGCCCGGCGCGCTGGAGGTGCTGCACCGCGTCTTCGGCTACGACTCGTTCCGGGGCCCGCAGCAGGACATCGTCGAGCACGTCGTCGGCGGCGGTGACGCGTTGGTGCTGATGCCGACCGGTGGCGGGAAGTCGTTGTGCTACCAGGTTCCGTCGCTGGTCCGCGACGGCGTGGGCATCGTCGTCTCGCCGCTGATCGCGCTGATGCAGGACCAGGTGGACGCGCTGACCGAGCTCGGGGTGCGCGCCGGGTTCCTCAACTCGACGCAGGACGCCGGGCAGCGCCGCGCCGTGGAGGCCGCGTTCCTGAACGGCGAACTGGACCTGCTGTACCTGGCGCCGGAGCGGCTGCGCGTCGAATCCACGTTGTCCTTGCTGGACAAGGGCGACATCTCGCTGTTCGCGATCGACGAGGCGCACTGCGTGGCGCAGTGGGGCCACGACTTCCGGCCGGACTACCTGGCGCTGTCGATGCTGCACGAGCGCTGGCCGGACGTGCCGCGGATCGCGCTGACCGCGACCGCCACCGAGGCCACCCGCGGGGAGATCGCGACCCGGCTGGACCTGACGCGGGCGCGGCACTTCGTGGCGAGCTTCGACCGCCCGAACATCCAGTACCGCATCGTCGGCAAGAGCGATCCGAAGCGGCAGCTGCTGAACCTGCTGCGCACCGAGCACCCCGGGGACGCGGGCATCGTCTACTGCCTGTCCCGGTCGTCGGTGGAGAAGACCGCCGACTTCCTCAGCCAGAACGGCATCCCGGCGGTGCCGTACCACGCGGGCCTGGACGCGGAGACGCGCGCGGCGCACCAGTCGAGGTTCCTGCGCGAGGACGGGCTGGTGGTGGTGGCGACCATCGCGTTCGGGATGGGCATCGACAAGCCGGACGTGCGGTTCGTGGCGCACCTGGACCTGCCCAAGTCGGTGGAGGGCTACTACCAGGAGACGGGCCGTGCGGGCCGTGACGGGCTGCCGTCCACCGCGTGGCTGGCCTACGGGTTGCAGGACGTCGTCCAGCAGCGCAAGATGATCAATAACTCCGAGGGCGACGACGCGCACCGCAGGCGGCTGGGCGCGCACCTGGATTCGATGCTCGCGCTGTGCGAGACGGTGGAGTGCCGCCGGGTGCAGCTGCTGGCCTACTTCGGCCAGGACGGGGAGCCCTGCGGCAACTGCGACACCTGCCTGAACCCGCCGGAGTCCTGGGACGGCACGATCGCCGCGCAGAAGCTGCTCTCCACGGTGTACCGGCTGCTGCACGAGCGTCGGCAGAAGTTCGGCGCGGGGCACGTCGTGGACATCCTGCTCGGCAAGCGCAACGACAAGGTCCAGCAGTTCCGGCACGACGAGCTCACCGTGTTCGGCGTCGGCGCGGATCTGAAGGAAGCGGAGTGGCGGGGCGTGGTGCGCCAGCTGCTGGCCCAGGGCCTGCTGGCGGTGGAGGGCGACTACGGCACGCTGGTGCTCACCGAGGCGAGCGGCGCGGTGCTGTCCCGGGAACGCGAGGTGCGGTTGCGGCGCGAGCCGGAGAAGGCCGCGAAGGAACCGAAGCAGGCCAAGGCCCGCAAGTCCGAGCAGGTCGAGCTGCCCGCCGAGGCGGCCCCGCTCTTCGAGCGCCTCCGCGCCTGGCGCGCGGCCACCGCGAAGGAGCAGGGCGTGCCCGCCTACGTGATCTTCCACGACGCGGTGCTGCGCCAGGTCGCGGCCCAGCGCCCGGCCACACTCGACGAGCTGGGTGCGATCAGCGGCGTGGGCCAGAACAAGCTGGCCAAGTACGGCCGGTCACTCCTGGACGTGCTGGAAGAGGAGTGAGCGGGGCGGTCCCGGATCAGCTTCCGGGGCCGCCCGTGGACCTCGCCCTGCGTGCGGCGCTGCCGCTCGATCCGGCGCCATCCCGGCGTGGTGCCGAGGTTCGCGCGACGAGATCGGTCGCACGCGGCTCGCGCCGGACGTTCCGCGACCGCGCCATCACCCTCCGTGGTAATACCCCGCCCCGCCTCGACCGGGTCGTCGGGCATGGCACCCTGGTAGGGCTGAGGCCGGTGCGCACAGGGCGGGCGCGGCCGTGCGAGCGGGCCCGGGACGATCGCCGGGCGATGACCAGGAGTGGTTGAGTGTTCGACTTTATCCTCTATCCCGTGTCGGCCATCTTGTGGTTCTGGCACAGGGTTTTCGGCACCGTGCTGGGGCCGGACAACGGGTTCGCCTGGGCCTTGTCGGTGTTCTTCCTGGTGTTCACGCTGCGCGTGGTGCTGCTCAAGCCGGCGATCAGCCAGATGCGCGCCGGCCGGAAGATGGCGAAGTTCTCCCCGCAGATCCAGAAGCTGCGGGAGAAGTACAAGAACGACAAGCAGCGCATGGCGCAGGAGATGCAGAAGCTGCAGTCCGAGCACGGGGTGAACCCGATCGGCGGCTGCCTTCCCGCTCTGCTGCAGATCCCGGTGTTCCTGAGCCTGTTCCACGTGCTGCGCGGGTTCACGCCGCAGGCGCAGAGCAACTACATCTTCGACCGCGCCGGGGTCGAGTCGTTCATCAACGCCGACATCTTCGGCGCGAAGCTCGGCAACTGGCTGAGCCAGCCCGCCGCGGTCCTCGAAGCCTTCGGCACCACGCGGCTGAACATGATCGCGGTCGGCCTGCCGCTGATGGTGATCGCGTCCATCGCGACGTTCACCACGATGCGCATGTCGATGAAGCGCCAGACCGACGCCTCGATGGCCAACCCGCAGACGGCCATGATGGGCAAGTTCATGATGTACGTCGCGCCGGTCGGCACGCTGTTCTCCGGCTGGGTGCTGCCGATCGCGATCGTCCTGTACTTCATGGCGAACAACATCTGGACGCTGGGCCAGCAGCACTTCCTGAGCAACAAGATCGACCGCGAGCAGGAGCGGGAGAAGCAGAAGGAGCTGGCGGCGAAGAAGGACGCGCCGCGGCCGAAGCCGGGGCAGAAGCCCGGCCAGGTGAAGAAGGCGGAGGAGACCGCCGACAGCGAGTCCGGCGGCGAGGACTCGGCCGCTTCGGCCACCGCCGTGAACGGCGCCAAGGCCACCGCGAACTCCGGCGGGGGCGGTGGCAACCGGCGCCCGCAGCAGAAGAAGCGACCGGGCAAGCAGGCGGCTTCGGCGAAGAAGGGCCAGAAGAAGCGGCGCTAGCCGGGCCGGTCCTGGACGCACGAAGAGCGGGGTTCCCGACGTGGGAACCCCGCTCTCGTCGTAGCACTGGCCTCGATCAGGCCGGGGTGGCCACCACGATCCGGTTCTCGTCGTAGCCGAGGTCACCGCCCACGTACCGGCCACCGCAGGTGACCAGCACGAGCCGGTGTTCGCCGCCCTGGCCGAACAGCTCGGCGGCGCGGGCGGGCAGTTCCTCCTTGGACAGCGTGACGATCTCGGAGACCTGGTAGCGGTGCTCCGCCCCGTCGTCGTCGACGACGGTGACCAGCTGGTCGGGGGCGGAGTCCCACAGCTCTTCGAACGGGCCGACCGCTCCCTTCCAGTTCACGTGCCCGGCCAGCACCGTCGCGCCTTTCGGGGAGTCCAGCCCGGCACCCCACCACGTGGCTTCGTCGACGCCGTCCGGCACCGGGAGGGTGCCGCTGCGGTCGAGTTCCTTGCGCACCAGCTCCGCCTGGCCGCCCTGCGGCAGCCGGACGGTTCCCGGCGGTTGCCCCGCCGGGACGTGCACCGGCTGCGGCGGCAGGTCCGCGGCCTGCACGGGCGCCGGTGCCGGTTCGACCGCGGCCGCCCGGGGCGCCGCGGCCGGTTCCTCGGTGCGCAGCACCATGCCCGCCACGACGGCCACCACCGCGACGAGCGCGACCACGCCGGCCAGGGCCAGCGTGATCAGGCGCCGCTTCGGCGCGGTCAACGCTCACCCGCCGTCGCGAGCCGCTTGCGCCACGCCACGCCACCGGCGACCGCGGTCCCGGTGAGCGCCAGCGCACCCAGACCCAGCAGGCCGGGGGAGACGGCACCGTCGCCACCGGCGGCGCTCAGCTCCACCACGCCACCGCTGGTGCCCGGGTCACCGGCCGGGATGAAGATCGGCACGGTGGGGGTGTTGGCCTTGTTCGTCACGGTGAGCGCCAGCGTGCCGCCGGGTTCGACGGTGCCCGCGACCGACGGCGGGTTCGCCGCGTCGAAGGCCTCCTCGTAGCCCTTCGCGGGCGCCACCTCGGTGATCATGATCTCTTGCGGGGTGCGCAGGTCCGCGATCTCGACCGTGCCCTGGTCGCCGGTGGTGACCACGGCGGGCTGCCCGTCGGGACCGGTGAGCTCGGTGCCGTCCTGCTTCAGCGCCGGCTTGCCGTCGGGCAGGCTGACCCGCAGCGCGACACCGGCGATGCCCGCGCCGCTCTCCTCGTCGATCTTGCCGACGGCGACCTTGCCGGGCGCGGTGACCGCGGTGGTGACGTCCTCGACCTTGACCTGGTCCTCCCCGCCGGTGGACACCACGCGCTGCACACCGTCCGGGTTCTCGACGGCCTGCTGCACGTAGGGGCGTTCGGCGGGAGTGGACAGCTCCCCTTCGACCTTCGGATTCGGCCCGGTGGGCGTCACCTTCAGGGTGAGCGGGTCGCCGCTGTCCGGCGTGGTGATCGTGCCGTCCTCGTCGAGGCCTTCGACCTCGGCGTCGGTGGCGGTGATCTTCACCGGGACGCCGGTGACGCCGGTGCCGTCCGGGTGCTCGACGGTGACGGTCCAGTCCGCGGCCTCACCGATGACCTGCTCCTGCTCGGGAGCGGTCAGCGAGGCCTCCCACGGTCCGCGGTTCTTCTCCGCGTCCGCGCGCAGCTGCTCCACGGCGTCTTTGGCGCCCTGCGGCAGCTTGCCGAGCTGGAAGTCGATGTCGTAGCCGATCTCCTGGAACGGCTTGCCCGGGTCGAGGTCGCTGGGGTCGCGGGGCGCGGAGGTCCACGAGTGCAGCAGGTGCGCGAGCGCCGCCGCCTCGTCCGCGTCCTGCGTGTTGCCGTAGCGCAGCAGCAGGTAGGAGATGTTCGCCGCCACGTCGTCCGGTAGCGGGTCACCCCACTTGGTGAGCAGTTCGTCGCCCGGCTCGTACTGCTCGCCGGTGTCCGGCGCCTTCAGCGCGAACCGGACGCACCACACCTGCTTGTCGCCGACGATGTAGGAGCCGAGCCAGTCCCGGTCGCGCTCGATGCCCGCGTAGGGCTGTCCCGGTGTCGTCTCGTGGCCTATCCCTTCCTCCGGCGCGGCGATGGCCGTTCCCGTGGTCGCCAGCAGTCCGCTGCCGGCGAGCACAGCGGAACCCACCGCCGCTGTGATCAACTTCCTGAACGTGCGCATGCATGCTCCAGTCTCGGTCTGGGAGATCAGGGCGTCGGCGTGCTTGCTCTCCGGCGCGCACCACCGCGATGTGGTGCGGACCGGGTGCGGAAGCCCCCGACACGGCACACGGACACCCGAGCCGCATCCTTCCGATCACTCAGGGTGGCCACAAGGGGCCAACCGATCTATTCGCGGCCATGACGCGCCGCGTTTTTCCCAGCCGGATTTCGCCGGTCCTCACTCGTTCGGTCGCAGCGCAGCACCCGTTCACGAGCCGACCAGGCACGCGCGGCGACACCTGTGAAAGGTTGCGACGTTCCGTGACCGGATTTTCGCCAGTTGGCCGCGCGCGGGCGGGCACGGAAACCGGGGGCGGAGCCGCCCGTCGCGGCGGGGGTAAAGTCTGCTTTACCCGCAGGGAACCGACCGGCAGCTTCGGTCGTTGTACCGGAGACGGCGCAAAGCACGCCCAGGAGGACGAGTTGCGCACTACGAGCAACCCAGCGTTCAAGAACCTGCCGAGCAACGGCGGGTACGCGAACTTCAACCACGGCCAAGGCGGCTTCGGCGCGCCCGGCCAGGCACCGGCCGCGCCGCCGCAGGCGACGCGTCCGATGACCATCGACGACGTGGTCACCAAGACGGCGATCACGCTCGCGCTGACCATCGCGACCGGTGCGGCGACCTACGTCTCCGGCCTGTACGCGCTCGCGCTGCCCGCGGCGATCATCGGTCTGGTGCTGTCGCTGGTCATCATCTTCAAGAAGAAGGTCAGCCCCGCCCTCGTGATCGCCTATGCGGCGGTCGAGGGCGTGTTCCTCGGTGGCATCAGCTACGTCATCGGCGGTGCGGTCGACAACTTCACCGGCGGCGGTGGCTCCGGGATCATCATGCAGGCCATCGCGGGCACCATGGGCGTGTTCGCGGCCATGCTCGTGGTCTACAAGACCGGCGCCATCCGAGTCACGCCGAAGCTGACCAAGTGGATCATCGGCGCGGCGGCCGGTGTGGCGATCCTGATGCTGCTGAACCTGGTCGCCGGCTTCTTCACCGCCGGCGGGCTGGGGCTGCGCGACGGCGGGCCGCTCGCCATCGTGTTCAGCCTGGTGTGCATCAGCATCGCCGCGTTCAGCTTCCTGCTGGACTTCGACGCCGCCGACAAGGCCATCAAGAGCGGGGTGGACGCCAAGTTCGCCTGGTACGTGGCCTTCGGCCTGATGACCACCCTGGTCTGGCTGTACCTGGAGATCCTGCGACTGCTGTCGTACTTCCAGAACGACTAGCACCCGGGACGCGAAAGGGCCTCCCTCCGCGAGGAGGGAGGCCCTTTCCCATGCTCCGAACCCTGTCAGCGGCGAAGCCGATGAGCAGCGACCACCTGAGCAACCGGCATCGCCGCGGGTTCTCAGCGGTTTCCTCGCGAGGACAGCGTTCTCGCATGTGGCGGAGCCACCTGTGAAAACGATCCCGCAGCGAGGGAGCCGCTGAGGTTCCGCCCCCCGCCCGCTTCAGCAGCGCGAGCGAGGCAGCCGGCTCAGCTGAGGCGTTCGAGGACCATGGCCATGCCTTGTCCCCCGCCCACGCACATCGTCTCCAGGCCGAACTGCTTGTCGTGCCACTGCAGCGAGTTGATCAGCGTGGTGGTGATGCGCGCACCGGTCATGCCGAACGGGTGGCCCACCGCGATGGCGCCGCCGTTGACGTTCAGCTTCTCCAGCGGGATGCCGAGGTCCTGGTAGGACGGGATGACCTGCGCGGCGAACGCCTCGTTGATCTCCACCAGGTCGATGTCCCCGATGCCGAGCCCGGCCCGCCGCAGCGCCTGCTCGGAGGCTTCCACCGGCCCGAGGCCCATGATCTCGGGGGACAGCCCGGACACGCCGGTGGACACGACGCGGGCCAGCGGCGTGAGGCCGAGCTGCTTGGCCTTCACGTCGCTCATGACGACGAGCGCGGCGGCGCCGTCGTTGAGCGAGCAGCAGTTGCCCGCGGTGATCCGGCCGTCGGGGCGGAACACCGGCTTGAGCCCGGACACGGCTTCCTTGGTGACCCCGGCGCGCGGCCCGTCGTCGGTGTCGACGATGGTGCCGGACGGCGTGGTGACGGGGGTGATCTCGCGGGCCCAGAAGCCGTCGGCGATGGCCTTCTCCGCGAGGTTCTGCGAGCGGACCCCGAACTCGTCCATCTCGTCGCGGCCGATGCCCTTGGCGCGCGCCAGGTTCTCCGCGGTCTGGCCCATCGGGATGTAGACGTCGGGCACCTCGCCGAACTCGCGCGGGTCGACCCACTTGTCGGCGCCCTGCTCGGCGGTGGCCTTGGTGCGGGCTTCGGCGTCGGCGAACACCGGGTTCTGCGTGTCGTCCAGCGAGTCCGAGTTGCCCTTCGCGAACCGGGACACGGCTTCCACCCCGGCGCTGATGAACACGTCGCCTTCCCCGGCCTTGATGGCGTGCAGCGCCATCCGCGTCGTCTGCAGGCTCGACGAGCAGTACCGGGTGATGGTGGTGCCGGGCAGGTGGTCGTAGCCGAGCAGCACGGAGACGACGCGGCCCATGTTGAAGCCCTGCTCGCCGCCGGGGAGACCGCAGCCGAGCATCAGGTCGTCGATCTCCGCCGGGTCCAGTTCCGGCACCTTGTCCAGGGCGGCGCGCACCATCTGCGCGGCGAGGTCGTCGGGGCGCACATCGACCAGGGAACCCTTGCCTGCGCGGCCGATGGGCGAGCGCGCGGCGGACACGATCACTGCTTCGGGCATGCGGGAACTCCTTCGTTCGCCTACGGGGTCGCGGCGCCGACCGCGAGGTCGACTACTCGCGCCACTGTAAGACCGACACCGGCCCGGACGTGCTGAGACGACCGTCACCAGCAACTCGGCGGGAGCGCCGTCGGCAGGCCGGTCAGCTGCCGGGGTGCCTGCCGAAGCGCTGGTTCAGCCGGGCGACGACGCGGCTGGTGGGGCGCCTGGCCTCGGCGGCGGAGGAGCGGACCGGCGGCTGCGGTACCGGCGGCCCGTGCCATTCGCCGATCGCCGAGCACAGCGCGGGCAGCAGCAGTCCGGCGGCGGCCTCGTACCCGGCGGCCGACGGGTGGAACCGGTCGGGGCTGAACAGCTCCTGCGGGCGGGTGAGGAATTCGGGGGAGAGCAGGTCGGCCAGCGGCACCGCGAACCCGCCCGCTTCTTCCACGGCGCGCCGTTGCGCGCGGCCCAGCGCGAGGCTCCACGAGGAGGCCACCGACCGCAGCGGCTGCGGGATGGGCCGGATCGCCCCCAGATCGGGGCAGGTGCCGACGACCACGCCGACACCCGCTTCGCGCAGCCGGGCGACCGCGTCGCCGAGCAGCGCGGCGCATTCGGCCACGGATTGCCGGGCGGTCACGTCGTTCGCGCCGATGATGATCAGGGCGAGCCGCGGTGGCACCACGAGCGATGCCTCGACCTGCGCGGCCAGGTCCCGCGAGGTGGAGCCCACGATGGCGTAGGTCGTCAGCTCGACGGGGTTCTCCAGTTCGGCGGCGACGCCGCGGGCGATCCGCACCCCGGGCAGCTCGTCGGGGGTGTCCACGCCGAGCCCGGCGGCCGAGGAGTCCCCGAGCACCGCGAACAGGAGCGGGGCCGCACCGGTGGGGGAGGCGGCGACGGGGCCGGTGCCGTCCGGCAGGTGCACCCCGTCGGCGCGGAACGGCACCCCGGTCGGCTCGCCGATCGCGCGGCGCGCGTACCAGGACTGCCCGTTGAGCAGGCCGTACGCGGCGCCGGACACCCCGCCGACGGCTCCCGCCGCCACCAGTGCCAGCCGCAGCATCCGCGTCCCGACCATGACCGCTCCTCCTCGCGCCACACCGACGCTCCGCGAATTCTCGTCCTGTACATGAATACGCCCTCAGCCGGGAAAACGTTCCCACCGGGCCGCCGCGTCGGGCGATCCGGGCGGCGCGCCCAGGGACCACCCGTGCGCCACGAGCCGGGAAACCGCCGCTTAGGCTCAGCCGCACAACGTCGCGGAGAGCGAAAGGGACTCGCTGTGGACTACGTCGAGCACGTGATCGACCTCGTCGGCAACACCCCGCTGGTGCGGTTGAACTCGCTGGCGGGATCGGCTTCGACGCCGGTGCTGGCGAAGGTCGAATACCTGAACCCCGGCGGCAGCGTCAAGGACCGCATCGCGCTGCGCATGGTGGAGGCGGCGGAGGAGTCCGGCGAGCTGAAGCCGGGCGGCACCATCGTCGAGCCGACCTCCGGCAACACCGGCGTGGGCTTGGCGATGGTGGCCCAGCGCAAGGGCTACCGCTGCGTGTTCGTCTGCCCGGACAAGGTCAGCGAGGACAAGCGGGCCGTGCTGGAGGCCTACGGCGCCGAGGTCGTGGTGTGCCCGACCGCGGTGCCGCCGGAGCACGCCGAGTCGTACTACAGCGTCTCGGACCGGCTGGTCACCGAGATCGACGGCGCGTGGAAGCCGAACCAGTACGCCAACCCCGCGAACCCGGAGTCGCACTACGCGAGCACCGGCCCGGAGATCTGGCGGCAGACCGAGGGCCGGATCACGCACTTCGTGGCGGGCATCGGGACCGGCGGCACCATCTCCGGCATCGGCCGGTACCTCAAGGAGGTCTCCGGCGGCAAGGTCAAGATCATCGGGGCGGACCCGGAGGGTTCCGTGTACTCCGGAGGCGGCGGACGGCCGTACCTCGTGGAAGGCGTCGGCGAGGACTTCTGGCCGACGACCTACGACCGGAACATCTGCGACGAGATCGTGCCGGTCTCGGACGCCGACTCGTTCACCATGACCCGCGCCCTCGCCCGGGAGGAGGCGCTGCTCGTCGGCGGTTCCTGCGGGATGGCGGCGGCCGCCGCGCTGCGCGTCGCCGAGAGCACCGGGCCGGACGACGTGGTCGTGGTGCTGCTGCCCGACGGCGGCCGCGGCTACCTGGGCAAGGTCTTCAACGACTCGTGGATGGCGAAGTACGGCTTCCTGTCCCCGGACCACGCGGGCGGCGCCATCAAGGACGTGCTGCTGCGCAAGGACGGCACCCTCCCCGAACTCGTCCACGTTCACCCGAACGAGACCGTCGCCGAGGCGGTGGCGATCCTGCGCGAGTTCGGCGTGTCCCAGATGCCGGTCGTCAACGCGGAACCGCCGGTCATGGTCGCCGAGATCGCCGGTGCGGTGAACGAACGGGACCTGCTGGACGCGCTGTTCGCCGGCCGCGCGCAGCTCGCCGACCGCATCGAACAGCACATGTCCCCGCCGCTGCCCACCATCGGCGCAGGCGAGGAGGTCAGCGCTGCGATGGCGGCGCTGACCGACGCGGACGGGGCGATGGTGCTCATCGGCGGCAAACCGGCCGGTGTCGTCACGCGCCAGGACGTCCTCGCCTTCATCGCCGGGCGTTGACTTCTGGTCACGAACGGCCGCTACGCTGCGACACATCGGATAGCGTGTGCACGATCAACACGCTCCGCAGATCCACGTTCCACGCCCAAGGGGGTCAGGAAACCCGATGAGCTCTCCGCAGCCGCCGGACGGCGGTCAGCAGGGACAGCAACCGCAGGGACCGGACTCGGAGGCCCAGGCCGCCGAGTCGAAGATCGGTTCCCAGCTGGACCCGCAGACCCCGGCCACCGACCAGTCCTCCGGCGCGGACGCCACTCAGGTCGTCCGCCCCGCGCAGACGGAGCAGGCCGCGGACCAGCCGTCCGCGGACGCCACGCAGGTGGTGCGCCCGCAGCAGACCGGTGGGGACTCCACCCAGGTCGTGCCGCCGTCGATGCAGCCCGCGCAGCCGATGTACGAGCAGCCGGGACTCGCCGGGCAGGGCGGCGAGGCCGCCACCCAGATGGTGCCGCCGTCGGCTCAGCCCCCGCAGCCGATGTACAGCCAGCCGGGCACGCAGAGCCAGCCCGGTGGCTTCCCGCAGCAGCCCCCGCAGGCCGGTACTCCCGGCGGTGGGTTCCCGGCGCCGCAGGCCGGCTTCGGCGCGCCGCCGCCGCAGGCCGGGCCGGGTGGCTACGGGCAGCCGGGTGCGGGGAACGGCATGCTCGCCAAGGTCACCGGCTGGGTGGCCGCCGTCCTCGGTGGGCTCAACGTGCTCTTCTCCCTCATCGGGATGTTCATCCCCGGGATCGGGTTCCCGGGCGGATTGGCGCTGCTGAGCCTCCTCGGCGTGATCGTGATGACGGTCGGCGGTGTGTTCCTGATCCTGCGCCAGCAGCTCGGGCCGTACTTGACCGCAGGCGGAGCGGGTCTCACCGCGTTGATCTCGTTGATCACCGCGATCGCTTTCGCCACGACCGTGCCACTGCTCATCGGCTACATCCTCGGCGCGATCATCCCGATCGCCATTGCTGTGCTGGCGGTGCTGCCCGCCACCCGCGAGTGGATCGCCGCCGCGCCCGCCGCCGAGGGCGGCCCGCAGCCTGGTTTCGCCGGGCAGCCCTACGCGGCCCAGCCGCAGTTCGGGCAGCCGGGCCAGCCCCCGTACGGCCAGCCGAACCCCTACGGCCAGCCCGGCCAGCAGTTCGGGCAGCCGAACCCGTACGGCCAGCCGGGGCAGCCGCAGCCGGGCCAGCCGTACGGCCAGCCCCAGTACGGCCAGCCGCAGCCGGGCCAGCAGCCGTACGGCCAGCCGCCGCAGTACGGCCAGCCCTACGGCCAGCCGCAGCCCGGACAACCCCCGTACGGCCAGCCCCCGCAGTACGGGCAGCAGCCCGGTGGGTATCCGCAGCAGCCGGGGCAGCAGCCCCCGCAGTGGTGATCCGCTGATCCAGCCGCGACGGCCCACGACCCTCCGGTCGTGGGCCGTCGTCCTGCGCGGGCACCGGTGGGACGGCCACCTGCCGAACGGCGGATGCCCGTGTGGTCCGTACGCTGCGGTGCATGAGTGATGGCTTCGCCACCCGCGCGATTCACGCGGGACAGCAACCCGATCCGACGACCGGTTCGGTGATCGTGCCCATCCACGCGACCTCGACCTACGCCCAGGACGGCGTGGGCGGGATGCGCGCCGGGTACGAGTACTCGCGCACCGGCAACCCCACCCGCACCGCGCTGGAGCAGTGCCTCGCGGAGCTGGAGGGCGCCAAGCACGGCAGGGCGTTCTCCTCGGGGATGGCGGCCACGGACGCGGTGCTGCGCGGCGCGCTGCGCCCCGGCGACCACGTGATCATCCCGGACGACGCCTACGGCGGCACGTTCCGGCTGATCGACAAGGTCCTCACCGAGTGGGGCGTGCAGTACACGCCGGTGCCGGTGTCCGACGTGGACGCGGTGCGCGCGGCGGTCCGGCCGGAGACGAAGGTGCTCTGGGTCGAGACGCCCACGAACCCGCTGCTGACCATCGCCGACATCGCCGCGCTGGCCCAGGTCTCGCGGGACGCCGGGGTGAAGCTCGTGGTGGACAACACCTTCGCCTCGCCGTACCTGCAGCGCCCGCTGGAGCTGGGCGCGGACGTGGTGGTGCACTCCACCACCAAGTACCTCGGCGGCCACTCCGACGTGGTCGGGGGCGCGGTGCTCACCTCCGACGACGAGCTGGCGAGCTCGGTGGCGTTCCTGCAGAACACCGCCGGTGCGGTGCCGGGCCCGTTCGACGCGTGGCTGACGCTGCGCGGAGTGAAGACCCTCGCGGCCCGGATGGACCGGCACAGCGCGAACGCCGGGCGCATCGCCGCCGCGCTGCGCGAGCACCCGAAGGTCTCGAAGGTCTACTACCCGGGCCTGCCCGAGCACCCGGGCCACGAGGTCGCGGCCAAGCAGATGCACGGCTTCGGCGGCATGATCTCGTTCACCCACGTGGACGGCGAGCAGGCCGCACTGGAGGTGTGCGCGAAGACCCGGCTGTTCACCCTCGCCGAGTCGCTCGGCGGCGTCGAGTCGCTGATCGAGCACCCCGGCAAGATGACGCACGCGAGCACCGCCGGTTCGGTGCTGCAGGTGCCCGCGGAGCTGGTCCGGTTGTCCGTCGGCATCGAGGACCCCGACGACCTGGTGGAAGACCTCCTGTCCGCCCTCTGAGCGGGTAATTGCCCGTTCCCCTGTTGCGCGGGGGTGGGGTGGCGGAACCTCAGCTGCCTTCTCGCTGCGGGATCGTTTTCACAGGTGGCTCCGCCACATGAGAAAACGCTGTCCTCGCGAGAAGGCAGCTGAGAACCCGCGGGTGGTCCCGTTGCTCTGGTGGTCGCTGCTCAGCGGCTTCGCCGCTGACAGGACGAAGCGGGGCCCGGTTCGCCGGGTCCGGGACGGGGTCAGGGGGCGACCGAGGTGCCCGTGGTGGTGTGCGGGGGGTTGCCGTCCTGGGCTTCCGGGGAGACCGGCAGGTCTTCCGCCTGCACGCAGCCGCCGATCAGCTCGACCACCCCGTCCTGCTGCCGGTACGAACCGGGTTCGTCGCAGCCCGCCTGGGCGACCGCGAACACGGCGCCCGCCGACAGGACCGCCGCCACCGCGATCCCGCCGACCAGTGGAAGCGTTCCCGTCGATGCCATCGCCGGTGCCATCCGTGTCCTCCCCGGAGCCGCCGCTCC
This sequence comes from Saccharopolyspora gregorii, assembly GCF_024734405.1. Lineage (NCBI taxonomy): Bacteria > Bacillati > Actinomycetota > Actinomycetes > Pseudonocardiales > Pseudonocardiaceae > Saccharopolyspora > Saccharopolyspora gregorii. The sequence continues at coordinate 5,664,643 of NZ_CP059556.1, read as the reverse complement.
GCGCGCCGTTGCGCCGTCGTGGGTGCGCGCGCCCCGGCAGACCCCCGATGCCGCGGGCGGATCACGCGTACCGAGCAGCGTACCCAACACCTCGGTCGGCGGTCCGGCTTCGCGCTGGGGCACGATTGGCGCATGTCCCTGATCAGCTTGGACCGGATCCGCGCCGCCGCCGGTGACCTGGCGGACGTGGCCCGCCGCACTCCGCTCGCCCACTCCCGGGTGCTCAGCGACCACGTCGGTGCCGACGTGCACTTGAAGTGCGAGAACTTGCAGCGCACCGGGTCGTTCAAGCTGCGCGGCGCCTACGTCCGGCTGCGCGCCCTGGACGAGGAGCGCCGGGCGGCGGGAGTGGTGGCGGCCAGCGCGGGCAACCACGCGCAAGGCGTGGCGCTGGCGGCCTCGCTGCTGGGCATCGAGTCCACGGTGTTCATGCCGGAGCGCGCGACGCTGCCGAAGCTGGCCGCGACCCAGTCCTACGGCGCCGAGGTGCGCGCGGAGGGCGCGGTGCTGTCCGAGACCCTCGCGCTGGCGCAGGAGCACGCCGCCCGCACCGGCGCCGAGTTCATCCACCCGTTCGACCACCCGGACGTGCTGGCCGGGCAGGGGACCGTCGGGCTGGAGGTGCTGGAGCAGCTGCCGGAGGTCGGCACCGTGCTGGTGCCCACCGGCGGCGGTGGCCTGGTCGCCGGGGTCGCGGCCGCGGTGAAGGCGCTGCGCCCGCAGGTCCGGGTCATCGGGGTGCAGGCCGAGCAGGCCGCGGCCTGGCCGCCTTCGCTGGCGCAGGGAGCTCCGGTGCGCCTGTCCGACACGCGCACGATGGCCGACGGCATCGCCGTCGCCCAGCCCGGGGAGGTCACCTTCGAGCACGTGTCCGCCCTCGTCGACGACGTGATCGCGGTGAGCGAGCAGGCCCTGTCCCGGGCGCTGCTGCTGTGCCTGGAGCGGATGAAGCTCGTCGCCGAACCGGCCGGGGTCGCGGCCGTCGCTGGCCTGCTGGAACGCCCCGACCTGCTGGCGCCGCCGACGGTCGCGGTGCTCTCCGGCGGCAACATCGACCCGTTGCTGCTGCTGCAGCTGATCCGGCACGGCATGACCTCCGCGGGCCGCTACCTGTCGTTGCGGGTGCGGCTGCCGGACCTGCCGGGCTCGCTGGCGGAGCTGCTCGGCAGGCTCGGCGACCTGGCGGCGAACGTGCTGGACATCGAGCACTCCCGGATCTCCGGGGCGCTGGCGCTCGGCCAGGTGGACGTGGAGGTGAGCCTGGAGACCCGCGGGCCGGAGCACCGCGAGCACGTGGTCGCCGAGCTGACCCGCGCCGGCTACACCGTCACCTCCGAGCGGTGAGCGGTCCCGCCGCGCGCACGCGGCGGGACGCCCGGCGTCACAGGTTGCCGCGCAGGTCCTGCTCCCGCTCGATGGCCTCGAACAGCGCCTTGAAGTTGCCCTTGCCGAAGCCCAGCGAGCCGTGCCGCTCGATGAGCTCGTAGAACACCGTCGGCCGGTCCCCGATCGGCTTGGTGAAGATCTGCAGCAGGTACCCGTCCTCGTCGCGGTCCACGAGGATGCCGTGCTCCTTCAACGTCTCGATCGGCAGCCGCACCTGCCCGATGCGGGCCCGCAGCTCCGGGTCGTCGTAGTAGGAGTCCGGCGTGTTCAGGAACTCCACGCCCGCGGCGCGCATCGCGGTGATGGTGCCGAGGATGTCCCCGGTGGCGAGCGCGATGTGCTGGCAGCCGGCGCCCCGGTAGAACTCCAGGTACTCGTCGATCTGCGACTTCTTGCGCCCGGCCGCGGGTTCGTTGAGCGGGAACTTCACCCGGTGGTTGCCGTTGGCGACGACCTTGCTCATCAGCGCCGAGTACTCGGTGGCGATGTCGTCGCCCACGAACTCGGCCATGTTCACGAAGCCCAGCACCCGGTTGTAGAAGCCGACCCACCGGTCCATCTCGCCGAGCTCGACGTTGCCGACGCAGTGGTCCACGGCCTGGAACAGCCGCTTCGGCGCGCCCGCCGGTTTGGTGTAGCCGCCGCTGCGCGCCACGTACCCGGGCAGGTAGGGCCCGGTGTAGCGGCTGCGGTCGATCAGCGTGTGCCGCGTTTCGCCGTAGGTGGCGATGGCGGCCACCCGCACCACGCCGTGCTCGTCGGAGCGCTCGTGCGGCTCCTCGAGGACGGTGGCCCCCTGGGAGCGGGCGTGCTCCACGCACCGGTCCACGTCCTGCACCTCCAGCGCCAGGTCGACGACGCCGTCGCCGTGCGCCCGGTGGTGGTCGGCGAGCGGGCTGTCCGGGTCGACCGCGCCGAGCAGCACGAACCGGGCCGAGCCGGACTTGAGCACGTACGCCTTGTGGTCCCGCTCGCCCTGCTCGGGGCCGCGGTAAGCGACGAGCTCCATGCCGAACGCGACCTGGTAGAACAACGCGCTCTGGGTGGCGTTGCCGACGACGAACACGACCGCGTCCATCGCCCGCACGGGGAACGGGTCGCGGCTGGAGTCGTGGTCGACGAGGCCGACGAGCCTGCGCATCTGGTCGAAGGTGACGTCGTCGAGCTTGCCGGTGCTGCCGATCTCGCCGTGGTCAACGGTGCCGGTCACGGTGCCTCCCTGCGTTGTGCGAGGTGTGTGTCACGAAGGGTGAGGTCATCGGGCATGCTGCACAAGGGACGTCGAGTTCACTGGACAACATGTCCGGTCGAGCGGCGGCGGTGCTCGGCAGGTCGGTCAAGTTGCGCAGGAGGATCGGTGGAGCACGAGGACTCGGAGCTGGACGCGCTCGACGCCCGGCTGCTGCTGTTGCTGGCCGACGAACCCCGCCTCGGGGTGCTGGAGTGCTCGCGGCGGCTCGGCGTCGCCCGCGGCACCGTGCAGGCCCGGCTGGACCGGATGCGGCGGCGCGAGGTGCTGCGCGGCTTCCCGCCGGACCTGGACCTGGCGGCGATGGGCTACGGGCTGACCGCGTTCGCGGTGCTGGAGATCGCGCAGGGGCAGCGGGACGCGGTGGTGCGGCGGCTGGCCGCGATCGACGAGGTGTGCGAGGTGCAGACCACCACCGGCGAGGGCGACCTGTGGGTGCGGGTGGTGGCGCGGTCCAACGCCGACCTGCAGCGGGTGATCGACGAGGTGGTGGCCGCGCCGCAGGTGCTGCGGACCTCCACGTCGATCGCGCTGTCCACCCCGGTGCCGCCGCGGGTGCGTCCGCTGCTGGAGCGGTTGGCGGGGGAGGAACCGTGACGGTCCGCGGTGGATTCCCGGCGGGTGCCGCGCCGGTCGTTCTCGGAACGGGGTGAATTTACCTGTCCGGACAAGAGGACCGATCCGGGCGACGACCTTCCCGGGGTGCCGGAACCCGATCCGCCCGGTCAGCGCCCTCCTGGAACGGAGCTGAACCGGCCCGGGTCCGGGGACCGCGCCGCCGCGGGGCACGGCGCTCCCCGCACGGCTCGGTGCGCGGAACTCCGTGCGGCGCGGGCGGATCGGCCGTCTGCGGCCGCGCCGCGGCGGCGGGCGCGCGCATGCCGGCGCCATTCGGGAAAACCGAATTCGGCGCGCGGAAAAACGGAACGAAAAATGCGCGGGGATGAATGGGTTCGATTCGGCGGAGAATCCGGCCGGAACCAGCGGCCGCCGGTCCTCGAGTGCGCATCGCGGCTCGCTCCGGGTAATGGGGGCGTTGTGCGCGGAGGTGCGCGTCGCTCGACGAGGGCCGTGCGCGGCGATAAAGCGGGGCCGATATGCGGAGCGGGCGTGGTCGGAGCACGCCCGCCTCCGCTATTGCTCAGCCGGAGAAGGGCTCGGCCTGGACCAGGGTCACCTTCATGGTGCCGCCGTTGGGCAGCTCGTACTCCCGGGTCTCGCCTTCCTTGGCGTCCAGCAGCGCCTGGCCCAGCGGGGAGCTGGGGGAGTAGACCTCCAGGTCGCCGTGCGCGCCCTCTTCCCGGTTGGCCAGCAGGAACTTCTCGGTGTCGTCCTCACCGTCGTAGCGGACGGTCAGCACGGAGCCGGGCTTGGCCACGCCGGACTCGGTGGGCACGTCGCCGACCTGCGCGGTCCGCAGCAGCTCCTGGAGCTGGCGGATGCGCGACTCGAGCTGGCCCTGCTCCTCGCGGGCGGCGTGGTATCCGCCGTTCTCCTTGAGGTCGCCTTCCTCCCGGGCCTCGTTGATCTTCGCGGCGATCACCGGGCGGTTGGCCACGAGCTCGTCGAGCTCGCCCTTGAGCCGCGCATAAGCATCCTGGGTCAGCCAGGTCACCTGGGTATCGCTCACGGTCACCACTCCTCGTCGACGGCGACCCGCCTTCCGCGGGCCGACTACTTCCGTCCTCGCGAATTCCGGGTACTGCTAGGAACGGAAAAAACACGGCCCGCGCGGGACCGTGCTGGCGTTGACGATAGCACAAATCAGCCCACCGATGGAGTGCATTTTCTCAGCATCCGGGGCCGTTAGGTCTTGTTCACCCGGTTGGCCGCTGGTGGGTGGACAAATATTCAGGAACGCGGTAGGTGCAGCCGTACACCTCCCCGATGGTCGCTCGATGAGAGGTGCGCAGCACCGTGCCCTGCTGGACCGTTCCGGTGGCGGGCGGCACGAAGATCTCTTTCCGCCCGACCTCTTCGCCGGACTCGGCGCGCGCCCGGATCACGCACGCGGCCGACCGCGCCGGATCGTCGCGCCGGACCTCGGCGGTGACGTGGACCGAGCCGTCGTCGATCACCTCGAACGCGACCTGCTTGCCCTCGATCGGGGCGCTGCCCAGGTTCTGGTACCCCAGCAGCGCCACCCCGAGCAGCACCACGGCGGCGAGGATCCCGAGCCCCCAGCGGACCGCCGGCGGAGCGGTGCGACGGGCCCGTGACCCGTACCGCCCTGCGGGGACCTGGTTGCTCACCGCGCGCCGCCTCCCTGCTCCGATCGGGGTTGGCCGGATCGGACGATGCCTGCCCGGCCGTTCGAGGATGTCGGCCCGTTGGGAACAATGGGTGGCGACACCCGCGTTGAGTATCCCTGTGGGTGTCCGGCCGGCGAAGAGCGGGGCCGGGTGTGACGTGAGCGGGAAAGGAACATGCCTCCGATGGCCGAGAAGCTGCGTCTGATGACGGTGCACGCGCACCCGGACGACGAGTCCAGCAAAGGTGCGGCGACCACCGCGCGCTACGTGGCGGAAGGTCACGACGTGATGGTCGTCACCTGCACCGGCGGTGAGGTCGGCAGCATCCTGAACCCGGCCATGGAACGACCGGACGTGCTGGCGAACATGCCCGAGATCCGCCGCGCCGAGATGGCCAAGGCCGCCGAGATCCTCGGCGTGCAGCACCGCTGGCTCGGCTACGTCGACTCGGGCCTGCCCGAGGGCGACCCGCTGCCGCCGCTGCCGGAGGGCTGCTTCGCCACGGTGGACCCGGCGCTGCCGACCGCCGACCTGGTCGCGCTGCTGCGCGAGTTCCGCCCGCACGTCGTCATCACCTACGACGAGAACGGCGGCTACCCGCACCCGGACCACATCCGCTGCCACGAGGTGTCGATGGCGGCGTTCGACGCGGCGGGCGACCCGGAGCTGTACCAGGACGCGGGCGAGCCGTGGCAGCCGCTGAAGCTGTACTACTCGCACGGCTTCTCCCGGAAGAAGATGCAGCTGTTCCACGACGCGCTGCTGGAGCGCGGCCTGGAGTCGCCCTACGGCGACTGGCTGGCCAAGTGGGACGGCACCCGTCCGGACACCGACGAGCGGGTCACCACCCGCGTCGAGTGCGGGGCGTACTTCGAGGCGCGGGACGACGCGCTGCGCGCGCACGCGACCCAGATCGATCCGGACAGCCGGTGGTTCGCGGTCCCGCTGGACATCCAGCGAGCGCTGTGGCCGACCGAGGACTACGAGCTGGTGCGCTCCCTGGTCGATTCGACGTTGCCGGAGGACGACCTGTTCTCCGGCGTGCGGGAGAAGGTGTCGGCATGAACGCGCACGAGGCGCTGACCTGGGTGGTCGCGCAGGCGCCCGCTCCGCCGGCGGACCCGGGCGGCCAGGGCGAGGACTTCGGCAAGTCCTCGCCGGTGGGGCTGTTGCTGCTGGTGCTGTTCGCCATCGCGGTGGCGTTCCTGATCCGTTCGATGACCAAGCACCTGAAGAAGCTGCCCACCAGCTTCGACGAGCAGCGCGCCGCCCAGGCCGCCCCGGCCCGGGCCCGCCGCGCCGAGGCGGCCGCGAAACCCGCCGACTCCGCCGAACCCGCCGACTCCGCCGACTCCGCCGACGAGGCGGACTCCGCTGCCGGCGGGGAACCGGAGGCGGCCGGGGAAACGCCGGTCGAACCCGGACGCGGTGGTGCGTCCGGCCGTTGACTCTCGGGCGGTGCCGGGCCGGCGCGGGGCCGGTCGCTTCCGGTCCGGGGCGTCGGCGGCTAAACCGCGCCCGCGCGGTGGCGGTCGACCGGTGTCCCGCTCCGGCGTCGGCTTCGCGGCCACAGCGGGGTGACCTCCCGGTCGGCGGAAGCCCCGCGGTGCCGTGATCCGTTCCTCGCCGGTGGTGGGTGCGGCGATCATCGGCGGGTGGGAGGCTGGCGGCATGAACCGGCTTGCGGACGCGACCAGCCCCTACCTGCTGCAGCACGCGGACAACCCCGTGCAGTGGTGGCTCTGGACGCCGGAGGCGTTCGAGGAGGCCCGCCGCCGGGACGTGCCGGTGCTGCTGTCGGTCGGCTACGCCGCCTGCCACTGGTGCCACGTGATGGCGCACGAGTCGTTCGAGGACGCCGAGATCGCGGCCGCGATGAACGAGCACTTCGTGAACATCAAGGTGGACCGGGAGGAGCGCCCGGACGTCGACTCGGTCTACATGGAGGCGACGCAGGCCATGACCGGGCAGGGCGGCTGGCCGATGACCTGCTTCCTGACCCCGGACGGCGAACCGTTCCACTGCGGCACCTACTACCCGCCGAAGCCGCTGCGCGGCATGCCCTCGTTCCCGCAGCTGCTGGAGGCGGTGGCCTCCGCCTGGTCCGAGCGCGGTGCGGAGGTGCGCGCGGCCGCGACCCGGGTCGTCGAGCAGCTGGCTTCCCAGCCGTCGGCGCTGCCCGAGGCCGGGGTGGACGACGCGGCGCTGGACGCGGCGGTGTCCCGGCTGGGCTCCGAGTTCGACGCGGTGCACGGCGGGTTCGGGGACGCCCCGAAGTTCCCGCCGTCGATGGTGCTGGAGTTCCTGCTCCGCCACCACGAGCGGACCGGTTCCGCCGAGGCGCTGCGCCTCGCCACCTCGACCGCGGGGGCGATGGCCCGCGGTGGCCTGTACGACCAGCTCGCGGGCGGTTTCGCGCGCTACAGCGTCGATGCCGCGTGGGTGGTGCCGCACTTCGAGAAGATGCTCTACGACAACGCGCTGCTGCTGCGCGCGTACGCGCACCTGGCCCGCCTGGACGTGGACGCGTCGGGGCTGGCGCGTCGGGTCGCCCGGGAGACCGCCGAGTTCCTGCTGCGCGACCTGCGCACCTCCGACGGCGCGTTCGCCGCCTCCCTCGACGCCGACACCGAGGGCGTGGAGGGGCTGACCTACGTGTGGACGCCGGAGGAGCTGGTGGCGGTGCTCGGCGAGCAGGACGGCCGGTGGGCCGCGGAACTGCTCGTCGTCACTCCGGAGGGCACCTTCGAGCAGGGCGCGTCCACGCTGCGGCTGCCCGCCGACCCGGACGACGTGGAGCGGTGGCGGCGGGTGCGCGACGTCCTCGCCGAGGCCCGTTCGCGCCGTCCGCAGCCGGGCATCGACGACAAGGTCGTCACCTCGTGGAACGGCATGGCGCTGACCGCGCTCGTGGAGGCCGCCGCGGCCCTCGACGAGCCGCAGTGGGTGCAGGACGCGCGCCGCGCCGCGGAGCTGCTGGTGCAGCGGCACGTGGTGGACGGACGGTTGCGCCGCAGCTCCCGCGACGGCGTGGTGGGGCAGGCGGCGGGCGTGCTGGAGGACCACGGCTGCCTGGCCGAGGGCCTGCTCGCGCTGCACCAGGCCACGGGTGAGCAGAGCTGGCTGGACGCCGCGTGCGCCCTGCTGGACACGGCGCTGCAGCAGTTCGCCGACCCGGAGCACCCGGGTTCCTTCTTCGACACGGCGGCGGACGCGGAAGCGCTGGTGCGCAGGCCGTCCGATCCGACGGACAACGCGAGCCCGTCCGGTGCGTCCGCGACCGCGGCAGCCCTGCTGACCGCGGCCGCGCTGGCCGGACCGGACCGCGCGACCCGCTACCGGGCGGCCGCCGAGCAGGCGCTGTCCCGGGCCGGGCTGCTGGTCCAGCGAGCGCCGCGCTTCGCCGGGCACTGGCTGGCGGCGGCGGAGGCGCTGTCGCACGGCCCGGTGCAGATCGCGGTGGCGGGCGACGAGGCGGCGGAGCGCGCGGACCTGCTGGCGGTGGCCCGCCGGAACGCCCCCGGCGGCGCGGTGGCCGTGGCCGGCCCGCCGGACGCCGCCGCGGTGCCGCTGCTGGCGGGGCGCGGGCTCGTGGACGGGGCCACCGCCGCGTACGTGTGCCGCGGCTACGTCTGCGACCGCCCGGTCACCTCGGCCGAGGACCTGGTGGCCGCGCTGGCCCGCTGAGCAGCGGGCGGTGGTGGCTCAGGCGTACAGCGCCAGCCAGATCGACACGTGGTGGCAGATCGCCGCCACGGTCACCGCCGCGTGGAAGAACTCGTGGTAGCCGAAGGTCTTCGGCCACGGGTCCGGCCACCGGCTCGCGTAGCAGATCGCGCCCAGCGAGTAGAGCACGCCGCCGACCACCAGCAGCACGAACGCCGCCACGCCCGCGTGGACCAGCAGCTCCGGCAGCACGAACACGGCGACCCAGCCGAGCGCGAGGTAGACCGGCACGCCCACCCAGCGCGGCCCGTTCGGCCACGCCAGCTTCAGCACCACGCCGCCGAGCGCGCCGCCCCACACCACGGCGAGCACGACGGCTCCGGTGGTCGGCTGCATCGCCAGCATCGCGAACGGCGTGTAGGTCCCCGCGATGAACAGGAAGATCATCGAGTGGTCGAGGCGGCGCATCCAGGTCCGCGCGCCCACCGAGTTCCACGTCTTGCGGTGGTACAGCGCGCTGACCCCGAACAGGCCGAGCACGGTGGCCACGTACACGGAGGTCCCCAGCGCGGCGGAGGCACCCACGGTGGCGGCGGCCAGGGAGATCAGCGTGGCACCCGAGGCCACTGCTCCCACCAGTGACCAGAGGTGGATCCAGCCGCGCATCCGCGGCTTGATGGAGGCGGTGCTGCGTCGAGCGGTCAAGGCGCTAGTCACGACCGCAAGATTACGGGACCGTAGGTTCTGCGCAGTCCCCCGATGGCGGTGACGTCCGTTGCAGCCCGCGGCAGCGTTCGGAGCAGCGCGGTCCGCATTCGACGGAGGGACCGTCGGGGCTGCGCAGGGGCCCGCGTACTCTCAGGGAGCGTGGCGCTCAAGGTTCGTCTGCGGGAACTCATCTACGACGTGTACGAGCGACGGCTGCGCCGTCAGCTCAGAGGTGCCAGAGCACCCAGGCACGTGGGCGTGATCCTCGACGGGAACCGCCGCTGGGCCAAGGAGGCCGGGCTCGACATCGCGCACGGCCACCGCGCCGGTGCGCGCAAGATCAGCGAGCTGCTCGGCTGGTGCCGGGAAGCCGATGTCGAGGTGGTCACGCTGTGGCTGCTCTCCACCGACAACCTGAACCGCAGCAGCGCCGAGCTGGACGCGCTGCTGGAGATCATCGCCGGGGTGGTGGACGAGCTCACCGACGCGGCCAACCCGTGGCGGGTGCGGATCGTCGGCGCGCTGGACATGCTCCCCACCGAGACGGCGGCCCGGTTGTCGGCCGCCGCGCTGCGGACCGAGGGCCGCACGGGGATGCAGGTGAACGTCGCCGCCGGGTACGGCGGGCGGCAGGAGATCGCCGACGCGGTGCGCAAGCTGCTGCAGCAGCACGCGGAGGCGGGCACCACCATCGAGGAGCTCGCGGAGTTCCTCACCGTCGACCACATCTCCGAGCACCTCTACACCTCGGGCCAGCCCGACCCGGACCTGCTGATCCGGACTTCCGGGGAGCAGCGGTTGTCCGGGTTCATGCTCTGGCAGTCCGCGCATTCGGAGTTCTGGTTCTGCGAGGCGTACTGGCCGGCGTTCCGGCGCGTCGACTTCCTGCGCGCGTTGCGCGAGTATTCGGCGCGGCACCGCCGCTACGGCGGCTGAAGACCACGGCGGTTGAAGACCGCCCGGGCTGGTCCCGCACCAGGACAGCGAAAAGGCCAGGTCCCGAAGGGCCTGGCCTTTTCATGCATCCACACGAGCGCCTGTGTGTCAGCCCTTGACCGACGGGTGGTCGACGACCGGGGCGTTGACGCACTGGCTGGTCTGCGGCGACAGGACCGGCACGACCGCACCCAGCACGGCGACGTTGTTGCCGCAGAGCTGCACCGGCACGGCGCTGATGTTGTTGTCGTTGAGCAGGTTGACGCCGTCGTTGTCGGCGCTGTCCGCGTTGGCGATGGGGGCGAGGGCCATCAGGCCTGCCGCCGCACCGGCGACGACCACTGCCTTCTTCAGCATTGCGTTCACTCTCCTTGTGTATTGCCGCGGGATGCCCCGAAGCGGCACGATTACCGGTGTGCGAACACGTGGGTTGACCGGTTCGGGGCGAACGAGATGTCGCCGGAGAATGGCTTCCGCTCGAAAAGGTCCAAGTGGATTCCGGGTCCGTCGGCGACGTTACCTCGAAAACAGGTGGTTCGGCGAATTCGACACGCTCGGAGCGAATTGAGATCGTCTCTCGCGGACCGCTCCGGTGGAATGCGCCGGTTACCGGGTGGTGCCGTTTCAGCCCTTGACGGACGGGTGGTCCACGACCGGCGCGTTGACGCAGTCGCTGGTCTGCGGCGACAGGATCGGCACGACGGCGCCGAGGACCGCGACGTTGTTCCCGCAGGCCTGGACGGGCAGCACGCTGAGGTTGTTGTCGTTCAGCAGGTTGACGCCGTCGTTGTCCGCGCTGTCCGCGTTGGCGATCGGTGCCAGCGCCATCAGACCCGCCGCCGCACCGGCGACGACCACTGCCTTCTTCAGCACTTGGATGCTCCTTGTTGTTTCGGGTGTGGCGGTCGCGGTCCCTCGTTCACGAGCACCCCGGAAGTTCGCCCAGGGAGGCGACCGCGAAAAAAACCTAACCATTCCTGAAGGTGTAAGCACAGCTGGTTAACACCATCGTGTAAGCAAATCTTTTGCCCCTCAAGTCGGGGCGCCGGTGCGGAACCCGGCTACTCGCCGGTAAGGAATCGTGCTCCATAACATCGGTCGGGCGGGATTCGCGATCCGGGTGCCGCGGAATGGTCTCGGAAGCCTTTCGTCGCAGCTAGCGAGGTCGTACCGTCCGGTGGTGGACGCCGCCGAGCTGGTTCGCGAGTACGTGCGGCTCGGGTTGCGGATCGGGCGGCTCGACCCCGGTTCCGCGAGTGCCCGCGCCGTCGAACGGCGATCGCGCAGCGTCATCGATCGCGAGCCCGTATCAGCCCCTGGTGTACTTGCAGAACGAGCCGCGTTGTTGTGCGCGGTCGTCCCCGATGTCGGGTTCGTCCCCGCGCGGGCCGCGTTCCTGGCCGGGCAGCTGGCCGCGCTGGAGTGCCGCGCGCACCGGATCGCCGGGCGGCGGACGTCGTTCCGGGCGGAGGCCGCGGCGTGCTTCGGGCTCCGCGTCGAGTTCGGCGAACCGGACCGGTACCGCAGCGCGCACGCGGAGCTGGCGGAGCTGCTGCCCGGCTCGGGTCCCGCGGCGGACCGGCTGGCGCTGCTGGCGGCGCGGGAACGGGTGCCGCCGGCGCGGTTGGCGCGCGGGGTCGCCGCGCTCTCCCGCGCGTTGCGCGCTCGGGTGCGGGCCGAGCCGGGGCTGCCGGTGCAGGAGGGCGTCGACTACCGCTACGTCCGGGGCCGCTCGTGGTCGGCGCTGCACCGCTACCTCGGCGACTTCCGGTCGCTGGTCGCGGTGGACCCGGACCGGCAGGTGTGGGCGGGGCGGCTCCCGGGGCTGGTCGCGCACGAGTCCTACCCGGGCCACCACGCGGAGCACTGCCGCAAGGAGCGGGTGCTGGTCGGCACCCGCGGCTGGTCCGAGCACGGCGTCGAGGTGCGGGACAGCCCGCAGTCGCTGCTCGCGGAGGGGATCGCCGAGTCGGGGCTGCGCATCGCGGTCGGCCCCGGCTGGGGCCGCTGGGCGCAGGAGGTGCTGGCGGAGGTGGGCATCGCCTTCGACGGGGACCGGGCGGAGCGGGTGCTCGACGCGCTGGACGGGCTGCGCCGGGTGCGGTCGGACGCGGCGCTGCTGCTGCACGACGGCCCGGGCCCCGCTGCTGCGGCGGCGCACCTGCGCCGGTGGTCGTGCCTGCCGGAGGAGGGCGTCCGCGCGTTCCTCCGGTTCGCCGCCGACCCGTGCTGGCGGCTGCACGTCGTCACCTACGCGGAAGGGCCGCCGGTGGTCGCCCGCAGGCTCGCCGCGGGAGAAGCGGTGGGGCGGCTGCTGGACGAGCCGTGGGCTCCCGGCGGCTGACCGGTTCGGGCGGCGGTGCGCGGGTTGGGCCGATCGGCGGACTCGGCGAAATCTCGGCGGAAGCCCGAAAAGTCCTGTTGTTCACTCGAACAGACCAAAGTGGACGCTGCGTTGATCACGGCACGTGCGTACGTCCGGGTGGTCGCGATGACGCGCCGCGGGAAAGTCGAACCGACCCGTCCGCGGCGCTGTGACCAGCGGGTCGGCCGGTTCCGGGGAACCGCCGAGCGACGGCCGGGTGGCGTCCGGGTGCACCGAATCCGGTGCGCACGTGACACCCGGCTGACGTTCTGGCGAATCACCTGGCTGGTCGCCTGCCCAGAAGCGAATCTCGGAGGTAGCGTCCGAAGTGACGGGTCGACGCGTAAATGGCCCGTCCGGGGAGGCCCTGACCGTGGCTGTTGGCTGGATCGGACGGTACCACCGTCCTCCGTGGTCGCTCGGGGCCGGTGCGCGGCCTCGGTGGCTGCGCCGGACCGCCTGCCGGTCCGGCCAGGCCAGGGCAGGGGCGGCCCGGCCCGCCGACGAGCGGGCGTGTGCCCCACGCCCGCGAGGGAGTAGCCGTGACCACACGACGTTCCCAAGCCGCAGCGGAAACCTCGGCCCAGGCCGAGGACTCCGCAGGCGTCGCAGCCCGAACGGATGTCCGCACGTACGTGCTCGACACCTCGGTGCTGCTGTCCGATCCGTGGGCGATGACCCGGTTCGCCGAGCACCGCGTGGTGCTCCCGCTGGTCGTGATCAGCGAACTCGAAGCGAAGCGGCATCACCCGGAACTCGGCTGGTTCGCCCGCGAGGCCCTGCGGGGCCTCGACGAACTGCGCATCGAGCACGGCCGGCTGGACGCGCCGGTCGAGATCGGTGAGGACGGCGGCACGCTGCACGTCGAGCTCAACCACTCCGATCCGCAGGTGCTGCCGCCAGGTTTCCGCACCGACTCCAACGACGCCCGGATCCTGGCGTGTTCGCTGAACCTCGCCGCCGACGGGCACCGGGTCACGCTGGTCACCAAGGACATGCCGCTGCGGGTCAAGGCTGCTTCGGTGGCGCTGGAAGCCGACGAGTACCGGGCGCAGGACGTGGTGTCCAGCGGCTGGTCGGGCATGGCGGACCTCGACCTGCCGCCGGAGCAGGTGGACGCGCTGTTCAAGGACGGCGAGGCCGACCTCGACGAGGCCAAGGACCTGCCCGCGAACACCGGGCTGCGGCTGCTCGCGGGCACCCAGAGCGCGCTCGGCCGGGTCACCGCGGACAAGCAGGTGAAGCTGGTGCGCGGCGACCGGGAGGCCTTCGGGCTGCACGGCCGCTCCGCCGAGCAGCGCATCGCGCTGGACCTGCTGCTGGACCCGGACGTCGGCATCGTCTCCCTCGGCGGACGCGCGGGCACCGGCAAGTCGGCGCTGGCGCTGTGCGCCGGTCTGGAAGCCGTGCTGGAACGCCAGCAGCACCGCAAGGTCGTGGTCTTCCGGCCGGTCTACGCGGTCGGCGGCCAGGAGCTGGGCTACCTGCCGGGCAGCGAGAACGAGAAGATGCAGCCCTGGGCGCAGGCGGTGTTCGACACCCTCGGTGCGTTGGCCAGCGAGAACGTCCTCGACGAGGTCACCGACCGGGGCATGCTGGAAGTGCTGCCGCTGACCCACATCCGAGGCCGGTCGCTGCACGACTCGTTCGTGATCGTGGACGAGGCCCAGTCGTTGGAGCGCAACGTGCTGCTCACGGTGCTGTCCCGGCTCGGGGCGAACTCCAGGGTGGTGCTGACCCACGACGTGGCGCAGCGGGACAACCTGCGCGTCGGCCGGCACGACGGCGTGGCCGCGGTGATCGAGAAGTTGAAGGGCCACCCGCTGTTCGCGCACATCACGCTGACCCGGTCCGAGCGCTCGCCGGTGGCGGCGCTGGTGACGGAGATGCTGGAGGGGGAGTTCACCCCCTGATGCCCGAACCGGCCGGTGGCGTCCGCGCGGGCGCCACCGGCCTCCGGGATCACCAGCCGCTGGGCAGCGGGCGTCCCTCGGCGAACCCGGCGGCGGACTGGATGCCCACCAGCGCGCGCTCGTGGAACTCGGCGAGGTTCCGCGCGCCCGCGTAGGTGCAGGAGGAGCGCAGTCCGGAGCTGATCTCGTCCAGCAGGTCCTCCACACCGGGGCGCTTCGGGTCGATCTTCATCCGGGAGCTGGAGATGCCCTCCTCGTAGAGCGCCTTGCGCGCCTGGTCGAAGGCGCTGTCGGTGCGCGTCCGGGCGCCGACGGCGCGCTTGGAGGCCATGCCGAAGGACTCCTTGTAGGCGCGGCCGTGCTCGTCGCGCAGCAGGTCGCCGGGCGATTCGTGGGTGCCGGCGAACCAGGAGCCCACCATCACCGAGGCCGCCCCGGCGGCCAGCGCCAGCGCCACGTCCCGCGGGTGCCGCACGCCGCCGTCGGCCCACACGTGCTTGCCGAGCTCCCGCGCGGCCGCGGCGCACTCGGCGACGGCGGAGAACTGGGGACGGCCGACGCCGGTCATCATCCGGGTGGTGCACATGGCGCCCGGGCCGACGCCGACCTTGATCACGTCCGCGCCCGCCTCGACGAGGTCCCGCACGCCGTCGGCGGTGACCACGTTGCCCGCGACGACCGGCACCGACGGGTCGAGCGCCCGCACCGCGCGCAACGCGCTGATCATCTTCTCCTGGTGGCCGTGCGCGGTGTCCACGACCAGCGCGTCCACCCCCGCCGCGAGCAGCGCGGCCGCCTTGCCCGCCACGTCGCCGTTGACGCCGACCGCGGCGGCGACCCGGAGCCGGCCCGCCCCGTCCAGCGCGGGCGCGTAGATCTCGGCGCGCAGCGAGCCGCGCCCGGTGAGGATCCCGGCGAGCCTGCCGTCTCCGTCGACCGCGAGCGCCACCTGCTTGCCCTGGCCGTGCAGCTGCTCGAAGACCTCGCGGGGTTCGGTGCCCAGCGGCAGCACCAGCGGGGTGCGGTCGGCGACCTCACCGACCCGGGCGAACCGGTCCACGCCGGAGCAGGCGGCCTCGTCCACGACGCCGACCGGCCTGCGGTCCTCGTCGACGACCACGACCGCGCCGTGCGAGCGCTTCGGCAGCAGGTTCAGCACGTCCGCGACCGCGTCGTCCGGGCGCAGCACCAGCGGCGTGTCCCAGACCGGGTGCCGGTCCTTCACCCAGGACACGATCTCCGCGACGGCTTCGGGGGCGACGTCCTGCGGCAGGACGGTGATCCCACCGCGCCGCGCCACCGTCTCCGCCATGCGGCGGCCCGCGACGGCGGTCATGTTGGCGACCACGACCGGGAGCGTGGTGCCCGAGCCGTCGGAGGTCGCGAGGTCGACGTCGAACCGGGACTCGACGCCGGAGCGGCGCGGGGCCAGGAAGACGTCGTCGTAGGTCAGGTCTGTGGAGGGCTGCTGCCCGTTCAAGAACCGCACGAGGTTCCACCCTACGTGCCGGACGGCCCCCGCCGGTCGGATCGAGCGAGCCGCCGGCCCGGGCGCGGATCATCCGGAAGTGTGGTTGCGGGGGTTTTCGCCACCGGGCTAGATTGGGGACAGCTGCGCACCGAGGTGCGTGGAAGTAAGCCGGGACTACCCGCCGGAGGCGGGACCCCGGCCTCTGCGTTTTCTGGGGCCTTTTCCGCTCACGATGCATCCACTTCGAGCAGGCGCGCGGCATCGGCCAGCTGCTCCAAGTACCGCCGGTTCCCGCGTGCGGCGGCCAATGCCGACCCGCACACGATGTCCGGCAACCAGAGCATCGGCTCGGCGTCGCCGGCCGTGAACTCGACGTGGACCTTCATCGAGATCGCGCGCTTGCGCTTGCAGACCGCGACGGTCTGCTGGTCGAGCTTGTCGTTGCGCGGCCGACGGGATTCCAGCGTCAGCACGGATGCACCCGCCGCCTCGACTTCCGGTAGGAGTGCTTCGAGGCACTTGCGGCGGGCGCGCTCAGCGTTCATCGGCGATGCCGAGCCGACGACCACCAAGTTGGTCGAGGCGAAGGTGCTGGTGACCTTCGCGATCTCGTCGCGACGACGGTCGGGTTCCTTGCTCCAGTGCAGCTTCCGCCCGCCCTTGCGCAGTCGGGTGAGCGCGGCGCGGATCGGCTCGGCCTCGGCCTGGTCGATCAGGCTGGCGGTGAGGACGTACACCCCGAGGTCCAGGTCGTAGGACTCGTCGGCGAAGGCGGCTAAGCACACGCGTCGTACTGCACCGGGAACGCGCGTTCGAAGGCAAGCCACGGCACCCGAACGGGTCGGAAGATCACCGGCGGGGTGGACGCGCGCGCCCGGCCCGCCGGAACGAGGTTCCGCTACCGAGTGCTACGCGCCACGAGTCGAGGGACGAGCGGTCAGATGTCCTCGCCGCTGAGCAGGGGTTCGAAGGAGCGGTAGGCGGTGTAGTTGCGGAAGAAGCGGCTGTACAGCTCGGAGCCGTCGTCGAAGGTGGCGTCCTCGACCTTCTTCACCTCGACGAGCTCCTTGAACTTCCAGGTGACGATCTCGCCGTCCTCGTTCGGGTAGCTGGCGGCCTGCTGCTTGCCGCAGTCGACGGCCTTCTCCCGCGCCTCCTCGTCGGATTCGGCCTTGACCAGCACGAACGATTCCTCGTAGAGCTCCGGTTCGGTGGCCGACGCGGAGGAGATCTCGATGAGCAGCACCGCGACGTAGAACTCGGCCTCGGCGGAGGAGGTGCTCGCCTGGAAGTCGCGGGGGTCGATGCTGCCCGAACCGATGTCGATCGAGCCGACCTGCTCGTCGTCGCTGGGGGTGGTCATGGCTCCACCTTCTCATCCGCCGAGGAGGCCCCCGGCAGCATGGCCCGCACCGCGTCGATCGTGTCGGCGGTGGCGGCGTCCTTGTCGGGGCGGTAGCGCAGCACGCGGGCGAAGCGCAGCGCGACCTCGCCGGGGTAGCGGGTGCTGACCTGCACCCCGTCCAGTTCGACCTCCACGACCAGGTCCGGGGCGAGGTGCACGGTGCTCCGGTCGCGGTGCGTCTCGTGGCGGGGGAATTCGGCGGTCTGCCAGGCGAGGAGTTCGTCGGTGAGGCCCTTGAACGTCTTGCCCACCATGATCGGCGGTCCGCCCGCCGGGTCGCGAGCGCCGAGGTGCAGGTTGGACAGCGTCCCGCTGCGCCGCCCGTGGCCCCATTCCGCGGCGAGCACCACCAGGTCCAGCGTGTGCGACGGTTTGACCTTGCGCCAGGCCCGGCCGCGGCGCCCCGCCGCGTAGATCGAGTCGAGGTCCTTCACCACGACCCCTTCGTGCCCGGCGTCGAGGGCGTCGTCCAGCAGCGCGTCCGCGTCCTCGGCGTTCCCGGGGCACACCCCGGGGATGCGGTGCTCGGGTGCGACGCGGGCCAGCGCCGCCAGCCGCCGGTGCAGCGGCTCGTCCACCAGGTCCGCGCCGTCCAGGTGCAGGCAGTCGAAGAAGTGCGGCCGCAGCACCTCGTCGCGCGGACCGCGGGCGCCGAAGCGGGACATCGTCTCCTGGAACGGGCGGGGCCTGCCGGAGTCGGTGAGGGCGAGCGCCTCCCCGTCCAGCACCACCGACGTGCAGGGCAGCGCCAGGCCCAGTTCGACGAGTTCCGGGACCTGCCCGGTGATCTCGCGGAGCGTGCGGGTGAACACCCGGACCTGCTCGCGGTCCCGGTGCAGCTGGATCCGCGCCCCGTCCAGCTTGTGCTCGACCACGCAGTCGCCGAGTTCGTCCAGCGCCGCCGCGAGGGTGTCGGCGGGCGAGGCGAGCATCGGTCGCAGCGGCCTGCCCACTTCGAGCCGGAACTCGGCGAGCGCGGCGGAACCGCCGGTCAGCGCGGCCTCGGCGGTGGCGGGCAGCCGCCCGGAGAGCATGAACGCCCGGCGCACCGCTTCGGCGGGCACGTCGGCGGCGCGGGCGACGGCCGCCAGCAGCACGCCTTCGAGCGCGCCTTGCCGGAGTTCGCCGCCGAGCAGCCGGACCAGGAATAGCTGCTCGTCGGTGGTGGCGCGGCCGAGCAACGCGTGCAGCAGGTCGAGGCGGCGCTGCCCGGATCCGGTGCCGGTGGTGGCGCGCAGCTCGTCGACGGTCGCGGCCACGTCGAGCACGGTCAGTCCGGGGGTCGCGGCGGGTTCGGCGCGCAGCGCGTTCAGCGTGGACCAGCCGACCCCGGCGCGGCCCCCGGGCAGCTCGCCGGCGAGCAGCGCGGCGGCAGGCCGGATCTCGGCGCCGCGCAGGCGGGTGAGCAGTTCGGCGAGGGTGCGGATCTTCGCGTTGCGGGCGCGGGTCCCCGCGACCTCGGCGGACGCGGAGACGACCGCGTTCAGCGGCACCATGCGTCCATGGTGCGCGCGCTGCCCCGCAACTCGCCGGAGGAACGGGGAACCGGTGGGGCGGTGCGCGGCGTCGTAGTCGTGATCCGGAACCGCTGGGGGTGCTCCGGATCGGGCCGTGCGCTCGCCGGGTGGCGGTGCGCACGGCCCACCGGCTCACTTGGCCTTGGCCATGCCCAGCACGTCCAGCGCGGTGTCCAGCTGCTCCAGGGTGAGCTTGCCGGAGTCGACGTGGCCGCGTTCGAGGACGACCTCGCGGATGGTGCGGCGCTCCTTGAGGGCCTGCTTCGCGATCGAGGCGGCCTCCTCGTAGCCGATGAAGCGGTTCAGCGGCGTGACGATCGACGGCGAACCCTCGGCGTACTCGCGGGCGCGCTCGACGTTGGCCTCGACCCCGGCGAACACCTTGTCGGCGAGCAGCCGGGACACGGCGGCGAGCAGTCGCGCGGATTCCAGCACGTTGCGGGCGATCACCGGCAGGTTCACGTTGAGCTGGAAGTTGCCCTGCGCGCCGGCGAACGCGACGGCCGCGTCGTTGCCGATGACCTGCGCGACGACCTGGAGGGTGGCCTCCGGGATCACCGGGTTCACCTTGCCCGGCATGATCGAGGAACCGGGCTGCAGGTCGGGCAGCGCCAGCTCGGCGAGGCCGGTGCGCGGGCCGGACCCGAGCCAGCGCACGTCGTTGGCGATCTTGTTCAGGCTCACCGCGACGGTGCGCAGGTGCCCGGAGGTCTCGACGACGCCGTCCTGGGTGGCCTGCGCCTCGAAGTGGTCGCGGGCCTCGGTCAGCGGCAGTCCGGTGACGCGGGCGAGCTCGGCGGCGACGGCCGCGCCGAAGCCGTCCGGCGCGTTCAGGCCGGACCCGACGGCGGTGCCGCCGATGGGCAGCTCACCGAGCCGGTCCAGCCCGGAACGCAGCCGCTCCACGCCGAAGCGCACCTGCGAGGCCCACGCGCCCGCTTCCTGGGCGAGGGTGATCGGCACCGCGTCCATCAGGTGGGTGCGGCCGGACTTGACGACCTCGGCCCACTCGGCGGCGCGGACCTCGACGACGCCCGCCAGGTGCTCCAGGGCGGGGATGACGTCGGTGAGCACGGCCTCGGTGGCGGCCACGTGGATGGTGGTGGGGAACGTGTCGTTCGAGGACTGCGAGGCGTTGACGTGGTCGTTCGGGTGCACGTCGCGGCCGAGTCCGCGGGTCGCGAGGGTCGCGATGACCTCGTTGGCGTTCATGTTCGACGACGTGCCGGAGCCGGTCTGGAACACGTCGATCGGGAAGTGCGCGTCGTGGTGGCCCTCGGCGACCTCGTCGGCGGCGGCGGCGATGGCCTCGGCCATGTCGGCGTCGAGGATGCCGAGTTCGCCGTTGACCCGCGCGGTGGCGGCCTTGAGCAGTCCGAGGGCGCGGATCTGCGCGCGCTCCAGCCCGCGGCCGGAGATCGGGAAGTTCTCCACGGCGCGCTGCGTCTGCGCGCGGTACAGGGCGTCGGCGGGAACCCTGACCTCGCCCATGGTGTCGTGTTCGATCCGGTAGTCCTGTTCAGCCATGACCGAAGTGTCCACCGCCCGAGCGGGGCCGGTCAGTATGGGGCGGCCCACTTCCGGGCAGTCCTCCGGGTGCTGGACCGAGAAAGGTGACGGAGATCGTCGCCGAGCCGGGCGCGCCGGGCTCGGAGGTGATCCGCGTTGCACCGGCGCGAGCGGGGTGGGGCATGGCCGAGCACGAGGTCGATCTGCTGGTCGTCGGCGCGGGGCCGGCGGGGCTGTTCGCGGCGTACTACGCGGGGTTCCGGGGCCTGTCGGTGGCGGTGGTGGATTCGCTGCCGGAACCGGGCGGGCAGGTCGCGGCGATGTACCCGGAGAAGCTGATCTTCGACGTGCCGGGGTTCCCCGCGGTGCGCGGCCGCGACCTGGTGGCGGCCCTGGTGGAGCAGGCCGCGCCGCGCGAACCGCGCTACCTGCTGGGCAGGGACGCCACCGATCTGTCCGAAGTGGATGGACGGCTGCGGGTGCTGGCGGGCCCGGACCCGGTGCGCGCGCGAGCCGTGCTGATCACCGCGGGCATCGGCGAGTTCACGCCCCGGCCGCTGCCCGCGGGCGGGGACTGGCTCGGCAGGGGAGTGGTGCACTTCGTGCCCGACCTGGCGGTGCACCGCGGGCAGGACGTGGTGGTGGTCGGCGGCGGCGATTCGGCGTTCGACTGGGCGCTGGCGCTGCACCCGATCGCGCGCAGCGTGACCCTCGTGCACCGCCGGGCGCGGTTCCGCGCGCACCCGGGCCTGGTGCGGGAGGTCGCCGAGCTCGGCGTCGAGATCATCACCGAGGCGCAGGTGGTGGCGGTGCGCGGGGACTCCGCGGGCGTGCACGAGGTGGAGCTGGCCGTCGGCGAGCAGCGGCGGGTGCTGCCCGCGCGGACCGTGGTCGCCGCGCTCGGCTTCACCGCCTCGCTGGGGCCGATCGAGTCCTGGGGGCTCGGGCTGGCCGGGCGCTCGATCCGGGTGGACAGCACGATGCGCACCAGCCGGGACCGGGTGTACGCGGCGGGCGACGTGGCCACCTACCCGGGGAAGGTGAAGCTGATCGCCACCGGCTTCGGCGAGGCCGCCACCGCGGTCAACAACATCGCGGTCGCCCTGGACCCGGCGGCCCACCTTTTCCCGGGCCACTCCTCCGACCGGAGCTGAACGTGGAACGGCCGCCCTCCCCAGGAGGAGGGCGGCCGGTCTGCGGGTGCCGATCAGGCGGCGGTGTTCTCCTCGACCCAGTCGGACAGCGCCGACACGTCGGTGTAGATCGACGGGCCGGTCGCGCAGTTCGAGTCGTTGTTCCCGGCGCGGCTGGTGGCGCCGATCAGCTCCCAGGAGCCCTCGGTGCCCTTGATCTGCGGGCCGCCCGAGTCGCCGTAGCAGGCGCCGGAGTCGCCACCGGGGTTCGAGGTGCAGATCTCGGTCTCGCCCTCGATGCCCGAGCAGTCGGCGTCGTCGACGATCGCGGTGTCCAGCTCCTGCAGCGTGGCGGGGGCTTCGCCGCCCGGCGCCGGGCTGGTCTGGCCCCAGCCGATGATGCGGGTCTCGGTGCCGGTGGCGCCCGACTCGGGGGCGATGGAGATCGGCTGCGCGGAGACCTGCGTGTCCAGCTTGATCACGGCGATGTCCGCCGAGTCGTGCACCTTGATGTCGCTGACCCCGGCCTCTTCGCCGCCGGAGGCGTGCTCCAGGCTGCCGACGCGGACGGACAGGTCGCCGGGCTGGCTGCCCTGGACGCAGTGCGCGGCGGTGACCGCCCAGTCGGCCTTGATCAGCGAAGCGCCGCAGATGTGCCCGCCGCCGGACTGCAGCGACACCATGAACGAGTAGGTCTCGGTGGCGTCGTGGCCGCCCACGACCATGGGCGTGGGGTCCTGGGCCGCGGAAGCGGGCGTGGCCAGCGCGAGCGCGGCGCCGGCGGCGAGCACTCCGGTGAGCAGGGAGCGTGTGCGCATGGGGGACGAGTCCTTCCGTGTGCCCGGTCCTGGGACGGTCCGGGGTGGTGCTCGGTCCGGTGCGGCGGGCCGAGTGACCACTGACGGTAAGGATCTTCACTCATCCGAGGCACCCACTTAGGTGGGTCTTCACGTCGCTCCAACGACGGTACCCACCCGGCCGAACGCGGCTCCGGTGCAGGTCAACACCGGCCTGATGGCCGATTCGGGGAAATACCGGGAAAAACAGCTCCCCGCGACACGACGGACCGCCCGCCCCGGCGTGCGGGACGGGCGGTCCGGTCGCGGCGATCAGGGGAGCAGGCCGTGCCTGCCGCCCTCGTCGCCGCCCAGCTCCACGTCCGAGTACTCGCGCAGCTTCGTCAGCTTGTGCAGGCCCTCGATCACCCGCACCGTGCCCGACTTCGACCGCATCACGATCGACTGGGTGCTGCACCGGTTCGCCCGGTAGTGCACGCCCTTGAGCAGCGCGCCGTCGGTGATGCCGGTGGCGCAGAAGAACACGTTGTCCCCGCGCACCAGGTCCGAGGTGGTCAGCACCTGCTCCACGTCGTGCCCGGCGTCGAGCGCCTGCTGCCGCTCCGCGTCGTCCTTCGGCCACAGCCGGGTCTGGATCTCCCCGTCCATGCACTTGAGCGCGGCCGCGGTGATGATGCCCTCCGGCGTGCCGCCGATGCCGATGAGCATGTCGACGCCGCTGTCCGGGCGGGCCGCGGCGATCGCCCCGGCCACGTCGCCGTCGGAGATGAACTGGATGCGCGCGCCCGCCTCGCGGACCTCGCGGACCAGGTCCTCGTGCCGCGGCCGGTCCAGGATGCACACCGTGACGTCGGAGACGTCGATGTGCTTGGCCTTCGCGACGCGGCGGATGTTCTCCGCGGTCGGCGCGTTCAGGTCCACCACCCCGGCGGCCTCCGGCCCGACGGCGAGCTTCTCCATGTAGAACACCGCGGACGGGTCGAACATGGCGCCGCGCTCGGCGACGGCGAGCACGGCCAGCGCGTTCGGCATGCCCTTGCTCAGCAACGTCGTGCCGTCGATCGGGTCGACGGCGACGTCCACCTCGGGGCCTGCGCCGTTGCCGACCTCCTCGCCGTTGAACAGCATCGGCGCTTCGTCCTTCTCGCCCTCGCCGATGACGACGACGCCCTGCATCGAGACGGTGCCGATCAGCTTGCGCATGGCATCCACCGCGGCGCCGTCACCGGAGTTCTTGTCGCCGCGACCGACCCAGCGTCCCGCGGCCATCGCCGCGGCCTCGGTGACCCGGACCAGTTCCATGGCCAGGTTGCGGTCGGGCGCCTCGTGGCGGCCCTGCGTGGTGGACGTGCTCATCGCGCCTCCCGGTATGGCGAGCTGACTCCATCGGCAGCACGCGCCGGCTCCGCGCGCCCTGCTCGTCGGATCTTCGCAGATCGCGCAGCTCGGAGCCGGGGCACGTGGGCGAGCCCACTACCGGTCTTCGCCGGGCTCCTCCACGGAGGCGAGGGCGCGGTCGACGCGTTCGCGCGCGCCCGCGAGGTGCCGCTCGCACACGGCGGCGAGGGCTTCGCCGCGTTCCCACAGCGACAGCGACTCCTCCAGGGACAGGCCACCGGCTTCGAGCCGCTTGACCACGTCGGCCAGTTCGTCCCGCGCCGGCTCGTAGCCCAGCTCGGCGACGTCCGGGTGGTCGGCGACCGGGTCGAAGTGCTCGTCCTGCTCGTTCTTCGTCACGGGGTGGGGCTCTCCAGCTTGCTGGGTACGGACACCACGGCGGTCGCGATGGCCTGGTCGTAGCCGATGAACGCCTCGGCGAACTCGGCGCCGTCGCCTTCCCGGACCGCGTCGTTGATGCGCAACTGCGCTTCGACGACCCTACGTCGGTGGGCGGATCCGCGGCCCACCCACCACCGGCCGCCCGCGTACTCGGACGTGGCGTCGGCCAGCGCCCGCAGCTTCAGCGGCAGCGTCCGGCGCTCGGTGGAGTCGCAACCGCCGAGCAGCGCGTTCCAGCAACGCGCGGCGGCCAGGTCGGCCTCCCGCGCGCACCGCCGGACCTGCTCGGCGTCGTGCAACTTCGGCGAGCGCGTGACGGCCACCGTCAAGGGGAGGAATGTGGGCTCCTGCTGTCCCCGCACCACGACCTCCCTCGTTCCACTACTCCGTTCCGCCGGGCACCACGGCGTGCACCGCTCCGTCAACGACGCGGACCCGCAACGTGGTTCCCGCCGGGGCCTGGTCGATCGAGCGCAGCACTCCGTCGGCCCCGTCGGGCTCGACGCGCTGCACGATCGCGTACCCGCGAGCAAGAGTGGCCGCAGGACCGAGGGTCGTCAAGCGAGATCGAGTCGCGGTCATCGCATGCCCTTCGGCGGTGAGCACGCCCGTGATGGCGCGCCGCGCGCGGTCCCGTCCGACCTGGACCTGTTCTGATCTGCGGTCCAGCGGGCCGTGCGGGTCGGCCAGCGCGGGCCTGCTGCGCAGCGAATCCAGCAGCCTGCGCTCGCGATCCACCCATCCGTGTAGCGCTCGTCGCGCGCGGTCGCGGAGCTGGTGCACCCGCTGGGTCTCCTCCGCCATGTCCGGAACGACGCGCTTGCCCGCGCCGGTCGGGGTGGAGCAGCGGACGTCGGCGACGTGGTCCAGCAGCGGCGAGTCCGGCTCGTGCCCGATCGCGCTGACCACCGGCGTGCGGCAGGTCGACACCGCGCGGCACAGCGCCTCGTCGGAGAACGGCAGCAGGTCCTCGACGCTGCCGCCCCCGCGGGCCAGCACGATCACGTCCACCTCGGGGTCGCGGTCGAGCTCGCCCAGCACGTCGAGGATCTGCGGCACCGCGGTCGAGCCCTGCACGGCCACGTTGCGGATCTCGAAGCGCACCGACGGCCAGCGCAGCCGCGCGTTGCTGAGCACGTCGTGCTCGGCCGCGGACGCCCGCCCGGTGATCAGGCCGACCTTGTTCGGCAGGAACGGCAGCCGCCGCTTGCGCGCCGGGTCGAACAGGCCTTCCGCCTTGAGCAGCTGGCGGAGCCGTTCGATGCGGGCGAGCAGTTCACCGATGCCGACGGCGCGGATCTCGTCCACCCGCAGGCTCAACGTCCCGCGGCCGGTGAAGAACGTGGGCTTGCCGTGCACCACGACGCGGCTGCCGTCGGTCAGCGGCGGGTCCTGCTTGCGCAGCAGCGAGGACGCGCAGGTCAACGTCAGCGACACCTCGGCGGACGGGTCGCGCAGGGTGAGGAAGGAGGTGGCGGCGCCGGGCCGTTGCGAGATCTGCGTGATCTGGCCTTCGACCCAGATGGTGCCGAGCCGGTGGATCCAGTCGGCGATCTTGCGGGCCACGGTGCGCACCGGCCACGGGTCTTCCGCGCTGGTCGGCGGTGGGTTGGCGGGGGCGTTCAGGACCGCTCCTTCCACGTCCGGGCTTGGGCGGCGCGATCATACGGCCGTTCCCCGTCGGGGCGGGGCGGCGCGTCAGTTCTCGGTGCGGAGGCGTTCGAGCCGGTTGCCGAGCATCCGCAGGAACTCGGGGCGCTGCTGGTTCGCCCGCTCGTGGTCGAGCATGGCCTCGACCTCGGCGGTGGAGAAGCCGCGCAGCCTGCCGCGGAGCTGGGGCAGCGTGATGCCCTCGTAGCCGGCGAGCACGCCCGCGTCGTCCGGGACGGGTGCGGCGGGCGCGGGTTCGTCCTCGTCGAAGGTGGCCCACTCCGGCTGGTCCTCGCCGCGGTCCCAGGCGCCGAGCGCCTCGTCGCCGCGGATGGCCAGTTCGGTGATCTGCTGCTGCATCCGCATCGACAGCTGGAGGGCCTGGCTGGCCACGGTCAGCGGCAACCCGAGCAGCTGGGCGGGCAGCCGCCGGGTCTGCTCGGCGGTGACGGCCGCGAGTCCGGCCGCGACGCGGATCGGCAAGGGGTACGTCGACATGGCCCCAGCCTCCCGCACTCGCGCCGCGGAAACCATCGGCCGGGCACCGCAGCTTCGCCCGGAGGTGCGGGCCGGTTGCGGATTCCGGCGGTACCCCGGGGGCGCCCGGTGGCGGTCGGTCACCGTTGACCGCCGCGTCCCGCGCCACGGGTGTCCACCGGTAGCGGGGAGGGTGACGCTCGGTACCGCCTCGGCAGGTGACCGCAGGGCTGACCCGTCGCGGGGTGGTCCGTACCCTGGACGGCATGAGCACCTCGCCGCAGGCCGCCGATCGCCTCGCACCGAGTGACCTTGACCAAGGCACCTCCGACCAGGGCACTTCCGAGGGCGGACGCACCAAGCGCGTCCTGCTCGCCAAGCCCCGTGGCTACTGCGCAGGCGTGGACCGCGCGGTCATCACGGTCGAGAAGGCGCTGGACACCTACGGCCCGCCCGTGTACGTGCGCAAGGAGATCGTGCACAACAAGCATGTGGTGGAGACGCTCCAGGACCGCGGCGTGATCTTCGTGGACGAGACCGACGAGGTCCCCGAGGGCGCGCTGGTGGTGTTCTCCGCGCACGGCGTCAGCCCCGCGGTGCACGAGGAGGCCAAGACCCGGAACCTGCGCACCATCGACGCGACCTGCCCGCTGGTCACGAAGGTGCACAAGGAGGTCAACCGGTTCGCCCGCGACGACTACGACATCCTGCTGATCGGCCACGAGGGCCACGAGGAGGTCGAAGGCACCGCCGGTGAGGCGCCGGACCGCGTGCAGCTCGTCGACAAGCCGGAGGACGTGGACAAGGTGCACGTCCGCGACCCGAACAAGGTCGTGTGGCTGTCGCAGACCACCCTCAGCGTCGACGAGACGATGGAGCGGGTCGACCAGATCAAGGAGCGCTTCCCCGATCTGCAGGCGCCGCCGAGCGACGACATCTGCTACGCCACCTCGAACCGCCAGTTCGCGGTGAAGGCGATGGCCGCCGAGTGCGACCTGGTGCTGGTCGTCGGCTCGCAGAACTCCTCGAACTCGAAGCGGCTCGTCGAGGTCGCGCTGCAGGCGGGCGCGAACGACTCGCACCTGATCGACTACGCGAACCAGATCGAGGACTCCTGGCTGGAGGGCGTCGGCACGGTCGGCGTCACCAGCGGTGCTTCGGTGCCGGACGTGCTGGTGATGCAGGTGCTGGAGCACCTCGCCGAGCGTGGCTGGGACGGCGAGGTCGAAGAGGTCACCACCGCCAACGAGAAGATCACCTTCGCGCTGCCGCGGGAGCTCCGCAAGGACCTCAAGGAGAACCCGGACGCGCCGAAGGGCGTCCGCTGACCGCTCCCTCCCGCGGGAGGGGCCGGGTGGTCCGCCGCTGAGGGAGCGCGACCACCTGGCGAGCACGCGAACGCGAAACGGCCCGCTCGACCTGATCGGTCGGCGGGCCGTTCTGCTGCGCTGGGCAGGGGCTCCAGCGTCCTTCAGTCGAAGAAGTCGTCGTCGCGGCGCGGGCGGCGGGGCCTGCGCGCCGGGTCGTCCCGCTTCGGCTCGGGGCGTCCGCGCCCGGGGGCGGGACGGGGACGGCCTTCACCGCGGCCTTCGCCGCGCGGGGCCCGGCCGGGCTGGGCGCCGCGTCCGGGGGTGCCGCCGCGAGCGGGGGGCGTGCCGCGTTCGCCGCGCGCCGGCGGAGTTCCCCGGTCGGGGCGCGGTTCGCGCTTGCCCGCCGCGGCGTCGCGGGGGCGGCCGCCCTGCTCGGCGGGGCGGCGGGGCCGCCCGGAGCCGTCGCGGGAGCGGGCGGAGGGGCGCTTCTCGTCCTCGGCGGGCCGCCGCTTGCGGGCCGGCCGCTCCGCGGCCTCCTTCGGCGGCTTCACCGGCTTGCGCTTCTTGGTGGGCTGGTCGGCCGGGTCCAGGTCGTTCTCGGCGTCGTGGCGTTCCAGCCAGAACATCCGGGCGAGCCCGAACGCGAGGCAGAGCGCGGTGGTGATCGCCATCATCGGGAAGCCGGCGATGATCGGCTGCACGACGCCCAGCGCCTTGCCCATCATCCCGCTGCCGCCCCCGCCGCCGAACAACAGCACCAGCAGCGGCATGACCACGGTGGCGACCAGCGGCGGCTGCACCATCGGGCCGAACAGGCTCTCCCGCCGCACCAGCGCCACCCCGGCCACGCACCCGAGGAACAGGCCGATCTTGAAGATCAGTCCGGGGGTGCCGCTGATGAGCAGGTCGAGCCCGGCGCCGAGCGCGGTGCCGCCGGCGGCGATCAGCACCGCCGCCCATAGCGGGACGCCGCGGGTGCGGAAAGCGGACCGTTCTGCCCAGTGTGGGGCGCCGTTGTCGGGAGAGGGTGCGCTCTGGCGCTCGCGAGTGGCGGTCACGGCCACAACCGTAACGGTCAGGAACGCCCGCGGAACGACCTCTCCGGAAGTTGTTCCCCTAGCTGCGGTGCTTCCTGCCCTCGTGACCGTTGCGAGGTCCGCGCGCGGCCGAATGGCGGCTGGGCGGCCCGCGGGTGGACTGTGAACCTTGACACAGGCAACTGGAAACTCTTAGCGTCCGAGCAATCGTTTTCTCGGCTCCGCGCGGTTGCTCCGGAATGACAGCGCTCGGGTGACGGGGGGAACCATGGCAGCGCCACTGGTAGAGCTGACCGGCATCACCAAACGCTACGGCGGTGTCCTGGCGTGCGACGGGATCGACCTGACCGTGCACGCGGGCGAGGTCCACGCGCTCCTGGGGGAGAACGGCGCGGGCAAGTCCACGTTGATGCGCGTGCTCTCCGGCGACATCGCCGACCACGAGGGCTCGATCGCGGTGGACGGCGCCCCGGTGCGCTTCGCGAAGCCCTCGGACGCGCAGCAGGCGGGCATCGCGATGATCCACCAGGAGCTGGACCTGGTGCCCGCGCTGTCGGTAGCCGACAACCTGTACCTGGGCCGGGAGCTGCGCCGCGCGGGTGTGGTGGACCGCCGCGCGATGGCGCAGCGCACCCGCGAACTGCTGTCCCGCACCGGCATCGAACTGGACCCGGCCCGGCCGGTCGGCGAGCTGCGGGTCGGTGAGCAGCAGCTGGTGACGATCGCGCGGGCGCTGTCCCTCGACGCCAAGGTCCTGATCATGGACGAGCCGACCTCGGCGCTGTCGCACTCCGAAGTGGACCGGTTGTTCGCGGTGATCGCGGAACTGCGCAGGCGCGGCACCGGCATCGTCTACATCTCGCACCGGATGGACGAGATCGGTGCGGTCGCGGACCGGGCGACGGTGCTGCGCAACGGGCGCCGGGTCGCCGAGTTCGACGCCCGCGACCTCACCGCCGAGCAGGCCGCGGCGGCGATGGTGGGCCGCTCGGTGCGCACCCTGTTCCGCACCGCGGACGACCGGCCGCCCGGCGAGGAGCTGCTCTCGGTCGCGGGTCTCCGGGTGCTGCCGCGCCGGTACCGGGTGGGCAGGCGGGAACCGGACGGCATCGACGTGTCGGTGCGCGCGGGCGAGATCGTCGGCCTGTGCGGGCTGCTGGGGGCGGGCCGCACCGAGCTGCTGGAATCGCTGTTCGGCGCGGGTCCGGCCGGTCGCTGGGAGGGCTCGGTGGAGCTGGGCGGCGAACCGGTGCGCCCGCGCGGGCCGCGGGACGCGCTGCGCCGGGGCATCGCGTTCGTGCCGGAGGACCGCCGCGCCTCGGGGCTGGTGCTGGGGCACTCGGTGCGGGCGAACACGGTGCTGTCGGTGGTGCACCGGCTCGGCTTCGCCGGGTTGGTGCGCGGCCGCGCCGAGGTGGCGGCGACCGAGCGCAGCGTGGACCGGCTGAAGGTGAAGCTGGGGCGCATCGCCGACCCGGTCGGCACCTTGTCCGGCGGGAACCAGCAGAAGGTCGTGTTCGGCCGGATGTTGCTGACCGAGCCGCGGTTGCTGCTGCTGGACGAGCCGACGCGCGGCGTGGACATCGGCGCGAAGGCGGAGATCTACGAGCTGCTGGGCGAGATCGCGGCGCGCGGCATCGGCGTGCTGCTGGCGTCCTCGGAGCTGCCGGAGCTGACCGGCGTGTGCCACCGCGTGGTGGTGCTGCGGCACGGCCGCAGCGTCGCCGAGTTCGACACCACCCGGGCCGGTGAAGCCGAATTGTTGGCCGCCGCGATGGGGGAAAAGGTGTCGCCGGAAGGTGATTCATCGGCTGTCGAGACGGGGCGCGGCCCCGTCGCGGGGGGAGGAGCGCGATGAGCGAGCAGACGCGGCAGGAGGTCGCGCCCGGCGCGCCGGAGCCGGTGCCCGGCCGGTCGAGGCGGCAGCGGGTCGAGACCCTGTTCCGGTTCCAGAGCTTCTTCGGCCTGGTCGCGGTGTTCCTGGCGGCGATCGTGCTGTCCCCGCGCGGCGACGACGGCCAGATCCTGTTCCTGACCGGCGACAACCTGTTCAACATCGTGCGCGCGGTCTCGGAGATCGGGATCATCGCGGTCGGGTTGACGTTCGTGATCCTGATCGGCGGCATCGACCTGTCGGTGGGCTCGGTGCTGGGCTTGGCCGCGGTGGGGTCGGCGGTGCTGCTGGTCAACGACGACTTCGGGGTGCTGGTGGCGGCGCTGCTGGTGCTGCTGATCGGCCTGGTCTTCGGGGTGCTGCAGGGCGCCGCGGTCGCGGTGCTGGGCGTGCAGGCGTTCATCGTGACGTTGGCGGGCCTGAACATCGCCCGCGGCCTGGCGCGGATGTGGTCGGGCGGGGAGACGGTGCAGATCTCCTACGGCGACGGCGCGGGGCAGGCGCCGATGCTGTTCTCGCTGCTGGGGGAGCGGACGTTCGGCGGCGTGGTCCCGATCCCGGCGTTGATCTTCGCGGTGGTGGCGGTCGCGGCGATCCTGTTCCTGCGCTACAGCGCTTATTCGCGGCACCTGTACGCGATCGGCGGCAACGAGAAGGCGGCGCGGCTGTCCGGCGTCCCGGTGAACCGCGTGAAGATCATCGCGTTCGCGCTGTCCGGGTTCTGCGCGGCGCTGGCGGGCATCGTGCACGCGGGCCAGCTGAACGCGGGCAGCCCGAACGACGGCCTCGCCTACGAGCTGGACGGCATCGCGGCCGTGGTGGTCGGCGGCACGAGCCTCGCCGGCGGGCGCGGTTCGGTGGTGGGCACCATCGCGGGCGCGCTGCTGCTGGGGATCTTGAACAACATTTTGAGCTTGAACAGCGTCAACACCGACATGCAGCTGCTGATCAAGGGCTTGGTGATCGTGGCAGCCGCGGCCTTGCAGCGGCTGCGCCCGGCCGCGTGACCGGTCCGTTCCCCGATCCGCCCGTCCGCTCGAAGCGTCCCTGGTAGTTCCGCGGGAAGGAAGCACCATGCGAAAGACGACGAGGTCCGCGTTCGCCGCCGCCTGCGCCGTGTTGGCGGTGACGGCCGCCGCGTGCGGTACGACGAGCGAGAACAGCGGTGCGGCGCAGCCGCAGGATCCGCAGGCGGCGTGCGGCGGCCCGGACGGCCAGTACACGATCGGCATGAGCCAGGCGAACCTCGCCGAGCCCTACCGCGTGCGGATGGACGACGACATCCGCAAGGCCGCCGAGCGGGTGCCGCAGTTCAAGGACGTGCAGTTCGCCGACGCGGCCAAGGACAACGCCAAGCAGGTCTCGGACGTGGAGTCGTTCCTGACCAAGCAGGTGGACCTCCTGATGATCTCGCCGAACGAGGCGGCGCCCCTGACGGACATCGTGCGGCGGGCCTACAACTCGGGGACGCCGGTGGTCCTGCTGGACCGCAAGGTCAACGGGGACGCGTTCACCACCTACGTCGGCGTGGACAACGAGGCGATCGGCAGGCAGGCCGGCGAGTACTTCAAGAACGTGCTGTTCCCGGACGGCGGCAAGATCCTGGAGATCAAGGGCTTGTCCGGTTCGACGCCGGCGCACGAGCGGCACGACGGCTTCATGCAGGGCATCGCGGGCTCGAAGATCGAGATCATCGGTGCCGACGACGGTGGCTGGGAGCGGGCGGAGGGCCAGGAGAAGATGGACGCGCTGCTGAAGGCGCACCCGGACGCGCAAGCGGTGTACTCGCACAACGATCCGATGGCGGAGGGCGCCTACCTGGCCGCGCAGGCCGCGGGCAAGGCCGATCAGCTGAAGTTCGTGGGCATCGACGGGCTGCCGATCGAGGCGGGCGGCATCAAAGCGGTGGAGCAGGGCCGGTTGCAGGCCACGTTCCTGAATCCGACCGGCGGCGAGGAGGCCGTGGAAGCGGCCAAGAAGATCCTGGTCGATTGCCAGCCGACGGAGAAGCACCAAACCCTTCCCACGGAATTGATCACGAAGGAGAACGCGGGTGAGGTGTACGCCCGGTTGAATCAGGGCTGAGACTTCCGGGGCTACCACATCTCACTTCTGATTCGGTGAAGGTGCAGGTCGCGCGCTAGGGCGAAACTCGTCCTGGCGTGCGACTTTTTCTTTAGCAAAGCGAGCTGTCGCCGAAGAGAAATCAAATCCACCTGGATGGTGGTAGTGGTCTCCGCGCAGTCCCGGTGACCATCTTAATGAGTGAATTTCGGAGTCCGGATTCCCGTGGTTCCGCGATGTTCCTTGGAGCCGGTGCGACCTCTTCCTACGCTTCGGGTGAAACCGAGCGTGCGATCTTGTGCGCCCGCGTTCGGGGGAACCGACCCATCCGTTCCCGACCGCGCACCACCGTCGAGTGACCAGGACAACGCTGTCCATTGTGGATAGTGATGTGGGGAGGGCGAGCTTTGATGAGAGACCGCAGGAGTGATGCGCTGCGCGCTGCGAGACGGCTGCCGAGGAAGTTCGGCGCGGTGCTCGGCGTGGCGTCGTTGGCGGCCGCCGCGCTGGTCGCCGACGCGGCCGCCCACGGCGCGGCCCGGGCCTCGGCGCAGGAGCAGGAGCAGGCGCAGCCGCGGGCGGCGGGCAAGGGCAGCGTCGGGTGGGACACGTTCCGCGAACCGGGCGGCCTCGCCCAGCTGCGCGGCTCGGAGCACACCGGGCAGTTCTCCAGCTTCGCGAGGGACGGCAGCAACGACGACGGGTTCAACGGAACCTACTCCTGCCTGCGGCAGGCCGAGCGCGGCTGCGTGATCGCGGAGCGCGCGGGCGCCGGCGAGATCTCCTCCATCTGGTTCACCCGCGAACCGTGGGGCGACGTGACGGGCACCGGGAACATCGTGGTCGAGCTGGACGGCCGCACGGTGCTCGACGCCCCGCTGATCGACGTGGTGAGCGGCCGGGTGGGCGCGCCGTTCGAATGGCCGCTGGTCGGCAACGGCGACGACGCCGCGGGCGGTGCGGTGATCAAGGTGCCGATGCCGTACCGCGAGTCGATGCGGGTGACGGTGCAGAACAACCCGGACTTCTACCACGTGGACTACCGCTCGTTCGGCGACGCGGACGGCGTGCGGACCTTCGACCCCTCGGATCCGGCGCGGGACGTGCTGGAGCGGCTGCGCAAGTTCGGCATCGCCGACCCGAAGGGCGTGGACCCGGCGGCGCAGCCGACGCGCCGTGACTTCGCGGTGCCCCCGGGAGCGGCGGCACCGGTGGCGCAGCTGGACGGGCCCGGCCAGATCAACGAGCTGCGGCTGCGCATCCCGCAGGTCGTGCCGAGCCCGCGGGTGATCGACGACGGCCGCGCGTTCGGCGAGGGCGGCGGCAGCCGGTTCGACGCGGCGGTGCACCCGCGCAACGCGGGCGTGCGCATCGTGCGCCGCTTCGACCCGCAGATCGCCGACCAGGTGGCCGGCCTCAGCGTGGACGGCGCACCGGCCGGCGAGTGGCGCAGCGGCGCCGCCGCACCGGGCGGCTGGGGAGTGCAGGCGATCGACGTGCCCCCGGAGCTGACGGCGGGCAAGTCCTCGATCGAGGTGGCGAACCGCTTCACGTCCTCCTCGGTGGACGTCAACGAGTTCCGCTACGACGTGCAGAGCCTCGTCGACGGCGAATGGGTGCGCACCGACGTGCTCGACGTCGGCCCCGGCCACCCCGGCGAGGAGGCCGCGCACGGCTACCGCATCGACAACGCGGTGTTCGCCAGGGAGAAGCTGGTGGGCCGCTACGGGTTCGGCCCGGAGGAGGTCACCGCCTCCGAGCACGTGCTGGAGTCGGCGCGGCTGCGGATCACCTTCGACGGGCAGACCACGGTGGACGCCCCGATCGGCGAGTTCTTCGGCTCCGGCCTCGGCGAGCACGACGTGCGCACCATGATGAGCTCCATCGACCCGGGCGAGGACGGCTGGTACACGGCCTGGTGGCCGATGCCGTTCGACGAGAGCGCCACCGTGGAGATCGTCAACGGCGGTGGCGTCCCGATCGACGGCATGACCGCCGAGGTCTCCGTCGCACCCCGCGAAGCCGACGAGAACGCCGGCTACTTCCACGCCACCCACCACCGCGACCGGACCGTGGAGGGGGAGGACTGGAACTTCCTCGACGTGGACGGTTCGGGCACGTTCTACGGGGTCACGCACACCATGCGCGGCCTGATCCCGCCGAACGCGACGGCGACGCACCGCAACCAGCCGCTGTCCATGCCGGAGACGAATGCGGTGGCGAACCAGCGCAACTACCTGGAAGGCGACGAGCGCTTCTACGTCAACGGCGAGCGCAGCCCCGCCTGGTACGGCACCGGCAGCGAGGACTACTACGAGTCGGGCTGGTACTTCCGGGACGGCACCACGTTCTCGATGCCGCTGGCGGGCAACCCGGCGCACGAGCTGAACGGGGACGGCTGCCGGTACGACTGCACGGGCGCCTACCGGTTGCAGGTGCCGGACGCGGTGCCGTTCAACGACGGCCTGGTCGCGGGCATCGAGCACGGCCCGGACAACGACGAGCCGGGCGACTACAGCTCCACCGCCTACTGGTACGGCGGTCGACCGGCGTCGCAGGAGGAGGTCGACCGGATCGACCTGTCCGACGAGGGCAGCCGGGACGAGCACGGCTACCGCGCCGAGGGCGAGGTGGTGAACCCGCTGGACTCCCGCTTCGAGGGCACCGACGAGCAGCGCAGCGCGCCGGTGGCGGCCGCGACGGGGCCGGTGGGCTTCGACGTGGAGCTCGGCGAGGACAACCAGGGCGCCCGGTTGCGGCGCATCGGTGACCAGGCGCAGGCCTACCAGCAGGTGGAGGTGCGGGTGGACGGCGAGCCGGCGGGCACCTGGCTGCAGCCGCTGGGCAACGAGTCGCACCGCTGGCTGGAGGACGGCTTCGAGCTGCCGGTGGCGTTGACCGAGGGCAAGGAGTCGGTGCGGGTGGAGCTGATCCCGGTGCGGGGCGCTCCGGCGTGGACCGCGTCCGAGTACTCGGTGGTCGCGTTCTGATCCGCTGAGCGCACGCGGTGCCCGGTGGTCCGTCGACCGCCGGGCACCGTCATGTCCGGGGGTAGCAGTGCGCGCAGGACTCCAGCGGCCACTCGTTCGGCGTCGGCGGCACGCACACCGCGCCGCAGTCGGCGAGCCCGAGCCGAGCCCGGTCGCCGTGCGAGATCCGGCGTTCGTTGCCCGGTGAGACCCGGTGCACCCGGTCGCTGGTGAACACCCCGCGCCAGCCGCGCGGTTCCGGCGCGGACATGCGCCACTCCCGAAATCCGATGGTGGGACGCGGAACCGGTGGCCCGGTCGGGGAGGGGGAGGCCACCGGTTCCGCGCCGGCGACGGGAGGTTGTCGCTACGTCGAATGTATAAGCGGCATTGCCATGTAGATAGTCGCCCTTTAGGGGGATCTTGGTCGTGGCGGAGATCCGGCAGACTCCTCGGCGAACGATCGAGGAGGCATCGTGACGAATCCCGGACCGGTCATCCGGCGGCTGGAACTCGGCCTGGAACTGCGCCGCATGCGCGAAGCCGCGGGTGTGGAGCCGAAGGAGATCGCGGAACTGCTGCGCTGGGACGTCTCCAAGGTGTCGAAGCTGGAGAACGGGGCGCGCACGATCTCGGCCGCGGAGCTCGACCGGATCGCCGAGCGCTGCGGCATCGACCATGATCGCACCGAACGCGTTCACCAGCTCGCCAAGGAAGCCCGCAAGCGCGGCAGCTACGGGCGCGTCCAGGACTGGGCCCGGTCGTACGTCGGCATGGAGTCGGTGGCGAGCGAACTTCTGATCCACTACGGCGACATGATCCCCGGCATCATGCAGACGAAGGCGTACGCCGAAGCGCTGCTCGCGCAGGCGATCTCGGTTCGCCAAGAGGACGTGGGGCGGATCGCGGACAGCCGAGTCGCGCGGCGCGCGAGGCTGACGTCCGAGAATCCGCCTGAGCTGTCGGTGATCCTCGGCGAGCCTGCGATCCGAGGCGTGGTGGGTGGCGGCGAGGTGATGAAGGAGCAGCTGGAGACGCTTCTGGAGCTCGCTCGGCTCAAGCACGTGACCCTTCAGGTGCTGCCGCTCGCGGACTGGGCGCATCCTTCGCTGGACTCGTCGTTCACGATCATCAGCCTCGCGGAACCGGTCAAAACCATCCTGTACTTGGAAGGACTGACGAACGCGGATTACCTAGCTGGTTCGCAGCACCTGAAGTCTTATACGCTCGTGTTCAACCGGCTCAGGGTGGCCGCGCTCAGCGAGCACGCATCGGCAGCACTCATCCGGGATGCAATCGAAACGCTTCCATAGCCGTCGAAGAAGGTGGCAGCTTTGATCGCCCACGTGCAGCCGGATGCGAACTGGCGAAAGTCCACCTACAGCAACACGAACGGCGGTGCCTGCGTCGAAGTGGCGTTGTCCGCGGAGAGCTCTGCGATCCGCGACTCGAAGTTGGGCCAGGCGAGCCCGGTGCTGGCCTTCGCCCCCGCCGCTTTCAGCACGTTCCTGTATGAGCTCAAGGCCGGTCGCCTCGATCGCTGACGCTCAGACGCCGAACGCCGCCGGGTATCGGACGAGCCCGGTCGGGGTGGGGCGCGAGGTGTCGAGGGACAGGGCTAGGAACGCGTCGTCGGGCGCCTCGAACGGTGCGCGCACCCCGAACCCGGAGGCCGGGGTGAACCCGAACCGCGGGTAGTAGCCGGCGTGCCCCAGCACGATCACCAGGTTCTCGCCGAGCTCGCGGGCGGCGTCGAGCCCGGCTCGGATCGCCGCTGATCCGGCGCCCCGGCCTTGCTGCGCGGGCAGCACCGCGCACGGTGCGAGCGCCAACGCGGGTGCGTCGTCCACGTGGCAGCGGGTCAGCAGCGCGAACCCGACGACCGAGCCGCTGCCGTCCGCGCTGACGATCGAGAGCCCGTCGATCCACGCGTCCCGATCGGCCCGCAGCGCGTCCACCAGGTCCGCTTCCTCCTCGGTCGGGAACGCGGCGGCGTTCACCGCGCGCACGTCCGCGACATCAGCGGGCCGCTCCACCCGAGTCGTCCACATAGGACTCGCTCCCCCTGTTCCTGTACCACGACGACGCACGGCCCGGGACGCTAGCGCCGGCCACCCGCCGACCGCCGCCGAATTCCGGGTCGCCCGGCACGCGGTGATCGCGGCCGAGTGACGCGGATCGCTGCCACCGAACCCCGTCCGGTGAGCACGAACCCGAGCGTGGAGCGGCGCGGTCTGGGTATGGTCCCGGCTCGTGAATCACCGGTGGCAGTTGAACGAGGAAGACCCGGGACTCGACGCTCCGCAACGACCGGTCGACGAGCCGGAACCACTGCGCGGGCAGGACCCGGACGGTGTCGTGTCGATCGAGGTGAGCGACGAAGGCGAGGTCCTCTCGGTCGCGCTCGCCGCGGACTGGAAGCGCCGCGTCGACCCGCGGCGCCTGTCCACGCACGTTGTGGCGGCGGCGAACGAGGCGACGCTGCGTGCCGCGACGGTCCAGGCCGAACGCACTCCCGTCGACACGCCCGCGTCGGCGGCCCGCTCCGCGGAGGAGGCAGGCGGTATCGCCGCATCGGACGATCCGATCACCAAGGACGACGCGATGCAGCTCATCTCCGCGGTGTCCGCCGACCTCGACGCCTTCCAGCAGCGGCTGGGGGCCACCGTTGGCTCGACGGCCTCGGCTGAAAGCTCCGGCGGACACGTGCGTGGAACCGCGCGGCAGGGGCAACTCCTGGAACTCGTCGTCGACGCGACCTGGTGCAGCTCCGCCCGCAACGCCGAGATCGAAGGAGAACTCGCCCAAACCTTGGAATCGTTGCGGCACCGCACGAGCCCGCCGGAACTGGCCGGTGGCCCCGACAGCCCGGCGATCTCGCAGCTGTTCGCGTTGGCAAGTGATCCGCAACGGTTGTTGCGCCGCCTGGGTTTGGTCACTGAAGAGCGAAAAGGAGAGCTCTGATGACACCACCCACGGACCAGGGCATCAAGACGGCCCTCGATGCGATGCACTCGGACGCCGCCCTGTGGCGTGAACAGGCTGCGGCCATGGGAGCTCCGCGGCAAGCCGTAGACGTAGTGGCGATCGGCGCGGGCGACAGGTTCGCTCTCAGCGACGAACTCGGCTTGGACGAGACCCTGGACGGTCTGCGGCTCGCCATCGGAGATTTGCTAACGCAAGGGCAGCAGTACTTCGGCAAGATCGCGGACGACCTGACCGCGGCAGCCGAGCAGTACCAGGCCGACGACGAGGCAGCTATGCACGGGCTGAACCAATTGCTGGGAGAGCATCCATGACCACTTCAACCGGCGATGATGTGCTCCACCAAGTCAGCGGGAAGATCACCGAAGCCCAAGAGTTGATGCAGAAGCTCTACGACGGTGTCGACCAATTGCTCAGCTGGGTCCCAGAAGCCTTCGTCCACTTGATCGAACCGATCAAGAAAGGGATGGAGGAGGTCGGGAAGCTCCACCGGCAGATGTTCGACGACCTCAGGCGGATCTGGGATCGCTGCGGCAGCCCGAGTCTGCTTCGGGAGAAATCCCAGCAGTGGAGCGACCTGGTATCCGGGAAGCTCGGCTCCGTGGCCGGCGCTCTCAAGCTCGACCAGCACCGCAGCACCATCGAATGGGAAGGACGGGCGGCGGAAGCGTACAAGGCATTGGTACCCGGACAGGTCGACGCCGTGAACGGTGTCAAGGGCGCTGCCGACAAGATGGTCGATGCATTGGACGCATTGGCCAACGCCGTCGAGATGTTCTGGGTATCGGTCATCATTGCGGTGGTGACTTTCCTGGTCGGCCTGGGAGCAGCCATCGCCGGAGTAGCAGGGGTCGTCACGGCACCTCCGGGAATCGTGGTCTTCTTCAGTTTCGCCACCGTCGCGGTCGGGCTCATCACCGCGGCGATCAGCGCGTTCTACGCAACCGTGCAACCGATCAACACGCAGACCAAGTCGGTGCAGAAGACGATCGACGAACTCGGTGGCAAGTGGTCCGTTGCGGACAACGGCGTTGACTTGGGTGACGGCAGCGTCAGTGATGGCGACGGGTCGAACTGGGAAGTGCGGCGATGATCCCGATTCCGGTCCCCCAACCACCTCCGCAGTACGTTCCGGTGTCGATCGAGTGGTCGCGGAAGCGGCGGCGGCAGCTCGGCTTGACCGGATCGGTGCTGGTGCTCGTGTCGTTGGCGGTCGCAGGGGCGGGAATTCCGCTGGTGTTCTCGCTCCCGGACATGGGTGGTGTAGCCGAGATCCTGTGGATGGGATTCCTCGCCGTGTCCGTGTTCTTCTCCTTCGGGATGGGCGTGTTGTGCCTGCTCGGGGTGTCGTACATCAAGAACGGCTGGCTCAACCTCACCGCGGCCCAAGGGCTGTGGCGCTCGTCGCTGGTTGTGTGGATCTTCTCCGTGATCGGCGGAGTGCTTGGAGCGGCCGTCTTGGCGCTGGGAACAGCGTCGGCAGCACGCGACGGAGCTGCACCGAACGTGGCGACCGCGCTGTGTTTCCTCGCGACGATCTTGCCCGCGGCGATGTGCGGCGCCGCATGGACGACGGTCGTTCAGAAGATCCGATGGTGAACCCAGGACACGAGAACCGGTCACTGCACGCTTGCACGCGGGAGCCGATCAGCTTTCAGATCGAGGTTCTCCGCAGTGCAGTCGACGGGATCGGGGACAGCTGGGCGAAGCCGGACAACGGGGTCGACTTGAGCGATGGCGGCGTCAGCGATGGGGACCCGTCGAATGGGGAGGCTCGATGATTCCGATTCCTACCGGCCCGCCACCTCGGCCGAACCTCGTTCCGGTGTCGCCTGAGTGGGAGCGCGCTCGCAAGGTGCGCTTGCTGCTGACGGGACTGGTGCTGTTGATCGCGTCGCCGGTCGTGGCGGTGGTCGAGGCGTTGTGGATGTACTTCCTGCCCATCAGCGACGATCCGTTCTCCTGGTTGGGTTTGCTCCTGACCGGGACGGCGGCGCTGTTCTGCTGGTTGTTGGGATTGTGCTCGGTGCTCAGCCAGTCGTACTTCAAGCGGGGAGCCGTCGACATCGCGGGTGTCCGGCCACTCCTTCGACAGGCTGTGGTGTTGTGCCTCGGCACCGCGTCGGTGAACGCGTTCAGCCTGTTCTTCTTGGTGTTCGTTTCAGCGGACCGCGCGGACGAGTTGGACGCGAGCATCTCATTCTACCTGGTGATCGCGGCTCTTCCTATGATCATGGCGCTGGTCTGCTGCGTGCAGATGTTCAAGTGCCTGCGGCCGGAACGCCGATCATGATGGGGCGCTCCGCTTCTCGGAGCCGGCGAAACCGAGCGAGCCGTTGCTGATCAATTTCCTATTCGTGGTCGCGAATACCAGCGCAGGTGGTCTCGGCTGCAGGAGGTAGGTCTGCTCGGGGCGGGGTGAGCCGGGGCGGCTGGAATGGAGTGGTCGCGCCGCGGGTGCGACTCTCGCGTGTTGATGCAGGTCAGCGCTTCGGTCTATTCGTTTCCGGGAAAGAGGATGGGCCGATCGGGTGGCGAGTGCGCGAGGAGCGTCACCCGCTACTGTGTTGATCGTCATACAGGTGGTTGAGTAGGTTCCCGCACGCGGGGAGGGGCGGGCGTGCACCATGCTCAGCTGACGCGTGGACATGCCAGGGGAGGAAGCATGACCGGGTTCAGGATAGACCCAGAGGCGCTCGAGGCGGCGATCCGAGAACTCGAAGATGCGCGTGAACGGGCGGCTGGCTTGGTGAATGCGGCGCACGCGGCGACGCCAGGTGAGCTGACCGCCAAAGATTCTGTAACTTCAGAGGCTCGTGAACTATTCCGCGACCGGGCCGGTGGGGCCGAGTTTTCTTTGCAGGCTGCTGCTGAGGAAATTACTCAGAAGCTCACAGCTAAGATTGAATCTTACCGGGCAACGTTGGATGAGTATCACCTCGCTGACGATAATGCGTCGGTGGATGCAGATAAGATCGATAGGCGGTCGTAGTCTAGATATGGCACTTTCGTTTCGTTTTGGTGTCGCTGTCTTGGCGGCTTTCCTGGCCTCTGGATGCGCCGTTGGGGGGTCAAGTGTTGGCGAGGAGTCTGGAACGGATTCCCAGCCGGCGTCGGAGATGGGCGATTCGCGCGATGCGGCTGCGGTGGAGCAGTGCGCCTTGTTGAAGTCGGAAGATGTTCAGGCGCTGGGGTTGTCTCCGGATGGGAAAGTTAAGCCGAACGAGATCGATCCCAGTATGCCGGACAATTGCACTTGGCAATCCGGTGATGGGAAAAAATCGATTGCCATGACCGTTTTTCCCGATCGGTCTATTCAGCAGTATCGCGACAACTCTGATAGCTATGTCGATTTTTCTGAGATGACCATCGCGGGGCATCCTGCTGTGCAGGCGAACGCGAGCCCCCCGGAAGGGGGTAGCTGCGGGATCTTCCTTGGCACGAAGGACGATCAAGTGCTCTTGGCTGTGGCGATCGACTTCACCAAGGCTGAAAAGCCGTATGACCCGTGTCCTCTGGCCAAAAGTGCACTAGAGGCTTCGGTTCCGACGCTGCCTGCAGCAGAATAGGGCGGGTTCAAGTGGTTTCGCTTGATGCTGGTCCCGGCGTGAGTATTGGCACCGGCTAGCGCTTCGGTCTATTCGTTTCCGGGGAAGAGGATGGGCCGTTCGGGTGGCGAGTGCGCGAGGAGCGTCACCCGCTACTGTGTTGATCGTCATACAGGTGGTTGAGTAGGTTCCCGCACGCGGGGAGGGGCGGGCGGGCACCATGCTCAGCTGACGCGTGGACATGCCAGGGGAGGAAGCATGACCGGGTTCAGGATAGACCCAGAGGCGCTCGAGGCGGCGATCCGAGAACTCGAGGATGCGCGGGAGAATGCAGAGGCGCTCGCGCAGAACTCGCGTACGGCCATGCCTGGGGAATTGACGGCGAAAGACGCCACCACTGCGACTGCTCGTGATCTATTCCGGGAACGTGCAGGCGGCGCTGACTCCTCTTTGCAGGGAGCTGCCGCTGAGATTGTTAAGAAGCTGAACGAGAAGATCGATTCATATCGTTCAACGCTCGAAGAATACAGGATTGCTGACGATAACGCGACGGTTGATGCTGACCGGGTTGGGCGAGCGTAAGGAATGCAATTGTTGAACTCGCCGGTGATGCGGTCCTTGGTGGTCACCGCAGCTTCTGTGGTGCTGGTGTCCGGCTGTGCGGTAGGTGGCGATTCGCCGAATGAGGGCGGTGACCCCTCATCTTCGACAGGTAAGCCTTCCGGGATCGCCGATCCGCGTGATGCTTCCGGCATACCGCCGTGTGAGCTGATGAAGGCGTCCGATGCCCAGGAGTTGGGGTTCGGTCCCAATGGCAAGGTTACTCCGAACGACCTGGATCCGACCATGCCGGACGGCTGCACATGGCGCTCCGCGGAAGGGGCGACATCCGTATCCCTCAGTGTCATTCCCAATCGTACTATTCAGCAGTATCGGGATGCATCTGCGAGCTTCGTTGACTATGCCGAGCTGAACATTGCTGGCCACCCTGCTGTTCGGGCCAACGACGATCTTCCGGAGAATGGAAGCTGTGGCATCTATCTCGCCGCGAAGGATGATCAGATCCTGTTTTCGTTCGCTTTCGATGCACCTAGCGGTGGTGAACCTTTCGATCCGTGTTCTTATGCGCAAGGTGCGCTAGAGCGGTCGGTTTCCGTTCTTCCTTCGGTGAAATGAGAGGTTGAAAATGACATCTCCTGCATCGGGATCTGACGTCATCAGCGGCTCCGGCATGTGCTTCGCAGGTCTCGCGAAGCAGCTGCGTGCCGACATGGGTGGTTCTCCTGAAGCCGGTTCGCTGCCGAGCGCGCTGAACCACGGTAGTGCGGCGTGGGATACGGCGCGGAAGAAGTTCGAACAGCTCGCCACGGACGTCGAATCGGCGCTGCGCAAGGCCGAGTCCGCGCACGAAGGTCGCGCCGCCGATGCCGCGCAGGCGTCGATCAACGAGATCGTGCCGCACGCGCGGGCGGCCGCGGAGACCGCCGGTGCCGTGAGCAAGGCGCTGGAGAACCAGGCCACCACGCAAACCTCGACCTTCCACGAAATCCCGGGCAAGGGCGAGACCCTCAACAACGGGCGTGAGGTGCAGCTCGATCCGCCGCAGAAGGGCTGGGTCGAGGAAGGCGGTTGGGACGACACCTGGATCCTCGGCTGGGCGAGTGACTACGAGGAGCGGATGGAGGACTTCCAGCTCACCAACGATCGCGCGGTCGAGATCAAGGAGCGGTACCAGCGGGAGACCGAGGCCAACCTCAACTCGGTGCCCGAGTTCCAGCCCATGCCCGGTGAGGAGTCGAACTCCCCGGCCCCCGGCGCGACCACTCCGTCCGCGCGGGATGCGATGGGGAATTCGCAGTTCAGCAGCGTGTCTTCGTACGGTGGTGGGGTTCCGGCGGGGACTTCGTCGTCGTGGGCGTCGTCGCCGACTCCGGGTGGTGGGGCTCC
The DNA here is from genome assembly GCF_024734405.1 of Saccharopolyspora gregorii. Taxonomy (NCBI): domain Bacteria; kingdom Bacillati; phylum Actinomycetota; class Actinomycetes; order Pseudonocardiales; family Pseudonocardiaceae; genus Saccharopolyspora; species Saccharopolyspora gregorii. The sequence continues at coordinate 5,620,676 of NZ_CP059556.1, read as the reverse complement.
GTCGCTGGGCACCGGGAACTCCGGTGGGGTTCCGGCCGGGTCCGGTTCCGCGTGGGCTCCGTCGCCGCAGGCGGGCGGCGGGCTGGCACCGGGCGTGGTGCGCGGTCCGGACGGCACGTTGTACCGGCAGAACCCGCAGACCGGGGCGTGGGAGCGGCAGAACCCGTACAACGGTCGCTGGGCTCCGGCACCGGGCGGTGGTCCTGGTGGTGCCGCGGGTGGTCGCGGTGGCGTCGGTGCTGGTGGTTCCGGGGGCCGCATGGGCGGCCTCGGCGCCGGTGCTGGTGCCGGTTCGGGCACGGGCGCCGGTGGTCGCGCCGGGATCGGTGGCCTGGGCGGTGCCGGTGGCGGGACGTCCGCGTCCGGTGGCGCCGGTGCGGCCGGTGCTCGCGGCGGTGCGGGCGCGCCGGGCGGCGTGGGCGGTGGGCAGCGCGGTGCTCAGCAGGGCGAGGACGCCGAGCACGAGCGGCCGAGCTGGCTCATCGAGGAGGAAGACGTGTTCACCAACGACATGCGGGCGGTGGCCCCGCCGGTCTTCGGCGACTGGGAGAACCAGGACCGCTGATGGCACGAGGCAGGATGTCGATCAGCCCGTTGGCCGCCGCCTACCTGTGCGAGCGGTTCGACAGCCACGTCCACCCGCTGCTGCGGGTGGGCAGGCTGGCGGGCGAACCCACCCGCGACGAGCTGGCTCGCGCCGCCGAACTCGGCAGGCAGGACCTGGCCCGACGCGGGTACTTGGAACGGGACGAGCTGCACCCGTTCCTGGACGACGCGTGGCAACTGCTGTCCCGGCCGCCGCTGGCGGTCGGGGTGGCGGTGCACGCCAAGCGCGGCACCTCGTTCAACGCGGTCTGCGTCGAGCACGGCCGCGCCACGGTGCGCGCGTACCAGGCCGACGGCGAGAACAACGACGACCTGCAGGACATCGTGCTCAGCAGGCACGAGTACGGCGGCCCCGCCGGCAACGCGGTCGAACTGATCGGCGCGCCCTCCTCGGGTGGCGGCGGCACGGCCAGCGTGCCGGTCGAAGTGCTCGACGGCGCGACCGCGCGGATGCGCCGCAACCCCACCGGCAGCCTGCTCAGCGCGCTCACCGGCGCCGGGGTGAAGAGCGCCGACGCGCGGGTGCTGGCGTCGGTGCTCACCGCGGAACGCGAACTGGACGGGGTGTTCACCGCGCGCAGCCACGACCGCCGGGTCGGGCGCACGCACCGGCCACCGTTCTCGGTGTCGTTCTTCACCGGGGCCGACGGCTGCTACCTGACGCAGAAGCGGGAAGGCGGTGACGGGCGCCAGTGGTTCACCGTCGCGCCCGCCGACCGGCGCAAGCTGACCGCCAAGATCGAAGAGATGGCGCGGCTGGTGGCACTGCCCGCCGCCCGGTGACTCACCGGCGGGCGGTGCTGCCCCGCGCGACGAGGTGGGCCGACAACGTGCGCGTCGCCGGCTCACCGACGTCACCCCCGATGCGGCGCAGCAGCAGCTGCGCACCCAGCGCACCCATGTCGTAGGCGGGCTGCGCGACCACGCTCAACGGCGGGTCCAGCAGCGTCGCCCACGGCGCGTCGTCGAACGCGATCACGCCTACGTCGCGACCCGGCCGCAGGCCCAGTTCGCCCAAGGTCTCCAGCACGCCCACCGCCATCGCGTTGTTCGCGACCAGCAGCGCATCCGGCGGCTCCGGCCGGTCCATCAGCTGCCGCGCCGCGCGCCGGGCGCCCGCCGCGCGGAACTCGGTGTGCCGCACCAGGCCCGCGTCCGCGAGTCCCGCCGTGCGCAGGCCGTCCCGGTAGCCGGCCAGCCGCGCGTCCGCCGTCGGCATCCCGCTCGGACCGGTCAAGCAGCCGATGCGGCGGTAGCCCTGGTCGGCCAGGTGCAGCGTGGCGCTCCGCGCCGCACCACCGCTGTCCACCAGCACCGTGTCCCCACCACCCGGCAGCGGCCGGTCCAGCGCGACCACCGGGACCGCGTGCGCCCGCAGCAGCGCGGCGCTCTCCTCCCGGCCGGTGGGGGACAGCAGCACCCCGGCGACGCGTTCCTGCAACGCCACGTCCAGGTATTCGCGTTCCTTCGCCGGATCGTCGTCGGAGTTGCACAGCACCACCGAATACCCGGCGGCGTGCGCCACGTCCTCCACGCCGCGCGAGATCGCGGTGAAGAAGGGGTTCTCGACGTCCGAGATGATCAGCGCGAGCACCGCGGTCTCCTGCTTGCGCAGGTTCCGGGCCGGGCCGTTCGGCCGGTAGCCCAGCTCGTCCGCCGCGGCCACCACCCGCGCCGCCAGCGCCGGGTCCACCGTGCTCTTGCCGTTCAGCGCCCGCGACACCGTCGCGGTGGAGACCCCGGCCCTGGCCGCCACATCACTGATCGTCGCCACCGGACCTCCTGCTGTCGGCTGGCCGCGTGGTCGCGGCGCGGATTCCTTGACAGTTCCGACGAAGCCAGAATAGCTTCCGAGAAATCGATTGCTCATAACCCGGTCGGTCAACGATGCACGAACTCGGGTGCAGGCGGCAGGCGCGGAACCCCAGCGCAGGCGGACCCGGAGCGACCGGCCGGGAGCGGTGCAAGTCGAGGAACCGGCGTTCCGAACCCGGGACGGCGGCGAGTCCGGACCCAGCACGTTCCGAGAACCCGGGAGGCCCCGTGGCCCGCATCGGTGTCATCTCCATCTCCGACGGTCGTGATCACGTGCACGCGCGCAACGCCGACTTCATCCGGCTCAAGCAGGACGGTCTCGTCGCCGCGCTCACCGCGGCCGGGCACGAGGTCGTCGCCGGTCGAGAACTCGTCGCCGACAACGTGCTCGCCACCACCGTGGCCCGCGAGGTCGCGGCCGCCGACGTGGACGTCACCGTCCTCTACTACGCGGTCTGGTCGTTCCCGCACTTCACGATGCTCGCCGCCGACGCCACCCGCAGCCCGCTGGTGCTCGTCGCCAGCACCGACCCCACCGAACCGGGCCTCGTCGGCATGCTCGCCGCGGGCGGTGCGCTCGACCAGATCGGGCGCGAGCACACCCGTGCCTGGGGCGCTCCCGACGACCCCGAGCTCGCCGCCACCATCGGGGTCCAGGCCACCGCCGCCGCGGCCGTCGGCTCGCTGCGCGGCTCCACCTTCGGTCGCTTCGGCGGCCGGCCCATGGGCATGAACACCGCCGTGGCCAACACCGACCAGTGGCAGCGGCAGTTCGGCATCGACGTCGAGGAGATCGACCAGTACGAACTCGTGCTGCGCGCCGAGAAGGCCGATGCGGCCGAAGCCCGCAAGGCCCGCGAGTGGATCGAGCGGCACGCCGCCGGGGTGCACTACGACGGCGCGAAGCTCACCCCCGAACTGCTGGAACGCCAGATCCGCTCCTACATCGCCGTCCGCGAGATCATCGCCGAGCGGCACCTCGACTTCTCCGGCATCAAGGGCCAGCCGGAGCTCACCGAGAATTTCGCGACGATGGACGTCACCGAGGCCTTCCTCAACGACCCCTACGACTGGAACGGCCCCAAGGACACCCACGTCTGCGCCACCGAAGCGGACATGGACGGCGCGCTCACCATGCAGCTGTTCAAGCAGATCGCCCGCACCCCGGTGCTGTTCGCGGACGTGCGGCACTACCACGCGGACCGCGACATCTGGGACCTGTGCAACTCCGGCCAGCACGCCACCTGGTACGCGGCGCGCAGCGACGACCCGGCCGAGAACCTCGCCAAGGTCAACTTCTACCCGGAGGTGTTCTTCTTCCCCGCGGGCGGCGCCTCCGTGCAGCACATCGCCGCGCCCGGTCAGATGACCCTCGGCAGGCTCACCAGAGAAGCGGGGGAGTACCGGCTGCAGCTGATGCTCGGCGAGTTCGAGAACTACGACGAGGACACCAACCGCGCCCTCGTCGAGCAGTCCACCCCGGAGTGGCCGCACGCGTTCGCCCGGCTCGACGCGCCCGGCGAGGTGTTCCTGTCCAGGTTCGGCGCCAACCACGTGCACGCCGTGCCCGGCGACCACCGCGCCGCGCTCCGCGCCGTCGCCGGCCAGCTCGGCGTCCGCCTCGACGAGTGGACCCGCGGCTGAGCGGCGCACCGGATCGAACAAGCCGGAACGGGCCGAAACAAACACGCGCGCGTCCCGCATCGAAGCGCAGGTCAGAGCGCTGGTCCAGCGGCCATCGGCGGGAACCGGGCTCCCGCCGATGGCCCAGCGGGCCGCGCGCGTGCCCGAATCGGACAGGAGTGCGGATCGCCCGGGCGGCGGGTCTTTACGATGCCGCGGGGAACACCGGACGAGCGGGAGGAACAGCGATGGCTGAGGGCGTGCTGATCGGGATCGACATCGGAACGTCGAGTTCCAAGGGGGTCCTGGTCACCACCGACGGGCGGATCGTGGCCAGGTCGACCAAGCCGCACGACACCTCCTACCCGCACCCGGGCTGGGTCGAGCACGACGCGGAATCGGTGTGGTGGAACGACTTCACCGCCATCGTGCGGGACCTGCTGCCCGCCGCCGAGGGACGCACGATCGAAGGACTCGGCGTCAGCGGCATCGGACCGGTGCTGCTGCCCGCCGACGGCGACGGCAACCCGCTGCGGCCCGCGATCCTCTACGGCGTCGACACCCGCGCCACCACCGAGATCGCCGAGCTCACCGAGGAGTTCGGCGCCGACGAGATCCTGCGCCGCGGCGGCTCCGCGCTGACCAGCCAGGCCGTCGGGCCGAAGATCCGGTGGCTCGCGAAGAACGAACCCGAGGTGTACGCGCGCACCGAGAAGCTGCTCATGTGCAGCTCGTACCTGGTGCACCGGCTCACCGGGCGCTACGTGCTCGACCACCACTCCGCCAGCCAGTGCGACCCGCTCTACGACCTGCGGGCCCGCGACTGGTCGAAGGACTGGGCGCAGCGCGTCGCCCCCGACCTGCCGCTGCCCGAACTCGCCTGGCCCACCGAGGTCGTCGGCCGCGTCGGAGCGCACGCCGCCGCCGAGACCGGGCTGCCCGAAGGCCTGCCCGTCACCACCGGCACCATCGACGCCTGGGCCGAGGCCACCAGCGCCGGCGTGCGCGAACCCGGCGACGTGATGCTGATGTACGGCACCACCATGTTCTTCGTGCAGGTGCTCACCGACCCGCGGCCGCATTCGGCGCTGTGGGGGACCTGCGGAGTCTTCCCGGACACCTACACGCTCGCCGCGGGCATGGCGACCTCCGGCGCGGTCACCGACTGGATCCGGCGGCTCGTCGACGGCGACTTCGCCGAACTCGTCGAGCAGGCCGCGGGCGCGCCCGCCGGCAGCCGCGGCCTGCTGCTGCTGCCGTACTTCGCGGGGGAGCGGACGCCGATCTTCGACCCGGACGCGCGCGGTGCGCTGCTCGGGCTCACCACCAGCCACGGGCGGGCCGAGGTGTACCGGGCAGCGCTGGAAGGCATCGGCTACGGGGTGCGGCACAACCTCGAAGCGATGAGCTCCGCGGGCGGCCGGGCCGGGCGGCTCGTCGCCGTCGGTGGCGGCACCCAGGGCGGGCTGTGGACGCAGATCGTCTCCGATATCTCCGGCCAGGAACAGCAGATCCCCAGCGAGACCGTCGGCGCCGCGTTCGGCGACGCCCTGATGGCCGGAATCGCCACCGGCACCGCCGTGGACGAGCGGCAGTGGAACCCGGTCGCTCGCACCGTCGTGCCCGACCCGGAGCGCACCGAGCGCTACGACGCCTTCTACCAGCACTACCTGGAGCTCTACCGCGCCACCGCGGACATCCAGCACTTCCTCGCTCGTCAGCAGCACGCTGCTGACGAGTGATCGCTTCTTCCCCTGCTGATCGGGGGGTGGGGTGGCGGAACCTCAGCTGCCTTCTCGCTGCGGGATCTTTTTCGCAGGTGGCTCCGCCACATGCGAAAAAGCTGTCCTCGCGAGAAGGCAGCTGAGAACCCGCGGGTGGTCCGGCTGCGTGCTCGGTCGGCAGCTCAGCGGCTTCGCCGCTGACATGAAGGACTATGGGGGCGCTGGGGGAGTTCGCGGGCGGGGCGTGCGTCCGGGCTCGTCGTTCGTCCTGGTTTCTTGCGGGTGGTACTAGTGCCACCCGAACGGGTGAGGGCCTTGTTAAGGTCCTCAGCGGTCGGCGCCGGTGGACGGAGCCAACGGTTCCGGGAGGGCGGCATGGTCTCGGCACGGCGGATCTGGCGAGCGGTGCTGGCCGGAACGGCGGTGCTGGCCGTGACCGCCGGATGCGCCGTCTCCGCCGGATCCGGCAGCGGCACGCTGATCGGAGCGGCCGCCGCCGACCTCGGCGCGGCGCGGGTCGTCACCGGTCAGGTGTACGCGACGCGCGCGTCCGGGCCGCTCGCGCTGGACCTGTTCCTGCCCGAAGGCGCCGGACCGCACCCGCTGGTGGTGTACGCGCACGGCGGCGGCTGGGACGCGGGTGACCGTGGCCTCGACGGGCACCGCGCCGTCGGCGGTGCCGCCGAATCGCTGGCGGCCGAACGGATGCTCGGCCGGGGCTTCGCGGTGGCCACGGTGGACTACCGGCTCAGCGACCTCGTCCCCGCCCCGGCGCAGGTCGAGGACGTCGCGGAAGCCGTCCGCTGGTTGCAGTCGCACGCCGGTGCGTGGGATCTGGACGCCGACCGCGTGGTGCTGTGGGGCGCCTCGGCCGGCGGGCTGCTCGTCTCGCAGCTCGGCGCGATCACCGACGACCCCGGTGAACCCGGGGGCGGGCTCACCGGCATCCGCGCGGTGATCGACTGGTTCGGGCCGACGGACTTGAGCGCCGAAGCGGAGCTGGCGACCCCGCAGCTGTCCGACTACTCGCGCCGGACGGTGCGCAAGTACCTCGGCTGCATGCCGAGCGAATGCCCGCAGCACGCGGCCGCCGCCAGCCCGATCCGCAACCTCTCCGGCGCCGAGCCGCCGTACCTCATCCAGCACGGCACCAAGGATTCGCTGGTGCCGATCGCGCAGAGCCTCAACTTCGCGGCCGAGCTGCGCGAACTCGGCGTGGACGTGTCGCTGCACCCCTACGACGACTTCGACCACGGCTTCACCCCCGGCCCGAGCGTGCCGATGATCGTGGACGCGATCGACGAGTTCCTCGCCGCTCACGTCTGACCCGAGGTCAGTTCTCGGCCGGGTCGCTGCCCACCAGCCCCTCCTCCTCCCGGCGCACCGTGCCGATCGAGGCGGCACCGCCCGCGCCCTCCGCGAGCGGCTGCACCGCGCCGCGGAACGACTCCAGCGCGTCCAGCTCGCGGCGGCGGGCGGAGACGAAGCGCTGCAGGTGGGTGCTGGACAGGTTCACCGCCTCCACCGCGCCGGACGCGGCCCGCTGCGCGCGCACCGCCTGCGAACGCACCTGCTCGATGTCCTCCGCGATGGTGCGCTCAGTCGCCGCGAACAGCGCGGCCGAGGCCAGCACCGCGAAACCCGTGGGGCCGCACAGGAAGACCCGCTTGTCCAGCAGCCAGGACAGCAGGCTCGGATCGGTGTCCAGCGCGGTGACCACGGCCGCGTCCGAGGGCACGAACATGATCGTCCCGTAGATCGCGTCCGCCCAGCGCTGGTAGCCCTTGCCGGACAGCTCGGTCGCCCGCGAGCGGATGTTGCGCACGTGCACCCGCAGCGCATCGCCGCGCTCCTGCGGGTCGTCGGTCTCCATCGCCTCCGCCCACACCGCGAGGCTCGCCTTCGCGTCCACCGGCACCTGCCTGCCGCCGCCGACGGCGAGCACCAGGTCCGGCCGCGCCGCGCCGCCACCGGCCAGGTCGGTCTGCACGCTGAAGTGGACGCCTTCCCGCAGCCCCAACGACTTCGCCGTCTCGACGAGGACCTGCTCGCCGAGCTCGCCGCGCCCGGTGATGGACGCGAACGCCACCTCGTACCGGCGCAGCGCGGCCTGCTGCTCCACGGTGCGGGCGCGTTCGGACTCCACCATGCGCAACGCCTCGTCGGCGCGGTGCGCGGAGTCGGTGTAGAGCCGCCAGATCAGCACCAGCGCGGCCGCGAACAGCAGCACCAGCACGATCACGACGGCGATCAGCACGCCCATGGCGATCTCCTCTCGGCCGGGAACGGTCCTGATCATTCCGCATCCGGCCGGTGATCCGGTCCCGATCGGGGCGAGGGCCACCGGATCGGCCCGATCGGCCGCGTTCTCCCTGGCAGGAGCGCACGTCAGACTCGCCGTCCGCGTGTCGGCGCAGCGGCTCACCGGACCGCCGCCGGGCCCGCCGCGAGTCCGCCGCGGTGTCGATCACCTGCGAAGACGATGTCGCGAGCAGCGTCTCGACGGCCCCGACGCAGCGTGATCGAGGCCGGAGCCGTTCGGTAACTTGACCGCCATGCGGGTGCTGCACACCTCCGACTGGCACGTGGGGCGGACGTTCCACGGCCGAGACCTGCTCGCCGAGCAGGAAGCGGTCCTCACCGGACTGGCCGACCTGGTCACCGCCGAAGACGTCGACGTGGTCGTCGTCTCCGGCGACCTCTACGACCGCGCCGTGCCCTCCGGCGAGGCCGTGGAGACCTGCGTGCGCGTGTTCGGCGCGCTCCGCGCGGCCGGGGCGCGGCTCGTCGTCACCCCCGGCAACCACGACTCCGCCGCCCGCGTCGGCGCCTTCGGCGAGTTCGCCGCCGCGGGTGGGCTGCACCTGCGCACCCGCATCTCCCGGCTGCACGAACCGGTGCTGCTCGACGACGAGCACGGGCCCGTCGCGTTCTACGGGATCCCCTACCTGGAACCGGATCCGGCGCGCCAGGTCCTCGACTCGCTGCCCGACGTGCCCGGCGCGGCCCCGGTTCAGGGCCGCGGGCACGAACCGGTGCTCGCCGAGGCGATGAACCGCGTCCGCGCCGACCTCGCGGGCCGGCCCGCCGGAACCCGGTCCGTCGTGCTCGCGCACGCCTTCGTCGTCGGCGGTGACGCCAGCGAATCCGAACGGCCCATCGCCGTCGGCGGCGTCGACACCGTGCCCGGTTCGGTCTTCGACGGCGTGGACTACGTGGCGCTCGGGCACCTGCACGGGCCGCAGACCCTCGCCGAGCACCTGCGCTACTCCGGGAGCCCGCTCGCCTACTCGTTCTCCGAGGCGCGGCAGCGGAAATCCGCCTGGCTCGTCGACCTCGACGCCGACGGGCTCCACGAGGTGCGCCGCCACGAACTGCCCGTGCCGCGCGCGCTCGCGACCGTCCGCGGCCGGCTCGACGCGCTGCTCGCCGAACCCGAGTACGCCGAGTTCGAGGAGTGCTTCCTGTCCGCCACGCTCACCGACGACGTGCGGCCGGTCGACGCGATGCGCGCCCTGCAGGAGCGGTTCCCGCACGCGGTCCACCTCGAATGGCAGCCGGAGAACGGCCGCGCCACCGCGGAACTGCGCTACTCCGAAGCCGTGCGCGGGCGGGACGACACCACCATCGCCGAAGGGTTCGTCGCCGACTGCCGCGGATCCGAACCCACCGGTGGCGAACGCGCGCTGCTCGCCGAAGCGCTGCACGCCGTGCAGGTCGCGGAGGTGCGGGAATGAGGCTGCACCAGCTCGCGATCACCGCGTTCGGGCCCTACCGGGACCGGGTCGACGTCGACTTCGACGCGCTCGGCACCGACGGCCTCTTCCTGCTGCACGGCGACACCGGCGCGGGCAAGACCAGCCTGCTCGACGCGATCTGCTTCGCCCTCTACGGCGCGGTGCCCGGTGCGCGCGAACAGGTCAAGCAGCTGCGCTGCGACACCGCCGCCGACGACGTGGCCACCTCGGTCGAGCTGGAGCTGACCGTGCAGGGCCACCGGCTGCGCGTCGTGCGCAGCCCCAAGTACGACCAGCGCAAGAAGCGCGGTGAAGGCACCACCACCCGCAACGCCAAGGCCTCGCTGACCTGGATCGGCGACGCGCCCGGCGACGCTCCCTCCGAAGGATCCAGCCGCATCGACGAGGTCAACCGCAGCGTGCAGCGGTTGCTCGGGATGAGCGTCGACCAGTTCACGAAGGTCGTGCTGCTGCCGCAGGGCGAGTTCGCGAACTTCCTGCGCGCCGAGACCACCGAACGCGAGAAGCTGCTGGAGAAGCTGTTCGGCACCCAGCGGTTCGCCGACGTCGAGCGGTGGTTCGTCGAGCACCGCCGGGAACGCGGCCGCGACGTCGAAGCACACCAGCAGCAGGTGCGGGAACTGCTCGCCCGCGCCGCCCAGGTCGTCGGGCAGGACCCGGAGGACGGCGCCGACGAGCGGCACTGGCTGGAGAGCTGGGAGAAGCACCTCGCCGCCGAGCTCGACGAGACCCGGCGGCAGCACGTCGAACTCGCCGCCCGCCGCGACGCCGCGGAACAGGAGCTCACCGCCCGCCGCGAGCTCGCCGACAAGGTCCGCCGGGTGCGCGGCGCCCACGCCGAGCTCGCCGAACTCGACGCGCAGCAGGCCGAACACCGGCGGTGGCGCACCGAACTCGACGCCGCCCAGCGGGTGCTGCCGGTGCTCACCGCGCGCCGTGCCGTCACCGAAGCCGAGACCGAACTCGACCGGGCCGCCGGGGAAGCCGCGCACGCCGAAACGGGCTGCCCCGACCCGGACGCCCCGCTCGACGAGCTGCGCAGGCGTTCCGGCGAACACCGCGAACGCGCGGGCGCGCTCGCCGAACTGCTCCCCGAAGCCCGCAAGCAGGACACCGACCGCGCCCGGCTCGCCGAGCTCGACCGCGGGATCGACGCCGACGAACGCGCCACCGCCGAGCTCGACGAGCAGCAGGCCGCGCTGCCCGACCGCATCAGCACCGCCCGCACCCGGCTCGACGAGGCCAAGGAAGCGGCCACCCGCCGCGACCAGGTCGAGGCGAAGGTCGAAGAACTCGCCGACCTGCTCGGCACCGCCCGCGCCGTGCCCGCCGCGCAGCAGGCCCACGAACAGGCCGCCGAAGCCGCCCGCCGCGCCGTGGACGAGCACCAGCGCGCCCGCGAGACCGTGCTGGACCTGCGCGACCGCAGGCTCGCCGGGATGGCCGCCGAACTCGCCGCCGGACTCACCGCGGGGGATCCGTGCCCGGTGTGCGGGTCCGCCGACCACCCCGAACCGCGCTCGGCCGTGGACGACTCGGTCGGCGCCGAGGACGAGGAACGCGCCCAGCAGGCCGAACAACGCGCCCAAGCCCGCCGCGACAGCACCGCCGCGGCGGAGACCGACGCGCGCAGGCACCTCGAACTGCTGCGGCACCGCCTCGGCGACCGCGGCACCGACGACCTCGCCGCCGAGACCACCTCCGCCACCGAACGCCGCGACGCGGTGCGCGCGCTCGCGGACCAGACCCCGGCGCGCAGCCGGGAACTCGCCGAACTGGAATCCGCCGCGCAACGGCTCACCGAGCAGCGCGGCGAGCTGGACCGGCGCATCGCCGCCGCGCGCACCGAACGCACCGGCCTGGCTGAGGCGATCGAGGCCCGTGCCGCCCGGCTGGACGCCGCTCGCGGCGAGCACCCCGACATCGACGCGCACCGCGCGCACCTGCTCGAGCAGGTCGAACGGCTCGACCGCCTCGTCGCCGCCCGCACCGCCCGCGACGACGCGGACGCCCGGCTCGCCAAGCAGCGCGAAGCCCTGCGGGCCGCGGCGGTCGACGCGGGCTTCGCCGACGTCGACGAGGCGCTGCGCGCCGAACGGGACGAGAGCCGGCGCACCGAGCTCGCCGACGCCCTCACCCGCGCCGAGCAGCGACGCGCCACCGCCCAGGCCGCGCTCGGCGGCGAAGAGCTCTTCGGCATCGACGCCGACACCGAGGTCGGGCTCGACGCCGCCGCCGAAGCCGCCACCACCGCCCGCGAAGCCGCCGAACGCGCCGCCATCACCGCGCAACGCGTCGAACAGCGCGAACAGGACGTGCGGCGGCTCGCGACCCGGCTGCGCGCGGCCTGGGACGAGCTCGGCCCGGCGCTCGCCGAACACGCCGAACTCGAAGCGCTCGCCGACGTCGTCAACGGGCGCGGGCAGAACGCGCGGAAGATGTCCCTGCGCTCCTACGTGCTCGCCGCCCGGCTGGAGGAGGTCGCGGTCACCGCGACCCGGCGGTTGCGGCGGATGAGCGACGGCCGCTACTCGTTCGTGCACTCCGACGCCGCGGGCGCGCGGGGCACCCGGGGCGGGCTCGGGCTCGACGTGCTCGACGACTACTCCGGGCAGACCCGCTCGGCGAAGACGCTCTCCGGTGGCGAATCGTTCATGGCCTCGCTGTCGCTGGCGCTCGGCCTCGCCGACGTGGTGGCCGCCGAGACCGGTGGGGCACTGCTGGACACGCTGTTCATCGACGAGGGCTTCGGCACGCTCGACGCGAACACCCTCGACCTCGTGATGGACACGCTCGACGAGCTGCGCGCCGGTGGCCGAGTGATCGGCCTCGTCTCGCACGTGGACGAGATGCGCCAGCGGATCGGGGTGCGGCTGCGGATCCGGAAGTCGCGGGACGACGGCTCCACCATCGAACTCGACACCTGACCCCCGCCCGGACTCGCAGCGGGTACGGGCGGCGACCGGATGACAGCTGGGGGATTGCTCCCTAATGTCGGAGTCATGGCTCACTCCACGATCATGCGTTCCCGCGTCGGCAAGCTCGTCGGCGGCGCGGCGGGCGCGCTCCTCGCGCTCACCGTCACCGCGGGTTGCAACGACCCGGCCCCGCCGCCGCAGCAGCAGCAGCAGGAACAGCAGGACGGCGACCAGCAGGACGGCGACCAGCAGGACGGCGACCGCCCGGACCAGCAGGACGACCAGCGCGACGGCGACCAGCAGGACCACCGGCACGACGACCACGAGGACGACCAGGGCGACGGCGAGCAGGACGACGACTGACGTCGTCACCCGGATCGGCCGCACGCCCCGTTCCCGCGCCGCGGACCGGGCGTGCGGCCGAACCCGGCGCGCACGGATCGGGTGCGGGCCACCTGCGTCGATCGCCGCCCGCACCACTTAGACTCACGGCCCGTGAGCCTCACCCTCGGAATCGTCGGGCTGCCCAACGTCGGCAAGTCCACCTTGTTCAACGCCCTCACCAGCAACGACGCGCTCGCGGCGAACTACCCGTTCGCGACGATCGAGCCGAACGTGGGTGTGGTGCCGTTGCCCGACCCCCGACTGGCCGAGCTCGCCGAGCTGTACGGCTCCGAGAAGCTGGTGCCCGCCACCGTGTCCTTCGTCGACATCGCCGGCATCGTGAAGGGCGCCTCCGAAGGCCAGGGCCTCGGCAACAAGTTCCTCGCGAACATCCGCGAAGCCGACGCGATCTGCCAGGTCATCCGCGTGTTCGACGACCCGGATGTGGTGCACGTCGACGGCAACGTCGACCCGTCCAGCGACATCGAGACGATCAACACCGAGCTGATCCTCGCCGACCTGCAGACCCTGGACAAGGCGCTGCCGCGGCTGGAGAAGGAAGCCCGCACCCACAAGGACAAGCGTCCTGCGCTGGACGCGGCCAACGAGGCGAAGCGCGTCCTCGACGAGGGCACCACCCTGTTCGCCGCGAAGCTGGCCGACGTCCCGGAGCTGCGCGAGCTGAACCTGCTCACCACCAAGCCGTTCCTGTACGTGTTCAACGCCGACGAAGGCGTGCTCTCCGACGAGGCCCGCAAGCAGGAGCTGCGCGACCTGGTCGCCCCCGGCGACGCCGTGTTCCTCGACGCCAAGGTCGAGTCCGAGCTGATCGAGCTCGACGAGGAATCGGCCCGCGAACTGCTGGAATCGGTCGGCCAGCCGGAGCCGGGCCTGCACGCCCTGGCCCGCGCCGGGTTCCACACCCTCGGCCTGCAGACCTACCTGACGGCGGGCCCGAAGGAGGCGCGCGCCTGGACCATCCCGCAGGGCGCGACCGCCCCGCAGGCCGCGGGCGTGATCCACACCGACTTCGAGCGCGGCTTCATCAAGGCCGAGATCGTGTCCTTCGCCGACCTGATCGAGGCCGGTTCGATGAACACCGCGCGCTCCGGCGGCAAGGTCCGCATGGAGGGCAAGGACTACATCATGGCCGACGGAGACGTCGTCGAGTTCCGCTTCAACGTGTGATCGGCGGCGTTACCGCTGGTCAGGGGGCACGATGATCTTCGTGCTTCCGCCGCGGGTGGCGGAGGTGCGGCGAGTCGTTCCGCCGCGCCGCGCGGTCCGACGTGGCTGAGCCGACGATCCGCGAGTCGACCGGGGCCGACGAGTTCCCGGTGCTCGTGCGGATCTGGCGCAGCGCCGTCGACGCCACCCACGACTTCCTCGATCCGCGGGATCGCGCCGAGATCGAGGAACGCCTGCCCGTCGAGCACTTCCCGCAGGTGCGGCTCGGCGTTGCCGAACTCGGCGGTGCGCCGGTCGGTTTCGCGGGCACGTCCGGGCCGAGCCTGGAGATGCTGTTCGTCGACGCGGCGCACCGCGGGCGAGGAGTGGGCCGAGCCCTCCTCGCGCACGCGGTGGCCGAGCTCGGGGTGACGTCCGTGGACGTCAACGAGCAGAACGAGCAGGCCGTCGGGTTCTACCTCCGGCACGGGTTCACCGTCACCGGGCGCAGCGAGCTCGACGACGCGGGGCGGCCGTACCCGCTGCTGCGGATGTCCCGCCGCGAGCCGCCCAGGACGTAGCCGGTCGGGCGGCGCTCAGGTGAGGATCGGCGCGACCCGCACGATCACCTTGCCCCGGCTGTCGCCGCGGAAGATCCGGTCCAGCGCGACCGGGGCGTTCTCCAAGCCGTTCACCAGGTCCCGGCTGTGGCGGAGCCTGCCGTCGGCCACCCGCGCGGCCAGCTCGGCGGTGATCTCGGCGAAGCGGTCGGCATGATCGGTGACCAGGAAACCGCGGGCGGTGGCGCGCTGCTCGACCAGCTCCACCAGGTTCCGCAGGCCGTGGCGCTGTGCCGGGTCGGCGCTGTAGTCGGCGATCATGCCGCACATCGCGAGGCGCGCCCCGGTGTTGATCCTGCTCAGCACGTGGTCGAGGATCTCGCCGCCCGCGTTCTCCACGTCCGCGTCGATCCCGTCGGGAGTGGCCGCGTCGAGCAGTTCGCGCCACCGCGGATCGTGCCGGTCGACGCAGGCGTCGAAGCCGAGCTCGTCGACGACGTAGCGGCACTTGTCCGGCCCGCCCGCCACGCCGACCACCCGCGCCCCGCGCTCGCGCGCCAGCTGGCCGGCGACCGAGCCGACCGCACCCGCCGCCGCCGACACCACCACCGTCGCGCCCGGCTCCGGCGCCGCGATCTCCACGGCCAGCCACGCGGTGATGCCGGTGAGCCCGAAGACGCCCAGCAGGTCCTCCGGGGACGCGGGCAGCGGGTCGGGCAGCACGGTGAACGGCTCGACCAGCGCGGCATCGTCGGCGACCTGGTAGTCCTGCCAACCCGTCCAGCCCAGCACGTGCGCGCCGACCGGCAGGTCCGCTCGCCGCGAGGCGACCACCCGGCCCACGCCGAGGCCGCGCACCACCGCTCCCACCTCCACCGGCGGGAGTTCACTGCGGAAGTCGCTCAGGAACACGCGGCTCGACGGGTCGACGGAGAGCACCAGGGTGCGGACCAGCGCCTGCCCGTCGGCCAACTCCGGTGTTCGCTCCGCGACGAGCTCCAGTTCGGGTGCGTCCGCCACGCCCGCGGGCCGCCTGCGCAACCGGAACGCCCGGTTCTGCTGGATCACTGCCATCGCCCTCTCCTCGGTCCGACCCGCCGCCGGGTCGCCTCGCCCCGCTGATCCGGGGCGCACGTCCCGCTGTTCGGGACGTCGAGGCGAGTCTCGGTTCGGCGCGGGCCGACGCGCCGCGTACCTGCGCGCCATCGGGGAGTACCGGGCGGCCGTCCGCTCGATCACGACTGGTGGCCGCGGCGGTACTCGTGCGGGGAGACGCCGTGCACGGCGCGGAACCGCCGGTTCAGGTGGCTCGTGTCGAAGAAGCCCCAGCGCCGCGCCAGGGCGGCGATCGTCACGTCGCCGGTCAGCAGTTCTTCGCGCACCCGGGCTATCCGCTTGGCGCGCAGCACGCCCGAGAAGGTCTCGCCCACCTCCGCGAACAGCCGACCGAGGGTGCGCACCGAGATGTTGTGCGCGGCCGCCACCTCCTCGGCGGACAGGCCGCTGCTGCCCAGCCGCTCGTCCAGGTAGCGCTCCACCGCGGCTCGCCGGGCGGGCAGCAGCGCCAGCGGATCGAGCGGCGTCCCCGGGTGCAGCGCGCCCCAGACCAGTTCGAGCAGCGCGTTGCGCGCCGCCACCGCAGACCCTGCGGGCAGCTCGGGCAGCACCGGATGGAGCGCGTCGAGGTAGCCGCGCAGCAGCCGCACCCCGGGAACCCGGCCGCCCGCCGGTTCGCCGACGCGCAGCGGACAGCCCACGTCGTCGAGGATCCCGCGCGGCACGACGAGGCTGCGCGCGGTCAACGGGCGGTCCGCGCTGCACCGCGCCGGGCGGCGACTGTCCCACACCAGCACGTCCCCGGGGACCAGCGACCACTCCGCACCGCCCTGCTCGAAGCGGACACCCCCGGCGTCGACGAGCAGCACGACGACGAAGTCGCCGTCGGTCCCGGCGAGCTGGCGGGCACCGCGCACCCCGCTGAACGGCGCGGTCGCGCACTCGACCAGCGCTAGGTCGTCGATCCGGTGGCGGTGCAGCGAGGCGCGGAACCCGTCCGCGGGTGGCGGTATCCGCACCGACCAGGGCAGGTCGGCGGTCGCCAGCGCGAACTCCGCTTCGACGGGGCTCGCGCGGCGGGGCCCCTCGACCGGCAGCGGATCCGGACGGTTCGACATCGCATCACACCGTTCGAGAGCGGCACGGCGCCGCGGAGAGCGAGCAGGTTCGACCGGAGGAACACCGCCACCGCGCCGAATAGTTCCGGTCGACCGGTGCGCATCGGGACCGGTGCCGGATCGCGATGATTGCCGATCGGCTGACCCTCGATCGAGGACGAACGGCGGGGCGACCGCGATTCCGGCGCCCGCCACCGCACCGACCCGGGCACGTCCGAGTGAAAGCGCTGCGGGGTCGGTAGCGCAGCGCGGCCCGCCGCGAACTGCGGGCGGCGCACCCCGGAACAGCTGAGTCGCACGCCGTGACCAGGCGATTTACGTTGTGCGCATGCAGCACATCACCCTGATCTGCGGAGACTGCAACGGCAAGGGGTGCAGCAACTGCGGCGGCACCGGCACGATCACCATCGTCGAGGACTAGGACCGCGCCGAGCGGCCGCGAAACCCGCCCCGAGCAGGCCGTGCGCGGCGGGCAGCGCTGCTAGCGTGCCGAAATGGCCGCCAACGGGACCGTCCTGGTCATCGGAGCCGGGGTGATCGGGCTCAGCACCGCCGTGATCCTCGCCGAATCCGGCGTGCCGGTGCGCGTGCGCACCGACGAGCCACCCGCCGACACCACCTCCGCCGTCGCCGGCGCGATCTGGGGGCCGGCGCTGCTGCAACCTGCCGACCGGGTGCGCCGGTGGGTCGCCGACACCTACCGCGCGCTGGTCGAACTGGCCGCCGACGACACCAGCGGAGTGCACCTCGCCACCGGGCGGATGGCCGCCCGCGTCGACCTCGGCGACCAGCTGCCGCCCGAAGCGCTGCTGCTGCCCGACCTGCGCCGCTGCACCCCGGACGAGCTGCCCGCCGGGTTCCGCAGCGGCTACCGGGCGACGCTCCCGCTGATCGACATGCCGCGCTACCTCGAACACCTCACCGGGAGACTGCTCGCCGCCGGCGGCGAACTGCTGATCAGCCCGGTGTCCTCGCTGGCCGACGCCGCGGCCGAAGCGGACCGCATCGTCAACTGCACCGGGGTCGGCGCGCACGAGCTCGTCGGCGACCCCGGCGTGCGGCCCGTGCGGGGGCAGCACGTCCTCGTCCGCAACCCCGGCATCAGCGAGTACTTCGTCGAAGTCGGCGCCGGACCCGAGTTCACCTCGTACGTCCCGCACGGCGACCGAGTCGTGCTCGGCGGCGTCGCGGGCGAGCACGACTGGTCCCGCGCACCCGACCGCGACGACAGCGCCGCCGTGCTGCGCCGCTGCGCGCAGGTCGAACCGCTGCTCGCCGGCGCCGAAGTCCTCGGCGAGACCGTCGGACTGCGCCCCGGGCGCGACGCCGTGCGGCTGGAAACCGAACGGTTCGGCGGCGCCACCGTCGTGCACGACTACGGGCACTCCGGCTGCGGGGTGTCGCTGTCCTGGGGCTGCGCCGCCGAAGCCGCCGGGCTCGTCCTCGGCCGACCGGTGCGCTGACCGGCTCACGCCAACGCGTCGACCACCCCGTCGATCTCCTCCGCCAGCGTGAAGTCCTTCGCGGTGAGGCCACCCGCCGAATGCGTCGAGAGGGCGAACACGACGGTGCGCCAGCGGATGTCCAGATCCGGGTGGTGGTTCTCGCTCTCCGCGATCTCCGCGACCCGGTTCACCGCCTGGATGGCCTGCGGGAAGCTCGCGAACTCCACGCTCCGCACGATCGTGGTGCCGTCCTGGGCCCACTCCGGCAGCCGGGACAGCGATTCGGCGACCTGGGTGTCGTTCAGCAGTTCGGTCATGCCCACATGGTGGTCGTCGGACGGCCGGAACGCGACCGTCGACCCCCGGCTCGGTGGCGGCACGTAGACTGCCGGTCGCCACGGGAGTCCAGCGCGCTGGGCTGAGAGGAGGGGCGCATCCCCTCGACCGTCCGCACCTGAACCGGATCATGCCGGCGCAGGGAGGTGTCGCGATCAGCTCGAGTTCGCACGCGTGGCCGAGACCGGTGTGCTACTCGGGAGGACCGTTGAACCCCTTACTGCGCTGGGCCGCGGCACTCGCCGCCGCCGCGCTCACCACCGGATGTTCGCTCATCGGGAGCTCCGGCGAGGACACCGCGGCGCGCACCGTCACCCTCGTCGCGCACGACTCGTTCGTCGCCGACCCGGCGCTGCTCGCCGACTTCGAGAAGCGCAGCGGCATCCACCTGGAGATCCGCAACAGCGGTGACGCCGGAGAGCTGACCAACAAGCTGGCGCTGTCCAAGGCGGCACCGCTCGGCGACGTCGCCTACGGCGTGGACTCCACCTTCGCCTCCCGCGCGCTGCGCGCCGACGTGTTCGCCCCGTACCGGCCCGCCGCCGCCGACCGCGGACCGCAGCGCTACGCCCAGGACCAGCAGAACCGGCTCACCGCCGTCGACGTCGCCGACGTGTGCCTGAACATCGACACCGCCTGGTTCGCCGCGCACCGGCTGCCGGAGCCGACGACGCTGCGCGACCTCACCGATCCCCGCTACCGAGACCTGACCTCGATGCCGGACCCGACGACGTCCTCCCCTGGCTTGGCGTTCCTGCTCGGCACCATCGACGCCTTCGGCGAGCCCGGTTGGCAGGACTACTGGCGCGCCCTCGACGCCAACGGCGTGCGGCTGTCCTCCGGCTGGGAAGAGGCCTACAACCAGGACTTCTCCGGTTCCACCGGCCAGGGGCCGCGACCGATCGTGCTGTCCTACGCGTCCTCGCCCGCCGCCGAGGTCGACGAGAACGGTGCGCCGCGCACCAAGGCCCTGCTCGACACCTGCTACCGGCAGGTCGAGTACGCGGGCGTGCTCACCGGCGCGAAGGACCCGCAGGCGGCGCGGGAAGTGGTGGACTTCCTGCTCTCGTCCGAGTTCCAAGGTCAGGTCGCCGACCAGATGTACGTGTACCCCGCGGTCGACGGGGTGCCGCTGCCCGAAGGCTGGGCGGCCAGCGCGCCGCTGCCGCCGCGGCCCGCGGAACTGCCCGCCGACGAGGTGGAGAACAACCGGGACCGGTGGGTCGAGCAGTGGCGGACGCTGGTCCGGGGATGACCGGCGAACTCCGCCGCCGGGTTGCGGTGGCGCTGGCCGCGGCGGTCGTCCTCGGCTTCCTCGGGGTCTTCTTCGCCTGGCCCGTCGCGGCGATCATCGGGCTGGGCGTGCGCGGCGACGTCGGAGCGGTGCTCGCCGAGCCGGCCACCTGGCGGCTCGTCGGCTTCACCCTCGGGCAGGCCGCCGCGTCCACCGCGGTCGCGCTGCTCTGCGGGCTGCCGCTCGCCTACGTGCTCGCCAGGCTCGTCCTGCCCGGTACAGGGCTGCTGCGGGTCGCGGTGACCGTGCCGTTCGTGCTGCCGACGATCGTCGTGGGCATGGCCTTCCGCGCGTTGTTCGGCGCCGACGGGGGAGTGCTGCCGATCGTGCTGGCCAACGCGTTCTTCAACGTCGCCGTCGTCGCGCGCACCGTCAGCGGGTTGTGGGGGCACCTGGACCGGCGGATGGAGGACGCCGCCCGATCGCTGGGAGCCGGGCGGCTGCGCACCTTCACCTCGGTGACGCTGCCCGCGTTGCTGCCCGCGCTCGGATCGGCGGCGGCCGTCGTGTTCCTGTTCAGCGCCACCAGCTTCGGGGTGGTGCTGGTGCTCGGCGGCGGTCGGCTGCGCACCCTGGAGACGGAGATCTACCTGCGCACCGTGCAGCTGCTGGACCTGCCCGGCGCCGCGGCGCTGTCCCTGCTGCAGCTGGTCGCCGTCGTCGCCGCCCTGCTCGTGGCCACCATCGCGCGCCGCCGCCGGGAGACCGCGCTGCGGCTGCGCGCGCCCGCGACCACCGCCCGGCCGCCGCAAGGCGCCGAGTGGTGGATCGTCGGGCTCGCCGGTGCGGTGCTGTGCGGGCTGCTCGCGCCGATCGCCTCCCTGCTGGTGCGGTCGGTGTCCACCAGGGACGGGTGGGGCCTCGCGGGCTACCGCGCGCTGCTGGGCACCGGGCAGCCCGGGACCCTGGAGGTCACCGGGCTCGAAGCCGCGCTGAACTCGGTGCGCACCGCGGTCGACGCCACCTGGATGGCGCTGCTGCTCGGGCTGCTCGCCTCGTTCGTGCTCGTCGCCGTGCGCCGCAGGTTCGTCGCGGAGAGCCTCGACCTCGCGCTGATGCTGCCGCTGGGGGTGTCCGCGGTGACGGTCGGCTTCGGCTACCTGATCACGCTCGGCTCGCTGCCCGGCGAGCTGCGCACCTCGCCGCTGCTCGTGCCGTTCGCGCAGGCCCTGGTGGTGACACCGCTGGTGATCCGCACCGTGCTGCCGGTGCTGCGGGCCATCGACGACCGGCTGCGGCAGGCCGCGGCGACGCTCGGCGCCGGACCGTGGCGGGTGCGCCGCGAGATCGACTTTCCGCTGGCGGTGCGCTCGGTGCTGGCCGCCGCCGGATTCGGTTTCGTCGTGGCGCTCGGGGAGTTCGGCGCCACCAGCTTCCTCGCCCGGCCCGACGCGCCGACGCTGCCGGTGGCCATCGCGCGGCTGCTCGGCAGGCCGGGCGAGCTCAACTCGCAACTCGCCTACGCCGCCTGCGCGCTGCTGATGGTCGTCACCGTGCTCGGCGTGGTGCTCATCGAGCGGCTGCGGGTGGGCACCGACGCCGTGGAGGACTTCTGATGGGGCTGGAAGTGCAAGGGCTCACCGTCCGCTTCGGCGACACCACGGCGGTGCGCGACGTGCGGCTCTCCGTGCTGGACGGCGAAGTGCTGGCGCTGCTCGGACCGTCCGGCTGCGGGAAGTCGACCCTGCTGCGAGCGGTCGCCGGGCTCGAACGGCCCACCGCGGGCGAGGTGCGGTGGAACGGGCGGGACCTCGCCTCGGTGCCGGTGCACCGCCGCCGGTTCGGGCTGGTCTTCCAGGACGGGCAGCTGTTCCCGCACCGGAACGTGGCGGGCAACGTGGGGTTCGGGCCGCGGATGCGCGGCGTCGGCGGTGCGGAGCGAACGGCGCGCGTCGCCGAGCTGCTGGAGCTGGTCGGGCTGGCCGGCTACGAGGACCGCCGGGTCACCGACCTGTCCGGAGGCGAGGCGCAGCGGGTCGCGCTGGCCCGCGCGCTCGCCGCCGATCCGGAGCTCCTGCTGCTGGACGAACCGCTCTCCGCGCTGGACCGGATGCTGCGGGAACGGCTCGCGGTGGACCTGGCGGCGCTGCTCGGCCGCGGCGACTCGACCGCACTCGTCGTCACGCACGACCACGACGAGGCGTTCACCCTCGCCGACCGGGTCGCCGTGATGTCCCGCGGCACGATCTTGCAGGCCGACACTCCCGACCTGTTGTGGCGGCACCCGGCGGACGAGGAGGTGGCCGCGTTCCTCGGCTGCACCACGTTCCTGCCCGCGGAGGTCCGCGACGGCGTGGCGACGTGCGCGCTGGGCACCGTCGACGTGACCGCGAAGGACGGTCCGGCGCGGCTCGGGCTGCGCGCCGCCGGGGTTCGCGCCCGGGGCACCCGGCCCGGAAATCCCGATGCGACGGGTCCGCTGGGGGAGGTGCGGGAACGCGTGCACCGGCACGACCACGTCCGGCTCGCGGTCGCCGTACCGGAACTCGGTCAGGTGGAGGCCGTCGCGCACATCGCCGACGCCCCCGCGGTCGGCGACGAGGTCGGACTGCGCCTCGATCCCGACGGCGTCGCGCTCGTCGGTGGCGACTGACCGAGCCGGATCGTCCCGGCCTCGCGTGCCCGATGGGGTACGCGCACCGGCGCGGTGGTCCCCGGTCGTGGCCCCACCGCGCCGGTCCCGCCCGGGTCAGACGTCCCGGGTGACCATGCGCAGCACCGTCGCCGAGAGGCCGATGGCCAGGTAGCACCCCGCGCGCAGCAGTCCCGTGGACAACGTGTCCGTGAAGATCGGGTCCCGCAGCACGTCGATCACGGCCGACCAGTCGGTGGTGATCAGCAGCGGACGCATCCACTCCAGCGAAGGCACGGTCCCCAGCACGCCGAACACGATCAGCCCCGCCATCGTCCCGGTCATCACCACCAGCGGGTGCTCGGTCAACGAGGACAGCGCCAACGCCACCGCCCCGACCGCAGCCATCTGCGCCGCACACCACAGCACCGCCAGCAGGATGCGCACCAGCGCCGCCCCGATCGACAGCGTGGTGCCGGACAACGTCACCAGGCCGTCACCGCCGACGATGATCAAACCGGTGAGCAGGCCGCTGACCGCCAGCACGAGCACCGACAGCAGCACCATCAGCAGCACGCCCGCCGCTTTCACACCCACCAAGCGGACCCGGCCGATCGGCGCGATCAGCAGCCCTCGCAGCGTGCCGTGCGAAGCCTCGCCCGCGATCGCGTCCGCCGCGACCATCGCCACCACCAGCGGCAGCAGCATCGTCTGCGCCAGCACGATGCTCGCCACCGGCAGCACCAGCCCGTTGCCCGCGACCGCGCTCAACACCGACGGCCCGCCGCCACCACCGGGCCCGCCGGTCAACGCGATGCCCACGCCGATCAGCACCGGCAGCCCCGCCAGCATCAGCAGTGCGAGCAGGTTCCGCGGTCGCCGCAGCACCCAGCGGAACTCCGCGAACAGCACCCGCCCCAGCGGTGCCGAGCGGCGCGCCTTCGGCGCCTCGGCCACCTCGGCCGGTGCGGTGGCGGTCATGATTCCTCCTCGGTGAGCCGGGCGAACAGGTCTTCCAGGCCCGCACGTCCGCGTCGTGCCTCGTGCACCCCGACTTCGGCGCGGACCAGCGTCGCCACCACTTCTGGAGCGTCCACTTCGGACAGATCCACGCGCAGCGCGCCCTGCTCCGCCCGGGCGGAGATCCCGCTGTCCCGCAGCGCGTCCAGCCCGGCATCGAGGTCCGGGGTGGAGATCATCAGGTGCGGTCCGCCCGATTCCAGCAGGCTCGCCAGCTCACCCTGCGCGACCAGCGTGCCCCGGTGCAGCACCGCCACGTGGGTGCAGGTCGCCTCCACCTCGGACAGCAGGTGCGAGGACACCAGCACGGTCGTGCCGACGGCGTGCAGCTCGGCGATGATCTGGCGGATCTCCCTGGTGCCCGCCGGGTCCAGCCCGTTGGTGGGCTCGTCGAGCACCACCAGTTCCCGCGGCACCAGCAGGGCCGCGGCCAACCCCAGCCGTTGCTTCATGCCCAGCGAGTAGCCGCGGAACCGGCGGCCCGCGGCGGCCGTCAGCCCGACGCGGTGCAGCGCTCCGTCCACCGCCGCCCGGATGTCGGCACCCGCCAGGTCGGGCTCCATCGCGGCGCACCGCAGCAGGTTCTCCCGGCCGGACAGGAACGGGTGGAAGCCCGGTCCCTCGACGAGCGCCCCGACGCGGGGCAGCACCCGGTCGGCCTCGTCCGGCAGCGCGCGGCCCAGCAGTTCGACCGAGCCCGCCGTGGGCCTGATCAAGCCCAGCAGCATCCGGATCGTGGTGGTCTTGCCGGATCCGTTCGGACCCAGCACCCCGACCACCGCGCCGCGGGGAACGGCGAGGTCGATGCCCGCGACGGCCACGGTGTCGCCGTAGGTCTTGCGCAGGCCGGAGGTCCGCGCGGCGTACACCTCGACCGCGGCGGGGGCGGACGTGGCCGCCCCCGCCTGCTCGGCCTGTTCGGCCACTCCGGTCATCACGGAGTCCCGACCGCGGTGGTGAGCACCTGCTCGGGAACCGCACCGGCCGCGACGCGGCCGTCGGAGGTGACCAGGGCGGACCCGACCTTCGTGCTGATCAGCCAGCCGTCGCCCCACGGTCCGCTGACCGGCTTGCCCAGCTGCTGCGCCAGCGCCTGCGGGTTCGCCCGCTCGCCACCGCGCTGCCCGTCCTCGCCGCGCGGCGACTCGGCCCGCTCCGGCTGCTGCGGCAGGTGCGCGACGAGCACCGTGTCCCAGCCGTCGCCGACGACGGTCGGGTGCTGCCCGGCGTGCTCCGGGCGGCCCTCCGGCCGGCCTTCCCGGTGGTGCCGATCCCCGGCCGGGGCCTCTTCGACCTTCGTGCCGGCCGGTGGGGTGAAGCGGAACATCGCCGGGTCCGGCTGGGACAGGTCGAGCTCGGAGAACCCGGCGCGCAGCGCCGGTTCGTCCGAGCCGTTGGTCAGCACGGTGACCTCCAGCGGCGAGCGGGTCTCCGCGTCCACCGCCAGCCGGACCTCCCGCAGCACGGTGCGCTCGGTCGGCTTCGGTGTCAGCACGAGCTCGTAGGCGTCCCGGCCCGCGACGGTCGCGGTGCCGTCCACGGCGACGTCGCTGGTCTGCCGCAGCTGTTCGACGATGCTCCGGGAGAGCGCCGCCGGGTCCTGGTCCGCCGCACCGCGGCCGTGGCCGAGCGGGCCGCGAACATCCTCGTCCCCCGCGTTCGCGGGTTTGGTGGCCCGGGTCGCGGTGCGGGATTCCGAGTCCCACTTCCACAGCGCGGTCCCGTCGTCGACGACGGTCACCTCGCCGGAGGACGAGGGCAGCGCGGCGCGCTTGTGCCCCTGCCCGTCGTTCCACACCCGGAGCGTGCTGGTCCCGTCGCCCAACATCGAGCCGGCGCCGCCGTCGACGCCGGGCAGCGCCGGGAGGCCGAGCGCGTTGTCCACCCGCACCGTTCCGGTCAGCGCCGGGGGAGTCGAGGTCAGCACCGATTCCACCAGCGCTTCGGGCGCGACCGGCGGCAGCTGCGGGTCCTCGTCCGCGCCGGCAGGCAGGCTCAGTGCGGTGAGGCCGAGCAACCCGGCCAGCCCGCCCGCCGACGCGGCGACTACGACGTTCCTGCGTTTCATGCGGTCCTCCTGGTGATCCGATCCGCTGCCCCGAGCGTGATCCCGCGCAGCTGAGATGGTCCTGAGAGCGGTCCGATCGAGCTGAGAAGGATCTCAGGAGTGGCTGCGCGCGGTGGTGCGGCGACGGCATGCTGAGCAGATGCAGCCGCGGGTGTTGGTGGTCGACGACGAACCGGGAGTCCGGACCGCGCTGCGGCGCGGCCTGACCGCCGAGGGCATGGAGGTCGCGGTCGCGGTCGAGGGAGTGGAGGCGTTGCGGCTCGCCGCCACCGGGTCCTTCGACGTCGTGGTGCTGGACGTGATGCTCCCCGGCCTGTCCGGGTACCGCGTGCTGGAGCGCCTGCGCGGCCAGGGGATCACGACCCCGGTCCTGCTGCTGTCCGCGAAGGACGGCGAGGTCGATCAAGCCGACGGGCTGGACCTCGGTGCCGACGGCTACTTGGTCAAGCCGTTCTCCTTCCTGGTGCTGACCGCGCAAGTCCGGGCCCTGGCACGTCGCGGCGAGAGCTCCGCGCGGCACGCCAGGTTGCGCGTGGGCGAGCTGGAGATCGACCGCGATGCCCGTGAGGTGAGCTGGGCCGGATCACCGGTGGCGCTCTCCCCGCGCGAGTACGGGTTGCTGGTCGCGCTGGCGAGCCGTCCGGGCACCGTGGTGCCGAAGGAGGACCTGCTTCGCCAGGTGTGGGGCGCGGACCAGTTCGTCACCCGCAACGTGGTCGAGGTCTACGTCGGCTACCTGCGGCGCAAGCTCACCGCGGCGGGCGCTGGGCACCTGGTGCGCACGGTCCGCGGCCACGGTTACCAGGTCAGCGTCGAACCGGACCAGGACGAGGTCGCCGCCGCCGAACCGACGAAGCCACGCGGTGGGGACGGCTCCCGGTGAACTGGTCGCCCCTGCGGCGGCTGCGGACGTGGTGGTCGCGCCGCACCCTCCGGTTCCGGACCAGCGCGGTCGCGACGGCGGTGGCCCTCGTCGGGTTCGGCGTGCTCGCGCACTTCGGCGTCGGCTTGATGAGCTGGCTGCTCGTCGAATCCGTGGACGCGGAGTTGAACGGCAAGGTCGAGGTCGCGGCGCGGCAGGTCGCCACCGGGACACCGCCGCGCGAGGTGGCGGGCGGTGAGGTCCGGGTGCTGGACACCTCGGGCGTCCCGGTCGATTCCCTGCCGGACCCGCGGCTGGGGCGGTCGAACATCAGCGAGCTCAAGAGCGGCGAGGGCGTCGTCGAGTGGTCCGCGGACGGCCCGGCCCGTGGCCTCTACCGCTGGGTCGGGACCGTGGTGCCCGACCCGGCGGGCGATCCGCGGCTGGTGCTGGGCGGCGCGCACCTGATCGGCCATTCCGACACGGTGCGCTCGGCGGGCCGCGCCCTGGCGCTCGGCTCGATCATCGCCGCGGGTGCTGTCGGCGTCGCGACCTGGTTGGTGGTGCGCCGGTCGCTGCGCCCGGTGGAGCGGATGCGGGTGGCCGCGGTGCGGTTGCCGGAGGGGCGTCGACTGCCGGTGCCGGCGGCCGACGACGAGCTGCGCGCGCTCGCGGAAGCGCTCAACGAGATGCTGGCCCGCCGCGACGGCGACACGGAGTGGCTGCGCCGGTTCACCGGCGACGCCGCGCACGAGCTGCGCAACCCGGTC
Source organism: Saccharopolyspora gregorii (assembly GCF_024734405.1). Taxonomy (NCBI): domain Bacteria; kingdom Bacillati; phylum Actinomycetota; class Actinomycetes; order Pseudonocardiales; family Pseudonocardiaceae; genus Saccharopolyspora; species Saccharopolyspora gregorii. Next base: position 5,593,580 of record NZ_CP059556.1, on the reverse strand, counting down.
GCCTCGATCCGGGCGCAGGCCGAGGTCGCCGTGGTGCACCCCGACCCGGAGCTCGCGCAGGAGACCCTCCAGGACATCGCCGCCGAGGCGCAGCGGATGTCGGAGCTGGTGGACGGACTGCTCGCGCTGGCCAGGGCCGAGTCCGGTTCCCAGCCGCCGCAGCAGCCGATCGAGCTCGGCAGCGCCGTGCGCGCGGCCGCCGACCGGGCCAACCTGCGGGGCGGCCGGCCCCGGGTCCAGGTCACCGCGCCCACCGGGAGCGTCGTGATCCTCGCCGGTGCCGCCGAGGTGGCCACCGTGCTGGACAACGTGATCGGGAACGCGCTGCGGCACGCGCGGGCGCTGGTCCGGGTGTCGTTGCTCCCGGCGGCCGAGAGCGTCCGGCTGGTCGTGGACGACGACGGACCGGGGATCCCCGCCGAGCACCGGACGCGGGTGTTCGACCGGTTCCACCGGGTGCAGCCGGACCGGGCCCGCCGCACCGGCGGCGCCGGGCTGGGACTGGCTCTGGTGGCCGAAGCCGTGCGCGGCCGGGGCGGTTCGGTGCACGCGGCGGAGTCGCCCGAAGGCGGTGCCCGCATCGAGATTCGCTGGCCGCTGCCCGGCCCGCTGCGCCCCGCGCCCCGCGGGGGTTGAGACCGTCGCGAGCGCGCCGCGCAGCCGACAGGCGACCGCGCGCAGCCGGTGGAACGCGCCCGGGGCTCGGGCGCGGGACGCCTCCCGGAACGGGAACCACCCCGGGGACCGCCCCGCGCGGCGTGCGGCAGGATGTCCCCACGTGTCGGTGTTGCGAAGCACAGGTCTGGTGGCGGCCCCGCTGCGAACGGTCGGGGCGGCGTTGCGCCACACCCGCACCGCGGAGGAGGGCCTGCGGCAGCTGGGCATCCAGGGCCGGGCGCTGACGCCCGCCGCCGAACTCCTCGTCCCGGGGGACGACCTCGCCTTCCGGTGGACGAAGTTCCCGGCGGCACGGCTGCGCACCCGCATCGTGCGGGCCGACGCGGATCGGTTGGAATCGGTGCTCATCGCTGGTCCTCTCCAGGAGTTGCGGCACGAATCGGTGCTGGCCGAAGCCGGTGGCCACACGCTGCTGACCGACTCGCTGCGCTGGACGACGCCGTTCGGCGCGCTCGGGCGGCTGGTCGACGTGGCGCTGGCCCGTCGCGTGGTGCTGGCGGTGCTGGCGCGCCGGATGCGCGCGGTCGGTGCGCTCGCCGAGTCCTGGGCGGCGCGGCCGGTCGTGGTGGGGACGGCGATCACGCGGCGGGGGCGGCTGCTCGTGCAGCAGCGCCGGTTCCCCGCGCGGGACGCCGGTCGGTGGGAACTGCCCGGTGGCCGGGTGGAGCCGGGGGAGAGCGAGCAGGACGCGGTCGTCCGGGAGTGCAAGGAGGAGCTGGACGTGGAGGTGGTGCCGACCGGACGCGTCGGCACCGACGTGCCGCTGCGCGGCGGGATGCTGCTGCGGGTGCACACCGCGGAACTGGCCGACCCCGGCGTCGAGCCGCGGGCGGTGGAGCACCGGGCGGTGCGCTGGGCGACCCGGTCCGAACTGGGCGGGCTGGACTGGCTCGAAGCCGACCAGGTGCTGGCGCACTCGCTGCGCGAGCTGCCGCTGTGAGGTCTCGGCCGCCGCGTCGGAAGCCGTTCCGGCCGTGGTGTGCGTTCGCTGCGTTCATGCAGCAAGGTTGCCGCGTTCGACCACCTGTTCGCCACGTTTCCAGTCCGAACTACTCGAACTGGCGAACGAACGCCCGGGCGGAGGCGATTCGGCGGTACGGGTCGAGAACCCAGGTCAGGGGCCCGTGGGGCGCGCGGCGCCCGATCCCGGGCCCCCGGCCTCGGCTCGTTCGATCAGGGGACGTTCAACGCAACCCGGCGACCCGCATCGCGGCGTCCAGCCGCGGCCGGGCGCGCTCGGCCGCGCGGGCGGCGCCCTTCTCCCGCACCCGGTCCAGCTCGGCGGGGTCGTCCAGCAGCTCGCGGGCGCCGTCCCGGACCGGCCGCAGCAGCTCGACCACCGCCTCCGCCACGGTGTCCTTGAGCTGGGCGTACGTGCTCGCGGCCGAGCTCGCCGCGTACGGGCTGCCACCGGTGCAGGCGGCGAGGATCTCCAGCAGGTTCGCCACCGCGGGCTGCTCGTCCGGGTCGTAGCGGACCGAGGCCCGGTCGTCGGTGACGGCGCGGCGGAACTTGCGGCGCACCACGTCCGGTTCGTCCAGCACGAACACGACGCCCGCCTGCTGCTGCGCGGACTTCGCCATCTTGCGGGCCGGATCGGACAGGTCCCGGACCGAGGCGGCCGTCTTCGGCACCACGGCGCGCGGGACGACGAACACCTCCCCGCGGCCGCCGTTGAACCGCCTGGCCAGCGTGCGCGCCAGTTCGACGTGCTGGTTCTGGTCCACTCCGACCGGAACCTCGGTGGCACCCTGCAGCAGGATGTCCGCCGCCATCAGCACCGGGTAGGTGAGCAGGCCGAGGCGCGCGCTGTCCTGCCCGGCGCCCTTCTCCTTGAACTGGATCATCCGGGCGGCCTCGCCGAAGCCGCAGGTGCACTCCAGGACCCAGTTCAGCGCGCCGAGCTCGCCCGCCAGGTCGGACTGCACGAACACCGAGTCGGCGGTGATGCCGCTCGCCAGCAGCACGGCCAGGTTCTCCCTGGTGAGGGCGCGCAGCCGCTCGGGCCGGTACGGCAGCGTCATCGCGTGCAGGTCGGAGATGAAGTACAGGTCCTCCGGGCTGCCCCCGGTCGCCCAGCGGCGCAGCGCGCCGAGGTGGTTGCCCAGGTGGACGTGGCCGGACGGGGTGATGCCGGACAAGCGGGTCACGATCTCTCCTCGGATCGACGGCCGCTCACCAGCCTGCACCGCGCATCGCCCGGTCGCCTGGTGGCGACCGATGTGCGTGCGGTTCAGCGCACGACGAGCCGGGGCCGCCCTGGGGCGGCCCACCACATGCTCAGACGCGGATGCGACATTTCGTGTACGGCACGCACATTATCAGAAGGGTATGGGCACTCGTGCCGGAGGAGGACTATCGTGGATTCATGTTCGTCGTATTGCTGAACTACACGGCTCCGCAATCGGACATCGACGGCGCATTGGTGGATCACTATGAGTGGGTGAGCAGACATTACGAGGCCGGTGACTTCATCACGACCGGCCACCGCACTCCGGAACCGGGCCGCCCGCTGACCGGGGGCGTGCTCATCGCCAGATCCATGTCCCGCGGCAGGCTGGAGGCCATCCTCGCCACCGATCCCTTCGAGCTGCGAAAACTCGCCCGGCACGAAGTGATCGAATTCCAGGCGCTGCGCACCGTGCCGGAAATGGCGAAGTACGCCGACCAGCTCGTCCCGACCAGCGAATAGAGCGTTCGCGCTGATCCGCGCCTGGGCTGCCGCGCCGAGGAGCGGATCAATGCGATCCCTTTTCCTTCGACTCCTTCTTCGCCTTCTTCTGCGCTTTCTTGGCTTCGCGTGCTTTCGCGTCCTTCAACGCTTCCCGCAGCACCACGATCGGGCATTGCTTGCACGGCGGTTTCGAAAGGCAGCACTTCCGCTTGACCTTGATCGTTTTCTTGCCCACGACTGGCTTCCCGCTGCCGGAGGGGTCCGCTCGGGGACCGGACACCGCCACCCTAGGTCGGTCCCGGTGGTTCCGGCGAACCAGCGGCCGCGGGTGTTGCGCTCAACACCTGTCCGCGGCCCCGTTCGGGAAGTGCTCTACGCTGGACTAGGCCGCGTGTCGACAACGCACCGAGCCTCAGCAAGTGTCGGGCCTTCGACAATGACGGCCCCGCCGTCCGCGATCGGCCGCCTTCTCACGATGGGTGAGCCTGCCGGAGCACGGGGTTCTCGGAACGCGGGTCCGCGCCGGGGGCCGCAACTTCCCGCAGCGGCGGCAGCGGGACGGCGGCCGGCCGAGGTCGACTAGCGCCCGCCGCCAGACCTGATCTTCGTCTTCCAACTCATGGAGTGCTCGCGTGCCCGCCACCAGCGTCGCCGAACCGAACCAGCGGATCCGCAATGATCTGCGCAACGTCGCGATCGTCGCGCACGTCGACCACGGTAAGACCACCCTGGTGGACGCCATGCTGCGGCAATCCGGCGCCTTCTCCGAACGTGCCGAACTCGTCGACCGGGTCATGGACTCCAATGACCTGGAACGGGAAAAGGGCATCACGATCCTGGCCAAGAACACGGCCGTCCGGCGGGAGACCGAGGACGGTCCCGTCACCATCAACGTCATCGACACCCCGGGCCACGCCGACTTCGGCGGCGAGGTCGAGCGCGGCCTGTCCATGGCCGACGGCGTGGTGCTGCTGGTCGACGCCAGCGAAGGCCCGCTGCCGCAGACCCGCTTCGTGCTGCGCAAGGCGCTGGCCGCGAAGCTGCCGGTGATCCTCGTGGTGAACAAGGTCGACCGCCCGGACGCGCGCTGCGCCGAGGTCGTCGAAGAGGCCCACGACCTGCTGCTGGACCTCGCCTCCGAGCTCGACGACGGCGAGGGCTCGGTGGACATGGACGCCGTGCTGAACCTGCCGGTGATCTACGCCTCCGCCCGCTCCGGGCGCGCGAGCCTCACCCAGCCCGCCGACGGCGACCTGCCCGAGGACGAGGACCTCACCGCGCTGTTCGACGTGCTCATGGAGCACGTGCCCGCGCCGGTCGGCGACTACGAGGCACCGCTGCGCGCCCTGGTCACCAACCTCGACGCCTCCGCCTTCCTGGGCCGCATCGCGCTGTGCCGCATCCACGCGGGCACCATGCGCAAGGGCCAGACCGTCGGCTGGTGCCGCGAGGACGGGTCCGTGGAGAAGGTGCGGATCACCGAACTGCTCATCACCGAGAACCTGGACCGGGTGCCGGCCGCCGAGGCGCACGCCGGTGACCTGGTGGCGATCGCGGGCATCCCGGACATCACCATCGGCGACACCCTCGCCGACGCCGACGACCCGCAGCCGCTGCCGCGGATCACCGTGGACGACCCGGCGATCTCGATGACCATCGGCGTGAACACCTCGCCGATGACCGGCCGCAACGGCGGCACGAAGGTCACCGCGCGGTTCGTGAAGAACCGCCTCGACGCCGAGCTGATCGGCAACGTCAGCATCAAGGTCGTGCCGACCGAGCGCCCCGACACCTGGGAGGTGCAGGGACGTGGCGAGCTGGCGCTGGCCGTGCTCGTGGAGACCATGCGCCGCGAGGGCTTCGAGCTGACCGTGGGCAAGCCGCAGGTGGTCACCAAGACCATCGACGGCAAGCTGTGCGAGCCGTTCGAGCGGCTCACCATCGACTCGCCGGAGGAGCACCTGGGTGCGATCACCCAGCTGCTGGCCGGGCGCAAGGGGAAGATGGAGACGATGGAGGGCCACGGCACCGGCCGCATCAAGCTCGACTACGTGATCCCCTCGCGCGGCCTGATCGGCTTCCGCACCGAGTTCCTCACCGAGACGCGCGGTACCGGCATCGCCAACCACGTCTTCGAGGGCTACTTCCCGTGGGTCGGCGAACTGCGCACCCGGCACAGCGGCTCGTTGGTGGCGGACCGCACCGGCCCGGTCACCAGCTACGCGATGATGCAGCTGGCCGACCGCGGCACGTTCTTCGTGGAGCCCGGCGCCGAGGTGTACGAGGGCATGGTCGTGGGCGAGAACCCGCGCGCCGAGGACCTCGACATCAACGTCACCAAGGAGAAGAAGCTCACCAACATGCGCTCCGCCACCGGCGACGAGCTGGAGCGGCTGGCCCGGCCCCGCACGCTGGGCCTGGAGGAAGCGCTGGAGTTCTGCTCCGCCGACGAGTGCGTCGAGGTCGGGCCGGACGCGATCCGGGTCCGCAAGGTCGTGCTGGACGCGACGACCCGCGGCCGGGAGCGTTCCCGGGCCAAGGCTCGCGACAACGGCTGAGTTCCCTGAGCAGAAGCTGAGCGTTTCCACCCCGGTGTGCGGCGCCGCGAGGACGCGCGGAACCATGAGTGCTTCCGCGCGTCCTCCGACAGGGGGACACCGCGTCCGCCTGCGATCGGCGACCGGGAACGAGGGGAGGTTCGGCAGCGTGCACCAGGGTCGACGTCCGCTCACCGTGGTCAGCTTGCTGGTGACGATCGGGAGCTTGGTGGTGGCGTGCACCGACGCGCCGCCGCCTCCGCTGGTCGCGCCGCCGGAGCCGAGTCCGCAGACGGCTCCGTCGACGCAGCCGATGCCGACCGAGGTCGTCGTCGGCGTCGACTCGCTGGAGGGCGGGTTCAACCCGCACACGCTCGCGGACCTGTCGCCGACGAGCTCGGCGTTGTCCAGCCTGATGCTGCCCTCGGTGTTCCGGCCCGGACCGGACGGGGCGAACGCGCTGGACACGACGCTGATGGAGTCGGCGGAGGTCGTGCCGGAGGCGGAGCGGTTCACGGTGCGCTACCGGATCCGCAAGGAGGCGGCCTGGTCGGACGGCGCGCCGATCGCCGCCGAGGACTTCGTCTACCTGTGGGAGCAGCTGCGCTCCCAGCCCGGCGTGTCGGATCCCGCCGGGTACCAGCTGATCGACGACGTGCAGTCGCGCAACGGCGGCAAGGCCGTCGAGGTCACCTTCGAACGGCCCTACCCGGGCTGGCAGAGCCTGTTCGCGAACCTGCTGCCCGCGCACCTGCTGCGGGACGCGCCGCGCGGGTGGACGACGGCGCTGGACAACGGCTACCCGGCCTCGGGCGGGCCGTTCGCGATCCGCCAGGTCGACCTGCAGCGCGGGGAGATCATCCTGGAGCGCAACGACCGGTTCTGGGGCAAGCCCGCGGTGTCCGACCGGATCGTGCTGCGGGCCAGCGACCAGGCCGGTCAGGTCGCCGCGCTCCGCAGCGGGGACCTGCACATGGCGGTGTTCGGAGCGGACCGGAACACCATGGGCGCGTTGCGCGACCTGGGGTCGTCGGTTCAGGTCAGCACCGTTCCCCGCCCGGCGACGATGCAGGTGCTGCTGCGGCCGACCAGCGCGCAGCTCGCCGACGCCCGGGTGCGGAATGCCGTCGTGGCCGGTCTGGACCGCGAGGCGCTGATCGACGTCGGCAGCGGTGGCGGGCCGGGGGACCAGCTGCACGCGCACGCCCAGGTGCTCGCGCCCTCGGAACGCGGGTACACCCCGACCGAGCCGCCCGGCACCGACGGACCCGATCCGGCGCGCGTGCAGCGGCTGCTCACCGAAGCCGGGTACGAGCACCGCGCCGGGGCGTGGACCAAGGACGGCCGCACGCTGAACCTGGTGATCGCGGCCCCGTTCGAGCACGAGCAGTACATCCGGATCGCCGAGGACGCGGCGGCGCAGCTGCGGGCTCAGGACATCCAGGCCACCGTGGTCACCCCCACCGGCGACCAGCTCTTCGGCGAGATGCTGCCGGCGAATCCGCTGTCGGAGGAACCCGGCGCGGCGAGCTCGGTGGACATGGCGATCGCGCCGCGCCCGGCCGACGGAGATCCGGCGGCGATGATGGCCACCTCCTACGGCTGCCCGGGCGTCGACTCGGACGACCAGCCGTTCCCGTTCACCGCCACCGGGTTCTGCGACCAGCTGCTGCAGCCGACGATCGACGCCGCGCTCAGCGGGGCGCTCCCGTTCCCGGAAGCCTCGGCGAAGGTCGAATCGGTGCTGTGGTCGCAGGCAGTGGCGCTGCCGCTGTACCAGCAGGCGCAGGTGCTGGCGTTCGGCCGGGACGTGACCGGGGTGCAGCGCGGGAACGGCCTGTCGGGCCCGTTCTCCACCGCGGCCGATTGGAAGGGCACCCCCAGCGACAACGACGGGTACTGACCTCCGGCCGGGCCGGGAGCGAGGAGAGAACGTGGATTCGGGGCCGTTGCAGCAGATCAGCACGTTCCACATGCGCCAGCGCATGACGTTGATGGTCAACCGGTACGAGATCCGGGCCGACGACGGCCACGGCGGCGAAGGCGAGCTCGTCGCGTTCGCGCAGCAGAAGCGGGTCGCGCTCAAGGAGCAGGTCACGCTCTACGCGGACACCGACAAGACCCGGCCGGTGGCGGGTTTCCGGGCGCGGAAGGTGATGGACCTGGCCTCCGGCTACGACGTCACCGACGCGGCGGGCGCGCCGATCGGCTCGTTCCGCAAGGACTTCCGCAAGTCGCTGACCCGGTCCACCTGGCACGTGGAGCAGCCCGGCCACCCCGGCTGCGTCGGGCACGAGCGCAGCAAGGCGATCGCGCTGCTGCGCCGCGGGTGGGAGTTCATCCCGTTCATCGAGAACATCCCGTTCTTCTTCCCCTACCACTTCGACTTCACCGTGGACGGGGAGGTCGTGCTGTCCGTGGAGAAGAAGTTCGCGCTGCGGGACCGCTACGTGATCACGGTCCGGGACGACCGGCTGGACCGGCGGGTGGTGTTCGCGCAGGCGGTCGCGCTGGACGCGCTGCAGGGCCGCTGAGCTGATCGTCCGGGGGATCCGGTCCACCGGCTCGGGTGAAAGTTGATCGACGCTGGTTGACAGGGCGCGTCGCCGGCTGCTCGACCACCGCGCGGAGGGGCGCGCCGCGCCGATTACGCTGTGCAGGTGACGCTGACGGCTCCTCCCCGGTTGTTGCTGGTGCACGCGCATCCGGATGACGAGACCCTCTGGACCGGCGGGACGATCGCCCGCTACGCGGCGCGCGGTGTCCAGGTGACGGTGGTGACCTGCACCCTCGGTGAAGAGGGCGAGGTCATCCCGGAGAGCCTGCGGGGACTGGCCGCCGACCAGGCCGACCAGCTCGGCGGCTACCGGGTGGGCGAACTGCGCTCCGCCTGCGCGGCGCTGCGGGTGGCCGACCACCGCTTCCTCGGCGGCATCGGGCGGTGGCGGGATTCCGGGATGCTGTGGGAGGAACCCGGCCGCGCCGGGGCGCTGCCCTCGGCGCACCCGCGGGCGTTCGCCGTCGGCGACCTGGCCGAGCAGACCGATGCGCTCGCCGAGATCCTGCACGAAGTGCGGCCCCAGGTCGTGGTGACGTACGCGGCCGACGGCGGCTACGGCCACCCCGACCACGTGCGCGCGCACGAGGTGACGATGGCCGCGGCCGAACGCGTCCCGGACGTGCTGCGGGTGTTCCACGCGGTGCCGTCCCGGGACCGGATCCGCGCCGGGCTGGCCGAGCTGGCCACCGCCGAAGCGCTGCCGTTCGAGCTCCCCGACCCGGCGGACCTGGCGAGCGTGCCCGACGAATCGATCACCACGGTGATCGACGTCGCGGACCACCTCCCGGCCAAGATCCGCGCCCTGCGCGCCCACGGCACCCAGGTCCGGGTGTGGGTGGACGAGTGGAACAACGAGGACGGCCCCGGCGCCTACGCGCTGTCGAACGGAGTGGCGCACCCGCTGACCGGGACCGAGCACTACGTGCTGGCCACCGGTGATCCGGCGGGCGGCGAGCAGGACCTGTTCGGCGGGCTCGGGGTGAGCGGGACCGAACCGGTGGAGCCGAGGTGAGCGGCCTCGACCGGCTGGTGTTCGGCTTCCTGCTGCTCGACGCGGTGGTGCTGGCGCTGGTGGAGGTGCTGTACCTGCCGCTGTGGATCGGGAGCACGCCGTTCCCGATCACCACTGCGGTGGCGGCGGTGACGACGCCGATGCTGGTCTCGGCGGCGGGCCGGCTCGCGCCGAGCAGGCGGGTGGCGGCGGCCCCGCTGGTGGTGTGGTTCGCCACCATCTTCGTGTTCGGCCTCTTCGGCCCCGGCGGCGACGTCATGCTGATGGGCAACGACTGGCGCACGTTGTTGCTGATCGGAGCGGGGACGCTGCCGTCGGCGATGATGCTCGGGATCGTCCTGGGCAGGTCCGCCGGCAGGTGAGGGGGCGGCCGTGGCCGAGGTGCTGACCGACGAGCGGGTCGCGGTGGTGCTGCGCCCGTTCGTGCGCGCGACGACGCCGCTGCTGGAGGTGCTCCGGGAGTCCGATCCGCTGCGGCTGCGCGGCCGGTTCGCCGACGCCGCCGCGGGAGCCGAGGCCGCGGATGCCGAGAGCGCGGGCGCCGAGAACGCAGGTGCCGGGAACGCGGACGCCGTGAACGCGGGCGCCGAGAACGAGACCTCTTCCACCGCCCCGCGGACCCCGGCACCGGACGAGTCGCTGGAGAGCGGACCCGCCGCGGACGAGCCGTCCCGCACCCCGGACGACTCCGCGGCGGACGCGCCCGGGGTGCTGCACAAGCTGCTGCGCCAGCTGGACGGCATGCGCCTGCCGGGCAGCTCCACCTGGGACGCGATGAGCGTCGACGAGCGCTGCGACTGGTGGGCGCAGCGGGTGGGCAGGCTGGTCGCGGTCGTGGCGGGCCTGCCGCGGTTCGGCGGCGCGCTCACCTCGCGGCTGCCGATCCGCAACGCGCTCGGGATGGCCGGGCAGGGCCTGGTGCTCTCGGCGATCGCCGCCGAGCACGGCGTGGCGGACCGGGCGACCCGGGTGCGGCTGATGGCGAAGGTGCTGCTGGACCGCGATCTGGCCCCGGAGGTCGCGTCCGGGGAGCGGGGCGGTGCGCAGGCCGAGGAGGACGCGATGACGGCCGAGCTGACCGAGGAGCTCGACGAGGCCCGCCGCACCGGCGGCACCCGGGTGCGGGCGGTGGTGCGCACGGTGTGGCGAATGGCACGTGCCCTCTGGGAGATCGACTCCGAGCTGGACAAGCGGCCGCAGGGCCGCTTCTACCACGAGTGGATCGGCAACGTGCCCGTCGTCGGCGTCGTGGGTGGTTACCTGGGCGAACGGTCCGCGCTGCGCCGCATCGCGAAGCAAGGTGCGAAGTGGTTGCGGGCGGACGCCCACGGGGCGGGACGCTAGCGATCCGAGGAGTTCATGGCGTTTACCGCCCTCGGCGCCCCGAAGTATGGTCGAAATGGTGCCCGCGCGACGGGACCACCTTGGCCCGCGGCGGTGGGCCCGGGGGATACTGGCATCGGCCGGGTAGCGGAAGCCTGGTCCGGATCGAAACTAGCAGGAGAGCAACCGTGACCTACGTGATCGCCGAGCCCTGCGTCGACGTGCTCGACAAGGCATGCATCGAGGAATGCCCTGTCGACTGCATCTACGAGGGCGGGCGGATGCTCTACATCCACCCCGATGAGTGCGTCGACTGCGGTGCTTGCGAACCGGTCTGCCCGGTGGAGGCCATCTACTACGAGGACGACGTCCCGGACGAGTGGGGCGCCTACACGAAGGCGAACGTGGACTTCTTCGACGAGCTCGGTTCGCCCGGCGGCGCGGCCAAGGTCGGCAAGGTCGACAAGGACGTCGAGCCCGTGACCAGCCTGCCGCCGCAGGGAGAATGAGCTCCGGGACGCGCGAGCCGCGCGGTCCGCGGCTGCCGGATTTCCCGTGGGATTCCCTGGCCGCCCAGACCGCGACGGCCCGCTCGCACCCGGACGGGCTGGTGGACCTGTCGGTCGGGACCCCGGTCGACCCGGTGCCGGAGCCGCTGCGCGCGGCGCTGGCCTCGGTCGCCGAGGTGCCCGGCTACCCGGCGACGCACGGCACGCCGGAACTGCGCGCCGCAGCCGTCGAGGCGCTGGCCCGCAGGCACGGGGTGACCGTCGACCCGGCGGCGGTGCTGCCGACGATCGGTTCCAAGGAGCTGGTCGCCTGGTTGCCGACGCTGCTGGGCGTGCGGGCCGGTGACGTGGTGGCGATCCCGGACCTGGCGTACCCGACCTACGAGGTCGGTGCGAAGATCGCCGGCGCCGAGGTGGTGCGGCTGGCGCCCGGGGAGGCCCCGCCCGCGGGGACCGCGCTGGTGTGGCTGAACTCGCCGTCCAACCCGACGGGCCGGGTGCTGGACGCGGCCGCGCTGGCCGAGTCGGTGCGCGCGGCGCGCGAGGCAGGGGCCGTGGTGGCCTCCGACGAGTGCTACCTGGCGCTGGGGTGGGAAGCCGAGCCGGTGTCGGTGCTGCACCCGTCGGTGACCGGCGAGGACCCCACCGGGGTCCTGGCAGTGCACTCGCTGTCGAAGTCCTCGAACCTGGCCGGCTACCGCGCCGGGTTCATCACGGGTGACCCGGACCTGGTGGCGCGGCTGCTGGAGCTGCGCAAGCACGCGGGCATGATCATGCCGCGGCCGGTGCAGCAGGCGATGACGGCGGCGCTGCTCGACGACGAGCACGTCGAGGCGCAGCGCGAGCTGTACGCGGCCCGCCGCGCGGTGCTGCGTCCCGCGCTGGAAGCCGCCGGGTTCACCATCGAGCACTCGCGCGCGGGCCTGTACCTGTGGGCGACGTGCGGGGACGACGCCTGGGAGACGGTGGGCCTGCTGGCGCAGCGCGGCATCCTCGTCGCGCCCGGCACGTTCTACGGTCCCGGCGGGCAGCGGCACGTCCGGATCGCGCTGACCGCACCGGACGAGCGGATCGAGGCGGCCGCGGCGCGGCTGGGCTGAGCGGCGGGCGGCCGCCGGTCGAGCGCGCCGCCCGCTCACACCTTCGCGGCACTGCTGCGCAGCTCGCGCCAGCGCTCCCACCACTGCTCCCGGTGGTCGACCCGGCGGGCGTGCTCCCGTTCGACGAGGCGGCCGGCCACGAACGCGAGCCGGACGTCCGGCCCGAGGTCCGCGAGCAGTCGCCGCACCTGTTCTTCGGCGTTGCGAGCGTCGTGGAGTTCGCCGAGCACGTCCTGGAACCGCTTCGCGGCGGCGAGCAGCTGCCGCATCGGCTTGCCGGACACCGGCTCGGCGAGTTCCGCGGTCCACCGCAGCCGCTTGCCGAGGAGGCGGAGCTCGTGCAGCTCCTCGTCGGTCGCGCCGGGGCCCACCTCGTCGACCGCGCGGCGCAGCCGGCGGTACTGCTCGGCGACGAGGGCGCGGAGCTCGCGCATCCCGCTCTGCTCCACGGCGGAGGCGGGCAGCGGTTCGCGCACGGCCGAGGTGAGCGCGTCGACCAGCGCCCGGTAGCGCTGCCCGGCCAGCACGGCCAGCAGCGCCTCCCGCGCGGCGCGGTGCTCGCGGCTCGCGGCGTCGAACAGCCTGCCCGCCGATTCCCGTTGCGCCGCGTCGAAATCGGCTGCGTCCCGGTGCAGCCGCGCCAGCAGCACGTCCAGGTCGCGGACCACGCCGAGCTCGCGGCCGAGCCAGCCGAGCTCCGCGCGCAGCGGTTCCGACCAGCGCTGGTCGAGGAAGGGGGCGGCGGAGCGCAGGACCACTCGCATCCGGCGCACCGAGATCCGCATCCGGTGCACCGGTTCGGCGGTCTCCCCGCGGCCGGCCCCTGCTTCGCCGTCCAGCAGGGCGCGGGTGCTGAGGTCCAGCGCGGCGCGGACGTGCTCGGCGATCGGGTCCGCCCGGCCCGCCACCAGCGGTTCGGGTGGCAGGCCGGGCGTACCTGCGGGGCGGTCCATACCACCAGTGTCGCCGATCCGGGCCCGGTGAACCCCCGCCCTTCGGCGGTCGGATCGGCGTAGTGGTCAGTCGTTCGCGTGCAGCGCCGCGTTCAGCTCGACCTTGCCGCCGGTGCGCGGGCGGACCTCCACCGCGCCGGTGGCGGAGTTGCGCAGGAACAGCAGGCCGTCGGAACCGGACAGCTCGCGCGCCTTCGTGAGGGTGCCGTCCGGCAGCGAGACCTTGGTGCCCGCGGTGACGTACAGCCCGGCCTCCACGACGCAGTCGTCGCCGAGGGTGATGCCGATGCCGCCGTTGGCGCCGATCAGGCAGCGCTCACCGATGGAGATGACCTCCTTGCCACCGCCGGAGAGGGTGCCCATCACGGACGCCCCACCACCGACGTCGGAGCCGTCCCCGACGACGACGCCCGCCGAGATCCGGCCCTCGACCATCGACGCGCCGAGCGTGCCCGCGTTGAAGTTCACGAAGCCCTCGTGCATGACGGTGCTGCCGCTGGCCAGGTGAGCGCCCAGCCGCACCCGGTCCGCATCGCCGATGCGCACGCCGGACGGCGTCACGTAGTCGACCATCCGGGGGAACTTGTCGACGCTGTGGACGGTGACCGGGCCGCGGGACCGCAGCCGCAGCCGGGTCGCCTCGAAGCCCTCGACCGGGCAGGGGCCGTGGTTGGTCCACACGACGTTGGACAGCAGCCCGAACATGCCGTCCAGGTTCTGCCCGTGCGGGCGGACCAGGCGGTGCGAGAGCAGGTGCAGGCGCAGGTAGATGTCGTGGGTGTCGGCGGGCTCGTCGGAGAGCCTGCCGATCTCGGTGCGCACGGCGACGACCTCCACGCCGCGGGCGTCGTCGCGGCCGAGCAGTGCGGCCCCGGCCTCGCCCAGGGACCGCACCGCTTCCTCGCCGGTCAGCCGGGTGGTGCGGGATTCGCCGGGCTCACCGAGCTTGACGGTGGGGAACCAGGTGTCCAGCACGGTGCCGTCGTCGGTGACGGTGGCCAGGCCGATGCCGTGGGCGCCGGTGCTCTGCGGGTCGGGTGTCTGCGCGCTCATGCGAAAAACGGTAATCGGCGCATTCCGGCACCGCCCTGCAGGGGTCGGCTCGGCAGGCGGCACCGGCACTGTTCGTGATCACGCGATTGCCGGGAGCGAGCGCGGATTCCGGCCGCTGGACCGTCCACCGTGGACTCCGCGGGTGCGGCGGTGTCGGCGCGGCGGTCCGGGCACCGCCGCGGGTAGCCTGCCTCGGGTGACCGACCTCCTCGATCTCCGCGCCGATCCCGTCGAGCTGACCGCCGCGCTGGTGGACATCCCCAGCGTCTCCCGGGACGAGCGGCGCCTCGCCGACGCCGTGGAGCACGCGCTGCGCACCCAGGCACCGCACCTGGAGGTGGTGCGCAACGGCGAGGCCGTGCTGGCCCGCACGAACCTCGGGCGCGCGTCCCGGGTGTTGCTCGCCGGTCACCTGGACACCGTGCCGATCAACGACAACCTGCCGTCCCGGCGCACCGGTTCCGGGGCCGACGAGGTGCTGCACGGTTGCGGGACCGTGGACATGAAGGGCGGCGACGCCGTCCTGCTGCACGTGGCCGCGGCGCTGCCGGAACCGCGCCACGACCTCACCTTCCTGTTCTACGACTGCGAGGAGATCGCGGCCGAGCACAACGGGCTGAACCGGATCGAGCGGGAGCTGCCGGACTGGCTGGACGGCGACCTGGCGATCGTCGGCGAACCGTCCAACGCCAGCATCGAAGCGGGCTGCCAGGGCACGCTGCGGGTGGAGGTCCGCACCAGCGGTGCCCGCGCGCACACCGCGCGCGCGTGGATGGGGGAGAACGCGATCCACGGGGCCGAGCCGATCCTGCGCAGGCTGCTGGACTACGTGCCGCGGCAGCCGGTGATCGACGGCCTCCAGTACCACGAAGGCCTGCAGGCGGTGCGGATCGAAGGCGGGGTCGCGGGCAACGTCGTGCCCGACTCGTGCCTGGTCGCGGTCAACCACCGCTTCGCCCCGGACAAGTCGCTGGCGGAGGCCGAAGCCCACGTCCGCGAGGTGTTCGACGGTTTCGACCTCACCGTCGTGGACGGCTCCGGCGGCGCGCTGCCCGGCCTGGGTTCGCCCGCCGCGGCCGAACTCGTGGCGGCCGCGGGCGGGGAACCGGTGGCGAAGCTCGGCTGGACCGACGTGGCCCGGTTCGCCGCGCGGGGGCTGCCCGCGGTGAACTTCGGCCCCGGCTCGCCGACCCTGGCGCACACCCAGCAGGAGAACGTGCCCACCGCCCAGATCCGGAGCTGCGCCGAGGCGCTCACCCGCTTCCTGAGCTGAGGCCGGGGGCGATGCGGGCGTCGCGCACCTGCGGGACGCCCTCGACGTCGGGAACCCCGGCGGGGTCCGGGATCTGGTCGAGCGCGGCGGGATCCGCGGTGGGTCGCCGGGTGGGCCGCTCGTCGGGGCGCTGCTGCCCGGCCTGGGACTGGGCGTGCTCCACGAAGCGCAGCAGCTCCACCGGGAACGGCAGCACCAGCGTCGAGTTCTTCTCCGCCGCCACCTCCACCACGGTCTCCAGCAGCCGCAGCTGCAGCGCCGCCGGGGCGTCGGCCATGACGCCCGCCGCGTCGGAGAGCTTGCGGGACGCCTGGTACTCGCCGTCGGCCGCGATGATCCGGGAGCGCCGTTCCCGTTCCGCCTCGGCCTGCCGGGCGATGGAGCGCTTCATCGACTCCGGCAGCGAGACGTCCTTGATCTCCACCCGGTCGATGTGCACGCCCCAGTGCAGCGCCGGGCTGTCGATCATCACTTCGAGGCCCTGGTTGAGCCGCTCCCGGTTCGACAGCAGGTCGTCCAGGTCGCTCTTGCCGATGATGGAGCGCAGCGACGACTGGGCGACCTGGCCCATCGCGAACAGGTAGTCCTCCACGTTGACCACCGCGCGCGCCGGATCGGTGACGTTGAAGTACACCACCGCGTCCACCCGCACCGTGATGTTGTCCCGGGTGATGCCCTCCTGCGCGGGCACCGGCATGGTGATGATCTGCAGGTTCACCTTCCGCAGCCGGTCCACGCCCGGGATCACGAAGGTGAGGCCGGGCCCGCGCACCGACTCCTGGAGCCTGCCGAAGCGGAACACGACGCCCCGCTCGTACTGCGTGATGATCCGCGCCGCGGAGGCCGTGCAGATCACTCCGATGACCAGGACGATGACGAGCAGTTCGATGAGCATGGCCGCCCCCTGACCGCGGCGCCGCCGACGTACCGGGGCACCGCTCGGGTCCCGTCGTACCGCCCACGGTACTCCCGGGAACCGCTTCGCGGGCAGGTCGGCGCAGGTCAGCACGGCCCTTAGGCCCTGCCGGCACCGGACGGCACCACGTGGTCACCGGCGCGGCACCCGGTGTTCTCCGGCGGCTGCATACCCTCGAACCATGACCATCGAGGGTTCACCGAACGGCGCCGAGCGCCCGCAGGAGAAGCGGCGCGGGCCGGTCGTGCTCCGCCGCTCCCGCCTGCACGAACCGACGACGACCGATCAACGCCTGCTCGATTCGCGCGGCCCCACCGACTGGGTGCACACCGACCCGTGGCGGGTCATGCGCATCCAGTCGGAGTTCGTGGAGGGGTTCGGCGCGCTGGCCGAGGTGCCGCGCGCGGTGACCATCTTCGGCTCCGCCCGGACCCCGCGCGAGCACCCCGAGTACGAGATGGGGGTGCGGCTCGGCGCGGCCATGGCCGACATCGGCTGCGCCGTGATCACCGGTGGCGGGCCGGGCACCATGGAGGCGGCGAACCGGGGCGCCTCCGAGGCGGGCGGGCTGTCCGTCGGCCTCGGCATCGAGCTGCCCTTCGAGCAGGGGCTCAACCCGTGGGTGGACCTCGGGGTGAACTTCCGGTACTTCTTCGCCCGGAAGACCATGTTCATCAAGTACGCCCAGGCCTTCGTCTGCCTGCCCGGCGGGTTCGGCACGATGGACGAGCTGTTCGAAGCGCTCACCCTGGTGCAGACCAAGAAGGTCACGAAGTTCCCCGTGGTGCTGTTCGGCCGGTCCTACTGGCAGGGCCTCTACGACTGGGTGCGGGACACGATGCTCGCGTCCGGCAAGGTCGGAGAGAAGGACCTGGCCCTGCTGCACCTGACCGATGATGTGGAGGATGCGGTGCGCATCGTGGAAGAGGCCTACCAGGCCTGGGAGGAGGCGCATTGAGTGCGGAGGAGACCACCGGGAACGCGGTGTGCGTGTACTGCGCCTCCGGGCCGGTGGACCAGCGGTACCTGGCCCTCGCCGCCGAGGTCGGCACCGGCATCGCCAAGCGCGGCTGGACGCTCGTCTCCGGCGGCGGACGCGTCTCCATGATGGGTGAGGTGGCGCGCGCGACCCGCGCGGGCGGCGCCCGCACCGTGGGCGTCATCCCGCGGGCCCTGGTGGACCGGGAGGTCGCCGACGACGACGCCGACGAACTGCTCGTGGTCGACACCATGCGCGAGCGCAAGGGCCTGATGGACGCGCACGCCTCGGCGTTCCTGACGCTGCCCGGCGGCATCGGGACCTGCGAGGAGCTGTTCGAGGTGTGGACGTCCCGGTACATCGGCATGCACGACAAGCCGGTGGTGATCCTCGACCCGGACGACCACTACCGCGGGATGCTGGAGTGGGTGCGCGGGCTCGTCGCCGACGGTTTCGCCTCGCAGCGCTCGCTGGACTCGCTGGTCGTCGTCACCGACGTCGAGTCCGCCCTGGACGCCTGCGCGGTGCCGGCCCGCTGATCCGGCCGCCGCCGGTCCGAGCCGGGCCGCGCGGTGGACGTGCCAGGATCGGGAGCATGACGCCTCAGCCCGCGCTGCGCTTCGGGGACAAGGACGTGGCGGCGGACCGGCCGCTGGTCATGGCCATCGTCAACCGCACCCGCGACTCGTTCTTCGACCGCGGCGCCACGTTCGCCGCCGACGCCGCGCTGGCGGCCGTGGACGCCGCCGTCGCCGACGGCGCCGACATCGTCGACATCGGCGGGGTCCGCGCCGGTGCGCAGGGCGAACGGGTGGGTGCCGACGAGGAGTCCCGCCGGGTGGTGCCGTTCGTGGCCGCGGTCCGCGAGCGGCACCCCCGCCTGGTGATCAGCGTCGACACCTGGCGCGGCACCGTCGCCCGCCGGGTGTGCGAGGCGGGCGCCGACCTGCTCAACGACACCTGGGCCGGCGCCGACCCGGAGGTGGCGCGGGTCGCCGCCGAGTTCGGCGTGGGCGTCGTGTGCTCGCACACCGGCGGCCTGCCGCCGCGCACCGACCCGTACCGGGTGCGCTACTCGGACGTGGTCGCGCAGGTCGTCGCCGAGCTGGTGGAACGCGCCGAATCCGCGGTGGCGCTCGGCGTGCCGCGCGGCGGCGTGCTGATCGATCCGACCCACGACTTCGGCAAGAACACCTGGCACGGGCTGGAACTGGTGCGGCGCGTCTCCGAGCTCGTGGACACCGGGTGGCCGGTGCTGATGGCGCTGTCGAACAAGGACTTCATCGGCGAGACCCTCGACGCCGAGGTGTCCGAGCGGCTGGAGGGGACCCTCGCCGCCACCGCGATCGCCGCGTGGGGCGGCGCCCGGGTGTTCCGCGCGCACCACGTCGCCGCGACCCGGCGGGTGGTGGACATGGTCGCCGCCATCGCGGGCACCCGGCCGCCGCACCAGGTCCTGCGCGCCCTCGCCTGAGCCCGCGGGTTCGCACGCCCGGCCCGGTCGACCGGGCGCGCACCGGGGAGGCGCCGCATCCGCCGCGCGCGTTCGACGGCGGGCGGTTCAGCGGATCAGAAGGCGTCGTCGATCATGCGCCCGGTGGCGGCGACGGGGAGCGCGGCATCGAGCTCGGTGAGCAGCGGGGCGAGCCGCAGCCAGCGGGAACGCACCCGCGGCGGGCTCGGGTACGGCCGGTTGATCTCCTGGGCGAGCTCGTCGATCCGCCACTGCGCCTCGTCCAGCTCCAGGCCGGTCGCGGGCAGGTTGTGCACCGCCTCCACCAGCGCGGCGATGCGAACTCGCAGGTCATCGAGGCTCGACCGGACCGACAGCGCGCTCGGTGCCGGTGCGGCGTCGGGCTGGCGGCGGGGCACGGGCAGGACGACCTCCCGGTCGCCGATCGAACCGGTGGCTTGTCGTTCGCTGTCGTCGCGCACGCCGACCTCCTGGCCTCCTCGTCGGCACGCGCCCGGCTCAAGGGCGCGTCTGGTGATCCGCAGTGTGCTGCCGCCGGGCGGCGGCGATGAGGGCCTCATGAATCGATCCACTCGTTCGGTCGAGCAATGCCCCACGAACGGGGCGATGGTGCCGCGGGCCCGGTCACGAACCGCGATCTACCTGCCCGCCGCTCGGCCGAACCGGGGCGACTCCGTTCGCCGCGAACTCCGGCCACCCGGGTGAGTGATCGAACTCACCCGCAGGGGAATCGGGAAAGGACCAAGGTCCCCTTGTATCGGGACGGTGACAGTGGTGGCGAATGACCGTAGAGTCGCTACCTGTGAAGGCTGATGCGCTCCGCGGCCACCTCGACGCTCTGCTGCTGGCCACCCTCGACGGCAGACAGCTGCACGGGTACGCGATCATCGAGGCGTTGCAGCAGCGCAGCGGCGGCGCGCTGGACCTTCCCACGGGCACCGTGTACCCGGCGCTGCGCCGGTTGGAGCGCGCGGGCTACGTCACCAGCGCCTGGAGCACCGTCGGCGGCAGGCAGCGCCGCACCTACCGGCTCACCTCCTCCGGCGTGGAGGCGCTGCACGCGGAACGCCGGGCTTGGCGCGAGTTCACCTGCGCCATCGAAGGCGTCCTCGAAGGCAAGGCCGTTCCCGCCCAGGCGCCCGCCAAGGCCTGATCGCCCGTCGATTCGGGACGGCCGGCCGCCGGGGCACGAGCAGCGCCACGCGAGCCGTGCCGAGGTCTGCTGCCGCCCGGCGGGGCGGGCGTGCCACGATCGGAGCGTGGCTAGTGCGCTGATCTACCTGTTCGTCGTGCTCGTGGTCGCCGCGGTGATCTACCTGCTCGCTGCCCTGGTCTTCGGCCGGGGGGAGCAGCTGGAGGCGCTGCCGCCCGGAGCGACGCCGACCAGACTGCCCGCCGTCGACGTCGAGGGCGCCGATGTGCGCTCGCTGCGGTTTCAACAGGTGCTGCGCGGGTACAAGGCTGCCGAGGTGGACTGGGCGCTGGAGCGGCTGGCCAACGAGATCGACGACCTGCGCGGCCAGGTCGCCGTCCTGCAGCGGCAGCTCGACATCGCGGGGGATCAGCTGCAGCGCGCCCGGTCGGTCGACCGGGAGGAGTGAGTCGGGTGGGCAACGCGCAGCTGCGGCTGGAGGTGCCGGTGCGCGCCGCACCGGAGCAGGTGTGGGCGGCGGCGACCGACTGGTCGCGGCAGGGCGAGTGGATGCTCGGCACCTCGGTGCACGTGGTCAGCGGTGACGGCGGCCTCGGCACCACGCTGGCCGCGTTCACCGGGCTGCGCGGCGTCGGCTTCCTGGACACCATGGAGATCATCGAGATGCGGCGGCCGCTGTGCTGCCGGGTGCGCCACACCGGTGGCCTCGTGTCCGGCGAGGGCGGTTTCCGGGTGATCGGGCACTGCCAGGCCGACGAGTCGACCTTCGTGTGGTGGGAGGACCTGTCCGCGCCCACCGGCACCGGCGCGCTGTGGCCGGTGGTGCGGCCCGCGTTCAGCTGGGGCCTGCGGAGGTCGCTGGACCGGTTCGCCGACTTCTGCCCGGAGTACCGGCCGCGCACCGGGTGATCCGGCGTGATCCGGCGCCGGCCGAGTGATCTTGACCGGTGATCCGGCGCGGGCCGCCCGGCGGACGGCCCGCGGCGCGGAATCAGTGCCCGGTGAAGTTCGGCGTCCGCTTCTCCACGAACGCGGCCACCGCCTCGCGGTGGTCGGCGGTGCTGCCCGCCTCGTTCTGCGCGCCCGCCTCGACGTCCAGCGCCTCGTCGAGGCCTTCTGCGGCGGCCGCCCGCATCGTCTCCTTGATCCGCGCGTAGGCGCTGGTGGGGCCGGTCGCCATCCGCGCGGCGAGTTCCATCGCCGCCTCGGTCGCCTGGCCCGCGTCCACCACCCGGTTGACCATGCCGATGCGCAGCGCCTCGTCGGCGGCGACCGGTTCGGCCAGCAGCAGCAGTTCCATCGCCCGTCCGTAGCCGATCAGCCGCGGCAACGTCCAGGACGCGCCCGAATCGGTCGACAGCCCCACGTTCGCGAAGGCCATCAGGAACTTCGCGTCCGCCGCGGCGATCCGCAGGTCGCTGGCGAACGCCAGCGAGGCGCCCGCCCCGGCGGCGCTGCCGTTGACCGCGGAGATGATCGGCTTCGGCATGGTGGCCACCGCGCGGATCAGGGGGTTGTAGTGCTCCTCCACCGTCTTCAGTGGACTGGGGTCGTCCGCCTGCAGCTGCGCGATGTGCTCCTTGAGGTCCTGGCCGGCGCAGAACGAGCGCCCGCTGCCGGTGAGCACCACCGCGCGCACCGCGTCGTCGGCCGCGGCCTCCCGCAGCGCGCCGACCAGCGCGAGCTTCAGCTCGACGTTGAGCGCGTTGAACGACTCCGGCCGGTTGAGCGTGATCAGTCGCACGCCACCGGTGTCGCGGGTCAGCAGTACATCGGACACTTCTCGCCCTTTCGTCGCCTGGGAGGTGCGGGCCGCGCCCGCCCTGACCAGCGCATCCACAGTGGACCGCGCACGGTCGGTGCCGGGTCGATCACGGAGCGCGGTTCCGGGGCGGTCCTGACTGGACGGTCGACCGGAAATGCCGCTGCCGCCGCACGACGCCCGCACGGGTGGCCGTGCGGAGAGCCGAAAAGCCCGGAAAACGCCCGCACGACGGCTGAGTCTGCCACCTGCCACGGGCATTCGACCAGCGCAACAGCGACACGAGTTGATCGGTTCGGTTTCGCGGCTGCGTCCGGATGGGGGAGAATGGAGCCGGACCCGGCTGGTTGTGGGCGATCAGTGGGTGGGAAGAGTTCACGGAGGGAGCACGCTATGGCGGCCATGAAGCCCCGGACCGGTGACGGTCCCCTCGAGGTGACGAAGGAGGGTCGCGGCATCGTAATGCGCGTCCCCCTTGAGGGCGGTGGGCGGCTCGTCGTCGAGATGTCGGTGGAGGAGGCAAAGAACCTGGGCGATGCCCTGGAATCTGCCACCGGCTGAGGCCGCTGCGCAAGCGATCGGCGTGCACCCGATCGTCTCACCGGCTCTGGCATCCGAGTTCGATGCCGGAGCCGGTGTCCGTGGAGTGGCCGAGACGGCCTTGTCTCTTTGAATGCGGGAAGGATCTCAATCCGTGTCCGATTCCTCGGTGTTCGGTTCGTCGCGGTCGCCGGAGCAGGCAGCGCTCCCGGTGATCCCGACGGCACTGGTCGAAGTGGACGTGGTCTCGCGGTGGCGGGACGGCGTGCCGACGGCGGTGCCGGTGTTCGACGGGGCCTCCGGGCCCGACCTGGCCGCCGCGGCCGAACCGTGGGGAGCGGACGTCTCGCTGCTCGAAGCGCTGGGTGTGACCGCGTCCGTGGGCGAGGTGCGCACCGTGCCGCTGCCAGACGGGCGGTTCGGCTGGGTCGTCGGGGCGGGCTCCGGCGAGCCCGGCCACTGGCGCGCGATCGGCGCGTCGATCGCACGGGCGGCGCGCGCCAAGCTCGGCGAAGGGGTCGCGTCGGACGACGACCCCGCCGACCTGGGCGACGCGGCGGACGCGGAGTACGTCCAGGTGCTGCTGCCCGCGGACGCCGGCGTCGAGCTCGTCTCGGCGTTGACGCTCGGGCTGTCGCTGGGCGACTACCGGTTCCGGGTGTCGGCGGAACCGGCCGCGCCGCGGATGCGCAAGGCATTGCTGGTGGTTCCCGGCGGGGCGGACGCGGACGCGTTCCGCGTGGCCGTGGCCCGGGCGGAGGAGCTGGCCGCGGCCACCTCGCTGACCCGGGACCTCGCCAACGCCCCCTCGAACGTGAAGAACCCGGCCTGGCTGGCCGGTGCGGGCACCGCGCTCGCCGGTCCGCTGCAGGGCGTCACCGCGACCGTGCGCGACGAGAAGTGGCTGGCGGACAAGGGGTTCGGCGGAGTCCTCGCCGTCGGGGGCGGTTCGGTGAGCCCGCCGCGGTTGCTGGAGCTGGCGTGGCGTCCGGACGGCGTGAAGTCCGGCCCGCACCTGGTGCTGGTCGGCAAGGGCATCACCTTCGACACCGGCGGGCTGTCGCTGAAGCCCGCCGACGGCATGCACCTGATGCGCACCGACATGGCCGGGGGCGGCGCGGTGCTCAGCGCACTGCTGTCCATCGCCCGGCTGCGGCTGCCGGTGCGGGTGACGGCGCTGGTGCCGTCCGCGGAGAACCACGTGTCGGGCAGCAGCTACCGGCCCGGTGACGTGGTGCGGCACTACGGCGGGAAGACCACCGAGGTCGGCAACACCGACGCCGAGGGCCGCATGGTCCTGGCGGACGCGCTGGCGTACGCGGTGGACCGCCTCGAACCGGACTACCTGGTTGACGTGGCCACGCTGACCGGAGCGATGAAGGTCGCGCTCGGGCTGCGCACCGGTGGCCTGTTCAGCACCGACGAGCGGCTCGGGACGGCGCTGCGGGACGCGGGCGAGCGGGTCGGCGAGTCCTGGTGGCCGATGCCGCTGCTGGAGGACCACGCGGCCGACGTGCGCGGCGAGCTCGCCGACGTGCGGCAGGCGCCGCAGGGGCCCGGCGGGATCACCGCCGCGCTGTTCCTGCGCGAGTTCATCGGCGACGTTCCGTGGGCGCACCTGGACATCGCGGGCCCGGGACGCGCGGACAAGTCCTACGACGAGGTCGTGCCGGGCGCGACCGGCTTCGCGGCCCGCACCCTGGTCGAACTGGCCGCCTCCCTCGCCGCGTGAGGTAAGCGCTGCTCCGACGATCCCGCGGTGGACCTGGTCCCCGCGGGATCGTCGCGCGTCAGGGCCGGGAGGTGGCGTGGTCGCGGAACGCGCGCACCACCGGCGGCGGGGTGCGGCCCGCGGGCCAGGCCATCCCCACCGTGCGGTGCGCGGCCGGGGACAGCGAGATCTCCACGGTGCCCGCCACCTCGCCACCGACGGCCCGGGGCAGCAGCGTGACGCCGAGACCGGCGGCGACCAGGCCGCGGAGCGTGTCGACCTCTTCGGCTTCCCAGCTGGGCCGCAGCGGAACATCGGCCGCCTCGGCGAGTTCGGTGACGATGTGCCGCAGCCCGTAGCCCGGGCCCATCAGCGCGAACTCCTCGGCGGCCAGCTCTGCGAGCCGCACCTCCGCGCGCTCGGCCAGCGGATGGGCGGGCGGCACCACCGCGACCAGCTCGTCGCGCGCCACCGCCACCGACTCCCACTCGGCTCCGGTCGGCAGCGGCGAGACCAGGCACAGGTCGAGCCGGCCGTCCAGCGCGCCCGCCAGCATGTCGTCCCTGGCGCCCTGCACGAGCCGGAACCGCACCCCGGGATGCCCGGCGCGGAACCCGCGGATCAGTTCCGGGACCAGGGCGCTGCCCATGGTGTGCTGGAAGCCGAGCGAGATGCGGCCGCGGTCCGGGTCCAGCTCCTCGACCACCTCGCGGCACCGGTCCGCCAGCTCCGCGTAGGCGTGCTCGGCCGCGGCAGCGAGCTGGGCGCCGGTGCGGGTGAGCCGGACCCCGCGCCCCTCCTTCGTGACGACGTCGGTGCCGAGGCGGTCGGCGATCCTGGCCAGCGCGCGGCTCACCGTGGGCTGCGGGACGCCGAGCCGCGCCGCCGCGCGTGTGAGATGGCCCTCGGCGGCGACGGTGCGCAGCAGGTTCAGCGTCGGGGCGAGATCGGCGGTGAGCTGGGCGGCGTCCAGCGGCAGCTCGGACTCATGCGGCACGGCATGAATCGTGCCCTCCTCGCGCATTGGACGCATTAATTAGCCCGGCTTACGGTCGCCCACGTGCTCACCGACGACCTGAACCGGATCCGCCGCATCAGGATCGCGCTGCTCATCGGCGCCCTGGCCCTGTTCGCGCTGCTCTACGCGCCGCAACCGGTGCTGCCCCAGTTCTCCGACGCCTTCGGCCTCGCGCCAGGCACCGTGGCGCTGCTGGTGTCGGCGGGCACCCTCGGCCTGGCGATCGCGGCGATCCCGCTCGGCACCCTGTCCGAGGTGTACGGCAGGCGGCGGATCATGGTCGGCTCGCTGCTGCTCGCCGAAGCGATCGGCGTGCTGCTGCCGTTCATCGGGTCTTTCCCGCTGCTGGTCGGGCTGCGGCTCGTGCAGGGGGCCGCCGTCGCGGGCATCGCCGCCGTCGCCGCCGCCTACCTCGCCGACGAGACGGGAGGACGGGACCTCGGCACCACCATGGGCCTGTACGTCGCGGGCACCACCGTCGGCGGCATGTCCGGCCGGCTGCTCGGCGGGATCGCCGGTGACTACGCGGGGTGGGCCGGTGGCGTCGCGGCCGTCGCCGTCCTCGGCGCGATCTGCACCGTCGGGTTCGTCCTG
Organism: Saccharopolyspora gregorii; assembly: GCF_024734405.1. NCBI lineage: Bacteria > Bacillati > Actinomycetota > Actinomycetes > Pseudonocardiales > Pseudonocardiaceae > Saccharopolyspora > Saccharopolyspora gregorii. The sequence goes on along the minus strand of NZ_CP059556.1, from coordinate 5,567,761 downwards.
CTGCTGCCGCAGGAGCGCCACCAGCGGCGCCAGGAACTGCGGTGGAAGCCGCTGCTGGTCGGAGTGCGGGCCGCCGCCACCGATCCGGCGCTGCGGCCGCCGTTCCTCGTCGCCGCGCTCGGCATGGGGGCGTTCGTGGCCGTCTACAACGTGCTCGGGTTCCGGCTGGTCGAGCCGCCGCTGTCGGTGCCGCCCGCGCTCGCCGCGCTCGCGTTCCTGGCCTACGCGGCGGGCACCGTGACCTCGGCGGTCGCCGGCCGGCTGGCCGACCGGTGGGGGAGGCCCCGAGTGCTGCTCGCCGGGCTGGGCACCGCGCTGCTGGGGCTGCTGCTGATGCTGGCCGGGAACCTGGTGGTGATCCTGGTCGGGCTGGTCGTGTTCACCGGCGGGTTCTTCGCGGCGCACTCGGTGGCCAGCGGCTGGGTGGGGCTGCTCGCCTCACCGTCGGCGCGCGGCCAGGCCTCGGCGATGTACCAGCTCGCCTACTACGGCGGCAGCAGCGTCGGCGGAGTCGTCGGCGGCGTCGCCTACGCGGCCTGGGGCTGGAACGGGATGTCGGCCGTGCTCGGCTGCTCGCTGCTGCTGGCCGGGATCGCGGTGCTGAGCGGCAGGCGCTCCGAGCGCCGACGGGCGGAGCCGGTGGTGGCTCCGGCTCAGGTCGCGTCGGAGTCGTAGGGCGGCCGCTCGCCCTGTTCCAGCGGGCGCTGCGGCTTCGGGGGCTGCGGCGGCTTCGGTGCGGTGGTGCCGCCGTTCGTCCCGCTCCCGTTCCCGTTGCCGTTCAGCGGCGGGTCGAGCGGGTTCTCCCCGTCGAACAGGTGCTTGGTGACGGCGCTGCGCGGGTTGAAGTCGCGGATGCCGCGCAGGTCCTCCAGCGGCTTGCGCAGCTCGTCGAACTCGGGGCCCAGTTCGGAGCGGAGGTGGTCCCTGGCTCCGGTCGCGTACTGCTTGACCTGGCGGATCGTGCGGCCCAGCCACGCGGCGCCCTCGGGCAGCCGGTCCGGGCCGAGGATGAACAGACCGGCGACGATGAGGACCAGGATCTCACCCCAGCCGATGCTGTCGAACACCTCGGATCACCTTTCACTCCCGTGCTTCGCGCTGCGCGCGCCGCCCAGCCTACCCATCGGGTGGTGCCCGGTGGAAACGCCACTTTTCCCAGAACTGCGCGCGATCAGCGCAGCGCCACGTCCAGCACGAGCTCCCGTCCCTGCCGCACCACCGTCACCGGCACGGTCTCGCCGACGCGGTGCCGGTCCACCGCCACCACCAGCTCGTCCGCGGTGCTGACCTTGCGGTCGCCGACCCGGATGATCACGTCGCCCTCGGCGATGCCCGCCCCCGCGGCGGAACCGCCGTCGCGCACGTTGAGCACCTGGGCGCCGTCGGTGGTGCCGTCGTTCACGGACTTGGCGTTCACGCCGAGGTCGGCGTGCGCGGCCCGCCCGGTGCGGATCAGCTCCTGCGCGATGCGCCGCACGTCGTCGATGGGGATCGCGAAGCCCAGCCCGATCGAACCGCCCTCGCCACCGGAGCCGATGGTGCGGATACCGCTGTTGATCCCGACCACCGCGCCGTTGCCGTCCACCAGCGCGCCACCGGAGTTGCCCGGGTTGATCGCCGCGTCCGTCTGGATCGCGTCCACCACCGCGTTGGTGTCGGTGCCCTCCCCGGCCAGCCGCACCGGCCGGTGCACCGAGCTGACGATGCCGGTGGTGACCGTGCTGGCCAGGCCCAGCGGAGAACCGACGGCGATCACCTGGTCGCCGACCGCGAGGTCGCCGGAGCGGCCCAGCTGCGCCACCGTCGGGTTCGCCACCTCCACCTTGATCACGGCGAGGTCGGTCTTCACGTCCCGGCCCACGATCCGCGCGGGCACCCGGCTGCCGTCGCTGAACACCGCCGAGACGGTGGCCCCCGGCGTGTCCGCGGCCATCGACACCACGTGGTTGTTCGTGACGATGTAGCCGTCGCCGTCGATGACCACCCCGGAACCGCTGCCGCCCTGCGCGCCGACGTGCACCTCCACCGAGACCACGGCGGGCACGATGCGGCGGGCCACGGCGGACACCCCGCCGCTGGGCCGGTCCACGCCCGGCTCCACCTCGGCGAGCGTCACGTCCGGGTTGGTCAGCGGATTGCCCTCCTCGGCGGTGATCCGGCCGACGAAACCGCCGACCCCGGCCAGCAGCACGGCGACCCCGGCGAGCGCGGCCAGCGAGCGCGGCCGGACCCGGCGGCCGAACAGCACCTCGCGGGCGCTCAGCAGCGGACCGGGCCCGGGCTCGGGCGCCGCTTCCGGAGCGGCTTCGGAGACCGCGGGCGGGCCGATCACGGAGCTCGCCGACGGGTTGCGCCACGGGTCCTGGTCGCCGCGGTCGCTCCAGAACGAGGCGGGTTCGTCGGCCGGGGGAGCGGGCGGGGTCTCCCCGGGTTCGCGCTGCAGCGATTCGGCGGAACCCTGCGGACGGCCGAACGCCTTGACCAGCGCGTCCGGCGGGGGCGGGGCCTGCTCGACGCCGGGTGCGCGCTCGTCCGCCCCGGGCTGGAAGCTGCCGGAGACGCCGGCGGGCCTGCCGAAGACGGCGGCCTGGGCGGGATCGACCTCGGGGTGCCGCGGCGGCGCGTCCTGGGCCGGGCGGGAGACGTCCGCCGCGGGAACTCCGCGGGCGGGGGCGGCCGAACCCGGTTGCCACGGGTGCACCGCGTCGCCGTCGGGCGCGGAGGGGATCTCGTGGCGCTGGTCGTCCTGCGGCCGAGCCTGATCGGGTCGCACCGGGTCGGATCCCTGCGCGGGTTTCCTCGGCTGCTCGCTCATCGCTCCCCGGGCCTGCGAAGTCGTCGACACATCGGCATGCGAGTGGATCACACGAGGGCGACCGCCCGCGCACCGGTACGTCCTCATCCTGCCCAGTGCCAGGTGAAGTCCGCGTAGGAGCGGGGCGACGGCCCGGTGATCAGGGCTGCGCGGAAGCGGAGAGCAGCGGCGCGCCGGACGGCGTCACCGGGGCGTCGGCGCCCGGCGTCGCATCGGGCGGCGGCACCGGCGTCGTGGTCGAGGCGGGCGCCTCGGAGGGCGGAGTTCCACCTCGCTCGTCGAAGCGCGCCGAAGCGGGGATCAGCGCCGAGTCGTAGGCCTCGCCGGGCAGCGGCAGCGGCGGGCCCGCGTCGGTCGGTGGGAGCTGGTCGTCCGGGATGCTCACCAGCGCCAGCGCGCCGAGCACCAGGCCGGAGAACACGACCCCCGCACCCGCTCGCCTGCCGCGGCCACCGCGCGGTTCATCGGGCCGGGTCGAGCCGAGCGGTGCGCTGGACCCCATCGGCTGCCTGCCACCGCCGAGGGGAGTGCTGGAACCGAGCGCCGCGCCGGAACCGAACCGGCCGGGGCGCGCGCCCGGGTTGACCGCGACGAGCTGCCCCTCCTCGGTCAGCGCGAGCCCGTCGGGCTGCGCGGGGAGTTCGGCGCTCGACGGTATCGACTGCAGGGCTTGCAGCAGTCCGGCGGACATCGACGGGCACGACGCGGAGCGCACCGCCGCCCGGGCCTGCCGTTGGGCGGTGGCCTCGGCCGCGCAGGCCGGGCACCTGGCGAGGTGGGCGGCCGCGCGGTCGTGGGCGCCGGCGGTCAGCTCTCCGTCCACGAATGCCACGAGCGCGTCCAGTGCGAGGTGCTGTTCGGACAGCCCCCACCCCCGCCGAACCGTCATGCCGAGTCCTCCCGAGCCTGCTCCCGCCTAGCTTCCAACGTGGCCTTCAACATCTGCCTGCCGCGGTGGATCCTGCTGCGCACAGTACCGAGCTTCACCCCGAGGGTGGTCCCGATCTCCTCGTACGACAGCCCTTCCACGTCGCACAGCACCACGGCCGCGCGGAACTCCGGCGGCACCTCGTCCAGCGCGGCCTGCAGGTCCGGGTCCAGGTGCGTGTCGTAGAACACCTGCTCGGGGCTGGGGCCGGTGCTGGGCAGCCGGTCGGTGTCCTCGGGCAGGCCCTCCATGCGCAGCCGGGAGCGGCGCCGGGCCATGTCCAGGAAGAGGTTCGTGGTGATCCGGTGCAGCCAGCCCTCGAACGTGCCGGGCTTGTAGGACGCCAAGGAGCGGAAGACGCGGATGAACGTCTCCTGCGTGAGGTCCTCCGCGTCGTGCTGGTTGCCGGTGAGCCGGTACGCCAGCCGGTACACCCGGTCTGCGTGCTCCCGGACCACCTCGTCCCAGGACGGCGGCGTCCACGCCGCCTCCGCGACGGGTGCGGTGGCGACGGCGTGCTGGTCGGTTCGAACGGCCGGACTCATCGACTGTGTTGGCATCGGACGAGAAGCCACCTCCTGCGGCGTGTGCATCCGGGGAACGAACGCGGCCGCCGGTTTGTTCCCCGGCGGAGGCCGGGCGTGGCCGGTGGGGCGCGCGTTCCGCGTGCTGCCCTCGTTGCTGGGAGCGGCGGTCCGCTCCCGGTCGATACCCACTCTCGCGCGCGCTCGTGAGGGACGGATGAAAAGGCCCTGAGAGCAGCCTGAGAACCTGACGTTCACCTGATCGGCGCAAGATCCGACGTGATGCCGGAAACAGCCGTCTAACGATGTGCCGAACGGGGGCAACCGAACCGGCCGCTGAAGATAATCTTGCGCCTCGTGATACCCGAGACGTCGATCGGCACCGGTCCCCTGGACCGGCCGGGCAGCATGCTCGGCGACGCCCGCGGATCCATCGGGCACGCGGCCGACCCAGCGGAAGAGTCCATCGACGGGTCCGCGGGCGCCGCGCTGCGCTTCCTGGCGACCGTGCTGCGCGCGAAGTCCGTCGTCGAGGTGGGCTCCGGCACGGGAGCCTCGGCGAGCTGGCTGCTCCGCGGCATGGTGCCCGAAGGCGTGCTGACCTCGATCGACATCGACGCCGCCGCGCAGCACATCGCGCGCGAGGCGCTGGCGGCCCAAGGCGTCCCCCGGTCCCGCACCCGGTTCATCGCCGGGCTGGCCGAGCGGGTGCTGCCGAAGCTCACCGAGGGCGCCTACGACCTGGTGTTCGTCGACGCGATGCCGGCCAAGTACCCGGCGTTCCTCGAACTCGGCGCACCGCTGCTGCGTCCGGGCGGGGCCATCGTGTTCGCCGGGCCGGTCGACGCCGCGCAGCGGCAGGAGCCGCGCGCCCAGGCGCTGCGCGAGCTGACCAGGGCGGTGCGCGCGGACGAGTCGCTGGTGCCGGTGGCGCTGCCCGTCGGCGACGGCCTGCTGGCCATCGCCCGCACCGAGCAGTCGTGACCGCCGAGCAGCGGTGACCGCGCGAGCGGCAGCCGCGCGGCGGTGACCTCCCCTGAACGCGCGAGCGCCCGCCGACCCGGAACCGGGGCGGCGGGCGTTCGCGGGATCGATCAGGCCGGGGAGACCGACAGGAGTTGACCGGCGAGGCCGCGGGCCCGGGTGGACAGGCGCTTGGCGACGTCGGTGAGCACCTGCGCGGCGGGGGACTCGGGGGCCTCGACGACCAGCGGAGTGCCGCTGTCGCCCGCCTCGCGCAGCCGGGTGTCCAGCGGCACCTGGCCCAGCAGCGGGACCTCCGAGCCGACGGCGCGGCTCAGCGAGTCGGCCACGATCTGGCCGCCGCCGCTGCCGAAGACCTCCATGCGCTGCCCGTCGGGCAGTTCCATCCAGGACATGTTCTCCACGACGCCGGCGAGCCGCTGCCGGGTCTGCATGGCGATGGCGCCCGCGCGCTCGGCGACCTCGGCCGCGGCCTGCTGCGGAGTGGTGACGACGAGGATCTCGGCGTTCGGGATGAGCTGAGCGGTGGACAGCGCGATGTCCCCGGTGCCGGGCGGCAGGTCCAGCAGCAGCACGTCCAGGTCGCCCCAGAAGACGTCGGAGAGGAACTGCTGCAGGGCGCGGTGCAGCATCGGCCCGCGCCACACGACGGGCGTGTTGCCGGGGGTGAACATGCCGATGGAGATGACCTTCACGCCGTGCGCCTGCGGCGGCATGATCATCTTCTCGACCTGGGTGGGCTTGCCGCCCGAGCCGAGCATCCGCGGGACCGAGTGGCCGTAGATGTCGGCGTCGACCACGCCGACCGACAGCCCGCGCTTGGCCATCGCGGCGGCGAGGTTCACCGTGACGCTGGACTTCCCGACGCCGCCCTTGCCGGAGGCCACGCAGTACACGCGGGTCATCGAGCCGGGTTCGGCGAACGGGATGCGGGGTTCGTCGGCGTTGCCGCGCAGCTTCTTGCGCAGCTCGGAGCGCTGCTCGTCGCTCATCACGTCGAGCTCGACGGTCACCGCCCGCACGCCTTCGACGGCACCGACCGCGGTCTCGACCCGCTGCGTGATCGTCTCCCGCATCGGGCAGCCCTGGACGGTCAGGTACACGCCGACGGCGACCGCGCCGTCCTCGACGGCCACGGATTTGACCATGCCGAGATCGGTGATCGGCTTGTGGATCTCCGGGTCCTCGACCTGGGTGAGGGCCTGGCGGACGGCCTCTTCGGTGGGAGCGGAGTGCGTGCTGGTCACGGTTGCGGTGACACCGACCCTTCCTGCGGCTGTGCTTGCCCTCGATGCTACGGACCGACCGTCGATGTTACGGGCCGGTAGCTCCGGGAACACCGGCGAGGTGCGCAGCGTGTGACGGCCCACCGGGGCGTCCGGATCGCGTCCGCGGGTGCGCTCGGAGGTGGCGGAACAGCCCTGTGCGCTGGTTTATTCCAGGCACCGGTCCCGACGTGCTCACATCTGGGAAATGCGGGGGCGCTTCGCATTCGTGTGACTGCCCTCCGTAGTATCACTCATCGTGACCGAGACGGGTCTTGATCGATTACCCACTCGTGGCGAGCTGCTGGCCTATCGAACCTTCCTGCGCGCGCACGCCCGCGTCACGCGCTGCCTGGAAGGAGATCTGATCGCCGAGCAGCGGCTGACGCTGGCCGCCTACGACGTGCTGCAGGCGCTCTACGAAGCGCCCGAGCGCAGGCTGCGCATGACCGAGCTCGCGGACGCCGTGCTGCTGTCCAGGTCCGGCGTGACGAGACTGGTCGACCGCCTGGAGCGGATCGGTCTGGTCAGTCGCGTCCGGGTCGATTCGGACGGCAGGGGGGTACTCGCGGTGATCACCGAGGCCGGCGAAGGCCGGTTGCGCACCGCATCCAGAACGCACCTCGGTGGAGTGACCCAGTACTTCCTTTCGGTGACTGAGCCGCGGGAGCTGGAGGAGTTCGCCCGGACCTGCGAGAAGCTCGCCGCCGGCGGCGTTCCGGCCCCGCCGGGGCAACGCGCCCAGGCCTGATCGCGCGCCCGCCGCCGCGATCACGCGTCCTCGCGGCCCTCCGCGCCCTGGCGGCGGCGCCGCGCGCCCGCGCTCTCGGTGCCGGGCAGCTCGTCGCGCAACCGGTCGAGCTCGCCGCGCAGGTAGTCGCGGGTGGCGACCTCGCCGATCGCCAGCCGCAGCGCGGCCAGCTCCCGCGCCAGGTACTCGGTGTCGGCCTTCGTCTGCTCGGCCCGCGCGCGGTCCTCCTCCAGCGACACCCGGTCCCGGTCGTCCTGCCGGTTCTGCGCCAGCAGGATCAGCGGCGCCGCGTACGAGGCCTGGGTGGAGAACGCCAGGTTCAGCAGGATGAACGGGTACGGGTCCCAGCGCAGGCCCACCGCGAACAGGTTCATCGCGATCCAGCTGATCACGAACACCGTCATCCAGAACAGGAACTTCCCGGTGCCGAGGAAGCGGGCCACGCGTTCGGAGATCTGGCCGAACAGCTCCGGGTCGAAGTCCACGGTGAACCGGCGCGGCATCCGGGGCTGGTCGAGCCGCCGCCGGGACAGCAGTTCAGGCATCGTCGCTCGCTTTCGGTGCGTCCGGGGAGTTCCGGTCGTCGGGCAGCCCGCTCTCCCGCCAGTTCTCCGGCAGCAGGTGGTCGAGCACGTCGTCCACCGTGACCGCGCCGATCAGGTGCTCCTGGTCGTCGAGCACCGGCCCGCACACCAGGTTGTAGGCGGCGAAGTAGCGGGTCACCTCGGCCAGCGTCGCCGTCGGCGGCAGGCTCGCCAGGGTGGTGTCCAGCGCGCCCGCCACCAGCGTCGACGGCGGTTCGCGCAGCAGCCGCTGGATGTGCACGCAGCCCAGGTAGCGGCCGGTGGGCGTCGCCGACGGCGGGCGGCAGACGAAGACCATGCTGGCCAGCGCCACCGGCAGCTCCGCGTTGCGCACCATCGCGAGCGCCTCGGCGATGGTGGCGTCCGGGCCGAGGACCACCGGCTCCGGTGTCATCAGGCCGCCCGCGGTGTCCGCCGAGTAGGCGAGCAGGCGCTTCACCGGGGCGGACTCGGCGGGCTCCATCAGCTCCAGCAGCCGGTTCTTGTCCACTTCGGGCAGTTCGGCGAGCAGGTCGGCGGCGTCGTCGGGGCTCATGGCCTCCAGCACGTCCGCGGCCCGGTCCTCCCCGAGGTGCCCGATCAGGTCCTTCTGGTCGTCCTCGGGCAGTTCCTCCACGACGTCGGCGAGCCGTTCGTCGTCGAGCGCCTCGGCCACCTCGTAGCGGCGCTTCGCGGGAAGTTCGTGCAGCGTGCTGGCCACGTCCACGGCGCGCATCGTGTCCAGCAGGGCCAGCAGCTGCGCCACGCCCTGCGGCCGGTCGGTGAGCTCCGCGGCGGCGAGCCCGGTGATCTGGTCCCACTCCACCACCTGCACCGGACCGCGCCTGCCGAGCCGCCCGGTGCGCTCCCGGACCGCGAGCCTGCTGATCCGCCAGTCGCGGGTGCGGGTCTGCTCCAGCGCCGCGTCCACCAGCACCGCCGAGGCGCCGGTGGCGGCGAGGGTGACCTTCGCGTCCAGCAGCTGCCCGAGCACCAGCACCTCGTTGGGCCGCTGGTGGAACTGGCGGGTGTTGACCGAGCCGGTGGCGAGGGTGACCGCGTTCGGCTCGACGCGCACCACCCGCAGCATCGGCACGAAGATCCGCCGCCGCGCCGCCATCTCCATCACCAGGCCGAGGATCCGCGGCGGCTGCCCGGCGGCGCGCAGCCCGGCGACGACGTCGCGCACCTTGCCGATGGACTCGCCGTCCGGGCCGAACACGGCGAGCCCGGCGACCCGCGCCGCGAAGACCCTGGTTGTGGCTGCCACGCTGATCAGGCTAGTCGCCGGGCCGGTGCCGGGCAGTCGCGGCGACCGGGGTCACAGCCGGTGCGGTGCGGTCCGTGGTAGAGAGCTGGGTGCCCGTGCCCGATGAGGAGGTTCCCCGTGGTCGATCGCCGACGTGCCCGCCGCAGCTGCCTGGCCGTTCCCGGTTCCAGCGCCAAAATGATCGACAAGGCCCGCGGGCTGGCGGTGGACTCGTTCTTCCTGGACTTGGAGGACGCCGTGGCCCCGCTGGCGAAGGCGGAGGCCCGCGGCCGGGTCGCGGCCGCGCTGAACGAGGGCGGCTGGGACGGCAAGATCCGCTCGGTCCGGGTCAACGACCTCACCTCGCAGTGGACCTACCGGGACGTGGTGGAGGTCGTGGAGACCGCCGGGGAGAACCTGGACACCATCGTGCTGCCGAAGGTGTCCACGCCGGACCACGTGCGCTGGCTGGACCTGACGCTGACCCAGGTGGAGCGCGCCACCGGCCTGGAAGTCGGCCGGATCGGCGTCGAGGCGCAGATCGAGGACGCGCGCGGACTGGCCGAAGTGGACGCCATCGCATCGGCGTCGCCGCGCGTCGAAGCGCTGGTGTTCGGCCCCGCCGACTTCATGGCCTCGATCGGCGTGCGGTCCATGGTGGTCGGCGAGCAGCCGCCCGGCTACGACGTGGGCGACGCCTACCACTACGTGCTGATGCGGATGCTGGTGGCGGCGCGGGCGCACGACGTGCAGGCGATCGACGGGCCGTACCTGGCGATCAAGGACGTCGAGGGGTTGCGGCGGGTCGGCGGCCGCTCCGCGGCGCTGGGCTTCGACGGCAAGTGGGTGCTGCACCCGGCGCAGGTGGACGCGGTGAACGAGCTGTTCTCGCCGCGCCAGGCGGACTACGACCACGCGGAGAACGTGCTGGACGCCTACGAGTGGCACACCTCGGAGGCGGGCGGCATGCGCGGCGCGGCGATGCTCGGCGACGAGATGATCGACGAGGCCTCCCGGAAGATGGCGCTGGTCATCGCGGGCAAGGGCCGCGCCGCGGGCATGTCCCGCACCGACCGCTGGACCCCGCCCACCGGGTGATGACCTGCGCCGCACCGCCCGTGTGGGCGATCCCGGGGCCGGTGCGGCGCGGTACGTTCTGATCAACAGTGATCGCCGGAGCCGCCGCTGGACGAACCGGCCCCGGCGTGCGGGTCGACCGAGGGGGCGGCGACGTGGCGGATCGGGAACCGGTGGGCGAACCGGGAGAGCGCGAACCGGACGCGGCGCGGACCGGCGCGGAGAACGACCAGGAGCTCCGGCTGGCGCTGGCGATGCGCGGCGGGGCGAGCCTCGCGGTGTGGATCGGCGGTGCCGTCGCCGAGATCGACCTGCTGCGCTGCGCGACGTCCCGGTCGGACCGGCCGGCCGTGGACCGGGCGGCCGCGGACCGGGCGGGACGGGTCGAACCGCCCCGGGCGGAGCGGACCGACGACGACGTCGAGCACCCGTGGGCGGCGCTGGCCGGGCTCGCCGGCTACGACTCGGTGTCGGTGGACGTGCTCGCCGGGGCGTCGGCGGGCGGGCTGAACGCGACGCTGCTGGCCGCCTCGATCGTCTACGGCATGCCGTTCGAGGACATGCGCGAGCTGTGGGTGCGGCTCGCCGACCTGGAGGCGATGAGCCGCGCGGTGCCGAAGTTCTGGCACCGCAGGCCCGATTCGCTGCTGGAGGGCGACGACTACTTCCGCGCCGAACTGGCCCGGCTGATCACCGAGCTCACCCCGCACCCGCGGGACGCCCGCAACCTCGGGTCCCGGCTGGACCTGCTGCTCACCGCGACCCTGCTGGACCCGGTGCTGGAGCGGCACTTCGACGGCCGCTCCGGGCCGCTGGTCGAGCAGCGCCGCACCGCCATGTTCCGGTTCCGGCACCGCGGTCGCTCCGGGCAGCCGCTGTCGGACTTCGGCACCGGACCCGACTTCCCGGCGACCGCGCTGCGGATGGCGCAGGCGGCGCGCGCCACCTCCTCGTTCCCGTTCGCGTTCGAACCCGCGCAGGTGCACGCGAGCATCGGCGGGGCACCGGCCGGACAACCGGACATGCTCGGGGTGTTCTCCGAGACGACCACCGATCCGCGCCCGTACCGGGTGATCGACGGCGGGGTGCTGGACAACATCCCGGTGACCGCGGCCGTGGAGGCGATGGCCGCGGTGCCCACCGAGCGGCCCAGCTCGCGCTGGCTGCTGTACCTCAACCCGGAACCGGAGACGGTCGGCGAGGGCAGGCCGCTGAGCAGGCAGCTGGCGCTACCGGTGGCCTCCACCGCGATGAGCGCCCGCATGTCGCAGGAGTCGCTGCTGGCCGACATCCACGCGCTCGACGAGCACAACGCGGCGGTGCAGCGCACCGAACTGCGCCGCAGGTCCGTGTTCGCGCCGCTGCTGGCCGCCGCCCCCGCCGTCCGCGAAGCGGAGCTGCTGGCCCAGGCCGCGCGGGTCGAAGCGGAGTACGCGGTGGTGCGCGCGGAGCTGGACGCCCAGGCCGTGGTGCGGCTGCTGGTCGAACCCGCGGGCAGCGAGGACGGCAGGCTGCTGCCGCCGGTGGTGGGCGAACCCCTCGAAGGCTGGTCCCCGCAGGTCCGCACCGTGCTGGGGCGCCGGCTGGGCGCGGGACTGGCCGGGCTGGCGGCCGCGGACCCGGGACGGGTGTTCGACGACGTGCGCGGGCTGCACTCCGGGGTGCAGGAGTGCCTGGACTGGGCGCGGGACATCGGCCGCTGGGCCGAGGCGGAGCAGCTGCCGGTGATCGGGCGCTGCAAATCGGAGCTGTACCGGCTGCGCACCTTCGCCCAGGTCCTGGAGGGCCACGCCGACCGGTACTGGGTGGACGGCGCCCGGCACGAACCGATCGTCGAGCTCGGGGAGATGTCGGACTGGGTGCTGCGGGTCGCCGACCGCCGGGACCGGCTGCAGCACCGGCTGCCGTCCCCGGTGCGGCCGCTGCTGGGCGCGGTGCTCGACGAGGTGGGCCGGGGGGAGCGGTTCCAGCGCGCGCTGGAGGAGTTCGCCGCCGAGCTCGCGTCGATCGCCGAGTCCTCCGGCGCCGACGCGGTGCCCGAGGACGAGCACGGGGTGGACGCGGTGGCGGAGGCGCGGGTGGTGCTGCACCGCATCGCCGACCGGCTCGCCGCCGCGGCCCCGCCGCGCGGGGACGGCGAGCGGTTCGGGGCGCGCTCGCCCGGGCACTCCCCGGAGCGCGCCGCCTCCCCCGAGCAGGTCGGCTACGCGCTGCTGGAGCGCACCGAGCGGCGCCCCGCCGTGCTCCGCGCGCTGGTGGTGCTGACCGCGCCGCTGGACGTCGGCCGTTCGCCGGGCGACCGGATCAACCTGCTGCGCGTCGTCAGCGATGCGCGCTCCCCGCTGCCGTTCGACGCGCTGCGCACCGGCGGCGAGCTGCAGGTCGAGGACAAGGTGCGCGGTGGCGACCTGGGCAACTTCGGCGCGTTCCTGTCCGCGCGGTGGCGCGCGAACGACTGGATGTGGGGGCGGCTCGACTCGGCGTCGGCGCTGGTGGGGCTGCTGCTGGTCCCGGCGCGGCTGCTGCGGCACAGCGGCGGCCTCGGCCCGGAGGGCATCGCGGACCGGCTGCGGGAGATCGTCACCACCCCGACCCGCGCGGAGCTCGGCGACGCCGCCGGTTCCGAGCGGTGGCGGGCGTTCCTGGCCGAGCTGTGGGAGCGGCACGCCGACCAGGTGCGCGCCGAGCTGGCGGCCATGTTCGCCGACCCGGTCGACGAGCACCCGCTGACCCGCACCAAGGAACTCGTCGTGGAACGGCTGCACTGGACGATCGCCGCCCAGGAGGTGCCGTTCGTCGCGACCGTCGCACCCGGCGCCGACCCGGGCGAGCCCGCGCTGCCGGACATCCCCGAACCGGAGCCGCTCGCCGACGAGGTGCGGCGCTACTCGGTCGGCCGCGAGCGGGTGGCGGACCTCGGCGAGCCCCGGCTCGCCTCGATGGCGACCCGGGCCGGGCTGGTGGCCTACCGCGCGGTGCGGCCGGGCACGGCGGGCGTGCTGCGGCTGCTGGGGCGGGTGGCGACGACCGTGGTGAAGCCGGTGCTGCTGCTGGCGGTGCTCGCGGTCGCCGCGCCGCGCCGCGTGGCGCTGGCGGCGTTGCTCGGCGCGACGGCCGTGGTGCTCAGCGGGGTGGCCCCGGCCGGATCCGATGCGCTGTTCCCGCGGGAAGTCTCGCTGAGCTGCCCGGCCGTGCCGCCAGCGGATCCGGACGGCACGACCTACTGCATGGGCTGGTACCCGGGCGCGTCGGCCGGGGACCGGATCGCGGTGCTGCCGCCGGACTCCTCGGCGGTCGCGGCGCTGCGGCCGTTCACCTTCGACCCGTTCCAGATGAACGCGGGCGTGCTGCTGGCGCTGATCGTGGTCGCCGCTTCCGCGCTGTGGCTGGGCTTCCGGTCGCTGAGCCGGGGCCGGGGCGCGGCCCGCTGGCTGCCCGCCGCGCTCACCGCGGTGGTGGTGACCGCGGCGGTGGTGTGGATCGCCGACACCGGGCTGACGCTCGGACCGCAGGGGCTGGTGCTTACGGCCGTGGCGGTGAACTTCCTGCTCTCGCTGGGACTGCGGCCGTGGGGCCGGGCCGTGGCGGCGCTGCTGTCGGCGGCCGTGTTCACCACGGCGCTGTGGCTGGTGGACCCGCCGGTGGGCGAGGTCGGGTGGCTGGTGCCCACCGCGATCGCGGCCGCCTACGCGCACATGGTGCTGCTGTCCACGGTGGACCTGCTGCGGCCCCGCCCGCGCCCCGAGCACGGCGCCGAGCGGTCCGGGACGGCGGGCGGCGCCGGTTCCGCCCGATCGGAGGTGGTTCGCGGCGAACCGGCCGCAGGCCCCCGAACACTATGATCAGCGAGGTGAGCGACTACCCGGCCGGCCCGGTGCAGGCAGGCGTCCCGTACCAGCTGCTCGCCCGCGACGCCCGGCACCGCTGGTGGCGGCCGCTGGTGGCGCTGCTGGTGTTCGCGGTGCTGGCCTTCGTGCTGCTGCTGGTCGCCATGCTGGTGCTGGCCGCGTTCGTGCTGTACCCGGCGGGCTTCGGGGACGTGCGGATCGCGGCGCTCGTGCGGGACCCGGAGTCGGTCGAGACGCTGGTGCGGGATCCGTTCGTGCTGCTGTTCGTCTCCTTCGGGGCGCTGGTCTCGCTGATCCCGGCGGCGGTGCTCACCGCGCTGTGGGTGCAGCGGCGCAGCCCGCGGCAGCTGATCGGGGTCACCGGCCGGTTCCGCCGGCGGTGGTCGGCGGAGTGCCTGCTCGCCGCCCTCGCGGTGTTCGCCGTCGCGTTCGCGGTCTCGGCGCTGCTGACCTGGATCACCGGGGGTTCGTTCGGCCCCGGGTTCCCCGGCTGGGCCGACTACGGGCGGGTGGCGCTGCTGGCGCTGGTGGTGGTGCCGGTGCAGAGCGCCGCCGAGGAGTTCGCCTTCCGCGGGTTCCTGCTGCAGGCGGTGAGCGCCTGGTTCCGCACCCCGTGGCCCGCGATCGCACTGACCTCGCTGCTGTTCCTGCTCGGCCACGGCTACACCGATCCGCTGGTGTGGTGCCAGCTGCTGGTGATGGCGGTGTCGATGTGCTGGCTGGTGGTGCGCACCGGCGGCCTGGAGGCGGCGATCGCGCTGCACGTGGTGAACAACTCGCTGAGCCTGCTCGTCGGCGGCCTCGGCGGGGTACCCGGTATCGAGCAGGCCGGGGACTTCCCCGTCGGCGACGTGCTGCCGTTCATCGCGGCGATCCTGGCCTACGCCTGGTGGGTGGATCGGCGGGCGGCGCGCCGCGGCGCGTGGAACGTCACCGGCGGCCGGGTGGAGCTGCGGCCGTGGTCGCTGCGCCCCGCCACCCAAGACGATCTCCGGCCCGAGGTGTCGGGGTAGCCTGGAGGTGGGGACGATAGGGGACGAATCGGGCTCCTGCCGGTCCCGCCAGGAAGTGCGCTCCACGGAGGTGTCAGCGGTGTCCTACCCGTTTTCCGGCTCGGCTCGGCCGGCGCCGGGTTCACCGAGCAGCATGCCCACCCCGCCGACGGGGTGGCCGATCGGCTCGTACGGCACGTACGAGGAGGCGCAGCGCGCGGTCGACCACCTGGCCGGCTCGGACTTCCCGGTGCGGGAGGTGACCATCGTCGGTGTCGACCTGATGCTCGTGGAGCGGGTCACCGGCAAGTTGACCTGGGGCAAGGTGCTGGCCGGTGGAGCGGCCTCCGGGGCGTGGATCGGGCTGCTCATCGGCCTGGTCATGAGCATCGCGTCGCCGCAGGGCACCGGCGCGCTGAGCTCGATGCTGGCCGGGCTGGGCGGCGGCATCCTCATCGGCGTCGGGTTCGCCGCCGCCGGGTACGCGGCGATGCGCGGGCGGCGGGACTTCTCCTCGGCGAGCCAGCTGGTCGCGGGGCGCTACGACGTGCTCGCCCAGCCCCGGCACGCCGAGCACGGCCGGAACCTCCTCGCGCACCTGGCGATGCGGCCGCAAGCCTCCCCGTGAGCTCGTCCGGCGCGGGCGGCGTAGCGTCCGCCCGGAACGCGTTCGCGGCCCCGCCGCGGCGGAGCATCGCCGCGGGCGGCGGTCAGCTGCCGTAGTGGTAGCGGCAGGCGGCGATCTGGATCTGGTCTTCGTGGACCCGGTACACCAAGCGGTGCTCATCGGTGATGCGGCGCGACCAGAACCCGTGCTTGAGCGGTTCCGGTTTGCCGATGCCCTCGTTCCCGTTCCGTTCGACGTCCTTGAGCAGCGTGTTGATCCTCTTGAGGACCTTGCGGTCCTGGGTCTGCCACCAGACGTAATCCGCCCACGCGTTCTCGTCCCAGACCAGCTTCATTCGACGAGGTCCCGCGTGGTGCCCCCGCCGTGCTCCAGCCGTTCGATCGAGGCCAGCAACCTGCGGGCGTTCTCCGGGCTCTTGAGCAGGTAGGCCGTTTCCTTCAGCGACTCGTAGTCGTCCAGCGCGACCATGACGACCGCTTCGTGCCCGGCCCTCGTGATCACGACCTCCTCGCGGTCGTCGACCACGGAGTTCAGCGTTTCGGCGTACTTCGCGCGGGACTCGGAGTAGGACATGGTCTTCATCGGTCACCTCCATGACGTACGGAAAACTGTACGCCTCTTCGTCTCGTATCGGGACCCCGCGCCGTCCGGGACGTCCGCACTGATGGGGGCTTGTCGCGGGTGTCGGCGGCGCCCTAGGTTGCTGGCACCGCACTGATCATCGGTGCGGCGGTGGCGTGCGGCGGGGCGCGGGCACACGGCCTCGGGCGCACCTGCGCGAGCAGACCGGGAGGTCCGACCACGGTGAGGGTGCGCAGACGCGGTGGGGGCGCGGTCCGGTCGATCGCGGCGTGGGGCGCGGCGGTGGTGGCGGCTTCGGCGCTGAGCGCCTGCGCGGCCCCGCGGCACGACGACGTCGTCAACCTGTACTACGCGCCGGAGGAGCACCTCCAGACCGTCGTCGACCGGTGCAACGACCAGGCCGACGGCCGGTACCGCATCGTCTACCACAAGCTGCCGCGCGACGCGGACGGCCAGCGGGAGCAGCTGGTGCGCAGGCTCGCCGCGCAGGACGACGGCATGGACGTGCTCGGCCTGGACACCACCTGGACCGCGGAGTTCGCCCGCGCCGGCTGGGTCCGCGAGTGGACCGGCGCGGAGCGGCGGCAAGCCGAGGCGGGCACCCTCGCCGGGCCGCTGGCCTCGGCCCGCTACGGCGGGAAGCTGTTCGGGGCGCCGAAGAACACCAACGTGCAGCTGCTCTGGTACCGCTCCGACGTGGTGGACCGGCCGCCGCGCACCTGGGACGAGATGATCGAGCAGGCCCGGCGCTTCGAGGCGGCGGGCGAGCCGTCGACGATCCTCATCCCGGGCGCCCAGTTCGAGGGCTACGTGGTGCAGTTCAACACCCTGCTCGCCTCCGCCGGCGGGAAGCTGATCTCCGACGACGGGACCCGCGCCGTGGTCGACGAGGGCGCGGTGCGCGCGCTGGAGCAGCTCAAGGCCCTCGCCGATTCCGGGCTCACCAGCCCGTCCATGTCGAACTCGCAGGAGGACGACGTCCGGCTGGAGTTCCAGCAGGGCGACGCGGCGTTCCAGCTGAACTGGCCGTTCGCGTACCCGTCGATGCAGGAGGACGCGCCGGACATCGCGCGGAACGTGCGCTGGGCCCGCTACCCGAGCTCCGACCCGGCGCGGCCCAGCAAGGTCACCCTCGGCGGGTTCAACCTCGCCGTCAGCGCCCACTCGCCGAACCCGCAGGCGTCCTTCGCCGCCGCGCTGTGCCTGCGCAGCCCGGACAGCCAGCGGTTCTCCGCGATCCACGACGGGGTGCCGCCCACCATCGAATCCGTCTACGCGGCCCCGGAGATGGCCGCCGAGTACCCGATGCGCGACACCATCCTGGAAGAGCTGCGGGACCCGGCGATCCGCCCGATCACGCCCGCCTACCAGAACGTGTCCACGGTGCTGTCCAAGCTGCTGTCCCCGGCGTCGCGGATCGACCCGCCGCGCACCGCCGAGCGGATCCGCACCGAGGTGCAGGACGCCCTGGACTCGCGGGGGGTGCTGCCGTGATGTCCGCCGTCGACGAGGCGAAGCGCGCCGAGCGCAGGCTCGGCTGGGCGCTGTGCGCCCCGGCCGCGCTGGTGATGCTCGCGGTCACCGGCTGGCCGATCCTGCACGCGGTGTGGCTGTCGTTCCAGCGCTACGACCTCAAGTACCCGGACCAGCGCGAGTTCGTGGGCCTGGAGAACTACCTGACGGTGCTGTCCAACCAGTACTGGTGGACGGCGTTCGGCACCACGCTGCTCATCGTCGCCACCCAGCTGGTGATCGAGTTCGTGCTGGGCATGGCGCTGGCGCTGATCATGCACCGGGCGGTGATCGGGCGCGGCCTGGTGCGCACCGCCAGCCTCATCCCGTACGGGATCGTCACCGTCGTCGCCGCGTTCAGCTGGCGCTACGCGTGGACCCCGGACACCGGCTACCTGGCGAACCTGTTCGCCGCGGACGGCGCGCCGCTGACCGAGCGCGGCAGCGCGCTGGCGATCATCGTGCTGGCCGAGGTGTGGAAGACGACGCCGTTCATGGCGCTGCTGCTGATGACCGGGCTGGCGCTGGTGTCCGAGGACCTGCTGGAGGCGGCGCAGATCGACGGCGCCTCCCGGTGGCAGCGGTTCACGAAGGTGATGCTGCCGGTGATGAAGCCGGCGATCCTGGTGGCGGTGCTGTTCCGGACGCTCGACGCGTTCCGGGTCTTCGACAACATCGTGGTGCTCACCGACGGGGCGCAGGACACCTCCTCGGTGTCGGTGCTGGCCTACAACAACCTGATCAAGGGCTTGAACCTCGGCATCGGCTCCACCATGTCCGTGCTGATCTTCCTGGCGGTGGCGCTGATCGCGTTCCTGTTCGTGAAGCTGTTCGGTGCGGCCGCGCCCGGCGCGGACGAGGACGGGGGCCGCCGATGAGCCGGAAACCGGCCGACACCGCCAAGTGGACGGTGCTCAACGCGGTGGTGGTGGCGTACGCGCTGGTGCCGGTGCTGTGGATCGTGTCGCTGTCGTTCAAGACCTCCGCGGGTCTCAGCGACGGCCGGTTCATCCCGGCGGAGTGGACGCTGGCGAACTACGCGGCGATCTTCCAGACCGGCGAGTTCCTGCGCGCGCTGGCCAACTCGATCGGCATCGCGCTGATCGCCACGACGATCGCGGTGGTGCTGGGCGCGATGGCGGCCTACGCGATCGCCCGGCTGGACTTCCCCGGCAAGCGGGCGCTGGTCGGGGTGTCGTTGCTCATCGCGATGTTCCCGCAGGTCTCGCTGGTCTCGCCGCTGTTCGAGGTCGAGCGGACCCTCGGGCTGTTCGACACCTGGCCGGGGCTGGTGCTGCCGTACACCACGTTCTCGCTGCCGCTGGCGATCTACACGCTGTCCGCGTTCTTCCGCGAGATCCCGTGGCAGCTGGAGGAGGCGGCCACGATGGACGGCGCCACCCCGGGACAGGCGTTCCGGAAGGTGATCGCGCCGCTGGCCGCGCCCGGGGTGTTCACCACGGCGATCCTGGTGTTCATCTTCTGCTGGAACGACTTCCTGTTCGCGATCTCGCTGACCTCGACGGAGGCGTCCCGCACGGTGCCGGTGGCGCTGCAGTTCTTCACCGGCGACTCGCAGTTCGAGGACCCGACCGGGACGATCGCCGCCGCGGCCGTGGTGATCACGGTGCCGATCGTGCTGTTCGTGCTGCTGTTCCAGCGGCGGATCGTCTCCGGGCTCACGTCCGGGGCGGTCAAGGAGTGAGCGCGGCCCGCCCGACCGCCGGCCGAACGGGCCGTCCGCGCTCCGCGCGATCAGGTGGTGCCGGCGAACTCTTGGACCCAGTAGTGCCCGTAGGTGCTGCTCGGGTCGTAGGCGTGCCCGACGCCGATGCCGGTGAACCTGCAGTCGAGGATGTTCGCCCGGTGCCCGGGACTGGTGATCCACTGGTGGAAGGTCTCGGCGGCGGCCGCGTTGCCGGCGGCGATGTTCTCGCCCAGTACCTCGGCGCGCGGCAGCACCTCGGCGCGCGGCAGCGCCCGGACGGGGGAGACGGCGTCGGAGTGCGCGAAGTAGTTCTGCTCGGCCATGTCCGCCGCGTGCGCCTGCGCGGAGTGCTCCAGCTCGGGTGCGGGCGCGAGCGGGCCGCAACCGGCCTCGGCCCGGACCTGGTTGGTGCGGTCCACGATCTCGGCGGTGAGCGCGTCGAGCCGGGACTCGTCCGCGTGGGCGGGCGCGCCGGGGACGAGCAGCAGCGAGCACAGCAGGATCGATCGGGCGTGCCGGGCGAACATCCGCACCACTCCTCGGGTCCAAGGGGTTCCAGGTGCGGACAGTTCTAACCCGCTTTTCGGCGCGGCGGCCGGGAAATCCACGCAACGGGTGATCCGCGAACGCGTGCGGATCACCCGAACGGGAATTCGATCGACTGGGTCCACAGTGGACCCGAGGAATTCAGCCCTGCTGCGCGATGATGATGAACAGCGTCAGGATCCACCCCATCAGCAGGGTGGTCAGCAGGGCGAGCTTGTTGGTGGCGAGACGAGTCATGGCGGTGCCTCCCGGCAGCGTGAGAATGATCGATGCGAATGTCGTCTCACGATGTGGGGGCGGCGGTGCCGCAACGGTGATCAGCGCACGGCGGGCGTGCGCGGCGAGGCGGACAGCGCGTCCCACATCGCGCCGGGTTTTCGCCCCCGGCGCGGCGACCTGGGACTTCGCTCCGGCGCCACGTTCCCCGATCCGCTCAGCGGCAGCCTGCGGGTGAACACCCGCCGCCCCATCGCACTGCGGCGCACGACGATCGACATGACTACCTCCTCACTTCTTCCCGGCGCGCACCGGAATCCTCACGGCGGCGAATCGTTCGGGGAGAGCGCTCGCGGCGCGCAACCGCGGCGGTCGAACCTCTGCGGACTACATCGCCCGGATGATCGAAAACGTTACGGCACGCGCTCACAGCCATTTGTTCCGCCGGAAGATCTTGAACAGCGTCAGGCAGGCCAGCATCATCACCAGCAGCGTCGCCGGATAGCCGAACGTCCACTTCACTTCCGGCATGTTCTCGAAGTTCATCCCGTAGATCCCGGCGATCATCGTCGGCGTCGACACGATCGCGACCCACGCGGAGATCTTGCGCATGTCGGTGTTCTGCTGGAGCGTGATCTTGGCGAGCGTCGCGTCCACCAGCGTGGTCAGCAGCTCGTCGAACGAGGCCACCCGCTCGGACACCGTCGTCAGGTGGTCCTCGACGTTGCGGAAGTAGGAGCGCACCTCCTCCGGCACCATCGGCGTGTAGCCCTCGGCCAGCCGCTGCAGCGGTTTCGCCAGCGGCATCACCGCGCGGCGCAGGTCCATGACCTCGCGCTTCATCAGGTAGATCTGCTCGGCCTCGATCTTGGTGCGCGGCGCGAACACGGCGGCTTCCATCTCGTCGATGTCGTCCTGGATGGCCTCGGTGACCTCCAGGTACGTGTCCACCACGTGGTCGGCGATGCCGTGCAGCACCGCGGCCGGACCCAGCCGCAACTGCTCCGGGTCGGTCTCCAGCTGCGAGCGGACCTGGGCGAGGCTGGCGTGCTTGCCGTGCCGGACCGTGATCACGAAGTCGCGGCCCACGAACGCCATCAGCTCACCGGTCTCCACGATCTCGCTGGTCGCGGTGAGCCTCTCGTTGGCGATGTAGCGCACCGTCTTGAGCACCATGAACAGCGTGCTGTCGTAGCGCTCCAGCTTCGGCCGCTGGTGGGCGTGCACCGCGTCCTCGACGGCCAGCTCGTGCAGCCCGAACGTCTCGGCCAGCCCGTTGAGCTGCGCCTCGTCCGGCTCGTGCAGCCCGATCCAGACGAACCCGGCGCCGCGCCTGCGCACCTCGTCGATCGCCTCGGCGTGCGACCGGTCGCCGGGCAGCCGCACTCCGTCCACGTACACGCCGCAGTCGACGACGTAGGCGGGCGGGGGAGCGGGAGCGGGCGCGGTGCGACCGCTGTGGCGCGCTGCGCGGTTGCGCAGGCCGAGCGAGGGAAGGCTGGGCACGGCGACCTCCAAGGGCGGGAATCGGATCTCGGGTGATCTCGACCGCGCATCCCCACCGGCGCCGATGGGCACCTGGAACCGGCCTAGCCGCAGGCCTCCCAGGCGGGGATGCGGTTGGTACTGCTCGGAAGCGCGCTGTCGGCACCGCCGCTCACAATCCCTCACCTCCTTCTGCCCGACTCGCCGTGCGCGAGTGGTCCGGACCGGCCAACGGTTCACGATACTCGTCGTTCTCGGTACGGGCGGCGGCGGTGCCGGGTGTGCTGGGACACGGCGAAACGGGTGAACTTCTGCCGCGCGCACGCCGGGAACGCCCTGGATTTCGCCCGGATCGCGCCGATTGTGCGAACTGCCGGATCCGCCGGTTTCAGCTCCGGGCGGACGGGCCCGGGAGCTGCCCCCAACCCCGCAAGGCCGCGGCGAGCCCGTCGGTCAACCGGTGTTCGGCGTCGAGTGTGGCAAAGCTCGCAGCGTCCGCCCACATCGCGTCGGCCGCGTCGTCGCCGGGCGAAAGCACCACGTCATCGGCCCGGCACGCGTAGTCGTGGATGTCGAACGTCCCGGTCGGGGCCGGGCGCAGCACCCGCCCCAGCCACCTGCCGACGATCACGGAGAGTCCCGTTTCCTCCGATAGTTCGCGCCGTACCGCCGAACGATCGGTTTCTCCGGGCTCCACCTTGCCGCCGGGCACCGACCACCGGCCCCTGCCGGGTTCGTTGGCCCTTTTCACCAGCAGCAATCGTCCGCGCGGGTCATGCACGACGGCGCCGACGCACCGGATCAGCGGTCCGTTGGTTATGCTCACCGACACGGAGGGTAGTTGATCCGGACGGTTCGGCTAACGACTGACCCAAGTGCGGGACAATGCTGCCCTACAGCCGCCGAGTGCGGTACAACAGATCGGCAGGCGCCAGCGTGTTCAATGGCTTTTCGGACGGGGTGTATCGCAGTGAACCTTAAGAAGATCCTGACTTGGGCCGGGGTCGCGTTCCTCCTCTTCTTCCTCTTCTCCGCCCCACAGCAAGCCGGTGACCTGGTGAACAACATCCTGGGAAGCCTCCAAGAGGCTGCGCAGGCGGTCATCACCTTCATGCAGAACATCTTCGTGTAGCAGCGCCGAAGGGCGGTTGACGTGTTCGCGCCGAGGGATCCCGACGAGTACCTGCTCGACACCGAACGCCGGGTCATCCGGCTCCGCAGACACTGGGCGAGCCTGGTCTGGGAACTGTTCGAGGCGATCGGGTTGCTGGTCGGCGTGGTCATGGTGTCCCAACTGCTGCCGCAGGACACGAGCCTGCCGCAGAACGTGCTCTGGTACGCGGGCCTCGTCGTGCTGCTCCGGTTCACCTACCAGGTGCTGGACTGGTACGTGGAGCGGATCGTCGTCACCGACAAGCGGTTCCTGATCGCGGAGGGCATCTTCACCACCAACGTGGCGATGATGCCGATCGGGAAGGTCACCGACCTGACCTTCCAGCGGACCCTCGCCGGGCGCATGTTCGGCTACGGCACGTTGGTGGTCGAGTCGGCCGGGCAGATCCAGGCGCTGAACCGGATCGAGTACGTGCCCAACCCGGACGAGGTGGAGGACGCGATCTCCTACCTGGTGTTCGGGGAGAAGAAGGCCCAGCAAGAGCGTTTCTCCATGCTCAAGGCCCGTCGCGCGGCGGTGGGCAAGAAGAAGGCCAAGCTTCCGAGCTGAACCGGTCGCTGCCGAGCCGGGGTCGCGGGATCTCCCGCGGCCCCGGCTCTTCTTCGTGGGCTGGTTCGGGAGGTACCGGGACCATCGGCGAGACTGTGCCCAGCGGAAGACCGGTCCGCCGGGCCGGTCGAGCAGCCGGGCCTTCGCCGCAGCGGCGGGACCTCCGCGGCGACCGCAGCCCGCCGCCGGTCGACGGACCGGCCCGAACGGAAAGGCCACGCTTGCGCATCGACCTGCACGCCCATTCCACCGAGTCCGATGGCACCGACACGCCCGCGGAGCTCGTCGACGCGGCGATCGGAGCGGAGCTGGACGTCGTCGCGATCACCGATCACGACACCACGGCGGGCTGGGCGGAGGCGGCGGACACCGTGGCCGCCCGTGCCGGCCGGATCCGGGTCGTCCCGGGAGCGGAGCTGTCCTGCACGTGCCCGGACGGGACCGGCCGCGACATCACCGTCCACCTGCTGGCGTACCTGTTCGACCCGACGTCCGCGGCGCTGGTCGCCGAGCAGTCGAGGTTGCGGGCGGAGCGGCGCGGCCGGTTGCGGGAGATGGCCGAGCGGATGGAGGCCGAGGGCTTCCCGGTCGACGCGGACGAGCTGATGGCGGGCCTGCCGCCGGATTCGCCGGGCGGCAGGCCGCACCTGGCGCGGCAGCTGGTGCGCGCCGGCATGGTGGCCAGCGTCGACGAGGCCTTCGCCCGGTACCTGGGCAGCAGCGGCCGCTACTACCTGCCGCGCACCGACACCCCCGTGCTGCGGGCGATCGAGATGATCGCGGACGCCGGCGGGGTCACCGTGCTGGCGCACCCGTTCGCGCGTGCCCGCGGCCGGGTGGTGAACGCCGAGGTGGTGGCGGAGCTGGCCGCGCGCGGCATGACCGGCATCGAGGTGGACCACCCGGACCACGACGAGCCGACCCGGCAGGAGCTGCGGGAGCTCGCCACCGAACTGGACCTGGTGCCGACGGGCAGCAGCGACTACCACGGCACGAACAAGACGATCCGGATCGGGCAGGAGACCACCGCCCCGGAATCGCTGCGGCGCTTGATCGACAAGAGCAGCGGCAGCGAGGTGTTCACCGCGGGATGACCGCCGTGATCAGCTGATCCGGTGAGTTCCGAGCGCCGCGCGGGGGGAAACGCGACGCGACGGTCCGGCTGCGTAGTGTGGTGCGAGTGCAGGGACAGCTCGGCCTCGAAGGCATCCCCGGCAAGCTCGTCCGGGTCACTCCCGCGAAGCTCGCGAACTGGGAAGGTTGCCCGCGCAAGTTCCGGATGGCCTACTTGGACCGGCCCGCCCCGGCGCGTTCCGGTGCCCGGGCCAACGCCACGCTCGGCGCCGTCGTGCACAACGCGCTGAAGGCGTTCTTCGAACTCCCGCCCGCCCAGCGGACCGCCGAGAAGGCGGTGCTGCTGGTCCGGCAGTGCTGGAAGGACGACGGCTTCGCCGGCCGGGTCCAGGCCGCCCGCTACCGGGAACGCGCCGAGCGGTGGGTCGCCGACTACGTCGAACGGCTCGCCCCCGGGACGGAACCGGTCGCGGTGGAGCGGTGGGTCTCGGCCTCGGTGGGCTCGATCATCGCCGAGGGCAGGGTGGACCGCATCGACCGGCGTAACGGCGAGCTGGTCATCGTCGACTACAAGACCGGCAGGCGCGCGGCCACCGACGAGGACGCCCGGGAATCGCGGGCGCTCGCCCTGTACGCGGTCGCCGCGCGGCGGACGCTGCGCGCACCGACCGGGCGGGTCGAGCTGCATCACCTGCCCAGCGGGCAGGTCGGGGCGTGGGAGCACACCCGGGCCTCCCTCGACGAGCACGTGGAACGGGCCGAGCGGCTGGCCGGGGAACTCCAGGCCGCCTCCGACTCGTTCGAGGGGGGAGCGACCGGGCCGGACGTGTTCCCGGCGAACCCCGGCGGGCGCTGCGCGTGGTGCGAGTTCCGCGCGCACTGCCCGGAAGGACAGCAGGCCGCGCCCGCCGCCGAACCGTGGGCCGGGTTGGCCGAGTGACGGACCAGAGGAACGACGACATGGACATGCCCCGCCGAGCGCAGCAGGAGGCCGCGCGCGGAGGTGCTCGGCACCGGCCCGCGCCGCAGACGCTGCGCCGCCCGCGCCCGGCGGCCGGATCCCGGCCGGCCGAGGGCGCGGAGCAGCCGGGGACCGTGCCGTTCCGCTCGGAGTCCCCGACCCGCCCCCGGCGGCAGCGGGTCGAGTGGCACGACGAGGACGAGTTCGACGCGGACGGCGCCGAGGCCGCGACGGTGCGCGGGCACCGCGGCGGCGCGGGCACCCGGATCGGGACCTGGTTCCGCGGGTTGACCGGGTCGCTGGCGCTGGGGCTGCTGCTGGTGGCGCTCGCGCTGATCGGCGTGCAGGTGTGGGCGACCCGGCAGGGGCAGGACGGCCCCGGCACCACCATGATCATTTCGCATGCGGTGGCGGCGGTGCTGGCACTGGTGCTGCAGCGTTTCGCCGATCGGAACCGGGACCGCCGCGGCGCGGCGGCGCTGCTGGCGTTGCTGGTGGCGGTGTTCGGCACCCTCTGGTTCTGGTGGTGGCTGTAAGGCCCTCGAGATCCGCGCTCGGCGTCGTCCGCAGGTGCTGCGGGGCCACCGCCGACCGGCTGGGCGATCCTGGTGCGGGCGGTGCGGGGACGCCGCGGGCCGCGCTCGTCCCGAGCACCGGCGGCGAATCCGGCATCCCTGGCTGAAGCCGGGACCGGACGAACTCCAGCACCGGCCGCGCAAGTCCAGCACCGGCCGGGCAAGTCCAGTACCGGCCGGGCAGTCGAGCACCGGCCGGGCCAGCACCGGCCGAGCAGTCCAGCAGCTCAGCGCCGGACGATCAGCCCAGCGCGACCAGGTTCGGCCCGCGCTGTTCCAGGACGGTCGTGCCCGCGGAGTCCAAGCGCACCGGACCGTCCCAGCCCTGCCGGTCCACCGGGATCAGCCGCTCGCGCGCGCCCGTGAACCGGTCCAGCACCGCGATGCCCGCAGGCATCGGGACGAGCAGCTTCCCGCCGTGCAGCGCACCCGGCCCGAGCGCGCCCGGCACCTCCCACAGCGGCGCGAAGGTGGCGGCGTCCAGCGCGACCGTCGTGGCACCGTTGTTCCAGTACAGCAGGCCGCCGAAGGTGGCCCCGGGAACGTCGCCGATCTTGTCCTTGACCTGCCGGTACTGGTCGTCGTCGAGCACCGCGACGCGGAACGGCCGGTCCGGTCCGGCGGTGGCCAGCCCGTCCAGCACGCGCTGCTCGGTGATCGCCGGGTCGAACCGGTGCAGCGCGGCGGAGATCGACCGCGCGGCCCCGGCCTGCTCCGGACCGGGGACGGGGCGCAGGTTCACCGTCCACACCCGGTCGGCCGCGACGGCCTCCACCCCGGCGTCGGGGAAGGGAGCGCCCGCGGTGGGCAGCGGGTACTCGGCCTCGATGCCGCCGGTGGAGTTCGCGTAGACCACGAGGGAACCGCGGTCGCGCACGTACACGGCGGTCTGCTTGGTGGAGACCGCGACGGCGGTCGCCTCGGAGCCGCCGAGGACGGCGCTGCTGACCTCCTCCGGCTCCTCGTCGTCCTCCGGCTTGGTCTTGAGCACGGTGATGCGCTGCGCCGGGTCGTCCGGGCAGTCCTCCACCACCGCGATCCGCTCGCTGCCGACCGCCACCGACGGGTAGGTGCAGTTCGGGCGGCGGAGGTTGTTCCCCGCGTTCTTCAGCGCGGGCATGATCCCGTACTGCTGGGTGCGGACCAGGTCGGAGCGCCAGCTCTCCAGCACCCGCTCACCGGTCGCGGTGAGGTACTTGCCGTCGTCGAGCAGCCGGGTGCCGAACGGGGCGTCGGCGTTGCGCGCGGGCCCGCGCACCCCGGTGTCGCCCTGCAACGAGCTGACCTCGCTGCAGTTGGCCGATTTCCGGTACACGGCCACCGCGCGGTCCCACCCCTCGCCGACGGTGCACAGCGGCAGGTCGCGGGAGAAGCGCCAGCGCACCGCGCCGGTGCCGGGATCCCGGCCGGACACGGTGCCGCCGTCGCCGGTGATCGCGGTCGAACCGGCGACCACCGGGACCGGGGTCGCCGGGCTCGGCGCGCGCCACAGCTCGTGCAGCGCGGCCGGTACCCGGGTGGGGGAGGTGAGGACGGGGGCCGGTGCGGCCGCGGGCTCGGACGTGGTGGCACGGGCGTCGCTGCGCCACCAGATCACCGCGGCGGCCGCGAGGACCACGACCAGGATCAGCACCACCGCGACGAGGTCGGACCGCGTCCGCCGTTCCGGCCGTACCACTGCACTCCTCACTGACTGCTCTCGGAAAGCCCGGCCGGTCCACGGGCCACCCGCTCCCGGGCAGCCCGCTCGCGGAACGGGATCAGTCGCCGGACGACTCGCCGCCGCCGGAACCGGCGCCACCGCCGCCGCCACGACGCCTGCGGCGCCGCTTGCGGGGACGGTCCGCGGATTCCGCGGTGCCGTCGCTCTGCGCGGTGGACTCGGCGGGCTGGGCCTCGCCGTCCGGGTTCACACCGCCGCGGGTGCGCCTGCGCTGCCGGGACCGGCCGCCGGGACGGGTCTCGCCCGCCGCGGACTCGCCGCCGGACTGCTCGCCACCGGAACCGCTGCGGGTGCGGCGGCGCGGCTTGCGGCTGCTGGAGCGCTTCGCGTCCTCGTCGGGTTCGGCGCCGAGGCCGGCGCGGGTGCGCTTGGACAGCGGGAGCCTGCCGGTCGCGTCCGCCGGGATGTTCAGGTCCTCGTACAGGTGCTTCGAGGTGGAGTAGGTCTCCACCGGCTCCGGCTTGCCCAGGTCGAGCGCCTCGTTGATGAGCTTCCAGCGGCTCTCCTCGTCCCAGTCGACGAGGGTGACGGCGACGCCCTCCCGGCCCGCGCGACCGGTGCGGCCGATGCGGTGCACGTAGGTCTTCTCGTCGTCGGGGCACTGCAGGTTCACCACGTGCGTCACCCCGGCGACGTCGATGCCGCGAGCGGCGACGTCGGTGGCGACGAGGGTGTCGACCTTGCCGGAGCGGAACGCGCGCAGCGCCTGCTCCCGGGCGCCCTGGCCGAGGTCGCCGTGCACCGAGGCCGCGGCGAAACCGCGCTCGGCGAGCTCGTCGGAGAGCTTTTGCGCGGTCCGCTTGGTCCGCGTGAAGATCATCGTCAGGCCGCGGTCCTGCGCCTGCAGCGCCCGGGCCAGCAGCTCCGACTTGTCCATGGCGTGCGCGCGGTACACGAACTGCTTGGTGCGCTCGTGGATCGCGTTCGCGTCCGCCTCCTCCGCCCGGATGTGCGTGGGCTGGTTCAGGAAGGTGCGGGCCAGCGTGATGATCGGGCCCGGCATGGTCGCGGAGAACAGCATCGTCTGCCGCTGCTCGGGGACCATGCCGAGGATCCGCTCGATGTCCGGCAGGAAGCCCAGGTCGAGCATCTCGTCGGCCTCGTCGAGCACCAGGCCGCGGACCTTGCCCAGCACCAGGTGCTGCTGCTCGGCCAGGTCCAGCAACCGGCCCGGCGTGCCGATCACCAGGTCGACGCCCTGCTTGAGCGCGTCGATCTGCTGCTCGTAGGGGCGGCCGCCGTACACCGCGAGGGTGCGGATGCCGAGGTGCTTGCCCGCGTCGGTGAGGTCGCGGGCGACCTGCACGCACAGCTCGCGGGTGGGGACCACGACGAGCGCCTGCGGCGTCCCGTCGCCGGGAACCTGCAACCGCTGCAGCAGGGGAACGCCGAAGCCCAACGTCTTCCCGGTGCCGGTGCGGGCCTGCCCGATCAGGTCCTCGCCGCGCAGCGCCAGCGGCAGCGTCAGCTCCTGGATCGCGAAGGTGTGCTCGATGCCGGCCTCGCGGAGGGCGCGCACGATCTCCTCGTGCACGTCCAGCTCGGCGAAGGTCGGGGTGTTCGGGACGGTGCTCTCCGCGTGCAGCGGTGCGGCCTCCACGGCGGGGGCGCCGTTCTCGCTGTGCTCGATCGCGTGCACGTCCTCGGTTGTGCTGGTGGTCTCGGGGCCTCGGGGGCCCGTTCGTTGCTGAGGGTCAGAGTGATCGCCTCTCTCAGTACCGGCGCGCTGCGGCCGATCGCTCGGCTGCACTCGTGGTGACGTCCTCCGGCATGGTGGCCGCGTTCGAGCCGCGGCCGGCCGCGTTGTTCGCGTGCTGCATGCTCGTGGTCACCGGTGCGATGGTCGCGCGCCCCTGTTCGATCAGCGGTTGTCCGCTGCTGGTTCGGTCGGCATCGTGGTGCGGCTCACGCCGTCGCCCACGCCCCCGGCTGCTCCGGCCGATGAGCCGGGCACAGGTGGCGCCCGCGCCCGGGCCTCCCGCACGGACCCCGGGCGACCGGCTGCTCACGGGGTGGGACCGTGGCCCGCGTCGAGCCCTGCCGGGTCCCGCGCGGGGAGAGGGGTCCACTGCCGGTTGCCTGATGCCGCATGGCTTCTGCGTCCGCCAGGATACCTGGTCCGAACCGGATCGAGGTCGGCGATGTGCGATGAGCTTTCGCGGAACGTCCCGCACCACCAGCGGCGAGCCCCCGGAGCGCCCGTCGGCCGCCGCGCGTGTCGGCCCGTGCCGCTGCGCGGACCGGGCGCGCGGGGCGGCGGTTAAGGTGCCCGGTATGAGCGAGCTCGACCCCTCCGCCGCCGGATCCACCGACTCCACCACCTACGCCGAGGGGGTCGTGGACCTGCTGGCCGCGCTCGCCTACGGCGAGCTGTCCGCCTTCGACCGGCTCGCCGAGGACGCCCGCACCGCACCCACCCTGTCCGGCCGGGCCGCGCTGGCCAGCATGGCCGCCGCCGAGATCGGCCACTACCGGATGCTGGACGACGCGCTCGCCCGCCGCGGGGTCGCGGTGGACGAGGTGATGGCCCCGTTCGCCGAGCCCTTCGACGCGTTCAACGCCTCGACCGCCCCGCACTCGTGGCTGGAGTCGCTGGTGAAGGCGTACGTGGGCGACGGGCTCGCGGCCGACTTCTACCGCGAGGTCGCGGAGTGGCTGGACGATTCGACGCGGACGCTGGTGCTGGACGTGCTGGCCGACACCGGGCACTCCGCGTTCGCCGAGCGCGAGGTGCTGGCGGCCTGCGCCGAGGACCGCTCGCTGCGGGACAAGCTGACGCTGTGGGGCCGCAGACTGCTGGGCGAGGCGGTCACCCAGGCGCAGCGCGTGGTGGCCGAGCGGGACGCGCTCGCCGAGCTGATCATCACCGGGTCGGGCGATCTCACCGGCATCGTCGCGCTGTTCCGCCGCTTGCAGAACAACCACACGAAGCGGATGGCGCGGCTGGGCCTGGGCTGACGGGTTCCCGATGTTCGCCACCGGCGAAGGCGGGTCCGGCGTGGACTGGGATAACCTCTCGGACGTACGCATCGGTTCGCGAATTGTGGAGGTCAAGCGTGGAGGTCAAGATCGGCGTCGTGGACAGCCCGCGTGAGCTCACCGTGGCCAGCGGTCAGTCCTCGGCCGAGGTCGAGTCGCTGGTGGCCGACGCGCTGAAGACCACCGACGGGGTGCTGTCGCTGACCGACGAGAAGGGCCGGCGCTACCTGGTGCCCGCCGCCAAGCTGGCCTACGTCGAGATCGGCCCCTCGGAATCCCCGCGGGTCGGCTTCGGCGTCCAGTGATCTGCCGCGATGCCCCCGGTCGGAGAGCGCTCCGCCGGGGGCATCGTCGTGCCCGGGGTCGTCCACATCGGACTCCGGGGTTCCGTCAGAACGGCGGTCGGCCCACACCGGTGATGCGGTAGCGGTGCCACGGGTCCGGGTCGGACAGGCTGCCCGCCGCCTCGCCGCGCGTGGTGCGCACCACGACCTCGGTCCGGCGCCCGGCCGCGAGCTCGGCGACCGCGTCGTCCGCGGCGACCCGGCCGTACCAGTGGAAGCGGCCGTCGATCGGCTGGAAGTGCCCGCGCAGCACCACCGACACCGGGACTTCGCGTTCGGCGGTGAACAGCACCGCCTCGCCCTCGTACTCCTCGTCGGGGCCCGCGTCGACGGTGGTCTCCTCGGACATGGTCGCTCCTTCCGCGGTCAGCTCCCGCCGCCGGTGTCGGTGATCAGCCGCAGGCCGGTGCTCGGCTCCAGCGGCTCGTCCGGGTCGAGCACGATGCCGCCGGAGCGCAGCACCCCGTCGATGGCGTGCCAGATGATGCGGGTCAGGTAGTCGGTGAGGTCGTCCCGGCTCATCGACTGCCGCTCCAGCCACCAGTCGCCGCTGGCCTGCACCATGCCGACGAGGCCGTGCGCCCACGGCTCCACGCCGCCGGAGTCCAGGCCCAGCGCGCGCAGGTACTCGCCGAGCAGCCGGGACAGCGAGTTCGCGATCTCGGTCTTCTCCGCGGTGACCGGGTCGGAGCGCACCGGCTTGTCGGTGAAGGTCCGGCGCACGACGAACCGGTACAGGTCCGGGTACTGCTCCAGGACGCCGAGGTAGGCGTCGAGCATCCGGCGGATGCGCTCGTTGGGGCTGCCGTCGGCGGCGATCTCGGGGGCGAGCCGCTGCATCAGCAGTTCGGTGCCCCATTCGCCGACGGCGACGTAGAGGTCGCTCTTGTCGTGGAAGTGCCGGTACAGCACGGGTTTGCTCACGCCGGCCTCGGCGGCGATCTCGTCCATGCCGACGTCGGCGCCGTGCTGGCCGATGGCGCGCACGGTGGCTTCGACGAATTCGGCGCGGCGGGCTTCGCGGTGCTCCCGCCAGCGCTCCCGGCGGGCGTCGCCGCGCGGCGGTGGGTCCGGGACGACCTTGACAGGCCGGGTGTGGTGGCTCACGCTACCCAAGGTAGCTGTTACTAGAAGTAACATGCAATGCCGGTGGCAGCCAGGGAGGCCCCGAGATGACCAGGACCGCGCAGGTGAACGACCGGGAGAAGACCGCCGCCCGGCTGCTGAAGTCGTCGGCGAAGAACAGCTACGACCCCGAGGTCGACATCGACTGGGACGCGCCGCTGCTCGACGACGCCCCCTACATCCCGTTCCACCGCAGCAGCCTCTACGGCACGGACCTGTGGGAACGCCTCGACCGGGCGCAGCGCGTCGAGCTGACCAAGCACGAGTTCGCCAGCATCGCCTCCAACGGCCTGTGGTTCGAAGTGCTGCTGATGCAGATCCTGCTCAAGGAGTTCTACGACTCCGACCCGCGCACCGACCACGCGCACTACGCGCTCACCGAGATCGCCGACGAGTGCAGGCACTCCACCATGTTCGGCAAGGCCGTCCGCCGCGTCGGCGCCCCCGCCTACGGGCCGGTGCCGCTGCTGCGCCAGGCCGGGCGGGTGCTGCCCGCGATCCTCAAGGGGCCCTCCGCGTACGCCGCGATCCTCGTCGCCGAGGAGATCCTGGACCGCTTCCAGCGCGACCAGATGAACGACGAGTCCGTGCAGCCGCTGGTGCGCATGGTCAACCGCATCCACGTGCTCGAAGAGGCGCGGCACGTCACCTTCGCCCGCGAGGAGGTGGTCCGGCGGATGGCCGGGTGCGGCCCGGCCGAACGAGCCTGGCACCAGTTCGCGACCGCGCTGGTCTCCTACGCGATCTGCTTCAGCCTGATCAACCCGCGGGTGTACGCGGCCGTCGGCCTGCGGCCCAGGGACGCGCACGCCGCGGCGTGGCGGAACCCGCACTTCCAGCACACCCTGCACTGGGGTGGCGAGAAGATCATGGGCTTCCTGGACGAGGCGGGCCTGATCGGCGGGCCCGGCATGCCCTTCTGGCGCAAGTCGTTCCTCATCCGCTGACCCCTCCTCCCAGAACAGGACCGCCATGACCACCACCGCCTCCGGCGCGGACACGAGCACCTTCACCACCGGCGACGGCGTCCGGCTCCGGGTGCACGAGCACGGCCCCGCCGACGCGGGCAGCACGCTGCTGCTCGTGCACGGCTGGACCCTCACCACGCACACCTGGGACCGGGTCATCGACGAAGTGCTGCACCAGGCGGACGTCCGGGTGCTGCGGTTCGACCTGCGCGGGCACGGCGAATCCGATCCGGCGCCCGCGGGCTCGGCCACCATCGAGCGCTGCGCCGACGACGTCGCCGAGCTCATCGAGCAGCGGGTGCCCACCGGGCCGATCGTGCTCGCCGGGCACTCCATGGGCGGCATGACGATCATGGCCCTGGCCGAGCGGCACCCGGAGCTGTTCGCGGCGCGGATCGCCGGCGCCGCACTCGTCGCCACCTCCAGCGGCGACCTGGTCGCACCCACCCTCGGCCTGCCCGCGCCGGTCGCGGCCGTCGCGAACCGCGCCGAGCTCGGCGTGCGCGGCCTGCTGGCGAAGGCGGGCGGCGGGCGGCTGGCGCGGAACTCCCGGCCGCTGCGGCCCGGCATGCGCTGGCTGCTGTTCGGCGGTTCCCCGGCCGCGGAGGACGTCGCCGCCACCGCCGACTGGGTCGCGGCCTGCCACCCCGCGAGCCTCGCCGGGTTCCGCGCCTCACTCGCCGAGCACGACCGGGTGCACGCGCTCGCCGCGCTGCGGGACATCCCCGTCGTGGTGCTCGCCGGGCTCGAGGACCGGCTGTGCCCGCTGCCGCACGCCCGGCGCATCGCCGACGCGCTGCCGGACGCGCGCCTGCTGCTCTACTCCGGTGCCGGGCACATGCTGCCGCTGGAGCGCACCGACGAGGTCGCCGACCGCATCGTCGAGCTGATCCCCGGCTGAGCGGGACCGCGCCCGCGCCGGATGAACGGCCCGCTCGACCTCGGCCGGGCGGGCCGTCCGCGGCTCAGCCGTTCTGGAGGGGGAAGCCGGAGAGGCCCTTCCACGCCAGCGTCGTGATCAGCGTGATCGCCTCGTCGCGGCGCACCGACTCGGTCTCGTCCAGCCAGTAGCGCGCGGTCACCTGGCTCAGCCCCACCAGGCCGAACGCCAGCAGCCGCGCCCGCTCCGGGTCGAGGCCCGCGTCCGCGGTGACGGCCTCGGCGACCGCGTCCACGCAGTCCGACAGCGCGCCGTCCACCGCCTTGTCCACCGACGGCTCCCCGCGCAGGTCCGATTCGAAGACGAGCCGGAACGCCTGCCCCTCGCCGTCGACGAACTCGAACAGCGCGCCGACCGCCGCGCGCACCCGCTGCTTGTTGTCCGGAGTGGTCTCGATCGCCTGCCGGACCCGGCGCACCAGCTCGCCGCCGTGCATCTCCACCAGCGCCAGGTACAGCTCCAGCTTGCCGGGGAAGTGCTGGTAGAGGACGGGTTTGCTGACGCCCGCGTGCTCGGCGATGTCGTCCATCGCGGCCGCGTGGTAGCCGTTGGTGACGAACACGTGCTGGGCAGCGGTGAGCAGTTGTGCCCGGCGGGCGTCGCGGGGCAGCCGAACGCCCCTGCTCGGCTGCGCGGCGGTCTCCGTCATGCCTGCCTCCACCCGTCCTTCCGTCACGTGCTGGGCTTCTCCAGCCGGGGAAGCACAACCTTACTCGCCGGTAAAGGCCGTTCTCGACCTCATCCGGCGCCGCGTCGCACTCCCGGGGCATGCTGAAACCATGCGGACGAGCCCGCGACACCTCGACGCGGCGGCACCCGGCGGCGGGCTGACCAGGGTTCCGCTCCGGCTCGGCGCCGTCCCGGCGCGGTTGCCCGGCGTGCCGTCGCCCGGCAGGCACGTGCCGTTGATCACCGAATCCGGTCCGTTGCGGGTGCACGTCCGCGAGACGGGCGGGCCGGGCGCGGAGACCGCCGTCTACCTGCACGGACTCGCCGGTTCCGCCTCGAACTGGACGGACCTCGCGGCGGCGCTCGCGCCGAACCTGCGCGGCCTCGCCGTGGACCTGCCCGGGTTCGGGCGTTCGGTGCCGCCGGACCGCTTCGACTACTCCGGCGAGCAGCACGCGCACGTGGTGATCCGGCTGCTGGAGGAGTCCGGGGCCGGCGCGGTGCACCTGGTGGGCAACTCCTTCGGCGGAGCGGTGGCGGTGTTCGTCGCCGCGCACCGGCCGGACCTGGTGGCCTCGCTGACGCTGATCTCCCCGGCCGTGCCCGACCTGCGCCCGGACCCGCGGCGGATGTCGGACCCGCGCATCCCGCTGACCCGGCTGCCGCTGCTCGGCCCGGCGGTGCGCCGCAGGCTGGCCGCGGTACCGCCGGGGGAGCGGGCCCGGCGGCTGCTGGAGCTGTGCTTCGCCGAGCCGGACGCGGTGCCCGCGGACCGGTTGGACGCCGTCGTCGAGGAGTTCCGGGAGCGCGCCGGGTTCGACTGGGCCGAGGCCGCGCTGGACCGCACCACGACCGGGCTGGTCCGCTCCTGGCTCGCGCCGCCGTGGCGCTCCCCGTGGCGGCTGCTGCCGCTGGTGCAGGCCCCGAGCCTGGTGGTGTGGGGTGCCGCCGACCGCGTCGTCGGCGTCCGCAAGGCGCCGCGCACCGCCCGCGAGCTGCGGCGCGGACGGCTGCTGGTGCTGCCGCGCACCGGGCACGTCGCCCAGCTGGAGCGGCCGCGGGTGGTGGCCGCGGCGGTGCTCGGCATGCTCGACGAGGTGGAACTCGGGCAATGGTGACCAGCCGCCCCGAAACGGGTGATCTTCGAATCGGCGGCGGATCCCGCTGGCCACAGCCTCGTTGGCCACGATCGTGCTGTGGCAGGCTTGTACCGTGCCGCGCCCCCCGAGACGACCCCGTGACGCCGCCGCAGGCCGTTCGGACCCGGCGGGCGGTTCCGCCGCCCCCCACGCGCGCCGCACGCCCCGCCCCGACGAACCGCTGGCGGCCTCGTGGCGGCCGTTCGACGAGCGCGACTACGACCTGGACGAGCCGGAACCGCCGCGGCGCACGCGGAACGGGGCCTGGTCGCTGTACGGCTGGCGGATCTACGCGGTCCCGCTGCTGGTGGTGGTCACCGCGCTGGCCGTGTTCCAGTCCGTCGACCCGGACGCCCAGCAGCTCGGCGAGGGCGGCACCTCGCACCTGCGGGCACCGGACGTGCCGGAGGCCCCGGTCGTGACCGAGGCGCCGCCCGGCCGGACCTACCGCGCGGACATGTTCTCCGCCGAACTCCCGCCGGGCTCCCCGGTGCCGGAGGTCGGCGGGCGCACCTTCACCGTGCTGCCCGGCACCTCGCCGAAGGTCGGCACCGGCGGCGACCTGTACCGCTACACCGTGGAGGTCGAGGTCGGGGTGAAGCTCGCGGAGGGCAACGACTCGTTCGCCCAGCTCACCCAGGAGACCCTCGCCGACCCGCGCAGCTGGACCAACCCGGAGGCGGGCGACATCGCGCTGCAGCGGGTGGACGGCTCGGCGTCCCCGGACTTCCGGGTGACGCTGGTCAGCCAGAACACGGCGCGGGAGATCTGCGGCTACGGCAGCGGGTTGCCGTTCGACACGTCCTGCCGGATCTCCGACCGGGTCTACATCAACGCGGCCCGCTGGGTGCGCGGCGCGGTCGCCTTCGAGGGCGACATCGGCACCTACCGGCGGTACGCGATCAACCACGAGGTGGGCCACGTCTTCGGCAACGGGCACGTGCCGTGCGGGCAGCAGGGCGGCTTGGCGCCGGTGATGATGCAGCAGACGTTCAGCACGTCGAACAACGAGCTGCACGAGCTGAACAAGGCGGTGCCGCAGGGCACCGAGATCCCCGCCGACGGCTTCGTCTGTAAGTACAACGCCTGGCCGTTCCCCGTCGGCGGATCCGGCAGCTGAGGCGGGTGCGCTCGACCACTCCGTTCCCGCATGGTGGGAGTAGTTTGGGAAGCGGGAAGACCATCCGCCACTCTGGCGTTGCACCTTCCGCGCCCGTCCGGCCCCGCCGAACTCGGGCGCGGACGCTCGTCGTGCTCGCGTCAGCGGGTGAACGACGAGGTGAGGACCACTGAGGAGGAGCTGGGAGATGTCCGGCGATTCAGCCCAGGCAACGACGCTACCGCCGCTCGTCGAGCCGGCGGCGGAGTTGACCAAGGAAGAGGTCGCGCGCTACAGCCGCCACCTGATCATCCCGGATATCGGGATGGACGGGCAGAAGCGGCTGAAGAACGCGAAGGTCCTGGTGATCGGCGCCGGTGGGCTCGGCAGCCCCGCGCTGCTGTACCTGGCCGCGGCCGGGGTCGGCACCATCGGCATCGTCGAGTTCGACGCCGTCGACGAGTCCAACCTGCACCGCCAGGTGATCCACGGCCAGTCCGACCTGGGCAGGCCGAAGGCGGAGTCCGCGCGCGACTCGATCGCCGAGATCAACCCGTTCGTCCAGGTCAACCTGCACCAGGTGCACCTGTCCTCGGACAACGCGCTGGGCATCTTCGCCGACTACGACCTGATCCTGGACGGCACCGACAACTTCGCGACCCGCTACCTGGTGAACGACGCCGCGGTGCTGTCCGGCAAGCCCTACGTGTGGGGCTCGATCTTCCGGTTCGAGGGCCAGGTCAGCGTGTTCTGGGAGGAGAAGGGCCCGAACTACCGGGACCTCTACCCCGAGCCGCCGCCGCCCGGGATGGTGCCGTCCTGCGCCGAGGGCGGCGTGCTGGGCGTGCTGTGCGCCTCCATCGGTTCGATCATGGTCACCGAGGCGATCAAGCTGATCACCGGCATCGGCGAGACGCTGCTCGGGCGCCTGATGATCTACGACGCGCTGGAGATGAGCTACCGCACCGTGAAGATCCGCAAGGATCCGAACGCGACGAAGATCACCGAGCTGATCGACTACGACGCGTTCTGCGGCGTCGTCTCGGACGACGCGCAGCAGGCCGCGGTGAACAGCACGATCACTCCGCGTGAGCTCAAGGAGAAGTTCGACCGCGGGGACAAGTTCGAGCTGATCGACGTCCGGGAGCCGCACGAGTACGAGATCGTCAAGATCGACGGCTCCACGCTCATCCCGAAGGACCGCATCCTGTCCGGCTCCGCGCTGGCGGAACTCCCGCAGGACCGGCAGATCGTGCTGCACTGCAAGTCCGGTGGCCGCTCCGCCGAGGCGCTCGCCGCGCTGCACAAGGCCGGGTTCTCGGACGCGGTCCACGTCGGTGGCGGTGTCCTCGGATGGGCGAACGAGGTCGACCCGAGCCTGCCGACCTACTGATCGACCCCGCCGCCCGCGTCCGGGCGGTGCGCGGTGGCCGAGCCGCCGCGCGAAGAACGGCGACATCCCCTGCTCAGCGCAGGTGGTACCGGCCCGGCCCCCGCACACGAGGGGGCCGGGCCGGTCGTCGTCGGGCCGCGCAGCCGCCCGGATCACGATTTCCCCCGGACCATGATCTGCGGAGCGCCTGACCCCCATTCGGGGATCTCCGATGTAGCGTCTGCGCCGTGACTGGAACTCCGGAGCCGCCCCCGTCGCACGTACGAGCGGCGTTCGGTGCGCGCGGGGAGGACGCCGAACTGCTCAACGGCGGCGTCGCCTGGCGTTGCGGCGAGGTCGTGCTCAAACCGGCCGCGAACACCGCCGAAGCCGCCTGGGTGGCGCAGACCCTGGACCTGCTGGAACCGGACGAGGTGCGGGTCGGCAGACCGGTCCGCTCCACCGACGGCCGCTGGGTGGTCTCCGGCTGGTCCGCGAGCCGCGACATCACCGGACGGCCGGAACCGCGGCACGACGAGGTCGTCGCCATGTCGCTGCGGCTGCACGCGGCGAGCAGCGTGCTCACCCGGCCCCGGTTCCTCGACGCGCGGCAGGACATCTACGCGCTCGCGGACCGGATGTCGTGGGGCGAGGAGGACTACCCGCTGCCGCTGGACAAGGGCGGCCGGCTCTACGACGTGCTCGCCGGATCGCGGCGCCGCACCCAGCTGCGCCCGCAGGTGGTGCACGGCGACCTGTTCGGCAACGTGCTGTTCGCGGGCAACGCCCCGCCCGGCATCATCGACTTCTCCCCGTTCTGGCGGCCCGCGGAGTGGGCGGCGGCGGTCGCGGTGATCGACGCGCTGTCCTGGGGCGGCTCGGACGCGGCGATCGTGGAGCGCTGGTCGCACCTGACGGACTGGCCGCAGGCGCTGCTGCGCGCGCTGCTGTTCCGGCTCGCGGTGCACGCGCTGCACCCGCGGTCCACCACGGCCTCGCTCGGCGGGCTGGAGCACGCGTCGCAGATGGTGCTCGAAGTGCTCTGACCCGCCCCGGCGCGCCCGCCCGCGCGGGTGTGACGATGGTGCGGTGGCAGAGGACGTCGAGGACACCGAACCGCTGCGCGGGTTCACCGCGGGCATCACTGCCGAGCGCAAGGCGGCGGAGCTGGGCGCGCTGCTGGCCCGCCGCGGCGCCCGGGTGCGCTACGGCGCGGCGATGCACACCGTCCCGGTCGACGACGACGCCGAGCTGACCGCGGCGACCGAAGCGGTGCTGGCCCGGCCGGTGCAGCACGTGGTCGCGGTGACCGGCAGCGGGTTCGGCGGCTGGATCGAGTCGGCGCGGGCGCAGGGCGCGGGGGAGCGGCTGCTGGCGCACCTCGGTTCGGCGGAACTGCTGGCGCGGGGCGCCAAGGCGCGCGGCGCGATCCGCGGCGCCGGGCTGCGCGAGAGCTACACGGCGCCGACCGAGGAAGTCGCCGACGTGCTCGACCGGCTGCTCGCGCAGGGCGTGGCCGGGGCGCGGGTCGTGGTGCAGCTGCACGGCGATCCGATGACCGGCTTCCGGGAGCGGCTGCGCGCGGCGGGCGCCGAGGTGCTGCCGATCGTGGTGTACCGCTGGACCGACCCGGTCGACCTCGGGCCGCTGGACGCGCTGATCGACGCGGTGATCGACGGCGAGGTGCGGGTGCTGCCGCTGACGAGCGCGCCCGCCGCGACGAACTTCCTGGCGCGGGCGCGGCGGACCGGCCGCGGCGAGGCGCTGCTGGCGGCGCTGCGGACGAACGTGCTCATCGCCTGCGTCGGCCCGGTCACGGCGGCCCCGATCGCCCGCGAAGACCTGCCGCACGTGCTGCCGGAGCGCGCCCGCACCGCGGCCCTGGTCCGGCTGATCGCGGACGAGGCACCCCGCTTCGCCCGCGGCGACGGCTGATCCCGCGGCGCTCGATCCACCTCGGCGGTTGACCCTGCGGCCGATCCACTGCGGCGGTCGGTCCACGGGGCGGTCGGCGCTGCGACGGCCCGACTGCTGCGGCGGCCGGTCCACCGGGACGGCTGATCCCGCGGCGCTCGGTCCCGGCGGCGGGGACGATCAGGCCGGGCCGGACCAGCGGTAGCGGCGCATGTTGACGCGCGGGCCGTCGGCGAGCACGCCCTCCGCCCGCAGCAGCTCCAGCTGGCGCCTGCGGAGGTGCTCGGCGGTCCTGCCGTCGGAGCGCAGCACCCGGTGCCAGGGGATGTCGGCACCGTCCTCGGCGAGGATCCGGCCGACCAGCCGCGCGGAGCGCAGACCGGCCAGCTCCGCGACGTCGCCGTAGCCGAGCACCGATCCGGCGGGGATGGAGACGACCACGGCTCGCACCCGTTCCAAGGTTTCCTCGTCCACCCGGGCAGTCTCGCAGAGCAACGGGCCCGGCAGGACCAGGTGATCGGAGCGGCGGACCGGCGCCGGGGAACAGCCGCTATTACAAGCGGCGAATGCCATCGAGCACGGCCTGCAGCAGGGCGTGGTCCGGTTGGCGCTGCGGGGTCAGCGGAACGCTCAGCGCACCCTCGTCGAGCAGGTCCGAGACCAGGACCTTCGCCACCACCACCGGGATCTCCAGCGCCGCGGCCAGGTCGGCGATCGACCTCGGTCGCGCGCACAGCAGCAGGATCCGCTCCCGGTCGGCATCCCACTCGGCCGCGTCGTCCGGTTCCGGGACCGCGACGATGAGGGTGCCGCGGTCCAGCTCGGCGGCGGCCGCGCGGGTGCGGCCGCGGGTCATCGCGTACGGGCGCACGAGCGGGCCGGCGGCGCTGTCGCGCCACCCGTCCCCGCCCGTCCGCCGCGAGGTCACGTCGCCGTCGGCGTGAGCCGGGAGCGGGGCGCGGACTCGATGGCCCGGCCCGCCCGCTGGACGAACAGGTTGATCTCGTAGGCGATGAGGCCCACGTCGGCGTGCTCCTCGCCCAGCAGCGCGAGGCAGGAACCGTTGTCGGCGGCGGTGACGAACAGGAACGCGTGATCCATCTCCACCACGGTCTGCCGGATGCAGCCGCCGCCGAACCGGCGACCGGTGCCGCGCGCCAGCCCGTGCAGCGCGGACGCCGTCGCCGCCAGCGCCTCGGCGTCCACAGCGGACAGTTCCGGCGAGTGCTCGACCACCAAGCCGTCGGTGGAGAGCACCACGGCGTGGCGGGCCCCCGCGACGCGGCCGACCAGATCACCCAGCAACCGGCCCAGCTCGAAGTCGGTCGTGGTGCTCATGTCCTGCACTGCGCATCCCTCACTCATCGGTCGTGCCCGAGTCCGGGTCGGTCTTGCGGCCGCGGTCGGTGCCGCGCTGGATCGCCGACATCAGGGACCTGATCTCCGCGGCGGAGCGGGATCCCGCTGTCGACGGGTCCTCCTCTTCGGGTCGTTCGCGGGCCAGCTCGGGGGCGAGGCTGGCCTTCTTGCGGCGGCGCGGCAGCGGGACCGGTGCAGCGCCCGGTTCCGCGGCGCCGTCCGCTGCAGCGTCGTCGGTCGTGGCCTGGTCCGCGTCGGTGGCGCCGGAGGGCGCGGGGTCGGTGATCGACCGATGCCCGGTGGGATCGGTGATCGCCGGATCCGGGTCTTCCGGCCAGGTGACCGGATCCGCGTCGCCGGCGGGTTCCTCGGTCGGCCATGCCGCGTCGAGCGCCGGTTCGGCGTGCTGCCCGGGCTCGATCGGTTCCCCTCCGTCCGCACGGTAGCCGCGCTCCGGCGGGGAGTCGTCGCCCGAAGCGGTGACTTCGGTTGACCTCTCGGGTGGCGTTCGTTCCAGCGTCGCGGAGTCGTCGGCGCGGGTGCCCGCTAGGTCCGGATCCTCCGCGTCGGACGGCCAGGGATGCTCGTCGGAGTCCGCGGCCGCCGGGGTTCCTCCCGCGGCGGGGGCGTCTTCGCCGTCCCGGGAGCCGGGAGCGGGGTTCGCGGTGGCCGGCTCGACGTCCGCCGGGTCCGGGGCCGCCGCGTCCGCCGCGGTCGAGTCCTCGGGCCCGGCTTCGTCGGCGGCCCGGTCGTCGGCGGCCGGGCCGGCATCGGGGTGTTCTGCCGTCGGGAACGCCGGATCGGTGCTCTCGGCGTCGGCGGTGGTCGTGCCGACGGGGTCGGCGTTCGCCGCGCTGCCGGTGGATTCCGCCGCGGCCGCGCCGGATTCCGGTGCGGAGACCTCGTCCGACCGCGCGTCCGCGGTGTTCGCGACGCCGGTGCTCGCGGTCTCCGCGTCCGCGGGCCAGGCGTCCGCGGGCAGCGCCGTCTCGAAGCCGGTGTCCGCGAGCTCGATCGCCCCGGCGGTCGCCGCCTCCTCCGCGCGGATCCGCGGGAGCTGCGAGGTGTGCGCCTCCGCCGGGTCCGGCTCGACCGGTTCCACGATGAGCTTCGACGGCAGCAGCACGACCGCCCGCGTCCCGCCGTAGGCGGAGGTGCGCAGCTCCACCGAGATCTCGTGCCGGTCCGCCAGCCGCGCCACCACGAACAGCCCGAGCCTGCTGTCGGAGCGCAGCGCCATCGCGTCGAACTCCGGCGGCCCGGACAGCATCGCGTTCGCCGCCTCCAGGTCCTCGTCGGCGAGGCCGAGCCCGCGGTCCTCCACCTCGACGACGACGCCGCGGGCCACGGTGTGGCTGTGGATGTTCACCCGGGATTCCGGCGGGGAGAACGAGGTGGCGTTGTCCAGCAGCTCCGCCAGCAGGTGCACGGTGTCGGCGACCGCGTCGCCGTGCAGCGCCAGGTCCGGCGGCCGCTGCACCCGCACCCGCGCGTAGTGCTTGGTCTCGGCGACGGCGCTGCGCAGCACGTCGGCGAGCTCGATGGGGCGGGACCAGCGGCGGCCCGGCCGGCCACCGCCCAGGATGATCAGGTTCTCGGCGTTGCGCCGCGCCCGGGTGGCGAGGTGGTCCAGGCCGAACAGCAGCGCCATCCGGTCCGGGTCCTGCTCCTCGCGCTCCAGCCGGTCGATCGTGGTGAGCAGCCGGTGCACCAGCGCCTGGCTGCGCCCGGCGATGCCGAGGAACACGGTGTGCACGCCTTCGCGGGCCTGCGCCTCCTGCACCGCCGCGGACACGGCGGTGCGCTGCGCGGTGTTGAAGGCCTCGGCGACCTGACCGATCTCGTCGCGGCCGTAGTCGAGGTGGGCGACTTCGCGGTCGAGGTCGACGCGTTCGCCGCGGCGCAGCCGGGCCACGATCTCCGGGAGCTGCCCGTCGGCCAGCACCAGCGTGTCGTCGCGCAGGCCGTTGAGCCGCCGGGACAGCCCGCGGGACACCCGCAGCGCGACGAGGATCGCCGCCAGCACCACCAGCAGCGCGAGCACGCTGCCCACGGCCACCTGGAGCAGGTTGCGGTCCCCGGCCTCCATCCCGGCCGCGGCGGTGCGCTGCGCCTGGGTGGAGGCCAGCGTGGTGAGGTCGTCGGCGACGAGGTCGCTGGTGATCAGCCAGTCGTTCACGTCGATCGACGGCGGCCCCGCGACGGACGGGTCCGAATCGGACCACGGCCCGAGCGCGACGAGCTGCTCCTCCAGCTCGGCGAGGTGCCGGAACTGCGGGGCGGAGGTGATCTCGGTGTACCGGGCCCGCACGCCCGGCGGCGCCGAGTCGGCCTGGGACCGCAGTTCCAAGTGGTAGGCGCCGCTGAGCCGGGTGAACTCCAGGTGGTCGGCGGCGGTGAAGGTGCCGCCGCGCAGCCCGTCGGTGACCAGCGAGGCGGCCCGGGACATCCGGTCGGCGGCGGTGAAGAACCCGGCCGCGCGCAGCCCGCCCTGGGTGACCGTCG
The DNA here is from genome assembly GCF_024734405.1 of Saccharopolyspora gregorii. Classification (NCBI taxonomy): domain Bacteria; kingdom Bacillati; phylum Actinomycetota; class Actinomycetes; order Pseudonocardiales; family Pseudonocardiaceae; genus Saccharopolyspora; species Saccharopolyspora gregorii. The sequence continues at coordinate 5,523,619 of NZ_CP059556.1, read as the reverse complement.
AGTCGGGGAACAACCGCGCCTGCTGCTCGAACAGCGCGGACCCGGCGTCGACGAACCCGTTGTAGTAACCGTGGATCCGCGCCCGGTCGGTCTGCGCACCGTCCACTTCGGCCCGGATCACGGGTAGTTCGGCGATGATCCCGTCGAGCGAGCGCATCCGGTCGGCGACCGCGTCCGGCGCCTGCTGGAGCGTCGGGTCGGCGGCTTCGCGCATCGCGGTCAGCGCCCCGTCGGTGGCGGCGCGCTGCCGGTCGAGCCGGTCGCGCACCGAGCCGGGCGCGGCCTGGTCCGGCGCGGTCGCGTACAGCAGGCTCAGCGTGCGTTCCTTCTGCGCCGAGGCCAGCACCCGCATCGCGGGCAGCGACACGTCGCGCACCCCGGCGGCGATGCCGCGCAGGTGGAACCCGTCGTAGAGGGTGACGCCGCTGATCGTCGTCCACAGCACCAGCAGCGCGATGCCGGGGATGAGGACCACGCCGTAGAGGCGGTCGCGGATGCTGCGGCGGCCCTTGCGCCAGTCATCGAGCTTCTGCACTACGTCCCACCCGTGTGTGCCGGTGCCCGCGACGAGGCGCGTCGCGGTGGTCTCGGCGGCGTGCGAGGCACCGACGCCGTCCTGAGCGGACGTCGTGCTGAGGGAGACGGGTTCGCGGGGCGTGGCGATCGGACGCGCGGCCCGGTGTCCCCCGACTTCGCTGTTCCCGCATGAAACCGCCGCGATGATAGCACGGCAAGATCAACTGGTGGGACGGTGGAGCGGCGTAGCGCCGCACGGCCCAGCCGGTGCTGGACCGTGCGGCGCAGTCCCGCGCGAGCTGCCGGATCAGCCGGCGAAGCCCGCCACGATGGACGAGTACTCCCACGGCTGCTGCTCGGCGCCGCTGCAGCTGCTGGCGTCGCCACCGCCGTCGCACGGCCGGTCGCGGTTGACCGACCAGAAGGTGAAGCGGCCGAGGCCCTTCTCCTTGGCGTAGTCCGCCATCTTCTGGAAGGCGGCCACGTCGACGTGCTCGGCTTCCTGGTCGGTGTCGCCGTTCATCGAGGAGATGCCGACGTGCGCGTAGGCCGCGGCCTCGTCGTAGCCGAAGGTCGTCGCCACCTGCTCCTTGAGCGCCTCGGTGGTGGTGATGGTGTCCTGCGCCATGTCGGTGCCGTTGAAGTCGAACGGCATCTGCGTCCACACGTCGATGTCCGCGCCGATCTCGGCGGCCTTCGCCAGCATCGCCATGCCGTTCTCGTTCGGCCCGGTGGTGGTGGTGCCGAAGGTGACGACGGTCTTGATGCCCGGGTTCGCCTCCTTCGTGATCTTCAGGGCCTCGATCACGCGGTCCCGGGAGGCGGGGTTCTCGACCTCGGTGCTCTCGATGTCGACGTCGATGGCCTTGAGGTCGTAGGCGTCGATCAGCTTCTGGTAGGCGCCGGCCAGGGACTGCGCGTCGGTGCAGACCTCGCCGAGCTTGTTGCCGCTCCAGCCGCCGATCGAGGGGACGACGTCGCCGCCGCCGGCGCGGATCTCGTCGATGGTGGCCTTGTCCTGGCCGTCCAGCGGCCGGGTGCCGTCCCAGGCCGGGTTGCAGGTGCCGTCGGCGTTGATGAAGGCGAGCGTGAAGTCCTTGACCCCGCTGGCCTGCTGCACCTCGCCCGGCGACGGCGGGTTGCCCCAGCCGTTGTAGAGGTAGGGCGAGGCCGCGACGGGGCTCTCGGCCTTCGGCGCGACGTCCTGGTTCGCGCTGAGCGCGGGCGCGGCGGACAGGGTGGCCGCGCAGGCGACGGCGACACCGGTACCGGCCAGGGTGAGCACGTTCTTGCGGAGCTTGCCCACTGGTCCTCCTTCGGGGTTCGGCGTGTTCTGGGGCCGCGGTCGGGGTCCGCGGCACAGCGGGACTCTCGCAGAACCCAAAATTGGTTCGTACCACCAAAAGAATTATTCGCCTGGGCGCTTCGGGGTCTCGGCACCGCTTTTCTGTCCTGTTCTGTATCGGCCCTGGCCAGCGAATTGATGTGTCCACAAGGGAGTTCCTGATCCGCATTCACAGCAGAATGGGAAAAGGGTGGGAAATTACCGTTTGCCCGACCGCGCGGTGGGCGGCACCGCGCCGCGCGGCCCCGGGTCGGCTCGCGGAACCCCGGTCCCGCGTGCGGTTCGCCAAGGCGCACGGCGTGGCCTGCGGCTTCGGTGTCGGCGGCCCGTGATTCCATCGGGGGCATGCCCGCCTCGAACAGCGCCCCCGGCCGGGAGCGCGAGACGTCCCGCCGCTCCGCGCCGGGAGAGCAGCACCGCCGCTCCGCGCCCGTCCTGGTGCGCCGTTCCGGCGGGGAGCGGCGGCTGCGCTGGGACGAGCCCGCCCGGCGCGTGCTGGACGGTGACGGCGGCTTCGTGCGGGTCCTCGGCGGGCCCGGCACCGGCAAGAGCTCGCTGGTGGCCGAGGCCGCCGCCGACCGCATCCTGCGCGGCGGCGCCGACCCGGAGAACGTGCTGGTGCTGACCTCCGGCCGTGCCGCCGCGACCCGGATGCGCGCGCAGATCACCCGGCGGCTCACCGCCGGAGCCGGGCTGCGCACCGCGCCGGAACCGCTGGTGCGCACCGTGCACTCGTACGCGTTCGCGGTGCTGCGGCTGCAGGCGGTGCGCACCGGGGCCCCACCGCCCCGGATGCTCAACGGACCCGACCAGGACGCGCTGGTGCGCGAACTGCTCGACGGGGACGTCGAAGGCGGCGCGCGGGACTGGCCGGAGTCGCTGCGCGCCGCGCTGCCGGTGGAGGGCTTCGCCGGGGAACTGCGCGACCTGCTGCTGCGGGTCGCCGAACGCGGCATCGGCCCCGCCGAGCTGATCGAACTGGGGGAGCGGCACCACCGCCCGGAGTGGGTGGCGGCCGGCCGGTTCGGCGTGCAGTACGAGCAGGTGACGCTGCTGCGCGGTGGCGGGCACGGCGGCGCCGAGCTGGACGCGGCCGAACTCGTGGCCCAAGCGCTGCTGGCCTTCGACACCGACCCGGAGCTGCTGGCGGCCGAGCGGGACCGGGTGCGCCACCTGCTCGTCGACGACGCCCAGCACCTCGACCCGCAGCAGTTCGCGCTGCTGCGCAGGCTCGGCGGCACCGCCCGCGAGTTCCTGCTGGCCGGGGACCCGGACCAGGCGGTGTTCTCCTTCCGCGGCGCCGACCCCGGCTGCCTCACCGGAGCCGCGGCGGACCGCACCGAGGTGCTCACCACCGGGTACCGGATGTCCCCCGCGGTGCACGCCGCCGTCGGCAGGCTGATCGACGGCCTGCCCGGTGCCGGACCGCAGCGCGCGCTGCGCCCGCCGGAGGGCGACGGCGGCTCGGTGCAGGTCCGGCTGCTCGGCACCCAGGCCCAGGAGGCCGCGTGGGTCGCCGACCAGCTGCGCCGCGCACACCTGCTGGACGAGGTGCCGTGGTCCGACATGGCGGTGATCGTGCGCTCCACCGGCCAGTCGTTGCCGGTGCTGCGCCGCGCGCTGCTCGCCGCCGGCGTGCCGCTGGTGCTGCCGGTGGACGACGTGCCGCTCGCGCACCGCACCGCGGTCCGGCCGCTGCTGACCCTGGTGCACTGCGCGGCGAACCCGGCGGCGCTGGACCCGGACGCCGCCGAGCAGCTGCTGACCTCCCCGCTGGGCGGGGCCGATCCGCTGGCGCTGCGCCGGTTGCGGCGCGGGCTGCTGCGGCTGCAGAAGGCCACCGGCGGCCAGCGCTCCAGCGGTGAGCTGCTGGTGGAGGTGCTGCACGACCGGGACCGGCTCGCCGGGCTGGAGGACGCCGCGGCCCGCCCGGCGCGGCAGGTCGCCGCGCTGCTGGCGACCGCCGCCGAAGTGTCCGGCAAGGGCGTGGAAGAGGCGCTGTGGCGGGTGTGGAAGGCCTGCGACCTGGAGCGGCGCTGGGTCGCCGCCTCGGAGCGCGGTGGCATCGCGGGCGCCCAGGCGGACCGGGACCTGGACGCGGTGGTGGCGCTGTTCGACGCCGCCGCCCAGTACGCCGACCGCAAACCCGGTTCCGACATCGCCGGGTTCGTGGAGGAGCTGCGCAAGCAGCGCATCACCGGCAGCAGCCTCGCCGCGACCGCCCCGGCCGGCGACGCGGTGTCGGTGCTGACCGCGCACGCGTCGGCGGGCCGCGAGTGGGAGGTGGTGGCGATCCCCGGCGTGCAGGAGGGAACCTGGCCGGACCTGCGGCTGCGCGGGTCCTTGCTGCACACCGGCCGGCTGGTGGACCTGCTGGCCGGGGTCGACGAGCAGGAGCGGGTGTCGGCGACCGCGCCGCTGCTGGCCGAGGAGCGGCGGCTGCTGCTGGTCGCGGCGGGCCGCGCGCGGCGGACGCTGCTGGTGAGCGCGGTGCGCGGCGAGGACGAGCAGCCGTCCCGGTTCCTCGACGAGCTGGAGGGCGTCAGCACCGACGCCGAGCAGCGCCCGCTGCTGCGCCCGGAACGCGGGCTGGTGCTGGGCGAACTCGTCGCCGAGCTGCGCAAGGTGGTGTGCGACGGCGAGGCCAAGCCGGGCCGCCGGGAGCGCGCGGCGACCCAGCTCGCCCGCCTCGCCCGCGCCGGAGTTCCCGGCGCCGACCCGGATTCCTGGTACGGCCTGCTGGAGAGCTCCACCGCGCAGCCGCTGACCGGGCCGGGCGAAGCGGTCCGCATCTCACCGTCCACAGTGGACGTACTGAGCAAGTGCCCGCTGCGCTGGATGGTGCAGCGCCACGGCGGGGAGGACGCCGCCGAACTCGCCTCCGTCACCGGGACCCTGGTGCACGCGCTGGTGGAGAAGGCCGCCGAAGGCGCCGACCGCGAACAGCTCCGCACCGCCCTCGACGAGGCGTGGCAGCACGTCGACGCCGGGGCGCCCTGGTTCTCCCGGCACGAGCGGCGCCGGGTGGAGGGCATGCTCGACGCGTTCCTCGGCTGGCTGGAGAGCTCCCGCGCCGAACTCACCCAGCTCGGCGTGGAGCGGGACCTGGACCTGGAGGTGCCGAGCCGCGAAGGCGGCCCGCGGCTGCGGCTGCGCGGCCGGGTCGACCGGCTCGAAGCCGACGGCGACGGCAGGCCCGTCGTCGTGGACGTGAAGACCAGCAAGTCCGCGGTCAGCGGCGATGAAGCGCAGGAGCACCCGCAGCTCGCCGTGTACCAGCTGGCCGCCGCGCTCGGCGCCTTCGCCGGGGAGTCCGGGGACTCCGACGGGGACGACGAGCGCGCTGAACCCGGCGGCGCCCGGCTGCTCTACGTCGCCAAGCCGTCCCGGCAAGGCGGGTGGACCGAACGCGCGCAGGACGGGCTCGACGAGGAACGGCTGCGGGTGTGGCTGGACGTCGTGCAGGACGCGGGCGCCGCCAGCGTCGGTCCCGCCTACGTCGCCGCCGAGAACTCCGACTGCCCGCGCTGCCCGGCCCGCCCGTCCTGCCCCGTCCACCCGGAAGGCCGCCAGGTCGGGCAGTGACGGGGATTCGACCGCTATGGCCTGCGTCACGTCCGGCTCGCTAGCCTGGTGATCCCGCGGGTGATCGGCTCGGTCGGCCGCGCGCAGCTCGATACCGCGAAGAGGTGGTCGCAGTGGCCGACGAACTCGCAGGGAAGACCATCGGCGAACGCATCCAGATCATCCGGGAGCGGCGCGGCAAATCCCGGCCGGTCGTGGCCGGTCTCGTCGGGCGATCACCGGAGTGGTTGAAGGCGGTGGAGAAGGGACGGCTGCACACACCCCGCTGGGAGAAGCTCGTCGAGCTGGCGAGCGCGCTGGGCGTGCGGGACGTCGCCGAGCTCACCGGCGGCGCGCCGCTGGGCGGCTTCACCGAGCGCTGCTCGCACGACGCCGTTCCCGCCGTGCGCGAGGCCATCGAGGAGACCGCGCTGACCGTGTCGGCGGAGTCCTGCCCGGCACCGGCCGCGTTGCGGGAGCGGGTCGCGGATGCCTGGGCGCTGTGGCATTCCTCGCCCACACCGCGGAAATCGGTCGGTCGGGTGCTGCCGCAGATCATCCGGGACGGCCGCACCGCGGTCCGGATGCTCGACGGCGCGCAGCGGCGCGAAGCGCACGTCGCGCTGTCCGCCGCGTACGCCCTCGCCGAGCAGCTGCTCGCGTGGGTGGCGGACTCGGCGCTGCTGTGGCTGGCGGCCGACCGGTGCATGACGTCGGCGGAACTGGCCGACGATCCGGCCGCGCTCGCCGGGGCCGCGTGGGTGGTGGGCAACGTGTGGCGAGCGACCGGTCGCGAGGACGACGCCGTGCGCCTCGTGGACGAAGCGGCCGCGCTGCTCGAACCGCGGCTGGATTCGGCGGACGACTCGCTTCGCGCGCTGTGGGGCGCCTGCCGGCTGCACGGCGCGATCAGCGCGGCCCGGACCGGTCGCGAAGGCGACGCGCTGCGCAGGCTCGACCAGGCCGAGGCGATGGCGGATCGGCTGCCGCAGCGGTACGCGCACCCGTGGACGCTGTTCGGCCGGGCCAATGCGGCGGTGACCTCGGTGTCCGTGCAGGTCGACCTGCACCGCTCGGCGAGCGCGATCGACGCCGCCGAGCAGGTCGACCCGGACTCGGTGCCCTCGGTGGACCGGCGCGCCCGGCTGTGGCTCGAAACGGCCCGCGCCTACCACCAGCGCAAGGACCGCGCCGCGACGCTGCACGTGCTCCAGCGGGCGGTGCAGGCGGGGGAGGAGTCGATGCGCTGCCACCCGCTGGCCCGCGGCATCGCCGGTGAGCTGGTCACCTCCGGCGGCGGGATGGTGCGCACCGAGGCCCGCCGGCTGGCGGGACGACTGGGAGTCACGGTCTGATGCGCTCGGTGAGGTACGTTCCATGCCCCGCCGTGGCGGGGTAGCGATCACCTCCCGGACTCGGCGCGATTCCGCCGACACTCCTCGCGACACCCCCGGCGCGCCGCCGGCCACCCCGCCTGCGGGGTGAGATTCGCGATCAGGTCGGGCCGGAGCTCGAAAGGGGGCGCGGCGGGCCGCTACGTTGGTCGTGGATCCGGCAATGAAGGGGAAGTCATGGCGCAGCACTCGAACGGCCTGCACCACCACGGATACGTCGAGCGGTCCGCGCTGACGCACGCGTTGAGCGCCGCGGAACGGCGGATGCTCGACCCCGACGAGGTCATGCACTCGCCCGACGAGGTCGCCGCCTGGCTCGCCGGAACCCTGCGCGCCGCCATGGGACTCACCGAGGACGAGGTCGCGTTCACCGACGAGACCGAGATCTGGCTCGCCGAATCGCGGCGCGGCGAGACGATCGTGACCGGCCTCAACGACGGGCCGACGATCACCGCGGAGGCCGTGTACGACAGCAACTGCGAGTGCGAGCGGCAGCTGAAGCCGGTGTCCCCCACCAAGAAGCGCCGCTGAGCCCGCCGGTGCGGCCGGTCGTCCCGCGCGGGCCGGCCGCAGGCTCCCCGCAAGATCGGATGCCCCGCCCGGACGGCGCCGCCGGCGGGGCGCTCAGCTGCGGCGACGGTGGTGAGTGCTAGAACCGGCGGGGAACCGGTGACGTGAGCGTGGAAGGGGATCGGGGCGTGTCGGAACTGCTCAGCCCGCACCGCATCGCCCAAGGGCTCGGGCTGCACCCGCCGACGCCCGAGCAGGCCGCGGTGATCGCCGCACCCGCGGAACCGGCGCTCGTCGTCGCGGGCGCGGGCGCGGGCAAGACCGAGACGATGGCCGCCCGCGTGGTGTGGCTGGTCGCGAACCGGCTCGTCACCCCGGAGCACGTGCTCGGCCTCACCTTCACCCGCAAGGCCGCCCGCCAGCTCGCCGACCGGGTGCGGGCGCGGCTGCGGCGGCTCGCCGGATCGGGCCTGCTCGACGAGGTGGACCCGAGCGGGGCGCTGCGCACCCAGGTCCTCGCCGAGGAACCGACCGTGCTGACCTACCACGCCTACGCGGGCAGGCTCGTCGGCGAGCACGGGCTGCGGATCCCGGTGGAGCCGGGCGCGCGGCTGCTCACCGAGACCGCGTCCTGGCAGCTCGCGCACCGGGTCGTGTCCACCTGGACCGAGGACCTGGACACCGAGAAGGTGCCGTCCACCGTCACGAGCTACCTGCTGTCGCTGGCCGGTGAGCTCGCCGAGCACCTGGTGCGCCCGGAACACCTGCGGGAGCACGCCGAACGGCTCAGCCGCCTCATCGAGGACGCGCCGCGGGCGAAGCGGCAGCGGGCCGAACTCCCGCAGGAGCTCACGAAGATCATCGCGGCGCAGCGGTTGCGGGCCGCGCTGCTGCCGCTGCTGGAGGCCTACCAGCAGCAGAAGCGGCGCGAAGCGGCGATGGACTTCGCCGACCAGATGTCGCTGGCCGCGCTGCTCGCCACCGAGCACCCCGAGGTGGTGGCGGGTGAGCGGGAGCGCTACGGCGCGGTGCTGCTCGACGAGTACCAGGACACCGGCCACGCCCAGCGCGTGCTGCTGCGCGCCCTGTTCGGCGGCGCCGCGCCCGGCACCGATCCGCTGCCGGTCACCGCGGTCGGCGACCCGGCTCAGGCCATCTACGGCTGGCGCGGTGCGAGCGCCGCGAACCTGCCCCGGTTCACCACCGACTTCCCGCGCGCCGAGGACGGCACCCCGGTGCCCGCCCGCCGCTACGGGCTGCTGACCAGCTTCCGGAACCCGCCGGAAGTGCTCAGCCTCGCCAACGCGGCCTCCGAGCCGCTGCGCGCCGCCGGGCTGGAGGTCGACGAGCTGCGCGCCCGCGACGGGGCCGGGGCGGGCGACATCCGCGCCGTGCTGGTCGAGGACGTGCGCACCGAACGGGACTGGGTGGCCGACCGGATCGCCGAGCAGTGGCGCGCGGCGCTCGACGAGACGGGCGCCCCGCCGACCGCGGCCGTGCTGGTGCGGCGGCGCTCCGACATGGCCGGGCTCGCCGGTGCGCTGCGCGAACGAGGGCTGCCGGTGGAGGTCGTGGGGCTCGGCGGGCTGCTCGACGAACCGGAGGTGCGGGACCTGGTGAGCGCGCTGCGCGTGCTCGTGGAACCGCTGGCCGGGTCGGCGGCGATGCGGTTGCTCACCGGTTCGCGCTGGCGCCTCGGCGCCGCCGACGTGGCCGCGCTGTGGGACCGGGCCCGGCGGCTCGGCGCGGGCGCGGCCGAGGGCGGCGAGGAGGTCGCCGACCAGCTGCCCGGCGAGCACGCCGAACAGGCCGGGCTGGTCGACGCGCTCGACGACCCCGGCGCGCCGGAGGGCTACTCGGCCGCCGGGTACGAGCGGATCCGGCGGCTCGGCAAGGAACTGGCCGCGCTGCGCCGCAGGCTGGACCAGCCGCTGCCGGAGCTCGTCGCCGACGTCGAACGCACTTTGCTGCTGGACATCGAGAGCCTCGCCCGTCCCGTCGGCGCCGGTCGCATCCACCTGGACGCGTTCGCCGACGTCGTCACCGACTTCGCCACCGCCAGCCCGTCCGCCCCGCTGTCCTCGCTGCTCGACTACCTCACCGCCGCCGAACGGGCCGAGGACGGGCTCGAACCCGGCGAGGTGGAGGTCGCCGAGGACCGGGTGCAGGTGCTCACCGCGCACGCCGCGAAGGGCCTGGAGTGGGAGGTGGTCGCGGTCCCGCACCTGGTGCAGCAGGTGTTCCCCGGCCGCAGGCACTCCGGCTCGTGGCTGACCTCCGTCACCCAGCTGCCCGCGACGATGCGGGGTGACGCGCAGGACCTGCCCGACCTGGACCTGGACCGGCTGGGCGGGATGGACCGCAAGGAGATCGCCGACGAGCTCAAGCGGCACGACGGCGAGTTCGAGGACCGGCGGCTCACCGAGGAGCGGCGGCTGCTGTACGTGGCGCTGACCCGCTCCGAACGCGTGCTGCTGCTGTCCGGGCACTGGTGGCAGGAAGGCGGCAAGAAGCCGAAGGGGCCGTCGCCGTTCCTCACCGAACTGGCCGACGTGCTGCGCGGCACCGGCGCGGGCGAGATCCAGCGGTGGGCGGACGAACCCGGCGAGGACGCGGAGAACCCGCTCGCCGACGCGCTGCTGTCGATGTCCTGGCCCGCGGATCCGCTGGGGGAGCGGCGCAGCGCGGTCGCGGCGGGGGCGGACCTGGTGCGGGCCGCGATGGCCGCGCCGGAGCCCGCGGCGGACCGGAGCGTCCCGGCCGGGGCGGGCCGGTCGGTGGTGGCGGGCCGGCTCGGCGAGGAGCCGATCCCCGAGGAGCCCGGCTTCCCGGAGGAGCCCGGCTTCCCCGAAGAACCGGACTTCCCCGAAGAGCCCGAGTTCCTCGACGCGCCTGAACCACCGGACGACCTGGAACCACCGGACGACCTGGAACCGCCGGACGACCTGGAACCGCCGGACGACCCCGAACCACCGCCGGAACCCGACTTCCTCGACGAGCCGGCGCCTCCCGAGGAGCCCGGAACCCTCGCCGAGCCCGCCGCACCGGACGTCCCGGCCGAGCCCGAACTCCCCGGAGCAGCAAGGGTTTCCGACGACCCCGGGCCGGCTCCCCTCGACGACCCCGAGGTCGATCCCGACGAGCTCAGCTGGGCCCGCGACGTCGACGTGCTGCTAGCCGAACGCGACGCCGCCGCCCGCCGCCGCGAGCAGGTCGTGCTGCCCGGGCACCTCTCGGTCAGCAGGCTCGTCGAGCTCGCCGCCGACCCGGAGGCGCTCGCGCGCCGGTTGCGCAGACCGCTGCCGATGCCGCCGAACCCGATGGCCCGCCGCGGCACCGCGTTCCACGCCTGGCTGGAGCACCGGTTCACCTCCAGCGCGCTGCTCGACGTGGACGAACTCCCCGGCGCCGCCGACGAGACCGCGCCGCCGCGCGAGGACCTCGCCGGGCTGCAGGAGGCGTTCCTGCGCGGTTCCTGGGCCGACCGGGTGCCGCACCGCGTGGAGGTGCCGTTCGAGACCCAGGTCGAAGGCGTCGTGCTGCGCGGCCGGATGGACGCCGTGTTCGCCGACGCCGACGGCGGCTGGACGGTGCTCGATTGGAAGACCGGCGCCGTCCCCGCCGACGACCAGGTGCCCGCGCTGGCCGTGCAGCTGGCCGCCTACCGGATCGCGTGGGCGGAACTCGCCGGCGTGCCGCTGGAGCGGGTGCGCGCGGCGTTCCACTACGTCCGGCACGACACGACGCTCAGCCCCGCGGACCTGTTCGACGGGGACGGGTTGCGCGAGCTGCTCACCTCGGTGCCGGACGTGTGAAGCACGATCGGGTCGAGACCGTCCACGACACGGGTGAGATCCACACCTTCGGGTGGCGGATCTTGTCGTAGCCCGTTCGGACGCATGAACATGCTCGGGATGGATCAGAACACGGAGTGGAAGCTCAACACCCCGCCCGAGGCGGAAGTCGTCGTGGACACCGACGTGCTGTCGCTGCGCGTGCCGCTCGTCCGGGTGAGCCGCGACGACGCGGGCACCTGGTCGTTCACCGGCCCCGGCGGCGAATCCCGGCCCACCAAGCGGACCATGCTCAACGCGGTCGTCGGCGCCTGGCCGCACGTCGCGGCGCTGTCCGACCTGGAACCGGGCGGCAGCGTCGTGTGGTCCTGGGCCAAGCACGGCTGGACCGGCGAGTTCGAGTGCCGCTGCGGCAACTGCGACCAGCCCGTCGCCGCCGACCTGGACCGGCGCACCTGGCCGCCGGACCTGCACCCGAACACGCTGATCAGCGTGGAGAAGACCACCCTGTCCGGGCAGGCGCCGCTCACCGACATCCTGTCCACCGCGGGCGGGATCGCGTTCCTCGGCCCCGGCGACCACCGCCGCACCAGCGAGCTGATGACGCCGGTCGCGGTCGCCAACGTGATCCGCCGCTGGCCGCACACCATGCAGGCGCTGCGGGCCGCGAAGGAAGGCCGCGGGCTCGGCTGGAACCCGCACGGGATGAACTGGCACGAGTACGTGCTGGCCTGATCTCCCCGCACCGGGGGAGCGATCGGCGGCGGTACCGCTGGGGGCCGCCGCTGCGCGGGCTCAGCCCGTCGGGTTCTCCGCCAGCTCCGGATCCCGTTGCAGCACCAGGGAATACAGCACTTCCTGCAACCAGCGGCCGAACAGCGAGGAGCTGAACTCGGGGGAGCGGTCCTCCGGCGGCAGCAGCACTTCGGACGGTTCCCCGCCGTGGTCGGCCACCACGCCGATGCCGTAGTAGTCCAGTTCGGTCATCGGCCACGGCCGGTACGGGTGGCCGCGCGGCAGCACCACGCTGCACGGCGCCAGCGTCATCAACGTGCCGCACGCCCGCGGCCCGTACTTCGCCTTGCGCACCGGAACCAGGATCCCGACGACGTCGACGGCCGCGACCGGCAGGTGGTCGTGCATGGACGGCTGCGACCAGGACCGGAACCACATCGGGTCGTCCTCCGGGGCCCAGCCGTGCTCCCGGCGCCAGAGGTGCACGTCCCGCCGGATCCGGGTCACGGCCGCGAACCGCGCTCCGAGCACCTCGACGTGCGGAACCAGATGACCCTGCCAGCCGAGCGCGTCGGCGGCGTGCTCAAGCTGCTGCACCGGGAGATGGTAAACCGGTCGACCCGTCGTGGACTACGTCCGGTGGCTACTTCGTTGCGGTTGAGCGAACTCGCAGGGCCCAGGCGATCAGCGGTAGTTGCAACGGGAGCCTGCCGTAGGCGATGGCCCGCTGCGGCAGCGGTTTCCGCCGGTAATCCCACGCCATCTGCACGTTCGCCGGGAACACGGCGACGAACAGCCCGGCGGTGAGAAGCCCGCCCCACCGGCGCGTCCGCGGATTCGCCACCGCAGCGGCACATCCGAGCTCCGCGACCCCGGACAGGTAGGTCCAGGTGCGAGCGGATCCGGGCAGCTGCTGCGGCACGATGCCGTCGAACGGTTTCGGCTTCGCGAAGTGCAGCACGCCGGCGGTGGCGAGCACGCCGGACAGCAGCTGCGCCGAACGGGGGAAACTCATGCGTCGCAGCGTTGCACGATGCGCCGCCGGTCGGCAATGGCCCGGGTGACGCGGCGCACGGGAGGTCTCGCGGTGATCGCCTGCCCCGCGGGTTATGTTCGGCGGCAGCAGATCCAGCGGAAATCGGGGGAATCGTGGGCGAAGACGCCGAAACCGGGCGCGAGGCGGCGCCGTGGTGAGGCGCGGCGGGCCCATCCGCGCCAGCCACCTGATCAGCGGCCGGATGCGCCTCCCGATCACCGAGCGGCTCACCGACCGCCCGGACCACACGCTCGTCGGCGTGATCCGGATGCCGGAGGCCGCGATCAGCCCGGTGCGGTCCATCGTGCGCCGCATCATCGGCGCCACCCTCGCGCTCGCCGCCACCGTCGCCATCGTCTACGTCGGCCGCGACGGCTACCGGGACACCGCGGGCGGCGAGCTGAGCCTGCTCGACGTGGTCTACTACGCGACGGTGTCGCTGTCGACCACCGGTTACGGGGACATCACTCCGGTCAGCCCGCTCGCCCGGCTGGTCAACGTCCTCGTCATCACCCCGCTGCGGGTGCTGTTCCTGATCGTGCTGGTCGGCACCACGCTCGAAGTGCTCACCGAACGATCCCGGCAAGCGTTCAAGATCCAACACTGGAGGACGAAGGTGCGCGACCACGTGGTCGTCATCGGGTACGGGACGAAGGGCCGCTCCGCGGTCACCGCGCTGCTCGGCGACGGCGCCGACCCGCAGCGGATCGTCGTCGTGGACACCGATCACGCGGCGCTGGAAACGGCGTCCTCGCTGGGCCTCGTCACCGTCAACGGATCCGGCACCCGCTCCGACGTGCTGCGCGTCGCGGGAGCCACCCGGGCGCGCGCCATCGTGGTCGCCCCCGCCCGCGACGACACCGCCGTCCTCGTCACCCTCACCGCCCGGGAACTCGCGCCGAAGGCCCAGCTGGTCGCCGCGGTGCGGGAAGCGGAGAACGTGCACCTGCTGCGCCAATCCGGCGCCGACTCCGTCGTCGTCTCCAGCGAGACCGCGGGCCGGCTGCTCGGCATGGCCACCACCACGCCGTCCGTGGTGGAGATGTTCGAAGACCTCCTCACCCCCGACGTCGGCCTCGCCATAGCGGAGCGGGAAGTCGAAGCCCAGGAGGTCGGCGGCTCGCCCCGGCACCTGCCCGACATCGTCCTCGGCGTGGTCCGCGACGGTCGGCTGTTCCGGGTGGACGCCCCCGAAGCCGACGCCATCGAGGACGGCGACCGGCTGCTCTACGTCAAGAAGGTCACCCCCGCCGAGCCGTGACACCCGGTCACCGGCGCTGAACGCCGGGCTGTGACGGCCTTTTCCGAAGTTCTGGCAACATTGCGGTGTGAGGCGACGAGGCGGTTCGGCATCGGTGGCGCTGATCCTGGTGGCGCTCGGCCTGCTCGGGATCGTCGTGGTGGCGTTCTCCTGGTGGCGGCTGCCGAACATCGGCTCGGCCGACGGCGGTGCGCAGCAGGCGACCGCGACCGTGCTCGAATCCACCCCGTGCGGCGAGGAATCCGAAGGCGACCTCGTCGAAGTGCGGGTGGACGGCGAGACGCGGCAGCTGCGGCTGGACGGCTGCGGGCACACCAAGGGCCAGACCATGCAGGTTCAGGTCCCCGCGAACGGCAGCGCCGTCCGGCCCGGCGGGGGCGCCGACGGCGGCGGGCTGCACGCGCGGGCCAGCTGGGTGCTCGGCACCCTCGCCGCCATCGCGGGCGGTGGCTACGCCCTCCTCATCACCCGACCCCGAGCGCTCGGCTGATCGCCTGTCCCTGAACCCGGCGGGTCGTGTCCGTTTCCTGTCAGCGGCGAAGCCGCTGAGCCGCCGACCACGCACCCGGGCCGACCACCCGCGGGTTCTGCGCGGTTCCCTCGCGAGGACAGCGATTTCCCTCGTGGCGGAGCCACTTGGGAAATCGATCCCGCAGCGAGGGGACCGCTGAGGTTCCGCCACCCCAGCGCCGCACAAGAAGAGTTGAGCAGCGCGCGTTGTGGGAGGACGTCAGTCCACCTGGTCCGGGTCGGCTAGCCAGGTGTTGCACTCGGTGACGCGGTTCTTGTAGAAGCCCTGGTCCACCCAGGCGGTGTTGGTGGCGACGCTGCCGTGGTCGGGCTGCGGGTTGTACTCGTCGCCGCGGCCGCGGGCGTCCGCCAGCGCCGCGAAGATGATGTCGTTGTCCATCCCGCCGTTCTGGAACGACGCCAGCGCCATGCCGCCGAAGCAGGTGGCCTGCAGCTCGGAGCGCCGCGTCAGCTCCAAGCCCGCCGGGCTGGTGCCGTTCGCCTCGTACGTGGCCTGGGTGTAGGCCTCGTTGATGCCGCTCATGCTCTGCACCGCGTGCCCGAACTCGTGCGCGAACTGGCCGAGGAACACGCCCGGCTCGGTGCGGCCCTCCTTGTCGGCGTAGTAACGGGCCGTCATGTAGATCGTGTTGTTGCCCGGGCAGTACATCGCGGTCTGGTCCCAGGTGCGGGTGCCGCAGGGGCTGGTGACGGTGCTGTCGGTGGTGACCACGTCCGGCATCCGCACCGGCAGGTTCGCCTCCTCCAACGCGGGGGTCCACATCTCCATCAGGCAGGGCAGCGCCGCCTCGTAGAACGCCGACTGCGAAGCCGTGTCGGTGGCGAACTGCGGCAGCGGGCAGGGGGTGTTCACCGCGCCGTTGCCGTTGATGTTGATCGGGTTGTCGCCGAGGGTCGCGACCGAGCGGGCCGGGGTCGAGTCGACGGAGGCCGACGTGCTCGGCTCGGTGGAGCTGGTGGGGGCCGAGCTGGTCGCCTCGGAGGTCGGCGCCGCGGAGGTCGTCGCGTTCGCCGAGCCGTCCCCGGTCTCGCGCACCGGGCCGGGGTAGTCGGCGGCGGTGTCCCGCTTGGTGAGCGCGCTCACGCTGATCGTGCCCACGCCGACGAGGAACAGCGCGGTGATCACCAGCGCCAGCACCAGCGCCCACGGGGACTTGCGCGGCGGAGGCGGCGGCGCGGGCGGGTGGCCGCCGGGGCGATGCCAGGGCGGGGCCCCGTTCCACTGCTGCCCGTTCCGCTGCTGTCCCGTCCACTGCGGTCCGCCCCACTGCTGCTCGTCCGGGCGGGGCGCGTTCCACTGCTGGCGGGACCACTGCTGCCCGTCGGGTTGCGGCGGGGGCGGCAGCTGCGGCGGGAGGTAGTGCGGTCCCGGCGCGCCGCCGGACTCGGTCGGGGGCAGCGGTTGCGCGGCCGGGGGCGGACCCACCGGGCGCTCACCCCACGGGGGCTGTGGCTGCGTCATGACCGATCTCCCGGCTTCGCCGACGACTGGAGCGGACCGAGCTTAGCGGTGCCGGGACCGGGTCCCGTGCGCTGATCGCTCCACATCGGAGCAGGTGGCGGCGCAGCGGCGGCGCGCACCGGCCTGCCCGGATCCGGGTGCGCGGGATCCGCCTGTGCTGGTCCGGCGGCGCCGCCCAGGACCGGCGCGCAGGTCGGCAGGGGTGCTCGGGACCGGCCAGGTCCGTCCGATGTGGACTGAGCGGTGCGTGCCGTCCGGTGGGCGGTGGCGGTCCCGGGATCCGGGTCGGAACCGGCGCTTCCGGTCATCGGTCGGCTCCTCGGCTCGTCGGGTCGTCGGCTCGTCGGGTCGTCGGGTCGTCGGGTCGTCGGGTCGGACGGAGATCGAGGGTAACCAGGCGGAGCTAGGGTCGTGCCGTGTTTCGCGAACCGCGTTCGGGACCGGGTGGGAAACCCTCGCCGACCTCGCTGCTCGCCGCGGTCGCGGTGCTGGCCGCGGCGCTGCTCACCGCCGCTCCGGCCGCCGCCGCGCAACCGGTGAACGTGCTGCCCGGCACCGCCGCCACCGACGTGCGGGCCAAGCTGGAGCGCGACGGCGCGCTCACCGTCACCGAGCGGATCACCGTGCCCGCCGGGAATCCGGTGCACCGCACCATCCCGCTGCGGCAGCCCGCCGCCGACGGCAGCGACCGGGTGTTCTCCCTCGCCGACGTGCGGCTCGACGGCGGGGACGTGCAGGTCGGTCCGGACGCGGTGCGGCTGGTCCTCCGGCCCGGCGAGGCGACGTTCCGGTACGCGGTCCGCGGCGCCGTCGCCGACGACGGGCCGGAGCAGGAGGTCCGCTGGCAGTTCTCCGGCGGCTGGGACGTGCCGGTGGACCGGATCTCGGCTTCGCTGCTCGCCCCGCAGGTGCCGCAGGACATCACCTGCCTGGCCGGGCCGGTCGGCGGCGACGAGCGCTGCGACCGGTACGAGATCGGCCGCGCCCAGCAGGTGCAGGCCCTCCAGTTCGGCCTCGCACCGGGCGACCGGCTCGTGCTGTCGATCCGGGTCCCGGGCGGCGCGGTGCCGTCGAACGCCGTCGCCGAACGGCGCTTCGACCCGGCCCACGCGTTCTCGCCGCACCCGGGTGCCATCGCGGGCGTGGCCGGGGTCGGGCTGCTGCTGATCGGTGCGCTCGGGACGCTGCGGCACCTGCGCCGCCGGGACGCCCGCACCGCCACCGCGGTGACCGGGCCGGCCGAGGTGCTGACCACGACCGCAGCCGGGACCACCTTCACCTCGCCGGACGGGGTGCTGCCCGGGCACGTCGGCACCGTGCTCGGCGAACGGGCGGAGCTCGTGGACGTCGCGGGCACCGTCGTGGACCTCGCGGTGCGCAACTACCTGGGGATCGAGGAGCTGGCCGCGGACTGGCGCATCGTGCGCCGCAACCCGCCGGACGCCGCGTTGCGCGATCACGAGCGGGCCGTCCACGACCTCCTGGTGGGTGAACGCGATCAGGTGGTGCTCGGGGAGCTCGGTCGCGGCGACCTCGCTCCGGTGCGGGAAGCGCTCTACGCGGAGGTCGTCGCGCGGGGCTGGTTCTCCCGCAGGCCCGACGCGGCGCGGAACCTGTTCTGGTGGGGCGGGCTCGGCACCGCGCTCGCCGGGGTGCTGCTCGCGGTGCCGCTGGCGCTCACCGGGCCGCTGGGGCTGATCGGCGTCGCGGTGGCGGTCGGCGGGCTGGTGCTGACCACCGCTGCCCGCTCGCTGCCCGCCCGCACCGCGCGGGGCGCCGTGCTGGCCGGGCGCCTGCGAGGTCTGCGGGCCCACCTGCGTTCGGTTCCGGTGGCCGCCTTCCCCGCCGCCGATCGGGAAACGGCGTGCTTCCGCGCGCTGCCGTACGCGCTGGTGCTCGGCGAGGTCGAGCGGTGGCTGGCCGCGTGGGCGGACCTCGACGCCGCGGACGCGCCAGTCGCGCACTGGTACCGCGAGCGGGGAGCGGTCGCCGACCTGGCGCACCTGCGGGAGGCGCTGCCCGCGTTCGCGGCCCGGCTGTGCACCTGCTCCGCCGCGCACCGACCGTCGCCCGGTTCGCCCGAACCAGTGACCACCGCAGCGGCGTCGCGCTAAAGTGTTCGTCATTCACTGGGGAGATCATCGGAGTCCAGAGGGGCCTGGGGATGACAAGCGCAGAGGCGGGCGGCTTCGCCGCGGCGAAGGAAGGTCTGAAGGCGATCGGCGCCCAGACCCAGTCGATCAACCAGCAGGTCAGCGCGGGCAAGCTCGCCCTCGACCCCCAGGTCGCCGAGGACGCGGCCAAGCGGGTGGAAGAGGAGCGGGAAGCGCTGGCAAATCTGCTGCGGAAGGCGCAGTCGCTGTCGACAGTCAAAGGGCTCGGTGACTACCCGGATGGGCAGCAGCTGGCGAAGCGGTTCGAAGACAAGGCAACGGACAGTCAAGCTGGAGCCATCCAGCTGATCCGAGATCTGCAAGATGAGTTGCAGAAGCAGGCTGATGCGTTTCGGGCTGCTGCCCGAGATTATCGGGCTACTGATGAGCAGAACGCCGACGATCTCAGACGAGGTATGTAGTGAACAGGGTTTTCCGGTCTTCGCTCGTATTGGCTACGAGTCTTCTGATGCTCGGTCTTTCCGGATGCGCTCTTGGTGGTTCAGGCGATGGTGAATCGGAGTCGGCCTCGCCTTCGGCTTCGAAGGGTGCCGCGTTGGAGAGTTTCGACCCGTGCACCTTCTTCAAACCTGAAGAGCTGACATCGTACGGAGTCTCCACGCAGGCGGAAGACTTTACGTTGGTGAGTTTCCAGCCTGGTTGTGCGTGGAACGGCGATAAGATGGACCTCGCCCTCCAAAAGAACGTGGACGAGACCGTGGAAAGTCTCGAAAAGGGCGGTTCGTACGACGAGTACACGCGGATCGATATCGCGGGGCGCGAGGGGGCTCGCATGATCGCCCCGGGGTTCACCGATCAGGGCGGATGCGTCACGGTCGTGCCGACAGGTGGCGGAATCGTGCTGTACCAGCTGACAGCAATGATGCGCGACTCCGTCGCCGACCCGTGCGGGGAGATCGAGAAGATCGCCGAGCAGACCGCCTCGCGGCTTCCTGCGTGATCCGGGGTTCGTGGAGGACGAACGACGGCGCTGCCGGGAGCCGGGCTGTGTATCGGTTGCCATCCGGTTCGCTCGAACCGGTGACCACCGGAGCGGCGTCGCGCTAAAGTGTCTTCCGTTCACTGGGGAGATCATCGGAGTCCAGAGGGGCCTGGGGATGACAAGCGCAGAGGCGGGCGGCTTCGCCGCGGCGAAGGAAGGTCTGAAGGCGATCGGCGCCCAGACCCAGTCGATCAACCAGCAGGTCAGCGCGGGCAAGCTCGCCCTCGACCCCCAGGTCGCCGAGGACGCGGCCAAGCGGGTGGAAGAGGAGATCGAGGCGCTGCAGCAGCTGACCCAGAAGATTCATTCGCTGAGTCTGGTAAAAGGTTTGGGCGACTATCCAGATGGTCAGCAACTTGCAAAGCGTTTTCAGGACAAGGCGGCCGATCCTGACGCGGGAGCCTTCGCACTTGTTCGCAAGTTGCAGGAAGAACTCCAAAAGCAGGCTGACGCGTTTCGCGGGGCGGCCCGCGATTACCGTGCCACCGACGAGCAGAACGCCGACGATCTCAGGCGAGGTATGCAGTGAATAAGATTTCCCGGACGCTCACCGCGACTGTTGCGGGACTTTGCTTGGTGACGTTGCCTTCGTGTGCCCTCGGCGGACAAGGTGGCGGAGTGGAGCCATCCGGGGCGCCGTCGGAGGCGGAGGGGGCTGGTCTGGGGAATTTCGATCCCTGCACCTTCTTCAAGCCTGAAGAGCTGACATCTTTCGGCGTCTCGACTCAAGCCGAAGACTTCACGCTAGTCAGCTTTCAGCCTGGCTGCTCGTGGGATGGTGAGCCCATGAGCCTTGCTTTGCAGAAAAACGCCGACGAGACCATTGACAGTCTCAGCTCGGGTTCTTGGGATGAATTCACTCGAATCCAGGTAGGCGGTCGGGAAGCTGCTCGCGTGATCCCGGCTGGCGGGGGTGGGCAGGGCGTCTGCACTACGGTCGTGTCCGCTGGCGGCGGCGTCGCTCTCTACCAGCTCACCGCCTACATGCGCGACTCCGTCGCCGACCCGTGCGGGGAGATCGAGAAGATCGCCGAGCAGACCGCGTCGCGGCTTCCGGAATGATGTGGGGGAATCATGGGCCTGATCAGCATGATCGACAACGCCGGTTCGCGCGTCTTCGGATACGAGAGCTCGGCTGAGAAGGAGCGCAAGGAGCACGGCGAAGAGGCGAACCGGATCGCCCAGCAGCAGCAGGCGCAGCTCGCCCAGCAGAACGCCGGGATGGACGTGCAGGGCTTCGACAAGCCGGCGATCACGCAGTGCGTCAACTGGGGCGGCTTCGACCACGCGCAGATCTACTCGACGAACCAGGACTCGATCGACCAGGGCAAGGTCGGCGAAGTCGCCCAGGTCTGGATCGAGTTCGCGAAGGAGTTGCGCGGTCGCGGCGAGAACTACGCGACGGACGTGCAGCGCATCGTCGAGGGCGGCTGGGAGGGCGAGGCCGCGAACACCGCCAAGGAGGTCGGCAAGCCCGCCTCGGACTGGATGCGGGCGAGCGCCGACGCCTTCGAGGTGACCGGCAACAACTTGAACGCCGCCGGTGAGGCCGCCGGGCAGGCGCGGAACATGGTGGACCAGCCGGACGGCTACAGCGTCGGCCGCGGTGTCGCCGCCTCCATCCCGTTCGGTCCGGCGGGTGCGGGCTTGGACGCGCTCGGGCAGATGGAGGAGCGCGAGCAGGCGGAGAAGGCCGCGCAGGAGACGATGGGCCGCGTCTACAGCCCGACGCTCACCCAGGTCGACTCGAACATGCCGCAGTACACCGGCCCGGACGGTTCGACGAAGGAACCGCCCGCGGCGACGCAGCCGGCCGGTACGGACTGGGGGACCGGTCCCGGCGCGAACGGGGTCGGTCCCGGCACCGGTGGTGGTATCGGCACCGGTGGTGGTGGTATCGGCGGCGGTACCGGTGGTGGCGGCCTGCCCGGCGGCGGCTACGGCTCCGGTGGAACGGGTGGTTTCGGCGGTGCCGGGAGCCACCCGGGCTCGCCGTCCGGGTCCGGCAGCCAGTGGTCCGGGCCGGCGTACGGCCCCGGGGCCGGTGGCGTTCCCGGTGGAACGGGTGGTCTCGGTTCCGGCGGCAGTGGTGCCGGTGCAGGTGGCGGCATCGGTGCCATCGGTGGCCTCGGCGCGGGCGGCGCCGGAGCCGGTGGCGCGGGCCGCGGCGCGGGTGGCCTCGGTGCGGGGGGCGGTGCCGGTCGCGGTGCGGGCACGAGCGGCGTCGGCGCGGGTGGCCGCGCGGGTGTCGGCGGAACGGGTGCCGGTGCGGGCGCGGGTGCGGCCGGTGGCGCGCGCGGTGCGGGTGCCGGTCGCGGTGGCATGGGCGGCGGCATGGGTGGCGCCGGTCAGCGCGGCCAGAGCGGCGAGGACGCCGAGCACGAGCGCCCGTCGTGGCTGGAGGAGCACGACGACATCTGGATGAACGACATGCCCAAGACCGCACCGCCGGTCCTGGGCGAGTGATTCGACGCCGACCGGCCGCGGGGGGCCGGTCGGCCACCGCCAAGGGTCGGCGGCTTGGTATCTGCACTTCACAGGGGAGAGAACGCAGTGACCGCTTTGGGCTCGTGGCAGTTGCCTCCGGTGCACCTGGACGTGGCGCTCAAGTACCTGGGGATCGAACGGTTGACGCTGCCGTTGACCAGCAGGTCGGCCGGGTACACCGCCGAGCAGTTCACCCGCATCGCGAAACCCGAACTGGAACGGATGCACGCGAGCGGCGTGGCGGTGGCCGACGAGATCGCACCGCCGCTCGCGGCGGCGCTGAAGGTGCTCGCGACCCCGTTCCTGTGGGTCGATTCGATCTGGTTCCCGCAGGTCGGCGCGGACCACTGCTGGCGGGCGCTGGCCGCGTTCACCGAGGGGAACCGGGTGGTGCTCGGGGTGCAGGCCCCGAGCGAGGACCCGAACCGGGGCGGGCTGCTCACCGTCGAGGTGCACGAGAACGTGCCGCTGCCGCAGGTGCTGCTGGGCACGCTGCCCCCGGCGCGGCCGGGCGGTCAGGGCCCGGTGCGGGTGCCGGCGACCTCGCTGGTGCCGCCGCAGCAGGAGGACTTCGACCGGTCGAGCATGCTGCGCTCGGTCGCCGAGGAACGCGGCAGCACGGGTGACCGGCAGGTGCGGCTGTACGAGGCCATCGGCGGGGCCCCGCACCACCGCATCGGCCAGCTCGCCGCGAACTTCCGGGACCGCAACGGTCGCAAGCACCGGTCGAAGGTCGTGTCCTGGTTCGACAACCTCGAACCGGACGGGCGCTACCTGAACCGGGTGGAACGCGGCAGTTCGGGCGAGCAGGTGCTGGCGCTCCTCCCGGCGGACGCGCGCGCCATCGGCGGCGAAGTGGACGCCCTGGTCGCCCAGGTCCGCGGCTGAGCGACGGGCCCGCGGTGCTCACCGCGCGTGGTCGTCCGCGCTCGTCGACGGGTGCGGACGCGGCGGCGGGCACCCGGGCGCGGCGGTCCCGTGGCCTGCGGCGTCGGTGGTGCCGGGTGCGCCTCCCGGCGCGCGTCCCGCGGAGCGGGGCCGGGCACGCAGCGCAGCGAAGGGGGTACGCGGCGCGTCACCCAGCGCACGTAGGCTGCGAGGCATGGTCGAACCCCCACTGCATCGCGTCACCCTGCCGAACGGGCTACGCGTGGTGCTCGCGCCGGACTCGGCGCAGGGCGCCTCCGGTCAAGCCCCCGTCGTGGGCGTCAGCGTGCACTATGACGTGGGCTTCCGCTCCGAACCGGAAGGCCGCACCGGCTTCGCGCACCTGTTCGAGCACCTCATGTTCCAGGGCAGCGAGAGCCTGGAGAAACTGGCGCACTTCCGCCACGTGCAAGGCTCCGGCGGCACGTTCAACGGTTCGACGCACCAGGACTACACCGACTACTTCCAGGTGCTGCCGTCGGCGGCCCTGGAGCGGGCGCTGTTCCTGGAAGCCGACCGGATGCGGGCGCCGAAGCTCACCGAGGAGAACCTGCGCAACCAGGTCGACGTGGTGAAGGAGGAGATCCGGCTCAACGTCCTCAACCGCCCCTACGGCGGGTTCCCGTGGATCCTGCTGCCGCCGGTGCTGTACTCCACCTTCGCCAACGCGCACAACGGCTACGGCGACTTCACCGACCTCGAGCAGGCGACGGTCGACGACTGCGCCGCGTTCTTCGACACCTTCTACGCGCCGGCGAACGCGGTGCTCACCATCGCCGGTGACTTCGACGTGGACCACGCGACGGAGCTGGTGCACCGGCACTTCGGCGACGTCCCGGCCCGCGAGGTGCGGTCCCGCCCGTCGTTCGCCGAACCGTTCCCGACCGAGCAGCTCACCGGCGTGCACACCGATCCGCACGCGCCGCTGCCCGCGATCGCGCTGGGCCACCGGCTGCCGGACCCGGTCGGGGAGCTGGACCAGTACCTGGCGAACATCGTGCTGGCCGCGGTGCTCACCGACGGCGACGCGTCCCGCTTGCAGCAGCGCATGGTGTACCGGGAGCCGCTGGTGGTGGACGTGCACGCGGGCTGCGGCCTGATGGGCGCGCCGCTGGACGCCCGCGACCCGGACACCTTCACCCTCACCGCGATCCACACGCCCGAGGTGGACGCGGAGCGGGTCGTGGCCGCGGTGGACGCCGAGCTGGAGTCGATCGCCGCGAGCGGTCCGACGGCGGAGGAGCTGTCCCGGGTGACGTCCCGCTGGGCCGCTTCGCTGCACCGCGAACACGACCGGGTCATCTCCCGCACCCTCGACCTGGGCAGCGCCGAGCTGATCCACGGCCGCGCCGAGCTGATCTCGGAGCTGCCGCGGCGCATCGCCGAGGTCGGTGCCGACGAGGTCGCCGCCGCCGCGAAGGCCCTCACCCCGGACGCGCGCGCCACCCTGCGCGTGCAGCCCGACTCGAACTCCGCAGGAGGTGCGGCATGACCCAGGCCACCCACCGCAGCGCCGAGGAGATCGGCCGCACCGAGGCGGGCCCGCGTCCGCTGCCGCCGCTGGGCGAGCCGCGCGCGCTGCGCACCCCCGACGTGGTCGACACCGAGCTGCCGAACGGGCTGCGGCTGATCGCCGCCCGGCACGGCGTGGTGCCGATGGTCGAGGCCAGGCTGCGCATCCCGTTCGCGGGCGAGGACCCGATGCACCCGGCGCGCGCCGAGGTGCTGGCCGAGACGGTGCTGACCGGTACCGCCGCCCGGGACCGGGTCCAGGTGGACACCGACCTGGCGGCCGTCGGCGGCGAACTGCACGCCGTGGTCGACCCGGAGCGGCTCAGCTTCGTCGGCAGCGCCCTGTCCAGCGGGCTGGGCACGCTGCTGGAGGTGCTGGGCGACGCGCTCACCGGCGCCGCCTACGCGGCCGACGAGGTCGCGGGGGAGCGGGACCGGCTGGTGGAGCGGCTCGCGGTGGCCCGCTCGCAGCCGCGCGTCATCGCCCGCGAGGAGCTGCAGCGGCACCGCTACGGCGACCACCCGTTCGTCCGCGAGGTGCCGCAGGCCGCCGACGTCGGCCAGGTCGGCCCGGAGGACGTGCGCGAGCTGCACGCCCGCGCGGTGCTGCCCCGCGGCGCCACCCTGGTGCTGGTCGGCGACATCGATCCGGACACCGTGGTGGACGAGGTGACGCGGATCCTCGCGCCGTGGGACGCGGCGGGCACCGCCGCCGAGCTCCCCGCGCTGCCGCGGCTGCAGGGCGGCGACGTGCGGCTGGTGCACCGGGACGGCGCGGTGCAGTCGCAGCTGCGGATGTCCGCGCAGGGCCTGCACCGCACCGACGAGCGCTACCCGGCGCTGCAGATCGCGAACCTCAGCTTCGGCGGCTACTTCTCCTCGCGGCTGGTGGAGAACATCCGCGAGGACAAGGGCTACACCTACGGTGCGCACTCGTCGTTCGAGTTCACCCGTGGCAACGGCACGATCCTGGTGGACGCCGACACCGCCAGCGAGGTCACCGCGGCCGCGCTGCTGGAGATGCGCTACGAGTTCGGCCGCCTCGCGCTGGTCCCGCCGACGGCGGCCGAGGTCGAATCGGCCCGGCAGTACGCCATCGGCGGCCTGCTGACCTCGACGTCCTCCCAGTCGGGCCTGGCGTCGATGCTGTCGACGCTGGCCGCCTGCGGGCTGGACCACCGCTGGCTGAGCGCGCACCCGGACCGGCTGCGCGAGGTCACCGCGGAGCAGGTCGCGGAGGCGGCGCAGCTGTACGCGCCGACCTCGTTCACCGGCGTGGTGGTCGGGGACGCGGCGAAGATCGGCGACCAGCTGCGGGCGCTGGGCGGGGTGGTGCTGCCGTGACCGAGGCGTGCGCGGCCGCCGTCTCCGACGGCCCGGGCTTCCGGCTGGACTCGGCGCCGCTGCTGTCCCGCTCCACTGTGGACCGCACCGAGCTGCTGCGGGACGGCCCGGCCGCCGAGCAGTGGACCGCGGGCAGGGTGCTGCTGGTCGACGGCAAGGGACGCGCCCAGATCGCACCGGACGGGCGGCTCGTCTACGAGGACGCCGCGGTGTTCGGCGAGCAGCCCACGCCGCGCGCGGTGCTGCTCGGCGCGCAGGACGGCACCACCTACTGGGCGCTGCGCACCGAGCGCGACGGGGCGCAGGAGGGCTGGCAGGACCTGCGGGTCGCGGGCGCCCAGCTCGACGACACCGACGCGGGCCTGCTCACCACGGCCGTCGGGCTGCTGAACTGGCACGACCACTCCCGCTACTGCGCGGTGTGCGGCGCGGCCACGAACCGGGTGAAGGTGGGTTGGGCGCGGCGCTGCTCCGGTTGCGACCGCGAGGAGTACCCGCGCACCGACCCGGCCGTGATCTGCCTGGTCCACGACGGCGCCGACCAGGTGCTGCTGGCGCGGCAGCCGGTGTGGCCGCCGGAGCGGTTCTCGGTGCTGGCCGGGTTCGTCGAGGTCGGCGAGTCCCTGGAGGCCTGCGTGCGGCGCGAGGTCCAGGAGGAGGTCGGCGTGCTGGCCACCGAGGTGCGCTACCTCGGCAGCCAGCCGTGGCCGTTCCCCCGCTCGCTGATGCTGGGCTTCGCCGCGATCGCCGACCCGACCGAGCCGCTGCGGCCCGCGGACGGCGAGATCGAGGAGGCCCGCTGGGTGTCCCGCGCCGACGTGCAGGCCGCGATGCGCACCGAGGACGGCATCATCCCCGGCCTGCGGCTGCCGCCGAGCGTGTCCATCGCGCACCGGATGCTGAAGGGCTGGGCGTTCTGGGCCTAGGCCCGTGCCTGCGGTCCGGCGGTTCCCCGCCCGTGCTCGGCGGCGAGCACGGGGCCGGGGACGGCCGGCCCGCCGGTACCAGGCGCCGTGCATTCCGCGCCGCGGCTCGGACCGGTCCTCGCCCGCCGGTGCCCTGCTCCACGACGCGGCCGGCGTGACGCGCTGGAACGTGCCGCGGCCTCCGCTCCAGGTGGCCGTCTCCTTCGGAGAGCTTCCGAGCGGGCCGCGCGCGTCGACGCGCGGTGGGGTTGCCGCCGCCGGGCGGGGCGGTTCTGCGAGGATGCCCGGCATGGCCGATCAACCGCGACTGCTGGAAGGGCTCGATCCGGAGCAGCGGGCGGCGGTCACCGCGCCACGCGGCCCGGTCTGCGTGCTCGCCGGCGCCGGTACCGGCAAGACCCGCACCATCACGCACCGCATCGCGCACCTGGTGCAGCTCGGCCTGGTCGTCCCCCAGCAGGTGCTGGCCGTGACGTTCACCGCCCGCGCGGCGGGGGAGATGCGCACCCGGTTGCGCGCCCTCGGCGCCGCCGGGGTGCAGGCGCAGACCTTCCACGCCGCCGCGTTCCGGCAGTTGCGCTACTTCTGGCCCCGGGTGCACGACACCCAGGTGTGGCCGCTGGTGGACAACAAGTTCCGGCTGGTCGTGCAGGCAGCGAACCGGGTGGGCCTGTCCACCGAGAAGGAGTCGGTGCGCGACCTAGCCGGTGAGATCGAGTGGTCCAAGTCCTGCCTGGTCTCGCCCGACCAGTACGCCACCGCCGCCGCTCGCGCGGGCCGCGACGTGCCGGTCGTGCCGCAGCAGCTGGCGAAGGTGTTCGCCACCTACGAGCAGCTCAAGAACGACGCGCGGATGCTGGACTTCGACGACCTGCTGCTGCACACCGTCGCCATCCTGGAGGAACACCCGGAGGTCGCCGAGGAGTTCCGCGGCCGCTACCGCTCCTTCGTCGTCGACGAGTACCAGGACGTCAACCCGCTGCAGCAGCGGGTGCTCGACGCGTGGCTCGGCAACCGGGACGACCTGACCGTGGTCGGCGACGCGAACCAGACGATCTACTCGTTCGCCGGGGCCGCCCCGAAGTGGCTGGTCGGCTTCCCGAAGCGCTTCCCGGACGCGACCGTGGTCCGGCTGGAGCGCGACTACCGCTCGACCCCGCAGGTAGTGGCGCTGGCCAACAAGGTCATCGGCGCCGCCCGCGACCGCCCGGCGGGCACCCGGCTCAAGCTCATCGGGCAGCGCCCGGACGGTCCCGAACCGGATTTCGCCGAGTACGACCACGAACCGGCCGAGGCGGAGGCCATCGCCCGCAAGATCGCCGCGCTGGCCGGCCGGGGCGTGCCGCTGTCCGAGATCGCGGTCCTGTTCCGGGTGAACGCCCAGTCCGAGGTGTACGAGAAGGCGCTGTCCGACGCGGAGATCCCGTACCAGGTGCGCGGCGGCGAACGCTTCTTCAACCGCACCGAGGTGCGCCAGGCCGTGGTGGCGCTGCGCGGCGCCGCGGGCCGCGGCGACGAGCCGGGCGCGGACCTGCCCGGTTCGGTGCGGGCGGTGCTGGCCGACGTCGGGCTCACCGACGAGCCGCCGGTGGGCGGGTCGGCCCGGGAGCGCTGGGAGTCGCTGATCGCGCTGGTGGAGCTCGCCGAGGAGCTCGCGGCCGTCGCCCCGGAGGCCGACCTGGCCCGCTACGTCGCCGAGCTGGAGCAGCGCGCCGAATCGCAGCACCCGCCGACGGTGGAGGGCGTCACGCTGGCCTCGCTGCACTCGGCGAAGGGCCTGGAGTGGGACGCGGTGTTCCTCGTCGGGCTCGCCGAGGGCACCTTGCCGATCCAGCACGCCGAGGACGAGGCGGGCGTCGAGGAGGAGCGCAGGCTGCTCTACGTCGGCGTCACCCGCGCCCGCGAGCACCTGCACCTGTCCTGGGCGCTGGCCAGGGCCGCCGACGGGCGCCGCTACCGCCGCCGCAGCCGGTTCCTCTACGGCGTCATCCCGGACCGGCACCCGGCGGCGATGCCGGCGAAGACCAGGACCCCCGAGCCGGGGCCGCCGCGCAAGCAGGCCACGCCGCGCTGCCGCACCTGCGAGTCGGTGCTGGTGAGCACGATGGACATCAAGCTGGGCCGCTGCTCGACCTGCCCGTCGGACGTGGACGAGGGCCTGCTGGACAGGTTGCGCGCCTGGCGCAGCGACCGGGCGCGGCAGCTGAAGGTCCCCGCCTACGTCGTGTTCACCGACGCCACGCTCACCGCCATCGCCGAGCAGCGCCCGTCCGACGAGGCGGCGCTGGTGGCGATCTCCGGGATCGGCGCGAGCAAGGTCCGCAAGTTCGGCGACGACGTGCTCTCGCTCGTCCAGCGCGAGCACGGCCGAAACTAGCCGCTGAGCAGGAGTTTCTCCTCCATCGGCGGAATCTCGGAAAATCGGTTGCGGCGCGCTTCCCGCGCCTCATAGTCTGCACAGCACAAGCCGAGGTGTTCGGAACCCGGCGCGATCCGGAGGGGAGGTGGCAGCGATGACCGGCATTCAGACGCTCGGTACCCCTGGCCTCCTCATGTCCGGGGGTATCGCGCTGTTCCGCGGTCGTTCCACGACCCTGCCCGGTTTCGACCGCGCCATCGCCACGCCGCGTCCGACGGACGGCGGCCGTCCGGTCGATGGCCGCACCGCGCCGGTTCGCGCGGAGCTCGATCCTTGATCCGCTGATCTAGGACGCGCTCCAGGCTCTTCTTCAGAGGCCGCGAACCCCGCAACCGGGTTCGCGGCCTTTTTCGCGTCCGCACTTCGCGAAGCAGCGCCATTCGAATGTGTTCCTGGGGAGTTCCCCACCGTCGGTCCGGGCACGTGCACTGCCCTGAACGGTCAGGAGGAGAGATGTTGACCACCAGCGTCCGGGTAGCACCCGAGCGAAGAGCTGACGACGCCGGAGGTGGCGGCGCGGTCGGCGCGCTGCTGGACGAGGTCACCGACCAGGGCGAGGGGGTGCCCTGCCGGCAGGACCCGGATCTGTGGTTCGCCGAGAGCCCCGGTGACCTGGAACGGGCCAAGACCCTGTGCGGGCACTGCCCGCTGAAGCAGCGCTGCCTGGAAGGCGCGCTGTCCCGCGGCGAACCGTGGGGAGTCTGGGGAGGCGAGATCTTCGAACGCGGCGCGGTCGTCGCCCGCAAGCGCTCCCGCGGCCGCCCCCGCAAGAACCCGGCCCCCGCCGAACCGGCCGCACGCGGCCCCCGATCCGAGGAGAACGCGGCATGACCTTCCCCGCCCGCACCCGCAACCACGTGAACGACCTGGTCGAACCGAACGCGAAGGACACCACCCGAATGCTCATGCCCGAAGACATGGCGCGGATGCGACATCACGACCTGCTGGTCGAGGCGCACCGGCACCGGCTGGCCCGCCAGGCCACGGCCGGGCGCTGGTGGCGCCGGTTGGCGCACTACGCGCAGCAGCGCGCGGACCACGCGGAGGGGGCGATCACCGAGCCGTAGAGTGCACGTTCGTGGCTCACTCGCACGACGGAATCGACTGGGACGCCAAGATCGCGCGGCTGCGCGAGGGCGACGAGCTGGCCGGGCCGGAGACCGCCGATCTGGTGCGCGACCTGCTCCGGCCGCAGGACCGCACGGTGATCGACGTCGGTTCTGGGGCGGGGGGCGCCGCGACCGCGTTCGCGGACGCCATGTGGGACACCGGGGGCACGGTGATCCTGGTGGACTCCGCGCCGGAGCTGCTGGCGGAGGCGGCGCGCAACACCGCCGCCACCGCGGGCCCCGACGTGCGGGTGCTGTCCGTGCAGGCCGACGTCGCCCGCGGCGACCTGTCCGCGGTCGGCCAAGCCGACCTGGTGTTCGCCTCGTTCGTCGTGCACCACCTGCCGGACCAGCTCGCCGGTCTGCGGCGGCTGGTCAAGCTGGTGCGCCCCGGCGGGCGGCTCGCCCTCGTCGAATCCGGCCTGGAGCCGCGGGTGCTGCCCTGGGACGTCGGCGTCGGAGAGCCCGGCCTGGAGGCGCGGCTGGCGGCCGCCCGCGCCGAGTGGTTCCGCGAGATGCGCGAGCAGATGCCCGGTTCGACGCGGCTGAAGGTGGGGTGGGCGCAGGCCATGGCCGATGCGGGCCTGGACGACGTGCTCACCTGGACCCAGCTCGTGGACCGCCCCGCCCCGGTGTCCGGGGCCGCGATGACCGCGGTGCTGCGCAGGCTGGAGTGGCTGCGCCGGGGAGCGGAGGGGCGGGTCGCGCAGGCCGACCTCGACGCGGTCGACGCTCTGCTGGACCCGGACGGCCCGCACTACGCGGGGAACCGGGACGACGTGCACTACCTGCTCGCCCAGACCATCCACGTCGGCACGTTGCGCTGACCCGCGGACGGGTTCGTGGCGCGAGGAGACCCGGTGGCGGCTCCGGTGGTGACGGCGCACCGCTCCGACCTCGGAGCCTCGACGGGCCTCAGTCGGCGGCGGGTTCGGGGTCGGCGAAGCCGGGTTGCCAGCGGTCGATGATCGCGCGGGCCGCGAACTCGGCGTCCAGCTGGCACAGGATGCCCGTGGCGCCGAGCGTCACCCGGTGGATCAGCAGGTAGTCCGGGGGCAGGTTCAACGCCCGCCCGGTGCGGAAGTCCGGGCTGCGCAGGTCGCCGACCCGCTCGGCCTGCTGCTGCATCCAAGACCGGGTGAAGTGGAACCGCTCCTCCCGCACCGGGTCCACGAACGGTCCCAGGTAGGCGAGCACGTCCTCGGCGCGCAGCTCGCTGCCGGTCTGCACGAAGCGGTCGGCGCGCAGCAGCTCCAGCAGCTCCTCGGCACGTCCCTCCACCGCGAGCCGCAGCATCCGGCCCATCTCCGCGGGCAGCCCCTCGGGCAGCCGCGCCACCGCGCCGAAGTCCAGCACGATGAGCCGGCCGTCCGGTGCGAGCAGGAAGTTCCCCGGGTGCGGATCGGCGTGCAGCAGCCCGGACCGCTCGGGGGAGGAGAAGTGGAACTCGGCCAGCAACCGCCCGGACCGGTCCCGCTGCTCCCGCTCGCCGTCGGCGATGACCTCGGAGAACGGGGTGCCGGTGATCCACTCGGAGACCATCACCTGCGGAGCGCTGGCCACCACCTTCGGGATCAGCACCTTCTCGTCCCCGTCGAAGGCCGCGGCGAAGGCGCGCTGGTTGTCGGCCTCGGTGCGGTAGTCCAGCTCCTCGACCATCCGGTCCTGCAGCTCCGCCAGCAGCGGCTTGATCTCCGCGCCGGGAGCCAGCGACTGGAACAGCCGGGAGAACCGGCTCAGCTGGCGCAGGTCCGAGCGCAGCGCCTCGCCCGCGCCCGGGTACTGGATCTTGACGGCGACGTCCCGGCCGTCGTGCCACACCGCGCGGTGGACCTGCCCGATGCTGGCTGCGGCGGCCGGGACGTCGTCGAATTCAGCGAAGCGGTCCCGCCAGGTCCGCCCCAGTTGTTGCTCCAGCACCCGCCGCACGCTGGTCCCGGACATCGGGGGAGCGGCGGACTGGAGCTTCGTCAGCGCCTCGCGGTAGGGCTCGGCCATCTCGTCGGGCACCGCGGCCTCGAACACGCTCAGCGCTTGGCCGAACTTCATCGCGCCGCCCTTGAGCTGTCCCAGCACCGCGAACAGCTGCTCGGCCGTGCGCGCCGAGAGTTCCGCGTTGATCTCGTCGGCGGACTGGCCGCTGAGGCGCTTGCCCCACCCGGCGGCCATCCGCCCCGCGACGCCCAGCGGAAGGCTGGCCAGTTTGGCGGTGCGGTGCGCCGCCCGGCGGGGAATGTCGGTCACGAGGGCTCCTTTGCCGCGCGCAGGAGAACCGCCCCGGCTCCGAAAGGGGATCGGATTCCGGGGCCGGAGCACATCGTAGTGGTTCACCGACCGGTTGTGGGGTGCCCGAACCCCGCGTGGGTCGTGGCCCGTCCCGGAACGCGCCGGTCACGACGCGGGCGGGACGCGGTTCCACGTGCGGCGGGCCTCCGGTCGAGCCGGGCCGCACGGGTTCCACCACCGGTCCTCAGGCCTTGCCGAGGATCCGGGTCATGCGGGTCCCGCACACGGGGCAGGTGCCCTTGGCCATCCGTCGGCCGTTGGTCTCCGTGATCTCGCCGTTGAAGTCGCGCTTCTCCCGGCATTTCACGCAGTAGCCGTTGTAGGTGTCGGCCACGGCGTCCTCCTTGGTGTTGTGATCGCTACGGCGCGTGCCCGGCCGGACCGCGCTGGAGGAACCGTACAGGTGGCCGTATCGATATCACTGCATTGAGCTGATCGCATGTTAGGGGGAATGGAGTAATTCGTTAGGTGATCACGCGCAGTAGGCATGTGGAAAACCGCACTGCGATGTCCGGACGTCGGTGCCACTCGCTAAGGTCAGATCTCGTGGCAGAACCGCAGGTCGAGGTGCGTCGCAGCAAACGGCGGCGACAGACGGTCAGCGCGTACCGGGACGGCGACAAGGTCGTCGTGCTGCTTCCGGCCCGGATGAGCAGGGCCGAGGAGAAGAAGTGGGTGGCGGAGATGCTCAGCCGCCTGCAGCGCAGCGAGACGCGCCGCCGCTCCCCGGCGCGCGACTCCGACGCGGCCCTCGCCGAACGCAGCCGGGAGCTGTCCGAGCAGTACCTCGACGGCCGCGCCGAACCCCGCTCGATCCGCTGGGTGCCGCCGATGCGCACCCGCTGGGCGTCCTGCACCCCCAGCACCAAGCACATCCGGATCAGCGAGCGGTTGCGGGACGTGCCGAGCTGGGTGCTGGACTACGTGCTGGTGCACGAGCTCGCGCACCTGCTGGTCCCCGGGCACGGCGACGACTTCTGGAAGTGGGTCAACCGGTACCCGAAGACCGAACGGGCCGTCGGCTACCTCGAAGGTCTCTCCGCGGCCGCCAACCTCGGACTCACCGTGGACGGTGACCCGGAGGGCTGAACCGCCCCGAACGCGAACGGCGCCCCCGAGGAGCACACCTCCGGGGCGCCGTCGCGTCTTATCACTTCGAGCCGGGGCCGGACTCGTCCTCGTCGTCGGACTTCTTCGGGTTCTGCTCGCCGGACGCGGAGCCCTGCTCGCCGGAGGTCGTGCCCTGCTCGCCGGGAGCAGAGCCCTGCTCGCCGGAAGCCGCGGCCTGCTCCGCCTCCTCGGCGCGCTTGATCGCCGCGATCGGGTCGTCCAGGTCCGAGGAACCGCCCCAGCGGTCCGCGAAGTCCAGCGGCTCGTCCAGGTCGGCGGCGTCCGGCAGCAGGTCCGGGTGGTCCCACACCCGGTCGCGGCTGTCCAGGCCGTGCCGCTCGGTCATCAGCCGCCACAGGTTCGCCGCGTCCCGCAACCGGCGTGGCCGCAGCTCCAGGCCGATCAACGTCGCGAACGTCTGCTCGGCGGGGCCACCGCTGGCGCGGCGCCTGCGGATGGTCTCGCTCAGCGCGTTCGCACCCGGGAGCCGTTCGCCGAGGGCGTCCGAGACCACCACGTCGACCCAGCCCTCGACCAGGGCGAGCAGCGTCTCCAGCCTGGTCAGCGCGGCTTCCTGCTCCGGCGTGGTCTTCGGTTCGAGCAGGTTGGAGCCCATCAGCTCCTGCATCGAGCTCGGGTCCGTCGGGTCGATCTTGCTCGCCAGGTCCTCCAGCGAGGAGGTGTCGACCTGGATGCCGCGCGCGAACTCCTCCACGGTCGCCAGCAGCCGTTGCCGCAGCCACGGCACGTGGCTGAACAGGCGGTGGTGCGCCGCCTCCCGCGCGGCGAGGAACAAGGTCACCTCGTCCAGCGGCCGGTCCACGCCCTCGGCGAACCGGGCCACGTTCGCGGGCAGCAGCGCCGCGGTGCCCTCCGGCGCCAGCGGCAGGCCCACGTCGGAGGAGGTCAGCACTTCGGCGCCGAGCTGCGCGAGGCTGTTGCCGAGCTGCGAGCCGAAGCCCAGCCCGCCCATCTGGCCGAGCATGGACAGCAGCGGCCCGGCGGCCTGCTTGGCCTCCGCGGGCAGCGCCTCCATCCAGGCGGTGGACATCCGCTGCGCCACCGGGTCGCACAACCGCTGCCAGGTCGGCAGGGTCTGCTCCACCCAGTCCACCGACGACCAGACCTTCGTGGTGCGCGCGCCCGCGGGCAGCGCCGTCGTCGGGTCGAGCCACAGCTCCGCGAGGTGGACCGCGTCCTGCGCGCCCTTCACCTCCTGCTGGCTGGGCCGCTCGGTGCGCTCGTTCGAGTGCAGCTGCTGCACCGCGAGCTGCTTGGCCAGGTCGTAGTTGACCGGCCCGGAACCGCCGCCGCCCGAGTGGCTCAGCACCTGCCCCAGCTGGGAGAACATCTGTCCCAGCTGGCCCATGTCGAAGTTCATCCCGCCGGGCATGCCGCCCATGCCGCCACCCGGCAGCGCGCCGCCGCCGAAGCCGAACCCCGGACCGGGGTTCTGACCGGAGTCACCGGCGCCACCGGAGCGCCCTTCCGACGACTCCCCCTTGTCGCGGTCGTCGTCGGGATCCTGCGGGCTGAACCCGAACGGCATGTCATTCATGCCTCCACCGTACGCGGATCGCGTCGAACCGGATAAGTCGCTCGGCGACCCGCGGGGGCCGATGTCGCAGCGTGCGGCTCGGTTCCGCGATCACCCGCCCGGAGATCGCGCCGGAGGCGGCCACGTACCCTGTCGCCTCGTGAGCCGTCGAACCTGGACGTTATTGACCAGCGTCATCCTGGTGGCCGCTTTCGGGCTGCTCGGGGCGTTCGCCCCGGTGCCGTTCGTGGCGCTCGGTCCGGGACCGACCTACAACACGCTGGGCGAAGAGGCGGGCACGCCGGTCATCCGGATCGACGGCCAGCGGACCTACCCGACCGCCGGGCACCTGAACATGACCACGGTGTCGGTGACCGACCACCTGTCGATGCTGGGGGCGCTGGGGCTGTGGGTCAGCGGCCGGTACGCGCTCGCGCCGCGCGAGGTGTACTACCCGCCGGAGAAGACCGAGCAGCAGATCGAGCAGGAGAACACCCAGGCGTTCAACGACTCGCAGACCGACGCGGAGACCGCGGCGCTGCACCACCTGGGCTACCCGACGAAGGTGCTGGCGGGCACGGTCGTCACCGGCAGCCCCGCCGACGCGGTGCTCGAACCCGGCGACCAGCTGATCGCGGTCGACGGCAAGCCGATCACCGATCCGCCCGCGCTGCAGGCCGCGGTCGCCGCCAGCAAGCCCGGCGAGCAGGTCCGGCTGACGTTCCGCCACGGCGACGAACCCGAGCGCACGGTGCCGGTCGTGCTGGGCACGAGTTCCGACGGCCGCCCGCAGGGCTTCCTCGGCGTGGGCGCGGTGGGGCGCCCGGACGTGCCGTTCGACATCAAGATCAGCCTCGCCGACGTCGGCGGGCCCTCGGCCGGGCTGATGTTCTCGCTGGCGATCGTGGACAAGCTGACGCCCGGCGAGCTCAACGGCGGGAAGTTCGTCGCGGGCACCGGGGAGATCGACGCGGTCGGCAACGTCGGCCCGATCGGCGGCATCCCGTTCAAGATGACCATGGCGCGGGAGGCCGGGGCCACCACGTTCCTGGTGCCGGCCGGGAACTGCTCCGAAGCGAAGTCGCACGCGCCGGAGGGGCTGCAGCTGGTGCGCGTCGGCACCCTCGACGAGGCGACGAAGGCGCTCGACACCCTGCGCGACGGCGGCGCCCCGCCCAGCTGCTGATCCGGTCGGGCCGCCGGTCCGCCGCCGCGGGCCGGCTAAGCCGTCGCGAAGGTCTCGTGCAGCGCGCGCAGCAGGTTCGGCGCCAGCGACGGGTCCTGCACCAGCTCGCCGTCGCCGCCGCTCTCCCGCAGCCGCAGCACGCAGGTCTCGTTCCCGACCCGCAGCACCGCGGCCACCAGCCGCGCCTCCTGCCGGTCCGGGTGCTCCGCCGCCGCGCGGCGGGCCTCCTCGTCGTCGTCGGTGGGCAGCCCGGCCTCCGCCTCCGGCGGCAGCACCACGATCTCCTGCACCAGCGCGCACCCGACGACCTGGTCGGGCCACTCGATGCGGGCCAGCGCCTCCGCCAGGTCCTCCGCGGGCAGCGACTCCTGCGCGATCGGGGTCAGCACCGACTCGGCGTCCAGCTCGGCGGCCAGCGACGGCTGGGCGGCCAGCAACTGCTCGGTCGGCACCAGCGCGAAGATCTGGGTGGGCTGGTCCCAGCCCGCTGCGGCCACGAACTCCTCGACCTCGCGGGCCGCGCCGGGAAGGGCGGCGGCGAGGTCATCACCATGAGCGGCTGACATGCCGCACATCGTCGCACCCCGCACCCGGCCGTCCCGCGCCCGACCGGCGCACCCCGCCGCCCGGACCCGCCGCGACCGGGCGGACCCGCCATGACCAGGAGAAGCGATGTCGGATTCGCCGGAATTCGAGTGCGATCGGGGGAACCCTCGGCGGCATCGTAGAGTTGAACATCGCGAGGGGAGTCGTCCCCGGCCCGTCGATCGTCGCCTGGAGTGTGCGCTGTGGCCATGCGGCCTGTAATGCCGAAACTGTCCCGGCGGAGCCGGATCCTGCTGATCATCGGCGTGGTCGTGCTCGCCGGCCTGATCATCTGGTCCAGCTTGGTCGGCGCCTACGTCGACTGGCTCTGGTACGGGGAAGTCGGCTACCGGGGGGTCTTCACCACCCAGCTGCTCACCCGGATCGGCCTCGGCGTCGGAGCCGCGCTGTTCCTCGGCGCCGTGCTGCTGCTGAACCTGTGGATCGCCTACCGCACCCGGCCGGTGTTCGTGCCGATCAGCGGACCCGACGACCCGCTCGCCCGGTACCGCACCCTGATCAGCGCCCGGCCCGCCGCGTTCGCGCTCGGCATCCCCGCCGCGGTCGCCGTGCTCGGCGGCCTCGCCGCGCAGGCCGACTGGCAGACCCTCCAGCTGTTCCTGCACAGCGTGCCGTTCGGGCAGACCGACCCGGAGTTCGGCCACGACATCAGCTTCTACACCTTCCAGCTGCCGTTCTACCGCTGGCTGCTGTCCTGGGCGTTCGTCGCGATCACCGTCGCCTTCATCGGCGCGCTCGTCACGCACTACATCTTCGGCGGCGTGCGGCTCGCCGGCCGCGCCGGGCAGCTGTCCGCGCCCACCCGCGTGCAGCTGGCCGTGCTCGCCGGGCTGTTCGTGCTGCTCAAGGCGGTCGACTACTTCTTCGACCGGTACGACCTGCTGCTGTCCCAGCGGAACTCGCTGTTCACCGGTGCCACCTACACCGACCTGAACGCCGTCATGCCCGCGAAGCTGATCCTGCTGTGCATCGCGGTGTTCTGCGCCCTCGCGTTCTTCGCCGCCGTGTTCTTGCGCGACCTGCGGATCCCCGCGCTCGCCACCGTGCTGCTGGTGCTCTCCAGCGTGCTCGTCGGCGCGGTCGGGCCGGCGCTGCTGGAGCAGTTCTCCGTGCGCCCCAACGCCAACCAGCGCGAAGCCGAATCCATCCGCCGCAACATCGCCGCCACCAGGCAGGCCTTCGACATCGGCGAGGACAAGGTCGAGGTGCACGACTACCCGGGCGTCACCAACCTCCGGCCCGAACAGGTCGCCGACGACGCGGGCACCATCCCGAACATCCGGCTGCTCGACCCCAGCGTCCTGTCCGACACATTCACCCAGCTCACCCAGCAGTACAACTTCTACGGCTTCCCCGACAAGCTCGACGTCGACCGGTACCGGGACGCCAAGGGTGAGCTGCAGGACTACCTCGTCGCCCTCCGCGAGATCAACACCGCCGGGCTGGCCGCGAACCAGCAGTCGTGGATCAACCAGCACATGGTCTACACCCACGGCAACGGGTTCGTCAGCGCGCCCGCGGACCGCGTCGACTCCACGCTCGAAGAAGGCCGCACCCAGGGCGGCTACCCGGTGTTCTCCGTCAGCGACGTCGCCAACGACGGTCGCGGCGAGATCCCCGTCGACCAGCCGCGGTCCTACTTCGGCGAGCTCGCCTCGACCTACGCGATCGTCGGCGGCGACCCCGGTGAGGCGCCCCGCGAGTACGACACCGACAGCAGCGCCTACACCTACACCGGCCAGGGCGGCGTGCCCCTCGGCAACTGGTTCAACCGGCTCGTGTTCGCCGCGCACTACACCGAGCGCAACATCCTGTTCAACCAGGCCATCGGCGAGAACTCGAAGATCATCTACGAGCGGA
The DNA here is from genome assembly GCF_024734405.1 of Saccharopolyspora gregorii. Taxonomy (NCBI): domain Bacteria; kingdom Bacillati; phylum Actinomycetota; class Actinomycetes; order Pseudonocardiales; family Pseudonocardiaceae; genus Saccharopolyspora; species Saccharopolyspora gregorii. Next base: position 5,485,006 of record NZ_CP059556.1, on the reverse strand, counting down.
ACCCGCGCGACCGCGTGCAGAAGGTCGCGCCCTGGCTCAAGGTCGACGGCGACCCGTACCCCGCCGTCGTCGACGGCCGCATCAAGTGGATCGTCGACGGCTACACCACGCTCAACAACTACCCGTACTCCGAGCTCACCGAACTCGGCGAAGCCACCAACGACACCCTCCCCGGCGTCCAGCGGCAGCCCAACCAGCAGATCAACTACATCCGCAACTCGGTGAAGGCCACCGTCGACGCCTACGACGGCAACGTCGAGCTCTACGAAACCGACGACACCAAGCCCGACCCCGTCCTCAAGGCGTGGGAAGGCGTGTTCCCCGGCGTCGTCAAGCCCAGCTCCGAGATCAGCCCGCAGCTGCGCGACCACTTCCGCTACCCCGAAGACCTGTTCAAGGTGCAGCGCTCCCTGCTCACCGAGTACCACGTCGACGACCCGTCCGACTTCTACTCCACGCAGACCTTCTGGGAAGTGCCCCCGGACCCCACCAGCGGAGGCCAGGGCGGCGCCGCCGACGAAGGCAACCAGCAGCCGCCGTACTACGTGCTCGCCCAGGTCGAAGGACAGCAGCAGCCCACCTTCCAGCTCACCAGCGCCCTCACCGCGCTGCGGCGGCAGAACCTCGCCGCCTGGGTCTCCGCGTCCTCCGACCCCCGCGACTACGGCAAGCTGACCGTCCTGCGCCTGCCCACCAACACCCAGACCCCCGGGCCCAACCAGGTGCAGAACCAGATGGAGTCCACCCCCGAGGTCACCGAGAACCGGACCCTGTTCAACAACCCCAACGTCAACGCGATCTTCGGCAACCTGCTGACCCTGCCCGTCAAGGGCGGACTGCTCTACGTCGAACCGATCTACATCCAGCGCAACGAGCAGGACTCCTACCCGCAGCTCGCCCGCGTGCTCGTCTCCTTCGGCGGCAACGTCGGCTTCGCCGAAACCCTCCCCAAGGCACTCGAACAGGTCTTCGGCGCGGGCGCGGGCGACGCCACCGGCGACGGCCAGGCCCAGAAACCGCCGGAGCAGAAGCCCGGCGGGCAGCCCCAAGCCCCGGGGCAGCAGCCGACGCCCGAACTCCGCAGCGCCGTCAACGACATCCAGAGCGCGCTCGAACAAGTGCGGACCGCGCAGCAGTCCGGCGACCTCGGCAACCTCGGCGGGGCGCTCCAGCGGCTCGAAGGCGCCGTCGGACGCTTCGAACAACTCCAAGGCAACGGCGGCTGATCGGCCGCGGGCCGGCCCGACGCGGCCGGCCCGCGCCGCCACCAGCGGAAACGTCCTCAAGGGACCCCGCCTGCGGCGGTGCCGGACCCCTCCAGTAGAGTTCTCTTCATAAGGAAATACGGCACGGGCTGAAGTTGAAGGTCGTGCTTGGCGCGGGGTGGAGCAGCTCGGTAGCTCGCTGGGCTCATAACCCAGAGGTCGCAGGTTCGAATCCTGTCCCCGCTACTCGTGGTGTGTTCGAGGCCCCCTCTCTGGCGAGAGGGGGCCTCTTTCCGTTTGTCCTCGTTTTGTACGGGGGCCGAGCCCCCGTAGGCCCCCACGGTGCGGTGGTGGGGTCGGGTGGGTTGGTGCGGTTGATCGTGGTTGGTGTGGTGGGTGGGGTTTGTGTTTCGTGGGGCTCGCGCTTCGCGCTTTGCGGTGGGTGGGGGCTTGCGCTTCGCGCTTTGCGGTGGGTGGGGCTCGCGCTTCGCGCGTCGCGGTGGGGGTGGGTGGGTTTTGGCTGGTGGGGGTGGTTTGTGGGGGGTGGGTTCGGGGGTGGTTTCGGGGGGGTGTAGAGTTCTGTTCACAAGGAAATACGGCACGGGCTGAAGTTGATGGTCGTGCTTGGCGCGGGGTGGAGCAGCTCGGTAGCTCGCTGGGCTCATAACCCAGAGGTCGCAGGTTCGAATCCTGTCCCCGCTACTCGTGGTGTGTTCGAGGCCCCCTCTCTGGCGAGAGGGGGCCTCTTTCCGTTTGTCCTCGTTTTGTACGGGGGCCGAGCCCCCGTAGGCCCCCACGGTGCGGTGGTGGGGTCGGGTGGGTTGGTGCGGTTGGTGCGGTTGGTCGTGGTGGGTGGGGTTTGTGTTTTGTGTGGGGGGGGGGGGGGGGGGGGGGCTCGCGCTTCGCGCTTTGCGGTGGGTGGGGCTCGCGCTTCGCGCGTCGCGGTGGGGGTGGGGGCTTGCGGTTAGTGGTTTGGGGGGTTGCCGGGGTTTTGGTGGGTGGGGGAGCGGGGGTGGTTGCTCGGTGGGGTGCCGGGGAGGGGAGTACGGGGGACGGCAGACGGTGCAGCGGGGCTGGCGAGCGGGGGGATCCTTGCCGGGGCAAGCGGAAAAGCGTTGGTGGGGCTCGGTTCCGGGCAGCACGACCTCCGTCCGAACGCGACCGGCGGGCGCCGGCGCACCGCCGCAGCATGGACGTCACTCCCGGTAATCGGCGGCCCCGCCGCGGCAACGCACCGTTTCGTGCAGGTAGACCGCACGATCAGGTAGCGATCACCACCGCGCGCGACACCCGGCGCGGCCCGCCACGGCGCCCGCGCCCACGAACGTTCCCCTCGATGGCAGAGCGATGTGCGCTGAAGCACGCCGGAACGGCGGCACCCGCTCACGCTGCGCCACAACGGATGGTCCACTCGGACCAGCCCATTGCAACCACAGTGGACAGAGAGGCCGACCATTGTGGACAGCCTGCGAGGGCCGTGGCACGGTGGATTCGTGACTGAGCTGAACTCGACATCCGCCGCACTGCTGGGGCTGCTGCACGACGGCCCGAAGACCGGGGGGCAGCTCGTCGCTGCCGCCACCGAACGATTCGGTGGATTCTTCAGCGTGACCCGCAGCCAGGTGTACCGGGAACTTCCCGCGCTCACCGAATCCGGGCTGCTGCGCCTCGGCAAGCAAGGACCGCGCTCCAGCCAGCAGTACGCGATCACCGCCGCCGGCAAGCGCGCCTTCAAGTCCTGGTTGAACACCGAACCCGGCCCGGACAACGTGCGCAGCCCGCTGATCCTGCGGCTCGTCCACGCCGGATCGCTCACGCCCAAGCAGCGCGCCGCCCTCGTCGAATCCGCCCGCGAGCAGTACACCGCCCGGCTCGACGAAGCGAAGAACGCCGCCAAGGCCGCCACCGACCCCTACGAGAAGGCCGCGGCCGACTTCACCGTCGCCCACAACCGGGCCATCGTGAAACTGCTCGACAGCATTCCGGAATGAGCACTGGGGAATGATCCGGAACCCCGCCCGCGAGCACCACCGCAGCCCTGGGCGGGGACACCGGCGCCGACCGGGGCCGTCCTCGTGGGAAGCCGCCCGCCGGTGAAGTACCCTCGAACACTGTGAATCCCGACGTCGCCGCAGATATCAAGGACCTGTCCACCACGCTCGAAGGCATCGAGAGCGTCATGGGCCTAGACGCGTTGCGGGCGAAGATCGCCGAACTCGAAACCGAAGCGGCCAAGCCGAACCTGTGGGACGACGTCGAGTACGCGCAGAAGATCAGCAGCCAGCTGGTGCACCGGCAGGCCGAACTGCGCAAGATCAGCGACTTGCGGCAGCGGGTCGAGGACGTCGAAGTCCTCTACGAGCTCAGCGAGGACGAAGGCGACCAGGCCGGGCTCGACGAGGCCGACGAGGAGCGCAAGCGGCTCAAGAAGGAGCTCGACGCCCTCGAAGTCCGCACCCTGCTCTCCGGCGAGTACGACGAGCGGGAAGCCGTCGTCACCGTCCGCGCCGAAGCGGGCGGCATCGACGCCGCCGACTTCGCCGAGATGCTCATGCGGATGTACGTGCGCTGGTCCGAACGCCACGAATACCCCGTCGAGGTCTACGACACCTCCTACGCGGAAGAAGCCGGCGTCAAGTCCGCCACCTTCCGCATCAACGCCCCCTACGCCTACGGCACGCTGTCCGTCGAGCAGGGCACCCACCGGCTGGTGCGGATCTCGCCGTTCGACAACCAGGGTCGCAGGCAGACCTCCTTCGCCGGCGTCGAAGTCCTCCCCGTAGTGGAGGAGACCGACCACGTGGAGATCCCGGAGAAGGACATCCGCGTCGACGTGTTCCGCTCCTCCGGTCCCGGCGGGCAGAGCGTCAACACCACCGACTCCGCCGTGCGCATCACGCACATCCCCACCGGCATCGTGGTGTCCTGCCAGAACGAGAAGTCGCAGCTGCAGAACAAGGCGGCCGCGCTGCGCGTGCTCCAGTCCAAGCTGCTCGCCCGCAAGCGGGAGGAGGAGCGCGCCGAGCTCAACGCGCTCAAGGACAGCGGCTCCAGCTGGGGCAACCAGATGCGCTCCTACGTGCTGCACCCGTACCAGATGGTCAAGGACCTGCGCACCGAGTTCGAGGTCGGCAACCCGGACGCCGTGCTCGACGGCCAGATCGACGGGTTCCTCGAAGCGGGCATCCGCTGGCGCCGCCAGCAGGACTCCGCGGCCTGAGGCCGCCGGGCGGACCGCGACGCGTGCCGCCCGCACGGGTGAGGGCGTTGCTCCGTCCGGAAGCTGCGGTGCGTGAGCTGATCACGAGCTGACCAGCGGAGATGGACCCGGTACCGGCGCTCCTGGTGACTGGTCCGGGTGAGCGCCGGTCCCCCGAAAGGTCGCAGGTAAACTCACGCCCCGTGATCCGGCTTGAGCACGTGTCCAAGGGATACAAGACCTCGACCCGTCCCGCGCTCGACGACGTCTCGGTGAGCGTCGGCAAGGGCGAATTCGTGTTCCTCATCGGCCCTTCCGGCTCGGGGAAGTCCACGTTCCTGCGGCTGCTGCTCCGCGAGGACGTGCCCACCCGAGGCCGGGTGTTCGTGGCCGACTGGAACGTCGCGAAGCTACCGCGACGACGGGTGCCGAGGCTGCGGCAGCGGATCGGCTGCGTGTTCCAGGACTTCCGGCTGCTCAACAACAAGACGGTCGCCGAGAACGTGGCGTTCGCGCTCGAAGTCATCGGGAAGCCCCGGCACACCATCCGCAAGGTGGTGCCGGAGGTGCTGCAGCTCGTCGGCCTCGACGGCAAGGCCGACCGGATGCCGCACGAGCTCTCCGGTGGTGAGCAGCAGCGCGTCGCCATCGCGCGCGCCTTCGTGAACCGGCCGCTGGTGCTGCTGTGCGACGAGCCCACGGGCAACCTCGACCCCGACACCAGCCAGGACATCATGCTGCTGCTGGAGCGGATCAACCGCACCGGCACCACGGTGGTCATGGCGACGCACGACCACTCGATCGTCGACTCGATGCGGCGCCGCGTCGTGGAGCTCAGCCTCGGCAGAGTGATCCGCGACGACGCCCGCGGCGTCTACGGCGTCGGTCGCTGAGCAGCCCCGCACCCCCGAACCCAGCCAGGAAGCACACACCAAGATGCGCGCGAGCTTCGTATTCAGCGAGGTCGTCAACGGCCTTCGGCGCAACGTCACGATGACCATCGCCATGATCCTCACCACGGCCATCTCGGTCGGCCTGCTCGGTGGGGGTCTGCTGGTCGTCCGGTTGATCGACCGGATGCAGGAGGTCTACCAGGACCGCGTCGAGGTCGTCGTGTTCATGACCGACGACGTCAGCGCCAACGACGCGGACTGCACGCAGCAGCCCTGCGCGAACCTCAAGTCCGAGCTGACCCGCTCCTCCGGCGTCGAATCCGTCAAGTTCGAGAACCGCGAGCAGGCGTTCGAGAACTTCAACAAGGTCTTCGAGACCATGCCGGAACTGCGCGACGTGGCCCGCGTCGAAGCGATGCCCGCCTCGCTGCGGATCAAGCTCACCGACCAGGAGCGGTTCGGGGCCATCCAGCAGAAGTTCGACGGCCAGCCCGGCGTGGACAGCGTCGTCGACCAGGCCGACTACCTGGACCGGCTGTTCGGCGTGCTCAACGGCGTGCGCAACGCGACCTTCTCGATCGCGCTGGTGCAGGCGATGGCGGCGCTGCTGCTGATCTCCAACACCATCCAGCTCTCCGCGTTCACCCGGCGCACCGAGACCGGCATCATGCGGCTCGTCGGCGCCACCCGCTGGTACACCCAGCTGCCGTTCCTCCTGGAAGCGATGGTGTCCGGCCTGATCGGCGCGCTGCTGGCGATCATCGGGCTGCTCATCTCGAAGGCGGCGTTCATCGACAGGGTCATGTCGCCGGTGTTCGGCACCGGCATCATCCCGGAGATCGGCTACGGCGACATCGCCGCCGTCTCGCCGATCATGCTGCTGGTCGCGGCCGCGATCTCGGCGACCACCGGGTACGTGACGCTGCGGCTGTACGTGCGGCTCTGACCCCGGAGACCACCGCGAGGAGCGGCCGTGCTCGTCGAGCGCGGCCGCTCCTCGCGTTCCAGACCGGGAAAACCCGGTTGACCACGAGGCTCGGCGGCTGCTTCGCTCTACGCCCGGCGCGGGCCGAGCACGACCGGCGCCGTGCCGCGGTCCCGCCGCGCACGAGACACGGGTAGCTAAGGTTGCAAGCATGGTGAAGGAACGCGGGCGCAAGCAGATCGCGCAGAACCGCAAGGCGCGGCACGACTGGTCGGTGCTGGACACCTACGAGACCGGGATCGTGCTCACCGGCACCGAGGTGAAGAGCCTGCGGCAGGGCAAGGCCTCCCTCGTCGACGCCTTCGCCACCGTCGACCAAGGCGAGGTGTGGCTGCGCAACGCGCACATCCCCGAGTACACCGAAGGCACCTGGACCAACCACGAACCACGGCGCTCCCGCAAACTGCTGCTGCACCGCGGCGAGATCCTCCGCCTGGTCGGGAAGATCAAGGAGAGCGGGCTGAGCCTCATCCCGCTGTCCATGTACTTCTCCGACGGCAAGGCCAAGGTCGAACTCGCCCTCGCCCGCGGCAAGAAGGCGCACGACAAGCGGCACGACATGGCCAAGCGGGACGCCGACCGCGAGATGCAGCGCCACATCGGCCGCATCCGCAAGGGCCGCCGGTGAGCATCCCGGCCGGGCCCGCCTCCGACGCGGAAGTGCGGCCCTGGCTGGACCGGCTCGGCCTCCCCGGACTCGTCGACCTGCACACGCACTTCCTGCCGGAACGCGTGCTGCACAAGGTGTGGGCCTACTTCGACCAGGCACGCACCCACTACGGCATGGACTGGCCCGTCACCTACCGGCACGACGAACCGACCCGGCTGCGGCTGCTCCGCGACCTCGGGGTGACCGCGTTCGCGCCGCTCGTCTACCCGCACAAGCCCGGCATGGCCGCCTGGCTCAACGAGTGGGCCCTCGACTTCGGGCACCGCACGCCGGGCGCCGTGCCCACCGCGACGCTCTACCCCGAACCCGGCATGGAACGCGCCATGCGCGACGCCCTCGCGGCCGGGGCGCGCTGCATCAAGGTCCACGTGCAGGTCGGGAAGTTCGACCCGCGGGACCCGTTGCTCGACGAGACCTGGGGCGTGCTCGCCGAAGCGGGCACTCCCGTCGTCATCCACTGCGGGCACGGACCCATCCGCGGCGACCACACCGGGCTCGACGTGTTCGGCGAAGTGCTGCGCAGGCACCCGCTGCTCACCGCCGTCCTCGCCCACGCGGGCATGCCCGAGTACGACACCGCGCTCCGGCTCGTCCACGAGCACCCGCGAGTGCACCTGGACACCACCATGGTCGGCGTCGCCTTCACCGAGCGGTTCAGCCCGCTGCCCGCCGACTGGCCGGCCCGGCTCGTGCCCGTGCAGGACCGCGTCGTGCTCGGCACCGACTACCCCAACATCCCCTACCCGTACGCCGAGCAGCTCGCCGCCATCGCCGGGTGGGCCGCCGCCGACGAACGGCTCGGCACCCCGTTCCTGCGCAGCGTCCTGCACGACGCACCCGCCCGGCTGCTGAAGCTCCCACCTGCGGAAATCTCGTAGGCCGATAGTGGAATGATCCGCGGGGGAGCGGACGTTATGCTGTACGGACCGCGCGGTCGAGAAGGAACGGCCGCAACGAGGGGGTGAACGGTTTCGACTCCGTACGGTGATCCAAGGGAAGCGTGCCGGTGCAGGCGGGAGACCACCGAGAGCGTCGCCGCAATCTAATAAGCGCCGACAAGAGTCAGCGCGAGTTCGCCCTCGCCGCCTGAGCGAGGAGCGACTCTGTCGGACCGGGAACGCCTCCGTCCCGGAATCCGGCATCGACTAGGGGGCTCTTACCGCCAGGTCCGGCCGCGGGACCTGGTGGGACATCGAACAGCGGCTGGGCTCGTCACCTCGGCTAGTTCGCGAGACCGAGGGAGCCAAGCAGAGGCATAGCGGACTGCGCACGGAGAAGTCTTGGTGAAGCGACGGAGGACCCGGGTTCGATTCCCGGCACCTCCACATGGAGCCTGGTTGACGCTTTTGGCGTCTTCCCGGCTCCTTTTCATCTGTACGGGGGCCGAGCCCCCGTAGGCCCCCACGGTGCGGTGGTGCGGATCGTGGGGCTCCTTGCCTCGGGTGGGGGTTGGGCTGGGTGGGGACCAGCCGGTGCGGGGCTCGGCCTTCGGCCATCGGGGGTTGGCTCGGCCTTCGGCCATCGTGTGCGGGGCTCGGCCTTCGGCCATCGGTGCGTGGGCTTGGCCTTCGGTCTTCGGGGTGTGGGCTCGGTTTTCGGCCTTCGGGGTGTGGCTTGGCCTTCGGCCATCGGTGTGGGGGCTCGGCCTTCGGCCATCGTGTGCGGGGCTCGGCCTTCGGCCATCGGGGGTTGGCTCGGCCTTCGGCCATCGATGCGGGGGTTTGGCCTTTGGTCTTCGGGGTTGGTTTGCTCGGTTTTCGGGCGTTGTTTTGGGGTGGGTTTCGGGTGTTTGGGGTTGTGGGTGTGGGTGGGGGTTGGGTGGTCAGTGGGGGTGTGGGGGTGTGAGGAGCAGGGCGGTCAGGGTGCTCGTTGCTCCTATGAGGGCGAGGGTGTGGTTCAGGGGGAGGTGTTCGGCTGCCAGGCCGAACAGGAGGGGGCCCACGCCCTGGACCGTCATGGTGGTCATGTTGAGCAGGGCGAAGCCCTGGCCCTGCAGGGCTTCGGGGACGGCCGCCAAGTAGCGGCGCTGCAAGCCCAGCAGGTAGGCGGAGCCGGTGCCGGTGAACACGTAGGCGGCCACCACCACCGGGTGCGGCGGGTCCGCCGCCAGGACGATCAGCGGTGAACCCATGACCAGCAGCAGCGGGCGGACCAGGCGCTCGCGGGTGCGCGGGTCGAACGCCCTCCCCACCACCACGTCCCCGATGAGCATGCCCGCCGAGATCGCGGCCAGGAGCACACCCGTCTCCGCGGGCGTGAACCCCCGCTCGGCGGCGTACGGGATGATCAGGCTGCCGCCCGCGGCGAGGAACGCGGCGGGCAGGCACTGCACCGCGATCAGCCTCGCCACGCCCGGTGCGGCCAGCAGCGCCGCATTGCCCCGCACGGTGTCGCGCACGATCGACCCGCGCGGCCGCACCACCTCGCTGCGCGCCAGGAACAGGGCGCTGAGCACCGCGGCCACCAGGTGCGCCCCCGCGGTGAGCAGCATCGTCCGCTCGACGCCCAGCCACGCCGCCAGCGCACCGCCCGCCGCCATGCCCACCAGCTGCGCCGCGACCGCGACCAGGTACGACAGCGAGCGCCCCAGCACGTAGACGTCCCCGGCCAGGACCGCCGCGAGGACGCGGGCCGCGGCGCCCGTCGTGACCGGGGTCAGGCAGGCGGCGGCCGCGACGAGCAGCAGGCAGGCCCCGACCGGCAGCCGCCCGAACGCCAGCAGCAACCCGACCGCGGCCTGCACGCCGTAGCCCGTCGCGATCAGCGTGCGCGGCGCGAACCGGTCCGCCATCGCGGCCAGGAACAGCCCACCCGCGGCCTGCGGCAGGAAACCGATCGTGAACGCCACCGCAGTCAGCAGCGGCGAACCCGTCCGGTCGTGCACCAGCACCGCCAGCGCCACCGACCGCACCACGTCCGACAGGACGCCGAGCAGCCGGGCCGCGAACAGCGCGCGGAACTGCGCCACCGCGAAGACCTGGCCGTAGGTGGCCTTCACCGCGAACTCGTCGCCCATGCCGGGGATGCTTCCGGAAACCTCCGCGGGATCCCAGGCGTTTTCGCCGCGCTCAGCCTCGCGGGATCGTCCGCACCGCCACCAGCGCCGCCGCGAAGGTGATCGCGGCCGCGGCGAGGGACGTGGTCTGCATCGCCCCGGTGAACGCGTCGCGCGCGGCCGCCAGCAGCGGTGAATCCGGTGGCAGCACCGACGACGCCGACGCCAGCGAATCCGCGAACGCCGCCCGCCCCGCGGCGGAGAGCCCTTCGGCCGGCGGCAGCGCCGAGCGGTACAGCAGCGACACCAGGGACCCGAGGATCGCGATCCCCAGCGCCACGCCCAGCTCCATCGCGGTCTCCGAGATGGCCGATGCCGCCCCCGCCTTGTGCGGCGGCACCGCCGACACCACCACGTCGGTCGTCAGCGTCTGCGCGATCCCCACGCCCAGCCCGGTCGGCACCAGCGCCAGGCCCAGCCAGAAGTAGGAACCGGCGCCCTCCGCGACCGCCACCGCGACGAGCCCGGCCGCCACCAGCAGCAGGCTCACCGCGATCGCCCGGCCGGCGCCCAGGCGGCGCGACGCCCAGCCCACCACGGCGACCGCGGCCATCGCCGACACCGTGCTCGGCAGCTCCCCGAGGCCGGCCGCCAGCGGCCCGAAGCCGCGCACCAGCTGCAGGTACTGCGAGAAGAAGAACAACAGGCCCATCAACGCGAACACCGCCATGAAACCGGCGAACACGGACCCGCTGAACGCCGGGCGGGCGAACAACGACACGTCGATCAGCGGCACCTCCAGCCGCCGCTGCCTGCGCACGAACGCCCAGCCGCCCACCAGTCCGGCCAGCAGCGCGCACCCGCCCGCGGCGTCGGCGCCGGACGCCACGGTGTGCTTGATCGCCCACACCACCGGCACGATCGCCACCATCGACAGCCCCGCCGACACCAGGTCGAACCGGCCCGGGTGCGGATCCCGCGACTCCGGCAGCAGCCACATCCCGCTCACCACCAGCGCCGCCATCACCGGCACGTTGATCAGGAACACCGATCCCCAGGCGAAGTTCTCCAGCAGCACCCCGCCGACCAGCGGGCCCACCGCCGCGCCGCCGCCCGCCGCGGCCGACCACACCGCGATCGCCCTGGTCCGCTCGACGGGGTCCGGGAAGATGTTGCGCAGCAACGACAACGTCGACGGCATCAACGTCGCCCCCGCCACCCCGAGCAGCAGCCGCGCCGCGATCAGCATCGCGGCGCTCGTCGACAGCGCCGCCAGCAGCGACGCCGCCCCGAACGCGGCCGAACCGACCAGCAGCAGCCGCTTGCGGCCCACCCGGTCCGCCAGCGAGCCCATCACCACCAGCAGCCCGGCCAGCGCCAGCGAGTAGACGTCGCCGATCCACAGGACCTGCGCGGCCGACGGGGCGAGGTCCGCGGTCAACGCGGGAACCGCCAGGTACAGGACGGTGTTGTCGATCGCCAGCACGAGCACCGCGATCGCCAGCACCGCCAGCGCCGCCCACCGCCCGCGCGGGAAACGCACCTGCGGTCGCGCTTCCGAATCCAGCTGCATGAGCATTACTGTACTGACCAGTCGGTGCAGTTCTCAGGTGGTGCTGCTCTCCGCGGGGCGTGCGGAAGGATGGGCGGCATGGGGCGAACAACCGGGCGCGCACCCGAGGACACCCGCCGGATCCTGCTCGACGCGGCGAAGCGGGTGATCCGCGAGCACGGCATCGGCGCGACGCTCGACGTGATCGCCCGCGAGGCCGGGGTGTCCAAAGGTGGCCTCGTGTACCACTTCGCGAGCAAGCAGGCCCTGCTGGTGGCGCTCGCGCAGGAGCAGATCGATCTCTTCCGCGGCGAGGTGGACGCGCAGCTCGTCGAACCCGAGGGTGTTCCCGGCCGGCTCACCCGCGCTTACGTGCGCGCGAGCACCGCGGCCGTCGACGGCGAGGAGATCCGCGAGCGGTTCAGCCTGATCGCGCAGCTCTACGTCGTGCCCGAGGTGGTCGAGCTGGCGAAGGAGGACGACCTGCGCTGGCAGCGGGACCTCGACGCCGACGGCGTGCCCGAGGCGACCCAGGTGCTCGTGATCGCCGCGGCCGACGGAGTCGGCGACCGGCCGCTGTGGGCCTCCGAACTGGAGCCGCGGGCGCGGGCGCGGCTGGAGGCCGACCTCATTGCCATGGTGGACGCGGCGGTCGCCGACGGGGCTCGGTGATCCGGGAGCCGGCTTCCCCGGGAGCACTGATCGTGAGCTGACGTCACGGTGGGTGCATGTTCGGTTGCGAAGAGGTTGCGAAGTTACCTTCGGGTAGTCGGAGTGATTGTCATTACTTCGTGTCGCGGGTCACGCTCGACGTCGACCTACTCAGCGGTAGGTCGATTCGGTTCGCCACTCAACGAGGAGTAGCCCGTGAACCTCCGTCCGTTCCACCGCGCGGCCACGACCGCGCTGACAGCCGTGGTCGGGGTCTCGTTCGCCGTCGCGACCGCGTCCGCCGCGTCCGCCGAGGAGCGGCCACCGTTCTACGAGCCACCCGCGGAACTGCCGGGGGGCAACGGTGACGTCGTCCGATCCGAACCGTCCGAGTACTTCCTCGACCCGCTGAAGACCATCCCCGTCGACGCCGACGTGCAGCGGGTCATGTACCGCTCCACCGACGGCGACGGCGGGCCGATCGCGGTGACCGGCACCGTCATCACGCCGAAGGACGACTGGAAGGGCGACGGCGAGCGCCCCGTCATCGGCTACGCGCCGGGCACCCAGGGCATGGCCGACCACTGCGCGCCGTCCCGGCAGCTCGCCAACGGCACCGAGTACGAGGGCTTCTTCATCAAAGCCATGCTCAGCAAGGGCTACGCCGTCGCGATGACCGACTACGAAGGCCTCGGGACGCCGGGCTCGCACACCTACGTCAACCGCGAGGTCACCGGGAACGCGGTGCTCGACGTGGTGCGGGCCGCGCAGCGGCTGCCCGACACGGACGTGCCGGACGACGGACCGGTGGTCCTCTACGGCTACTCGCAGGGCGGCGGGGGCTCGGCGTCGGCCGCCGAACTCGCCGGGAGCTACGCCCCCGAACTCGACATCAAGGGCGCCGCGGCCGGTGCCGTGCCCGCCGAGCTCGGCGGGGTGGGCGAGAACCTCGACGGCGGCCCCTACGCCGCGTTCCTCGGTTACGCGCTGGTCGGCGTCGCCGCCGGCTACGACATCGACCTCGACCCGTACTTGAACGACACCGGCAAGCAGTTCCGCGAGGACGTCGAGAACTCCTGCACCATCGACGGCATCGCCAAGTTCGCCTTCGCCAAGTCGGCGGACTACAGCGCCGACGGCAGGCCGGTGACCGACTACCTCGACGAGGCACCGTTCGCCGACGTGGTCGCCGAGCAGCGGATCGGGCGCACCGCCCCGGACTTCCCGGTGCTGGTCTCGCAGAGCCGGCTGGACGACGTGATCCCGTTCGAGCAGTCCAAGACGCTGGCCGACGACTGGTGCGGTGCCGGCGCCGACGTGCAGTTCGCGCCGAACCTCGGCCCGACGCACATCGGTGGCGCGGTGGCCTCCTTCCCGCGCGCGTTCCAGTGGATCGACGACCGGGTCGCGGGCAAGCCCACCGAGCCGAACTGCGGGAGCACCGACCAGGCCCCGGCCGACCCGGAGATCCCGGTGGACGAGAACCAGCCGCTGCTGCCGCAGCTGTCCGAGCGGATGGACATCCACTGACCCCGTGATCGGAGCACCGCGGTGGAGTGCCGCCCCTTCCGCGCGGAAGGGGCGGCACTCGTCCGTCAGAGCCGTTCCAAGGTGATCCGCACCGAGTTGCCCGTGCCGGTGGCGCCGTAGCTCTTGGACGTGCCCTTCGGGCAGGCCTTGCCGCTGCGGAAGGACTTGTTGCCCGCCTTGCCGCTGACCCGCACGCACTTGCCGTCCGCCTTGGTGTCGGTGACGGTGCCGCGAACGGTGATCTTGCCGGACTTGCAGGTGACCCGGAACGTGGTCGTGGCCCACGACGTCCGTGCCGTGTAGGTCTTCCCGCACACGGCCGCGATCGAGGCGTCGTCCGCCGGTGCCGGCGCGGCCACCGCCGGAGCGGTGAGCGTGCCCGCGAAACCGGCCATCATGGCCCCGGCCACGAGCAGGCGCTTCGTCTTGTTCATGGTGTTCCCCCTGTTCCCGCGGGAATGTCCCGTCGTTCGTCCCTGCCGAGGAACGGCAGCGGATCCCGGCCGAGCGACCGCGGCGTGCACGACACGTCCCGCGATCACCCGGCCCCGCCCCCAGCGACCCCCGGTGCGCGGCGTCGAGCCGCGTGGACCCAGGTTCGCGAGATCGTCCGCGTTGGGACAACCGGGTGGGACGTCCCTGGGACGTTGGGATGAAAGGGCCTTCGTGACCAGGATTGATCGGGTCATCTTGGGACGAATCGGGATCACCGGGACGTCGTCCCGTGCAAGACTTCCCGGCCATCGGAAGCAGAGGGGAGCCTGGGGGATGGCCGGACTCGGCGGGGAGGTCGCGCGGCGGCTCGACGAGCTCAAGCGGCGCAGCGGTCGCAGCTACGAGCAGATCGCGGCGCGCACCTTCCTGAGCAGATCGACGGTGCACCGGTACTGCAGCGGGCAGAGCGCACCGCAGACCTTCGCCGCGGTCGAAGCGATCGCCACCGCCTGCGGCGCGACCGGGTCGGAGCTCGACCGGCTCTACCGCTGCTGGGAAGCGGAACGCCGGGCGAGAGCGGCGGATCCGGTGCCGCGCGGGGTGCGGGCCGCGATGTCCACCGTCGCCCCCGGGAACGCCGTGGCGGCCGGAAGTGCGGAAGCGGCCGGGATTTCCGATGCGACCGGGTGGGGCACGACCGGGATTCCGGAAGCGAGCGGGATCACGCACGCCACCGGGGCCCTGGGCGCAGCCGGAAGTCCAGGAGTTTTCGGGGGTCTGGGCGCAACCGGAAGCTCAGGCGCACCCGGGAGTCCCGAAGCACCCGGCAGCCCTGAAATGACCGGCAGTCCGGAAGTGACCGCAAGTCCCGAAGCGGCCGGAAGCTCCGGAGTTGCCCGAAGCTCCGAAGCGGCCGGAAGTTCCGGAGACGCCGGAAATCCCGGAGCGACGGGGACCGGTGACGCCGACGGAGTCCCGGCGCCCGCCGGAGGATCGGCCGCCTGGCAGGCGCCGAGCACCGCGGGGCCTCCGGCGGGCACGGCAACCCGCGGCGGCCCGGCGACTGGCCCGGCGACCGGCTCGGCGACCGGCTCGGCGACTGGCTCGGCGACCGGCTCGGCGACCGGTCCGGTGCCGCGCCGGGACCCCGTTTCCGAGGCGCAGTCCGCCCGCGCCGAGCCCGCTGCCGCCACCACGACCCTCGCGCGACGCCTCCGCCGCTGGTGGTTACCGGCATCGGCGGTCGCGGCGCTGCTGGTGCTCGCGCTGCTCGCGTACTCGCTGCGCGCGGGGCCCGGGCCGCAGCCGCTGCACAGCCTCCCGCCGAACTGGACCGACGTGCCCGCGGAGATCGATCCCGACTTCGTGGGCGTCACCGTGAGCAGTTCCACCGGCGGGATGCCCGGCTTCCCGGTCGATTCCGTGCGGCTGTGGGACTCGGGGACGCGCTGGCAGGACCTCGAACCGGAACGCGGGCGCTACGACTGGCGGACCCTCGACCGGCTGCTCGACTCCGCCCAGGACGCGGGATTGCCAGTGGTGTTCACCTTCGGTGGGACACCGAGCTGGGCGAGTCCGCGCGGTGAGCGCTCCGCCTACCGCGATGATGCGCGCACCGGACCGCCCGACGACCTCGCCGACTGGGAGCGGTTCGTCACCGCCGTCGCGACCCGTGCCGCGGGCCGGGTGGAGGCCTACGAGCTGTGGGACCTCGGGCCGCCGCACTTCGACGGCACGGCGGAGGTCCTGGTGGAGATGACCGAGATCGGCAGCCGGGTGGTGCGGGAGCTGGACCCGCGCGCGCAGGTGGTCTGCCCGGCTTTCGGCGAGCTGTGGGATCCGGCCGCCGACGCGCACCTGGAGCGGTTCGCGGCGCTGCACGGCTACGACCACTGCGACGCGGCACCGGTGGAGCTGCGCCCGCGCCGGACGAGCGACCCGCCGGAGACCACGACCGAGCTCGCCACCCGCGTGGAGGCGACCCTGCACCGCGGCGGCGCGAGCCCGCGGATGTGGAACACCGGGGCCGGCTCCGACGACCCGTACGAGCCGCAGGTCCCCGCCGAGCTCGCCGCCGACTTCGCGGTCCGCTGGTACCTGATCGGGCTGTGGATGGACTACGACCGCGTCTACTTCGACGGCTGGGGCGGCGACGAGGTGCCGATCCCGTTGCAGGTGGCCGGTTTCCAGCCGACCGAGGCCGGCCGGTACGTCGGTGAGCTGCGGGAGTGGTTGCGCGGTGCGCGGATCAGCTCCTGCGGGCACGGGGCGGAGGCGCTGCTGCCGGACAACGTCTGGCAGTGCCGGTTCGACCGGGGCGGCCGGGCCTTCGTCATCCGCTGGACGCACGAGGGGACCGCGGAGATGGCGCCGGACCCGGGCATGGCGGTGGTGCAGCGGCTGGACGGCTCCCGCGACCGCTTGCGGCCGGGGGAGCGGATGGAGGTCACCGGCAGTCCCGTGCTGCTCCGCGCCGGATGACCCGGTGGCCGGGACCCAGGCAGCGCCCGTCAGCCGCGCAGGGTCAGCGCGAGCCGCACCGCGTCGGCCCGGGAGTGCAGGTCGGCCTTGCCGAACAGGTTGTTAATGTGGGTCTTCACCGTCGCCTCGCTGATGTGCAGGTGCCGGGCGATCTCCCCGTTGCGCAGGCCTTGCCCGATCAGGTCGAGCACTTCCCGTTCGCGGGCGGTCAGCGCGATCGGCGGTTCCGGCGCCGGGGCGGCCCGGCGGGTGGCGAGCTCCAGCAGCCGGGACTGCACCTGCGGGTCCAGCACCGAATGCCCGGCGTGCGCGCTGCGCACCGCTTGCACGATGGTGGCCCGGTCGGCGTCCTTGGTGAGGTAGCCCTGCGCGCCCGCCTGCAGCGCGGCGAGGATCGACTCGTCGTCCTCGAAGGTCGTCAGCACCACCACCGGCACGCCGGGCCGCGTCGCGCGCAGCTTCCCGGTGGCCTCCACCCCGCCCAGCACCGGCATGTGCAGGTCCATCAGCACCACGTCCGGGGCGTGCTCCGCGGCGGCGGCGAGGGCGCGTTCGCCGTTCTCGGCGGTGCCGACCACGTCGATGCCGGGGTCCAGGCCGAGCATCACCGCCATCGCGTCGCGCACGGCGGCCTGGTCGTCGACGACGAGCAGTCTGATCGGGTTCATCGCGGCAGCTCCATCCGCACGGTCCAACCGGTTTCGGGCGGGGTGCGCGGTCCGGCCCGCAGCGTGCCGCCGAGCAGCTCGGCGCGTTCCCGCATCCCCACCAGGCCCATGCCGCTGCCCTGGTCGCCGTCCGGGGCCTGCCCGGTGGCGCCGCCGTCGGTGGCGGTGAACCGGACGGAGTCCGCGGTGCACTCCAGCAGCAGCTCCACCCGGGATCCGGGGGCGTGCCGCCGGGCGTTGGTGAGCGCTTCCTGCGCGGTGCGGATGACCGCCTGCCCGATCTCGACCGGCACGTCCTCGGCGTCGCCCCGCACCGCGAGCTCGGCGGCACCGTCCTGCGCCAGCCGCGTCAGCGTGTCCGCCAGCGGCAGCGCGCCTTCGCGCAGCGCGTGCACCGCGCGCTTCGTCTCGCCGAGCCCGGTGACGGCCAGCGCCCTGGCCCGGCGCACCGCCTCGTTCGCCTCGTCGGAGCGGCCGCCGACGTGCAGGGCGTCGGCCATGTCCAGCTGCACGGCGACGCCGGACAGCGAGTGGCCGAGCACGTCGTGGATCTCCCGGGCGATCCGGCTGCGCTCCTCCAGGGCGGCTTCCCGCGTTTCGGAGGCGATGGCGCGCCGGGTCTGCTCGGCGGCCAGCAGCGACGCGGCGCGGGCGTTGACCCGCTCGCGGCGGGCCATGCCGATGTACAGCGGCAGGCTCACCATCAGCGCCAGCCACCACGGCGGGCCGTCGGGCACCTGGAACCAGAACTCCAGCGTCCAGGTGGCCGCGGCGGCGGCCACCGTGCTCGCCACGGCGACGAGGAGCGCGGCGCGGCGCGAGCTCAGCTTGTCCCCGGCGGTCGCGCAGGCGATGAACACGAACGCGGCGCCGACGGTCCGGGGCGCGAGCGCGAACACCATCGCGCCCGCCAGCGCGTACACCGCCACCAGCGCCACCCGGGCCCACTCGGGTCCGCCGCGCCACGGCACCGCCGCCGCGCACGCCGCCACGACCGTCACCGCGCTTGTCACCCAGACCAGGCCGGTGAAGTGGGCGGGCGGGGCCTCCCGCAGCTGGACCACCAGCAGCGCGGCGAGGAAGACGACAACCAGGGGGCGCAGCAGCTGATCGGTGGCCCGCAGCGCGCGCTGGCCGGGCGAGGTCGTGGTCATCGGCCGCGATGTTCCTCCGGGGCTCGTCACCGCCGGGCACCGGGGTGCGCGTTCCGCCGGTCGGCGGCGGCGTCGCGGAGTCCGTCGAGCACCGGGGCGAAGCTCCGCATCCCGCGCAGGTCACCCGCGTCCCGCGCCTTGCGCTGCATCGAGTCCAGCATCGGCGAGGGGGTCGGTGCCGCGTCGCCGCGCCCCCGCGACCACGGGATCCGCCCGGTGCCGCGCACGCCCTTGGCCAGGATCGCCACGCCCTCGGCGAGCACGGTGAGCCCGAGGCTGAACGTGATGCCGCCGCCCGCGTGCAGCCCCACGGCTCCGGCGAGCAGCCCCGAACCGAGCTTCACGGCGATGTTCACCACCCACAGCACCGCGGTCACCCAGGTGTAGCGCATCATCGCGTGGCCGTCCCGCTCGTAGATGCGGACGCTGAACCCGCGCAGCACCCCCAGCACCACGCTGATCACGGCCGTGGCCACCAGCATCCCGATGGCGGCGGGCGAGTGCGGCACCTCCCGCAGGTTCACCGCGCCCACCACCGCGATGACCGCGGGCACCAGCAGCATCCGCTTGCCCTCGACCGGTTCTCCGGTGAACCGTCGGACCAGCACGTAGCCGATCAGCGCGACGATCAAGATAATTTCGATGGGACCGCTCACGGATCCGCACCTCCCCGTTCGGAGTTCCTCGTGTCGTCGATGACGTTAGGAATTCCGGCGGCCGGAGTCGTGGGGCGCGAACCGTATTCCGGGTGGAGATCCGTCTCCACCCGGGTGCGGCTCACCCGTCGCGGGCGGGTCGCTTGTCGCGCTTGAGGAGGGGGATCTCGGACACCGAGATCGGTTCGCCGGGCAGCCCGGCGCCGGGGCGTCCGGGCGTGCGGAGCCCGTCGAGCATGACCTGCAGGGCGCGTTCGGCGAGGCGTTGCGAGTCGGGGTGGTCCGGCCCGGGACGCCGCAGCAGCATCGCGAAGATCGCGGCGATGTCACCCGCGCCCACGTCGGCCCGCAGCGACCCCTCGGCCTGCGCGGTGGCGACGACCGAGTCGAGCGTGGCCAGCAACGAGTTCCGCAGCCGCTGGGTGATCTCGTCGCCCTTGACGATCTCCCAGGCGCGCGGCGAGGACATGCCGAGGTGCACGCTGAGCTGCAGCTCGTCGGAGCTCTTGAGGAGCCGGACCAGCGAGTCCCAGCCGGTGGGTTCTTCCACGGCCGCCGCTTCGGCCTGCGCGAGCGTGTTCGCGAAGTTGTCCCTGGCCACCGCCCGGATCAGCGATTCGCGGTCCGGGAACCGCCGGTAGAGGGTGCCGACGCCGACGCCCGCGCTGCGCGCGATCTCCTCCATCGGCACCTCGGGGCCGTCCGAGGTGAACAGCGATTTGGCCGCGCCGATGATCTGGTCCCGGTTGCGGCGGGCGTCGGCGCGCAGCGGTGGTTCGCCCGGCGAAGCCGAGAAGTCCGTGGTCACGGCTCGTATTGTCGCATCCGCCCGATCGGAGGTGGACGGAAATCTTCCGCTTCAGTACCGTGGGAGCCATAACCGGAAGATTTCCTTCCGTATCTCCGCCTGGGAGGCAGCGCCCATGCCCGACACCACCGAACAAGCCGTGCGGGACTTCCCGGTCGCGAGGCGGTGTCCGCACGCCCCGCCCGAGGAGTACGTGCGGTTGCGCGAGACCAACCCCATCTCCCGCGTCCGGACACCGATCGGCGGCGAAGCGTGGGTGCTCACCCGGCACGAGGACGTCCGATTCGTGCTCTCCGACCCGAGGTTCAGCTCCGACCGGCGCAACCCCGCGTTCCCGTTCTTCGTCGCCGGCCAGCAGGAATCGATCAGCGAGTTCCGGCCCAACATGCTGTCCCTCGACGAACCCGAGCACGGCCCGGTGCGCCGCTCCGTGCTCGGCGAGTTCACCGTGCGGCGGATGCAGGCGCTGCGCCCGCGCATCCAGCGGATCGTGGACGACTGCATCGACGAGCTGCTGACCGGACCGCACCCGGCCGACCTGGTGGCCTCGCTGGCGCTGCCGGTGCCGTCGCTGGTGATCTGCGAACTGCTCGGCGTCCCCTACGACGACCACGACTTCTTCCAGCGCTGCTCCACCGCGATGCTCAGCCGCAACACCCCCGCGGACGAGCGGCTGCGCAGCGCCGGTGCCGTCCGCGGCTACCTGCACGACCTGATCCTCGCCAAGCGGGAGGACCCCGGCGACGACCTGCTCGGCAGGCAGCTGGTCAAGATGCGCGACAACGGCGAGGAGGACGTCGAAGACCTCGTCGCGATGGCCACGCTGCTGCTCGTCGCCGGGCACGAGACCACCGCGAACATGATCTCGCTGGGCACGCTGACGCTGCTGGAGAACCCGGACGACCTCGCCGCGATCAAGGCGGACCCGGAGCGCACGCCCGGGATGGTGGAGGAACTGCTGCGCTACCTCACCATCGTCGAGACCGTGACCTCGCGGGTCGCCACCGCCGACGTCGAAGTGGGCGGCACGCTCATCCGCGAGGGCGACGGGGTCATCGCCCTCGGCCACACCGCGAACCACGATCCCGGCGCCTTCTCCGATCCGGACAAGTTCGACATCGGCCGCGGCGCCCGCCACCACGTCGCCTTCGGCTACGGGCCGCACCAGTGCCTCGGGCAGAACCTCGCCCGGCTGGAGCTGCAGATCGTGTTCGACACCCTGTTCCGCCGGATCCCGACGCTCGCGCTCGCGGGACCCCGCGCCGAGCTGCCGTTCAAGGACGACGCCGTGATCTACGGCGTGTACTCGCTGCCGGTCACCTGGTGACGGGGGCCGGCGTGCGGATCAACGCGGACACCGGGCGCTGCATCGGGGCGGGGCAGTGCGTGCTGACCGAACCGGACGTGTTCGACCAGGACGACGACGGCCTCGTGGTGCTGCTCGCCGAGGACGTGGACGGGGAGCGGGTGGAGCAGGTGCGGACCGCCGTGCAGATCTGCCCCAGCGCCGCGCTGTCCCTCGCGGCGGACGGGTGACCTCCCGGGTGGACGGCCCGGTCGCCCGAGGCGCGGGCCGTTCACCCGGGCGTCACCACGCCTCCCGTTCCAGGGGGCGGGGGTCGGTGACGGTGGCCGACGGGGTCGCGAAGCGGCGGACGCGGCGTTGCGGTGCGATGTGGCGCTCCCAGCCCGGATCGCCGGTGGCAGCGAACCGGACCCACGCCGCGTGCACCTCCCGCACCAGCTCCGGCGGAGCGCCGTCGCCCAGCAGGGCGCCGTCCCCGCGCAGCCGCGGGCCGTCCGCCGAGTCGAACACGAACGGCAGCTCCACCCCGTGCGCCGCGCCGAGCCGCCCGCCCAGCGCCGTCGACCGCCACGCGAACTCGTAGCGGAACGTCGGCAGCCCGCGCCCCGCGTGCGCGTCGGCGAGCGCCCGGGTGCCTGCCCCGAACAACGCGTCGCCGAGCACCGCCGACCGCAACTCGCCGCCGGAGGCCGCCGGGCGCTGCCGACGGTACGCCTCGACCAGCCGCTCCGGCTCCGGATGTGCTTGCGCCGCAACCGAAAGCGCGTCCTCCACAGTGGACGAATCGAGCTCGGCGGCGGACAGGTACAGGTTGCCCTCCTCGGTGTTGTTCCCGATCAGCAGCTCCACCTCGGCGCCGTCCCCGGCCGCCACCGACACCGCGGGCTGCCGCTCCAGCACCACGCCGAGCGGCGTCAACCGCAGCAGCGGATCGTGGTGCCCCGGTACCCGCAGATCCGGCTTGCCCAACCGGGAGACCGCGTCGACCAGCCGCTCGTCCGGCACCTCCGGCACCTCGGCGAGCGGCACGCCCAGCACCCCGGCCAGCCAATTCGCGACCAGCTCCGCCTGCGCGGGCACGAACGCGCCGAGCCCGTTGCCGCTCTGCACCACCGCCCGCCGGAACAGGCCCCGCGCCGCCGGTTCCGCCAGCACCGCGCCCACCACGGTCGCCCCGGCCGACTGGCCGGCCACCGTGACGTTGTCCGGATCGCCGCCGAACGCGCCGATCTCCGCCCGCACCCAGCGCAGCGCCGCCAGCACGTCCAGCAGCCCCCGGTTGTCCGGCGCTCCCGGCAGCGACAACCAGCCCGGCGCCCCGATCCGGTAGTCCACCGACACCAGCACCACGCCGTCCCGGGAGAACCCGGTCCCGTCGTACAGCGACGCCTGCGCCGCGCCCGACACGAAACCGCCGCCGTGCACGAACACCAGCACCGGCAGCCCGCCCGTCGCCGCGTCCGGCGTCCACACGTCCACCGACAGGTAGTCGTCGCCGCGCACCCAGCCCGGGCCGAAGAACGGACCCATGTCCAGCCCGCCGAAGTCCCGGTGCGGCGATGGCGCCGTCGGACCCGGCGCGGTCGCGTCCCGCACCCCGTCCCAGCCGGGCGCGGGCTTCGGTGCCGCGAACCGGGCCGGACCCAGCGGGGCCGCCGCGTACGGGATGCCGCGGAACACCAGGCCCTCCGCGGTCCGCGCACCCCGCACCCGGCCCGCGCCGGTGCGCACCACGGCGCTCACCGGTTCGTCCAGCGCGGCCGCTCGAACGCCGCCCAGGCGTCGATCGCGAAGCGGTCCCCGTCCCGGCTGACCTCGGCCGCGCCGTGCCCGCCGAAGTGCGCGGGCACCACCAGCGCGGTGCGGTCCGCCGCGAACTCCAGCAGCCGCCGCCGGGACGCGCGCGCCGCCGCCGGATCCTCGTCGAAACCGCAGTTGTGCGCCGGGTCCAGCAGCTGCACCGGGGTGTGCAGCAGGTCGCCGATGAACACCGCCCGGTCCGAACCCGACTCCAGGTGCAGCACCGACGAACCCGGGGTGTGGCCCGGCGCGGGCAGCAGCCGCAGGTTCTCGTCGATGACCCGCTCGCCCTCCCACAGCTCCGCCAGCCCCGCCCGGTGCACCGGCGCCACGCTGTCCTCGAACACGTTCTGGTGGCTGCGCGCGCTCTTCGGCCGGTGCTCGCCCAGCGGGTTCCAGAACTCGAAGTCCACCCGCGGCAGCAGGTAGGTGGCGTTCGGGAACGTCGGCACCCAGTCCCGCTCCACCAGCCGCGTGTTCCACCCGACGTGGTCCACGTGCAGGTGCGTGTTGATCACGATGTCGACGTCCTCCGGCCGCACCCCGGCGCGGAGCAGGGCGTCCAGGTAGCCGGTGTTCAAGTGCCGCCAGTGCGGCGAGTACGGCCGTTCCTTGTGGTTGCCGACCCCGGTGTCCACCAGGATCGTGCGGCCCGCGCTGCGCAGCACCCAGGTCTGCACCGCGGCCATGAAACCGTTGTCGGCGGGCGACCAGAAGTCCGGATCCAGCAGATCCCGCTCGGCCTCGAACACCTCGGTCGGGATGTCGGGGAAGAACTCGTCCATGCCCATCGCGCGGCCGTTGATCTCCAGCACGCGCGTGACTTCGACGTCTCCCAGCATGATGCTCTCCATGCCGTCGACCATGCGCCGCGCACCAGGTCGCGGGGTATCCGTCACGTGACTGCACCTGCCGGGGCGGGGCTAGAGTCGGAGGCCGGGAGGCCGCGGATGCAGGAGATCATCGGCCGGGAGCGGGAGCTCGCGCAGCTGCGCCGGACCGCGCACGGCGCCGGGCACGTGCTGGTCGTCACCGGCGACCCCGGCATGGGCAAGACCACGCTGCTCGACGCCGTCGCCGGACCGGGCACGCTGCGGATCGCGGGCAGCGAGAGCGAAGCGAACCTGGCCTTCGCCGGGCTGCACCGGCTGCTCGCGCCGCTGCTGCGCCGCGCCCCGGACCGCCCGGAGACCGCTCGGCTGCGCTGCGCGTTCGGCATGGACCGCGGCGACGGCGAACCCGACGTGCTGCGGCTGGGCCTCGCCGCGCTGGAACTGCTCGCCGAGCACGGCGGCCCGCTCGTCGTCGACGACGCGCACTGGCTCGACCGGGCCAGCCTCGACCTGCTCGCGTTCCTCGCCCGCCGCATCGGGACCGAACCGCTGAGCCTGCTCATCGGCGCCCGCGAGGACGAACCGCTGCCCGGCATGGACGGGCTGCCGACGCTGCACCTCGAACCGCTCGGCGAACTCGACGCGAACCGCGTCCTCAACGCGCTGCCGCAGCCCCCGGCAGGCGCGCGGCGGATGCGGGTCCTCGCCGAAGCGGGTGGCAACCCGCTCGCGCTCGTCGAACTCGCCGCCGTGCCGCAGGAGACCGGACCCGGGCCGCTGGCCACCACCGAACGGCTGGAGAAGATCTTCGCGGCGCGGGCGCAGGAACTGCCCGAGCGCACCAGGGAACTCCTGCTGGAACTCGCCGCCGCCGACACGCCCGACCCGGTGCACGCGCCCGGTGACGGGTGGGCCCCGGCCGAACGCGTCGGGCTGGTGCGCTGGGACGGCACCCGGTTCCGGTTCCGGCACCCGCTGGTGCGCTCCGCCCTGTACCACTCGGCGCCGTTCGAGCAGCGCCGCCGCGCCCACCTCGTCCTCGCCGACGCCACCCGCGCCGAACCGGACCGGCACGCCTGGCACCTCGCCGCCGCCGCGACCGGACCCGACGAGGACGTCGCCGCCCGCCTGGAGGACACCGCCGAACGGGCCCGGCGGCGCGGTGGCTACGCGGCCGCCGCCACCGCGCTGGAACGCGCCGCCGAACTCAGCCCCGACCGCGCCGACCAGGCCCGGCGGCTGGTGCTCGCCGCGAACTCCGCGCTGTTCACCGCCCGCTCCGGCTGGGTCGAAGACCTCGCCGCCCGCGTCGTGGACCGCACCGACGACCCCGGGCTGCTCGCCGTCGCCGCGCTGCGCGCCGGGCAGGCCCTCACCGTCAGCCATCGGCACGCCGCCGCGTTCGCCCAGCTCACCCGCACCGCCACCGACCTCGCGCACCGCGACCCGGCGACCGCGCTCGACGCGCTCGGCACCGCCGCCGTCGTCGCCTACTACTGGGCGGAACCCGGCCGCGGCGACGAGGTCATCGCCGCCCTCCCCGAGATCGACGGGCCGCACGACCCGGTCACCGAAGCGTGGGTGCGGGCCGTCGCCGACCCGATCGGCAGCCGCGAGGACGTGCTGCCGCGGCTACCCGCGCTCGCCGACGCCGACTCCGGGCCCGGGCGGGCCATCGCCGTCGCCACCATCGCCTGGCTGCTCGACGAGGCGCCGATCGCGCTGCGGCTGTTCGAGCAGGCCTTCGACCGGTGGCGGGTCCGCGGGCCGCTGCCCGAAGGGCTCGGCTGCGCCCACGGGTGGGCGCTGTTCGAGGCCGGGCACTGGACGCAGGCGCGCGCCATCGCCGCCGACTCGGTGCACAACGGGGCCCGCGCCGAACTCCCGCACGTCATCGCCGACTCCCGCACCATGGACGCCGCGGTGCTCGCGCTGCGCGGGGACACCGCGCGGGCGCGGGAACTCGCCGCCGAAGCACTGTCCACGGTGGACCCGTCGGTGAGCCGGATGGTGGCCGTCCGCGCCCGCTACGTGCTCGGTCTCGTCGCCGCGGCCGACGGCGACCACGCCACCGCCTACGCGCAACTGCGCCGCGCCTTCACCGCGGACGGCGGGTTCGAGCACTACCACCAGTCCATCGCAGCCCTGCCCGACCTGGCCGCCGCCGCGAACCGCCTCGGCTCCGGGCACGACGCCGAGCACGTCGTGGACTCCGCGGAACGCAGGCTCGGCGGCGGCGCGTCCCCGCGGCAGCGGGCGCTGCTGCAGCACGCCCGCGCGCAGCTCGCCACCGACCCCGAACCGCACTACGCGGCGGCGCTCGCCGACCCCCGCACCGGCCGGTGGCCGTTCGAGCGGGCACGCGCGCTGCTCGACCAGGCCGCGTGGCTGCGCCGGGCCCGCCGCATCAGCGAAGCCCGCGCGCCGCTCGCCGAAGCGCTCGACACCTTCCGCAGGCTCGGCGCCGAACCGTGGACCGCCCGCGCCGAAGCGGAACTCCGCGCCTCCGGCGGCGCCGAACCCGCCGCACCCGCGCCGGACGTGCTCGCCGGGCTCAGCCCGCAGCAGCAGCAGATCATCCGGCTCGCCGCCCGCGGCCTCACCAACCGGGAGATCGGCGATCGGCTGTACCTGTCCCCCCGCACCGTCGGGTCGCACCTGTACCGCTCGTTCCCGAAGCTCGGCGTCAGCACCAGGACCCAACTCCGCGACCTGCTCGGGTGAACGGCCCGTCGGCTCCTTCTGAGAAGGGGGCGGTGCCGGGTGCGTGCGTGGTTGCTGCTCAGCGGCTTCGCCGCTGACAGGATGGGCCGCCGGCCGTCACTCGTCGGATTCCTCCAGGGCTCCGATCCAGAGGTAGTCGCGGGCCCGGGTGGTGGCGACCAGGAGCTGGCGTTGCAGCGCCTCCAGCTCGTCGCGGTAGAAGCCCATCGGCCTGCGCTCGTCCGGCAGGAACACCGCCCGGAACTCGAAACCCTTCGCCTCCAGCAGGGTTCCCACCAGCACCGCCGCCGGATCGGGCGACCACGGCGCCAGCCGCCGCGCCGGGACACCACCGCGGCGCAGCACCTCGGTCCACTCCTCCGCCGCCGCCCGGGAGCGGGTCAGCACCGCGGTGCCCGCACCCGCGTCGAGCCCGCGCAGCGCCGCCAGCACCGCGTCCCGCTGCGCGGCCCCGTTCCAGCGCACCACTTCACCGCCGCTGAGCACCGGCAGCGAGGAGCGCAACGTGACCGCCGGGGCCCCGTCGATGTCGTCGAACCGGTTCACGGCGTCCAGCTCGCCAGCGGCCTCCACGATCGCCGGCCGGTTCCGGTAGTTGCGCCGCAGCACCTCGCTGCGGCCGCGCAACGAGATCCCCGCCTCGGACAGCCGCCAGCCGCCCGCGAACACCTGCTGCTGCCCGTCCCCGACCAGCAGCAACCGGTTCGGCCCGTCCCCGCTGACCGCGTGCACCAGCCGTAGCCCGACCAGCGTCAGGTCCTGCACCTCGTCGACCGCGACCCCCGAGTACACCCGGCCCAGCGGCGTGCGGCCGAGCTCGTCGAGCGCGCGGATCAGCACGTCGTTGCGGTCGTAGATGCCGCGCTCGCACAGCTCCCGCTCGTACTCGCAGTAGAACTCCCAGACGTGCGCGCGGAACGCGGGGCTGAGCTGACCGCCGCGCCCGCGCCGCGTCGCCGACCGGTACGACTCCAAGGTGCCCAGCCCGCGGCCCTTGATCACCCGGTCGATCTCGTCCTTCCAGTAGTGCCTGGATGGTCGTGCCGCCGCCAGCGGCCCGGACCGCCCGGATCGCTCCCACACCGCGGTGAACGCCGCGTCCACCCGCTGCTCGTCGACCACCGTGTCCCGGCCGCGCTCGGCGAGCAGCTCCGCGGCCCACTCGTGCAGGTTCCGGAACTCCACCCGGTGCGCGACCTGCGGGGCCAGCGCGCGGAACTGCTCCCGCGCCAGCTCCGGCAGCGACTCCAGGTGCGAGGTGAACAGCAGCCGCCCCGGGCCGCGCCGCGCCAGGTGCGCCAGCCGGTGCAGCGCCAGCGTCGACTTGCCGGTGCCCGCCGGGCCGGAGATCCGCGCCGGGCCGCCGTACTGCCTGCGCACCGCGCCGAGCTGCGCGTCGTCCAGGAACAGGCGCCAGTCCGGCACCGCGACGTGCGGGGCCCGCTCGGCCTGCTCGTCCCGCAGCCGCCGCACCTCGAACAGGCCGGAGGAGCGGTCCGAGGCCCCGACCTGGCCCGCGCCGCGCGGCCGCGGGATCCGCTGCGGGTTCCAGGCGATCGGCGTCAGGTCGAACGTGCCGTTGTCCAGCTGCCGGGCCGCCGCCAGCGCATCCGCCCCGTCCAGCACCGGTTCCGCGCACACCAGGACCCGGTCCAGCTCGGACTCCGCGACCACCACGTGCTCGCCGTCCTCGGCCGTGGCGCGCCCGCCCTCCGGGAACACCACCACGGTGCGCACGACCGCTTCGGTGAGCAGCCCGTGCGGCGTGGCCAGGCCCGCGAGCAGTTCCGCGGTCCACACGAACGCGGCCCGCGCCGCCGCCACCGGCGGTTCGTGCTCGCACAGCAGCACCACCAGCACCCCGCCCGGCCCGACCAGCACCGCGTCCGGCCGGTTGTCCGGGGTGTGCGGGGCGAACTGGTTCAGCAGCGTGTACCAGCCGGAACCGCGTTCCACCGCGAACCGCTCCACGACCCGCTTCTGCCAGCTCGGCAACGGGGGTCGGGCGCGCAGTTGCTCGTCGGCCTCGCGCCGCAGCCGCTCGCGGTGGTGATCGTAGGTCCCTGTCACGGAGACTCCCCGGTTCGCACGCAGGTGCTCTACCGACATTACGGTCTTCCGCGCGGAAAACGAGACCTGCGAAGCGGGATCACCTCAATGTCGCAGGGCGGTGCGAAACCGGGCGTCACCACCTCCACAATGGACGTGTGGACCCGCTGCACGATCCGGACGACGAAGCCCTGCTCGACCCGCGACAGGCGCGGGAACTCGCCGGGCTCGTCGAAACCGCCCGCCTCGCCTCCGGCGCCATCCGCTACGGCCGCATCGGCCGCGTCGGAGCCGCCACCGTGGTGCTCAACCAGGACGACCCGCTGCCCGCGGGCAACCACGCCGTCGGCCTGTGGGGCACGCTCGCCGAGGTCGCCACGACGCTGCTCACCTTGGAGCGGTCCTTCGCGGACGCCGGGCGGCCCGAAGCGATCGTGTACGCCTCGCCGACCACGGTCGCCGAGATCGAGGGCATCGCCGACGACTCCGGCTGGCGCGCCGTCGAGGAGCAGATGGCGCTGCTGCACCGCGAGGACAAGACGCCCAGCCGGGACGTCCGGCCCGCCACCGACGACGACCTGCGCGGCATCGCCGAGCTCATCGGCGACGACGCCGGCCTGTCCGACGACGGGGAGCGGCGGCTGGTGCGGACCCTCGCGCACCGCGGCGACGACCCCCGCTGCGTGCTGCGCGTCGTCGACGACCCGGAAGCCGACCGCATCG
Organism: Saccharopolyspora gregorii; assembly: GCF_024734405.1. NCBI lineage: Bacteria > Bacillati > Actinomycetota > Actinomycetes > Pseudonocardiales > Pseudonocardiaceae > Saccharopolyspora > Saccharopolyspora gregorii. The sequence goes on along the minus strand of NZ_CP059556.1, from coordinate 5,455,689 downwards.
CCGGATTCGCGCAGGGCTTCGCGGAACGCGGCGTCGGCCTCGTCGAGCAGGTCGTGGTGCGGCCGGGGCGCAGGCGGCGCGGCATCGGTTCGTCCCTGGTCGCGGAGGTCGTCGACGAGGTGCGGGCGCGCGGGGCGCGGCTCGTCGCCGCGCACGGCGACGAAGGGGGAGCGGCTGAGCGCTTCGCCGACGAGTGCGGGTTCGAGGCCGTCTACCCGGTGACCGCCTACGCGCGGCGGGTGGACGAGCTGCTCGACTGACGCCTGGTGCGGATGTGGCCCGGGTGGCGCCGGGCGCATGTGTCCGCCGCGGGGGCCGTGGGTATGACGTCTGTGGTGCTGGCGAACGCAGTGCCGTCCCGCGGCGAGGTGGTGATCACGATGACGGCGACCATGCGGCTGCCCAAACCGGTGGCCGAGACCTGGGAGTGGCAGCTGCAAGCCGCCTGCCGGGACCTGAGCACCAGCACGTTCTTCCACCCGGAGAACGAGCGCGGCAGCGCCCGCAGCAACCGGGAGGAGCAGGCGAAGCAGATCTGCCACCGCTGCCCGGTGATGCTGTCCTGCCGCGAGCACGCGCTGGCCGTGCAGGAGCCGTACGGCGTCTGGGGCGGGCTCAGCGAACGGGAACGGCAGGACCTGCTGGCGAAGCGGGTGCCGAAGCCGCGCGCCGCGGCGTGACCGGCGGAGGCCGACATGACCCCCACCGGAGTGCCCGCCGACGAGCTCGCCGAGCCGGACCTGCTGCGCGAGCTGGAACGGCTGCACCGCACCCGCAACGAGACGTTCCTGCACGGAGCGCCGGACGCGCTGCGCGAGCACACCGCGCGGTCGTTCGAACTGGAACAGGAGTACCTGCGCAGGCATCCCGACCGCCAGGTGGATCCGCGGCGGACCCGCGCGGGCGCGAGAGGAGACCCGGTTCATGGCAGCTGAAACGGACCAGACGGACCCGTCCCGCGACCACCGGCCCGTCCCGGGCTCGCCGGGCCGGAAGCCGCGGATCGTCATCGTCGGCGGCGGCCACGTGGGCCTGACCGTGGCGCTGCGGCTGCAGAAGCGGCTGGAACCCGGCGAAGCGCGGATCACCGTCATCGACCCGCAGTCGCACATGACCTACCAGCCGTTCCTGCCGGAGGCGGCCGCCGGATCCGTCGAACCGCGGCACGTGGTGGTGCCGCTGCGGCAGGCGTTGCGGCGCAGCGAGGTCCTCACCGCGCAGGTCACCTGCATCGACCACCGCAGCCGCGAGCTGACCGCCACGCTCGCCGACGGCACCGAGGAGCACCTCACCTACGACGTGCTCGTCGTCGTGCCCGGTTCGGTGTCGCGGGCGCTGCCCATCCCGGGCCTGTCCGAGCGGGGCGTGGGCTTCAAGACCATCGGCGAGGCCATCTACCTGCGCAACCACGTGCTGTCCCGGCTGGACATCGCCGCCAGCACCTCCGATCCGGAGCTGCGGCGGCGGTTGCTGACGTTCCTGTTCATCGGCGGCGGCTACGCGGGCATCGAGGCGATCGCCGAGCTGGAGAGCATGGCCCGGGAGGCGATCCGCGCCTACCGCACCCTCGAACCCGGCGACATGCGCTGGATCATGGTGGAGGCGACCGGCCGCATCATGCCCGAGGTCAGCGCGCCGATGGGCGAGTACACCCGCCGCCGCCTGGAGGAACGCCGCATCGAGGTGAAGACCGACACCACCGCGAAGACCCTCACCGACGGGCACGTGGTGCTCTCCGACGGCGACGAGTTCGACGCGGACACGATCGCCTGGACCGCCGGGGTCAAACCGCACCCGATGCTGGAGGACTCCGACCTGCCCCGCGACGGCAAGGGCCGGGTGGAGTGCACCGCGAAGCTGCAGGTCCGCGGCACCCAGGACGTGTTCGCCGCCGGCGACTGCGCCGCCGTCCCCGACCTGACCAGTGACAAGGCCGACGCGCTGTGCGGGCCGTCCGCCCAGCACGCGGTGCGCCAGGCGAGGGTGCTCGCCGACAACGTCGTCGCGCTGCTGCGCGGCCACAAGCAGCAGGAGTACCGGCACCGCTACGCCGGATCCGTCGCCGGGCTCGGCCTGTTCCAAGGCGCCGCCGAGGTGTACGGCATCAAGCTCAAGGGCCTGCCCGCGTGGCTGCTGCACCGCGCCTACCACCTGGCGAAGCTGCCGACGCTGCGGCTGAAGGCCCGCATCCTCGGCGACTGGCTGCTGGAGATCCCGCTGCGGCGGCAGACCGTCGCCCTCGGCGAACTCCACGACCCGCGGTCCGCGTTCGTCAAGGCCGCCAACACCCGGGGCCTGCCCACCGAGCACGGCCGCGCCGGGTGAACCGTCGGCGCAGCGCACAGTCCCGCGACCGCCCCTCGAAGATCGAGGGGGACCCCCCTTCGCGGGGGCTTCGCGGGCCTGTTGTACTGTATGCAGGCACGAGGCGAACGGGGCCGGAACACCGGAACCGGGAACCGCACAAGTGAATCAGGGGCTGTGGCGCAGTTGGTAGCGCACTTGACTGGCAGTCAAGGGGTCACGGGTTCGAATCCCGTCAGCTCCACCCTCGTTGAAACCCCGCTCACCACCGAGAACATGAGGTGAGCGGGGTTTTCGTATCCGGCTGATGATCCCCGTTCCGCTGAAGTGGTGGACGGGAACGCCAGGCATCGGCTCTCCAGGTCAGCCCGGTGTGCCGGAGGGCGTGCCCGCGGGTGCCGCGGCAGGGTCCGTCGGCGCGGACCGCGGCGCCGTCCAACTGGCGAGGAGTGCGAGGCGCTCCGCCGCGGGGGAGCCGGGCTCGGCCGCGTAGATGATCAGGTTGTGATCAGCTCGCCGGGAGAGCGGCAGGTTCAGGGAGCGGAAGGTCATCTCCAACCGGCCGACTTCGGGATGGTTCAGCCGCTTGGCGCCTTCGTGGTGGATGCGGACGTCGTGGCTGGCCCACATGGTGCGGAAGTCGGCGCTGAGCGTGGACAGCTCGCCGACGAGTTCCCGCAGGGCCCGGTCGTGCGGTTCACGACCGGCTTCGGCGCGGAGCATCGCGACCGTGGCCCGCGCACCTTCCTCCCAGTCGACGAAGAAATCGGCCGAGCCGGGATCGAGGAAGAAGTAGCGGGCGAAGTTGGCCCGGCCCCGGTCGACGGTGGTGCCGCTGTCGAACATCGGTGCGTACAGGGCCCTGCACAGCGCATTGCTCGCGGTGATGTCCAACCGGCCGCTGCGCACGAAAGCGGGAGCCATGGTCATGGAATCCAGCGCCCATTGCATGGAGGGCGGGATCTCCTCGATCTTGCGGCGGTGCGAACCGTGCGGCCTGCGGCGGGCTGACCGAGCCGCTCTGGCCAACTGGAACAGGTAGGTGCGCTCGTCCTCGTCGAGCAGCAGCGCACCGGCGACCGCTTCCAGCACCTCCTCGGAGACACCACCGATGTGGCCCTTCTCCAGCCGCGTGTACCACTCGGTGCTCACCCCGGCGAGGACCGCGACCTCCTCGCGCCGCAGCCCCGGAACCCGGCGGCGACGGCTGGTGGGCATTCCGACCTGTTCCGGGGCGAGCTTGGCCCGCCGGCTGATGAGGAAGTCGCGGATCTCCGAGCGGTTGTCGCCGGGGCCGGCGGTGTGGTTCTCGGACGCGGATTCCATCGCGCCAGGGTATCCGTGACGCGGCCGGAAGAGGGGTCGTGCTCGTACCCCCCATGAACGCGACCTTCCCCGCATCGGACGGCGCCGGTGACATGGGGATCGGCGGACCTGAACCGCGATCCCGCAACGCGGGACGCCGTCCGCGGCACACCGATCCCGGCACAGGAGCAGGACCACATGGCGAGCAAGACCGTACTGATCACCGGCGCGACCAGCGGTATCGGCGCCCACACCGCGAGGTCGCTCCTCGCCCGCGGTCACCGCGTGGTGGTCACCGGCCGCGACGAGCGCAAGTTGGAGAAGTTCCTCGACGAGGCGGGCTGCCCCGACCGGCTGCTGGGCCTCGTCGGCGATGCGGCGGACTGGCAGGCCACCGACTCGGTCGTGACCCGCGCGGTGGAGCACTTCGGCGGCCTCGACGCGGCGGTCGCCAACGCCGGATTCATGTCCGGTGACTCCATCGGCGCCGGCGACCCGGCGCTGTGGGCTCCCATGGTCCTCACCAACGTCCTCGGGCCCGCCCTGCTGGCCCACGCCTCCCTGCCGCACCTGGAGGCCGCGGGCGGACGGCTGGTGCTCATCGGCAGCGTCGCCGGGCTGAAGAACTCCCCGGGCAATCTCTACTCGGCCACCAAGTGGGCCACCACCGGGCTCGCCGAGAACGTGCGCCTGCACGCCACGGCCCGTGGCGTCGGTGTCACCCTCGTCAACCCCGGCATGGTCGACACGCCCTTCTGGGAAGGCACCGGCGTTCCCCCCTTCGCCCTGCCGCCCCGACCTGTCGCCGAGACCATCTGCTTCGCCCTCGACCAGCCGGCCGGCGTCGACCTCAACACCCTGACCATCCGGCCCGTGGGCCAGCCCGTCTGAGCGGGCGAGCGACCCGCTGGAACGGGTCCGGGCGGGCGCGCCGCGCGCGGTCCAGCGCCGTGCGCCCGCCCGCGGCGGTGACCGCGGTCCTCCGCATCCCGCGTCCGGCCGGTGCCGCGACCTCGGCCGGTGGGGCTGTGGTTAGCTTCCCGGTCGTGGCGAAGCTCTACTTCCGGTACGGCGCGATGAACTCGGGCAAGTCGACGGCGCTGATCCAGGTGGCCCACAACTACCAGGAGCGCGGGCAGCGCGTCGTCGTGGTGAAGCCGAAGCTCGACACCAAGAGCCCGGTGGTGCTGTCCCGGATCATGGTGACCCGCGAGGTCGACGTGGTGCCCGGCGAGGACGACCTGCTGCGGGACGCGGTGCTCGCCGGGGGCGCACCGGACTGCGTCCTCGTCGACGAAGCCCAGTTCCTCACCGGTCCCCAGGTCGAGGACCTGTTCCGGCTCGCCGTGCTCGACGGGATCCCGGTCATCGCCTACGGGCTGCGCAGCGACTTCCGCACCCGCGGCTTCCCGGGCAGCCTCCGGTTGATGGAACTGGCGCACTCCATCGAGGAGCTCAAGACCGTCTGCCGCTGCGGGCGCAAGGCCACGTTCAACGCGCGCACCCTCGACGGCGAGTTCACCCGGGACGGCAGCCAGGTCGCCATCGACGGCGAAGTCGGCTACGAGTCCATGTGCGGGAACTGCTACCTGCGCAACGTCGGCACTCTCGGCTGACCGGCCGCCTTCGCGGCGGGGAAACGCCCGTGCGACCCCGGCCGCGACGGATCTTGTTCCACGCTCGTGACGTTTCGGGGTCGGAGCGCGGACATCGCGGCGGAACCGTGGTCCTCGTCGGTTCCGCACAAGCGAAGGAGATCCACCCATGCGCGTCCGTGCCGCAGCCGCGACCGGCGTCGCGCTGGCCGTGGCGGTGTTGACCGCACCCGCCGCGACAGCCATCACCGGTGGCGAGGAGTCGCCGAACGCCTACCCGTTCACGGGGTCGCTCCAGCGGCCCGAATCACCCCGGCCGGACGGGCACGTCTGCGGGGTCACGCTGATCTCGCCGGAGTGGGTGGTCACCGCCGCGCACTGCGCGCGGACCGACGACCAGGCCACCACGGGACATCCGGTGGACTGGCGGGTCCGGCTCGGGTCGGTCGACCCCGCCTCGGGCGGTGAGCTGATCGACGTCGACGAGTTCATCGCCCACCCCAGCGGGCAGCAGGGCAACGACATCGCCCTGCTGCGGTTGCGGACCCCGGCGAAGGGCGCCCCGATCCCGATCGCGGCGCGGACACCGCCCGCCGGGACGCCTACCCGGATCATGGGCTGGGGAGTGACCTGCGACGAGAACGCCCCGGAGTGCTTCCCCGCGCACCTGCGGGAAGCCGACACCGAGGTGCAGCCCGCCGACGCCTGCGAACGGTCCGGGATCGGCGCGGACGAGATCTGCGTCGGGGCCCGCGACGGCAGCACCGCCGCGACCAACATGGATTCCGGCGGGCCCGCGCTCGTCGCGGACGGCGATGGCTGGGCGCTGGCCGGTGCCGTGCACGGCAGCAACGGGAAGGGGCAGCCCGTCGTCTACACGGACGTGGCGGCGATGCGGTCCTGGATCGAGTCCATGACCGCCGACCGCAACCCCACCCTGGAAGGGGCGGCGGTCGTCGGCGACTGCTCCGCCTCCATCGTCCGCACCGGCGCGACCAGGCCGCAGGACCCGGCGCTGGTGCTCACCAACGGGCACTGCACCAGCGGCGCACGTCCCGCGCCCGGCGACGTGGTCGTCGAACGCCCCGAGGAGCAGATGGTCGGCGTCCTCGGCACCGACGGGCCGGTGACGACCGCGAAGACCACCGACCTGGTGTACGCCACCATGACCGGCACCGACGTCGCGCTGTACCGGTTGGACAAGACCTACGCGCAGCTCGCGGACGAGGGCGTCAAGGTCTTCGAGCTCTCCGCCCGGGCCCCGCGGCAGGCCGACGCGATCGACGTCGTCTCGGGCGGCTTGCAGGACACCTGGAGCTGCGCCGTCGCGGGCATCGTGCCGGAGCTGCGCGAGGAGGGCTACTCCCAGCGGCAGGCGATCCGGTACACCGAGGACTGCCTGCCCGACGCGGGCGGTTCCGGTTCGCCGCTGCTCGACCCGGCCACCGGTGCCGTCGTCGGGATCCACAACTCCAGCAACACCTCGGGCGAGGTCTGCACCGCGGACAACCCGTGCGAGGTGGACGAGGAAGGCGTGGTCACCGTCCACCCGCAGCGGCGCTACGCGCAGCAGACGGCGGCGATCCCCGCGTGCCTCACACCCGGATCGGGCATCGATCTCTCCCTCCCGGACTGCGCGCTGCCCGGCGCGGCCTGACCGCCACCGGCACCGCGCGACCGGCGCGCGGTGCCGCTCGGTCCGCTCAGGACTCCGGGTGCCGCCCGAGGAGGCCGTCCGCGATCAGGTCGGCGAGCTGGCGGGCGGTGCGCAACTGGCCGTCCCGGGTCACCGGCTCGGCTCGGCCGAGCCGGTGCGCCAGCGGCAGCTGCACCAGCCCGGCGACCGGGCTGATCACGGCGAAGAAGAGCACGTCGACCGGCACCCGGGGCAGGCGTCCCGCAGCCATGAGTCGTTCGACCGCCGGGAGCAGCGGGCGCAGCGTCGGCGCGACGTACTTCTCGTGCAGGTGGTCCAGGCGCTCGGACTCCCGGCCGAACTCGTCGGCGAGCAACCGCCCGAACAGCGGCACTTCGACGGCGGACCGGTAGAAGTGGTGGATCACGGCGCGGACCAGCTCGGCATCGTCCAATCCGGCCCCGGCCAGCCGCTCGCGTTCCCGCTGGTCGGCTTCGAGGACGGAATCGACCGCGGCCCGCCAGAAGCGGGACTTGGACCCGTAGCGGTCGTTGATGAAGTTGTGGCTGACGCCGAGGCGTCGCGCGAGTTCCCGCGCCGAGGCGCGCTCGTAGCCGAGATCGGCGAACGCCTCCACGCCTCGCCGGAGGACCTCGGCCTCGTCCGGTGCCGGCCGCGAGCCCGGCCCGGGCCGTCCCGGCCGCCGTGCCGCGCCGGTCGGTTCCTCGGTCGCCATGCGCTCGTCCTCCCCGCTTTCGCTCCGCAGTGGAATCCCGACACCTGTCAGGTAGTGTCTGACAGGTGTCAGGATACCGTGGACCAGCAGGAGGCACGAACATGGCGACCACCCCGGACATCCCGGCCCCCGACCTCACCGGCAGGCTCGCGGTGGTCACCGGAGCGAGCGACGGCGTCGGACTGGGGCTGGCGACCCGGCTCGCCGGCGCCGGTGCGGAGGTCGTGCTGCCGGTCCGCAACCCGCGCAAGGGCGATGCCGCGATCGCGAAGATCCGCCACCGGCACCCCGGGGCCGAGGTGTCGCTGCGCGAGCTCGACCTGTCCTCGCTCGCGTCCATCGCCGCGCTCGCGGACCGGCTCGCCGGGGAAGGGCGGCCGATCCACGTCCTGGTGAACAACGCCGGGGTGATGACCCCGCCCGAGCGGCGCACCACCGAGGACGGCTTCGAGCTCCAGTTCGGCACCAACCACCTCGGGCACGTCGCGCTCGTCGCCGGATTGCTGCCGCTGCTGCGCGCGGGCCGTGCCCGGGTCACCTCGCAGCTCAGCGTCGCCGCGGGGCGGCACGGCATCAACTGGGACGACCTCCAGTGGGAGCGGAACTACCGCGGGAACCGGGCCTACAGCCAGTCGAAGATCGCGCTCGGCCTGTTCGGCCTGGAACTCGACCGGCGCAGCCGGGAGGGCGGTTGGGGCATCAGCAGCAACCTCTGCCACCCGGGGGTGTCCCCCACGAACCTCCTCGCCGCCCGGCTCGAGGTCGGCCGCGGCCGGGACACCGCGAAGGCGCGGTTCATCCGCGCCCTGTCCGCGCGCGGCGTCCTGTTCGGGACGGTGGACACGGCGTCGCTGCCCGCGCTGCACGCCGCCACGGCACCCGGCGCGGAAGGCGGCCGGTTCTACGGACCCAGCGGTTTCCGCCACTTCTCCGGTCCGCCCGCCGAGCAGGAGCCGTACCCCGGCCTGCGCAGCACCGACGAGGCACGGCGCATCTGGACGACCTCCGAAGAGCTGATCGGGCTGCGGTTCCCGGCCGTGGAAGCCCCCGCCGGCTAGTCGGGCGAGCGGCGGGGCCCTGCTCCGCTCGATCCGGCAGGCGGGGTGCCGGACCGGCCGGGCACTCCTCGGAACCCGACGGCGGGAGCGCCCGCGCCGACCGAAGAGTCCACCCAGGACGGTCGAGCCGCAGGAACCGGTGGTGCGGCCTCGGCCATCCGAACCAGCGCAGCCGAGGGGATTCCCGTACCCGGCCCCGGACCACCCCGCCGGCCCGCCGCGCCGCCGCAGAATTGCGGAGCAAGCACGCGACGCCGTGGAACGGCGGGTCGGGCCGCACCGGTCCGCCGCCACCACCGCGGCCGAGGGCGTTCGGAGGGTGATCATGGCGACCGAGGTCGAGGCGAAGCCCCACGCTGCGGGGACCAGGACCGCGGGGGAGAGCGGGCAGCGAACGCGCGTGGCGGTGTGGGCCCCCGACCCGATCACGCTGGTCGGCCTCACCGAGACGCTGGTGAGCAGCCTCGACGTGTTCGTCGGGTCCACCGACCAGCCGTCGGACGTGGACGTGTGGGTGTTCGCGACCGACCGGGTCACCTCCGACGTGGTGGCCCGCATGCGGCGGACGGCGGCCGGCTCCACCGCTCCCGCGGTCCTGGTGACGCGCGAACTGGAGCGGGCCCACCTGATGAGCGTCGTCGAATGCCGGGTGGTCGCCGTCGTGCACCTCACCGCGGCCACCGAGGAACGCCTGGTCAGCACCATCGCTGCTGCCGCCGCCGGAGGTGGTTCGCTGCCGCCGAACCTGCTCGGCGAACTCCTGCGGCAGGTGCAGACCCTCCAGCAGGAGGTGCTGGCACCCCGCGGCCTCAACTCCGCCGGGTTCACCCCGCGCGAGATCGACGTGGTGCGGCTGATGGCCGACGGGCGGGACACCGAGGAGATCGCGAACCAGCTCTGCTACTCGGAGCGCACCGTCAAGAACATCATCTACAGCATGACCAACCGCCTGGAGCTGCGGAACCGCCCGCAGCTGGTCGCCCACGCGCTGCGCGCCGGGCTCATCTGAACCGCCGTTGCGACGCCGCACGGCCGGATCACGGCGCGTCGACCTCGGACGCGATCTCCGCGCTGAGGGTCGCCGCGGTCAGCTCCGCGCGGGAGCGGTAGCCGGTGCGCTGGAACAACCTGGTCAGCCGCGCCTCCACGCCCTTCTCGCTGGACCCGACCACGGTGGCGACCTGCGAGTTGGTGAGGCCGTTGGCGATGAGCACCCCCAGCAACCGCTCGGTCTCGGCGACGGTGGCCTTCCGGCCGGGCACGGTCACCTTGCGGGCCCGCATCAGCAGCCGAAGCCGCGCCCGGGGGATCAGCGCGTCCAGCTCGCCGTACAGCTCGTAGGCCTCGACGAACGCCTTCTCCGCGCCCAGCCCCGCGACGGCGACGGCCACCAGCGCTTCGGCGAGTTCGCGGGAACGTCCGCCGTTCCTGCTCAGCGCGACCAGCCGCGCGGCGGCGTCCCGGTCCTGGTGCACCAGCACCCGGGCGAGCAACCGGTGGCGCCGGGAACCGACCGCGGCGATCCGCTCGGCGCGGTTGCGCGCGGCGTCCAACCGCCCGGAGGCGAACTCGGCTTCGGCCAGCCACAGGTGCAGCTCGGCGGTGCCGGCCACCACGCCCTGCCGCTCGGCGGCCGCGATGCCCGCCGCGATGAGGTGCCGCGCCCGCTGGTGGTCGCCGACCGCGCTCTCCAGCTCCGCTTCGGGCAGCACGAGCAGGTGCGGCAGCAGCAGGTGCCGCGAGCGGGCGTCGGCGAGGACGGCGCGGGCCCGGTTCAGCTGGCCGCGGGCGATGAGGATCCGCGCCATCTCGCGCAGCGCCGCGGTCCCGCCCGGCGCGCTGCCGTGCACGGCGGCGGTGGCGATGCCGAGCCGGGCCTGGTGCAGCGCGCGGTCCCACCGGCCCGCGCGGCTCGCGTCGATCGTCGCCGCCGTCGTGGTCTGCGGCCACGACCGCTCCACCGCGGGGAGCAGCGCGCGCAGCAGCACCCGCCGCACGTCCCCGTCCTCGACCGGCTCGGCCCCGGGAGCGTCGACACCGAGCCGCGCCGCGGCCGCGCGCCGCACCAGGCGGCCGAACGGCAGCGCGTCGAGCTCGCCGACGGCGGTGAGCTCGGTGTGCGCGTCCCGCCAGCGGTCCAGCAGGCACAGCGCGACCGCGCGGACGACGGGCCACTCCGCGGCATCGGCCCACGGGGACGGTGCGGCGATGAACTCCTCCAGCGCGGCGGGACCGCCGGCGCCCGCCAGCGCCACCACGTGCACCAGCAGCGCCTCCAGGCGGGTCCGGTCCGACAGCCGGTCCGGTTCGCGCAGCAGCAGCTCGGTGCTGCCCGCCGCGGAGGCGAAGCGCTGGAGCAGCGCGCAGGTCGTGGCGTGCCGGTGCAGCGCGGCGATCCGATCGGCGGGATCGGTGCACAGCTCGACGGCCGTGCGCAGCCAGCGGTCGGCGAAGTCGGGGCGCCGGCCCGCGACCTCGGTACCGCGAGCCAGCAGCTCCGCCGTCGCGCGGTCCCGGTCGACGAGCTTGCCCGCGTCGGCCAGCCGCTCGCCCAGCTGGTCGCCGTCCGTGCAGGTCGCGGTGCCGGACCACACCGCCTGCACCGCGAGCTGCGCGGTGCGGGAGCGTTCGTAGGGCCCCAGGTACGCGGTGATCAAGGTGGCCAGCATCGGCACCCGCAACCGCCAGCCGGGCCCCGGCGCCAGCACGCCCCTGGCGCGCAGCGCGGTCAGCGCCTCGTGCACCCGGTCCGGTTCCAGGCCGGTCGACTCGGCGATCAGGCCCGGGACGTCGCCGCGCAGCGGGTGCAGCAGGGACAGGGCCTTGACCACCGCCCAGCTCGACGATTCCGGGTCGAAACCGGAGAACACCGGGTGCGTCAGCGGAACCCGGGGGATCCGCTGGTCGACCAGGTGCGCGTGGTGGTCGACGACGCGCAGGCCCCCGGTCCGCGCGAACCCGTCGACGGCGGCGCGCACCAGCGCGGGCAGGCCCCGGCAGCACGCGCGCAGCCGGGCGACGGGGCCCGGCGCGGGGGCGGACCACAGCAGGTCGGTGAGCATCCGCTCCACCTCGGTGGTGCGCAGCGGCCGCAGCCGCTCCTCGTGCAGCAGCCCGCGTTCCCGCAGCGACCCGGCGACGGGGCCGGGGCCGTCGACCGGGGTCGGGAACGCGCAGACGAAGGTGACCCGGGTCCCGGCCAGCGCGCCGACCGGCCCGGCCAGCGCGGCGAACACCTCGGGCGAGATGAGGTGGGCATCGTCGACCAGGACCACCACGGGGTCGCGGCGCGCGGCGAGCGCGGCGCACAGCCGGTGCAGCGAGGGCGCGGTGCGCCCGCAGGCGTCCAGCAGCCCGATCTGGTCAGCGACCCAGGCGACCAGGTGCGCGACGTCGTTCTCCGGCCGGACGAGCGGCACCTCCGCGGTGGTCACCTGCTGCTCGGCGAGCAGGGCGCGCACCCGCGCCAGCACGAGGCTGCGGCCGATGCCCGGCGGACCGGTGATCGCGACGACCGGGGTCGCCGACTCGCAGGCGTCGAGGACCCGGGAGATGACCTCTTCCCTCCCGTGCGGGTGCGGGCCGGGGAGCGCCGCGCCCGAGCGGTGCTCCGGTGGGGTCGACGTGCTGCGGGGTCGGTGCGTCGCATTGCTCACGAAGACGAGTATTCCCGGCGTTCCCGGCGGGAACGGGGTGCAGATGCTGATCAATTCCTTACGCGATCCTTAAACGTGACCGGGATCTTCCGGAGTTCTTTCGCGGTTCTTAAATGCCTCGGTCGAAGCCCTTGCCGTGCGGGTCCGGCCCCGTCGGCGCGGGCTAACCTGCGACCCGGCGAGGACAGGACCGGTGGTGCCCGCGCGGCGCCGGGGAGGGGAGCATGGGACGCGAACAAGGATCGGTCGAAGGCCGGGACGACGTGCTCGCGGCGCTGCGGGACGGCCCGCGCGCCAGCGCCGCCCGCGGCCGGTCGGTCGTCCTGCGCGGCCAGGCGGGCATCGGCAAGACCCGGCTGATGGAGGCCGCGGGCAAGCGCTGGCGCACCGACGGGATCCGGGTGATCGACGTGCGGTGGAACGCGGCCGGTGCGCGGCACGGGTTCGACGCGGTCCTCGACGCGGTGCGCCGGGAGTTCTCCTCGCTGCGCGGTGACGCGGGCCTGATCGACCGGATCGCCGCGCTGAGCAGGCTGTGCGCGAGCCCCGCCGACGCCCCCGGCTGGGCCTCCGCCGTCATCGCCGGGTTCGGCGAGGTCTTCGAACGCATCGGTGCGCTGGGGCCGACCGCTGTGCTCGTCGACGACGCGGCGGCCGCCGCCGACCCGCTGATGCTGATGCTCGTGGTCCGCAGGCCGGGCTGCCTGGTGCTGTCCTCGGTGCGGGACGAGGCGGCGGGCTCCCCGGCGGCCGCCGAGCTGCTCGCCCTGGCCGACGACGTGTTCGACCTGGAGCCGCTGTCCGGCGCGCACGTCGCCGCGGTGACCGGGGACGAGCTGGGCGAGGACGTGCACCGGTCGCTGCGCGCGGCGCTGGGCCCGCTCTACGGCAACCCCGGCGCGGTGCTGGCGGCGGTGCGGGGGCTGCGCGAGCGCGGCCGCCTGGTCGACGGGGGCGGCGGCGGGCTCGTGCTCGCCGACCCGGCCGAGCCGATCGCGCTGCCCGCCGCGCACGACCTGCCGCGCCGGGTCCGCGAGCTCGGCCCGCTCGGGCCGCGGATGCTCGCCGCCGCGGCCACGCTGGACGGGCTCGACATCGAGGAGTTGCCGTCGGTCGCCGAAGCCCTGGGTGAGCAGCTCGTCGAATGCGGCCGCATCGTCGACCGGCTCGTCGAGCTGGGCGCGCTGACCGGCGACAGCTGGGACGACGTGGCGTGCCTGTGCCCGGCGCTCGGCGCCTGGGCCGAGGCCGCGGACCCGGACGCGCCGCGAGCGCTGCGCGCCGCGGGGGTCGCGGTGAGCCGGCTCAGCGTTCCCGGCCCGCGACGACCGGCGGCCCGCACCGAGCGCCCGGCGCCCACGCTGTCGCGCACCGAGGCCCGCATCGTCGAGATGGTCGGCGCCGGCCTCACCAACCGCCGGATCGGGTCCGCGCTCAACCTCAGCGAGAAGACCGTCGAGGGCTACCTGACCAGGTTGTTCGCCCGGACCGGCTGCAACTCCCGGGTGGAGCTGGTCGCCGCGAACCTGCACGGGCGCCTCGACTCGGGCGCCGCGCGCGGAATCGCTGCGTGACCACTGCCGCACCGTTGCCGCAGCACCCCGCGGCGTCGCCGCCCACGAGCACCGCCGAGAAGCGGCTCGTGCTGGTGATGCAGGACGAACCGACGGTCACCGAGGTGGTCGGCGACTACCTCCGCGCGGCCGGCTACCTGGTGGTCGTCGCCGACGGCGGCACCGCCGGACTGGAACTGGTCCGCAGGCTGCGGCCCGACCTGGTGGTGCTCGACACCTCGTTGCCCGGCATCGTCGTGCACCGGTTCCGGGAGGAGGTGCGGGAGATCCCCGGTTCGCTGCTGCTGCCCCTCGCCGGTGGTGCCGAGGACGACCCGCCTCGGCGGTTCAGCCCGCGCGAGCTGGTGTCGCGGGTGCGGCAGGCGCTGCCGGACGAGGCGGCTCCGGCCACCGACGTCCTCGCCGTGGGCGACCTGGTGCTGGACCGGGACGCCCGGGTCGTGCGCAAGGCGGGGCGGGACCTGGAGCTGGCGGAGCCGGAGTTCGACCTGCTCGCCTTCCTCATGCGCCACCCGGGCCGGACGTGGCGCCGCGACGAGCTGGCGCGCGGGGTGGGGGAGCACGACGGCACGGCGGCCGTGCTGTGCACCGTGCGCAGGCTGCGCGAGCTGATCGAGGACGACCCGAGCCGCCCGCGGCGCCTGGTCACCGTGTGGGGCGCCGGGTACCGCCTCGAACCCGGCGCGGGGTGATCAGCCGGTGGCCAGGTCGCCCGCGAGGTCGGTCGCCCACGAGGTCCACGGGCCCGCGGCCGGGCCGCTCTGCCGGATGCGGGTGAGCGAGCCGTCCGAGCCGATGCCGTACACGCACAGCCGCTTGGAGAAGTCCCGCGCCACCGCGGTGAGCTCGACGACGTCGCCGCCGCGGTCCTTCCACTCCTTCCACCCGGTGCGCCCGGGCCCGGACTGGAAGCTCTCGTGGACGGCGCCGCTGGCGTCCCTGGCGAACACGACCAGCGATCCCTTGGCGTCCATCGCGACCCCGGGCCGCTCGGCGAACAACGCGGGGCCGGTGCGCCAGCTCTCCCAGCCGCGCCAGTCGGTCCACCGGTCGTACGGGCCGAGCTCGGTGCTCTGCCGGACCTCGCCGGACGGGTCGAGCGCGAACAGCTGCAACCGGTCCTGGAAGTCGATCGCCACGGCGGGGGAGGTGCCGACGGTGCCGTGGATGGCGCGCGGCGGGCTCCACGTGTCGCCGCCGGGCTGGTGCTGGGATCGGGTCCGCAGCACGCCGTCGGTGCCGAGGGCGAACAACGTCAACTCGTCCTGGGCGTTGATGTGGACCACCGGGTCGTCCTGCACCGGCGGGACGCCGGTGTCCTGCAGCCCGCTCCAGGCGCCGGTGCCCGCCGTCGTCTCGTGGGTTTCCCAGACGGTGCCGTCCGCCGAGCGGACGAACGCGAACATCCGGCCGAGGGAGTCCTGCGCCACCGCCGGGGTGCCGACGAGGTCGCGCCCGCCGAGTTCGAGCCAGGTACCGGGCTGTTCGGCGTCGGGGTCGATCTGCGGGTCGTAGGTCAGCACGCCCTCGGTGGAGACCACGAACGCGGCCATCCTGCCCTGCACGTCGGTGAGGGCGACCGGGTCTCCGCCCGCGCTGCCGCCGAGGTCGACCCAGCCGGTGGTGGTGTCCTCGATCTTGCCGCTGTGGTGGGTGCGCACGACGGTCCCGGCCTTGCTCCTGGCGACGTGGGTCAGCCGCCAGCCGCTGTCCGGCACCACTCGCGACGCGGGTTCCTTCGAGTAGCCGTTCATCACCCCGCCGCCGGCCGGCACCGAGGATCCCGGCGGCGACACGGATCCCGGCGCCGCGATCGGTCCTGGTCGTCGAAGAAGCCGATCAGCGCGATCGGCGCCGCGACGAGCAGGGCGCCGACCGAGCCGAGCAGCAGCAGCCGTCGCCGCTCGGCCTTGCGCCGGCCGATCCGGGGGATCGGCATCGTCCGGGACTCGTCCGGTTCGGGCAGCGTTCGCGGGGTGGGCCGGTTCTCGCCCGGGTTCCCACCGGAAAGATCGTTGACCGAGTACAGAGGCACTCGCAACCTCCATCTTGCGCAGCAAGATTTTCAAATGTGGCATTACCACTCCGACTGGGCCGGTCGGGTGGGGAGGCCGCCCCGGCGGGCGCGCGTCAACCCCCCGCCAGCGGTAGCAGCACCTCGAAGCAGCACCCGCCCGGCACGTTGCGCACCGACACGTGACCCCGGTGGGCCTGTACGACCCCTTGCGCGATGGACAACCCGAGCCCACCGCCCCGCTCGGCGCCGGGCGTGCGCGGCGCACCCCGCCAGCCCACGTCGAACACCGCGGCCAGGTTCTCCGGCGGGATCCCGCCGCACTCGTCCGAGATCGACACCACCGCCCAGCCGCGCTGCGCCCGCACCCCGAGCGCCACCGCCGTGCCCGGCGGGCTGTACTGCAGCGCGTTCGAGAGCAGGTTGTTGAACACCCGGGTCATCATCCGCTCGTCCACCGCGGCGGTGACCGGCTCGACGTGGTCCGGCCGCAACCGGATGCCGCGCCGCACGGCCAGGTCGTCGAAGCCCGCCACCGCATCGCTGACCAGGTCGTCGACCGCCACCTCGCGCAGGGTCAGGTGCAACGTCCCCGACTGGAGCCGGGACAGCTCGAAGAGGTCGTCGACCATGTCGCTCAGCCGGTCGGCGTCCGCGCGGATCTTGCGGCAGTAGTGCGGGAGGTCGTCGGCGACCCCGTCCTCCAGGGATTCGGCCATCGCCCGCAACCGGGCCAGCGGACTGCGCAGGTCGTGCGAGAGCCACGCGACGAGCTGCCGCCGCGACGCCTCGATCGCCTGCTCCCGCTTCCGCGACTCCGCGAGCTTGTCGCTGGTGGCCCGCAGCTGCCGGGCCAGATCGGCGAGATCGGCGGTCGGCAGCTCGTCGGTCAGCCGGAACCGCTGGTCCCGGCCGAAGTCGCGCGCCGCGTCCGCCAACCGCCTGCTGCCCCGCACCACCGAGCGGCCCAGCAGCAGGCCGATGCCGATCGAGACCACCCCGGCCACCGCGTTCACCGCCAGGTTCGTCGACACCGGCAACCGGTCCGCCCCGACCAGCAGCACCACGGTGAGCACGCTGACGTTCATCGCGCACACGGTGATCACGACCACGGCGACCAGCGAGACGTCCACCGAGCACCGGCGCAGCATCCGCAGCACCGCCGCCCCGAGCAGCCCCACCCCGACCGACTCGCAGGCCGCGATCAGCACCACCGGCCACGGGCTCACCGGGCGGCTCCGCCGGGCGGGTCGAAGCGGTAGCCCACGCCCCACACGGTCACCAGCGCCGTCGGCCGCGACGGGTCGTCCTCGATCTTCGAGCGCAGCCGGCGCACGTGGACGGTGACCGTGGAGGCGTCGCCGAAGTCGTAGGACCACACCTCGCGCAGCAGCTCGTCCCGGCGGAACACCCGCCCCGGGTGGTCGAGGAAGAACGCCAGCAGCTCGAACTCCTTGTTGGTCATCGTCAGCGCGCGCCCGGCCTTGGTGACCGTCCGCGCGGCCTCGTCGACCTCCAGGTCGCCGACCCGGCGGACCGGGCTGCTGGGAGCGGGCGGCATCGCCGTCGTCCGGCGCAGCACCGCCTGCACCCGCATCACCAGTTCGCGGGGGCTGAACGGTTTGGTCAGGTAGTCGTCGGCGCCGACCTCCAAGCCGCGCAACCGGTCGTTCTCGCTGCCCATCGAGGTCAACATGATCACCGGGACCTGGCTGCGGGCGCGCAGCCGGTGGCAGACCTGGATGCCGTTGAGGCCCGGCAGCATCACGTCGAGGACCACCAGGTCCGGCGACGTCTGGTTGGCCAGTTCCAGGCCGACCGCGCCGTCCGAGACGACCACGGCGCTGTACCCGGCCCGGTGCAGGTAATCGGAGATCACCTGGGCCACTTCGTGATCGTCCTCCACGACCAGCACGCGCTGCCCCGCGGCGCGCGAGCCGCCGTCCGTAGCCGCACCTGGCTGCGTCATGTTCCGATCCTGTCCCCGATGTCGAGTTCGCCACTCGCCGCCGGCGGGCGCCGGCGCGCTGCGCAGCGGCGGGCGGTCCGCCTGGGATCTTCCTCCTGCGGTGTGCACCGCCGCCGGTGGGGGCCGCCCGCCGCCCCGGCCCGGGCTCCCCGGATGTCCGCGACCACCGGCTACCCTCCCGCGCAGCGCCGGGGCACGGGGTCCCGGCCGAGTAGCTGGACGGTGGCGCGGGCGTCCGGCGTCCCGGCGGCGACCGTGCACACGATCTGCTCGACGGCGGTGCCGGACAGGTCGGCGGCGGGCATCGACGTGCTCACCAGCACCCGCCCGGGCGGGCGCGTGCTCACCGCGAAGGGCACGGCCTCCGGGGGGACCTCGCTGCCGAGACCGCGGGCGCGCTCCTCGGCGGTGGGCCCGATCGCCAGCAACCGCAGCGCATCGGCCCTGGACATCGCGGGGCCGGGCCGCGTGGTCGCTTCGAGCCGCCCGTCCGCTACCAGGTACAGCGTGGTCCCCGCCGCGGGGTCGGCCACGCCGCTCGGCGGCGAGGACCCGGTGATCACCCCGCTGGAGCGCACCCCGCACCCGCCGGCGGCGAGCACCGCGATGCCGAGCGCGAGCACCAGCCCGTTCCTGCGCTTCACGGTCGTCCACCTCCGTCCCCGGAATCCTCGGCCCACCTCGGCAGGGCCAGCGTGAACACCGCCCCGCCTTCCGGGGCGTCGTCGGCCGCGATGCCGCCGGTGCGCTCGCCGTCGCGGTGCAGGCGGGCGTTCTCCCGGGCGATGGCCAGCCCCAGCCCGCTGCCCTCGGACCTGGTCCGGGCGGTGTCGGCCTTGTAGAAGCGGTCGAAGACGTGCGCGCGCACCTCCGGGCCGAGCCCGTCGCCGGAGTCGCGGACCACGAAGGTCAGCCACCGCTCGTCGGCGCGCAACGAGACCGTGACGGGCGGCCGCCCGTGCCGCAGGGCGTTGCCGACGAGGTTCGCGAGGACGACGTCCACCCGGCGCGGGTCGAGCCGCGCCACGACCTCCTCCGGCGGCAGTTCGACCCGCACCCGGTCCCACCAGCCGCGCGAGCGCAGCGTGGTCCGCACCAGGCCGGTGACCTCCAGCTCGTCCAGCGCCAGCGCGGCCACCTGCGAGTCGAACCGGCTGATGTCGATGAGGTCGTTCACCAGCCGGTCCAGGTTGCGCGTCTCCTGGCCGACGAGGGCGGCGGCGTCCCCGGCGTGGGCGGGGAGCCGCTCGGCCTCCTCCTCCAGGAGGTCGCTGACGGCGACCATCGCGGCCAGCGGGGTCCGCAGCTCGTGCGAGACGTCGGCGACGAACCGGCGCGCGTCGGCCTCCATCGCGCGGAGCCGCTCGACGTGCGCCTCCAGCGCGGCGGCCGTGTCGTTGAACGTGCGCGCCACCTGCGCCAGCTCGTCGGAGCCGCGGACCTCGATCCTGGTGCGCAGGTCCCCGCCGCCGAGCCGCCGCGCCGCCTCGGCGAGTTCCCGGGCCGGGCGCAGCACGCCGCGCGCGGACAGCACCGCCAGCGTGGCCGCGATGACGGCGGACGGCCCGGTGCCGCGCGGATCGACGCCGATGGCGGCGGAGCCCGGCCGGAATGCTGATCCGGGACGGCCTGGGCGGCGCGGGAGCGTCCGATGTGGATGGACCGAGCAGAGTGTCCGATGTGGACCAGTGGCGGTAGCGGCGCCCCCTCGGTGTGACGTGCGTCGCAGTGCCTTGAGCATGACGTTGCGGCACGGCTTCTCCTTCTCCTCGTCACCGGATGTCGATCGAGGAGCGAAGGCCATGACGAACGTGGAACAGGAAGTGCGGGACGAGCGGCCGACCGAGCGCATCGAGGCCGTCGCGGCCGAGGCGCCGAAGCCGTCGGTGCTGGACCAGGTCGGCGGGCCGGTGGGATTCGTGTACTCCACGGCACCCGTCATCGTCTTCGCCGGGGCGAACTCGTTCCTGCCGCTGCCGGTGACCATCGCCGTCTCGGTCGGCGCCGCCGTGCTGCTGACCGCGTTCCGGATGCTGCGCGGCGAGAAGTTCGCCTCCGCCGTCGGCGGGCTGGTCGCGGTCGGCGTCGCCGTGGGACTCGCCGCGTGGACTGGGTCGGCGAAGGACTTCTTCGCCATCGGGATCTGGGCCGCGCTGGCCGGGTTCGTGCTCACCGCGGGCTCGCTGCTGGCCCGGCGGCCGGTGACCGGCGTGGTCTGGAACCTGGTGCACGGCGGGACGAACCCGTGGCGGGAGGACCGGCCGAGCCTGCGCGCCCACGACCTCGCCACCCTCGCGGCGGCGCTCGTGTTCGGCGCCCGGTTCGCGGTGCAGCAGTGGCTCTACGTCATCGACACGACCGGTGGGCTGGCGGTGGCCCGCGTCGCGATGGGGACGCCGCTGACGGTGCTCGGCGCGCTGGTCGTCGTCTGGGCGTTCCGCCGCAGCAGCAAGCGCCTCCTCCGGAAGTCGTGAGCGGACCGCACGCGCAGCAGACCCGGAGGACGACCGTGACCGGCACCGCCACCACCGGATCCACCGCCGAATCCGCGACCGGATCCGCGACGACCGAACTCGACCCGGCCGGGTCAGCCCCGGCCGGGCCCGGCGCCACCGAGTCCGGCGCCACCGAACCCGCCGCCACGGCACGCCCGAGCCTCCGCGACCGGTACCGCGGGCAGCGGGAACGAGCCCGCCGCAACCGCGCCGCCGAAGTCGCGTGGCGTACCGGGGTCGGCATCGCCGGTTCCGCGGTGCTCGTCGCCGGGATCGTCATGATCCCGTACCCGGGGCCGGGCTGGGTCGTGGCGTTCGCGGGCCTCGCCGTGCTCGGCACCGAGTTCGAGCCGGCCCGCCGCGCGCTCGCCTTCCTGCGCCGCGGGTACGACCGGTGGGACGCGTGGCAGCGCGGGCGGCACCCCGCGGTGCGCCTGCTGCTGCTCGCGGGCACCGGCGCCGTGGTGCTGGGCACGGTGTGGCTGCTCGGGGCGCTGGAGTTCGGCGCGGGCCTGATCGGCCTCAACCTCCCGTGGCTCGCGTCCCCGCTCGGCTGACGTGCCGGGCCCGGCCTACCGGCAGGCGGCGAGCGCCTCCGCCGCGGTGCGGTTGCCCGCCGTGGTCCGCGCGAGCGCCGCGAGGGACGCCCGGTGCGTCGCCTCCTCGGCGGCCGCCGTGCAGTCGGTGATGACGTGCACGTGGAAGCCCAGGTCGGTGGCGTGCCGGGCGGTCTGCTCGACCGTGAGGTCGGTGGCGACGCCGGTGAGGAACAGCGTCCCGACCCCGCGGTCGCGCAGCCGGGCGGGCAGGTCGTTGCCCGCGAGCCCGGACAGCTTCTGGTTGTCCACCACCAGGCCCGCTCGTCCGGCCAGCTCCGGGACCAGCGCCGCGCCCGGCGCGTCGGGGCGGAACGACTCCTGCGCCTCGCCGACCGCGCGCATGAACTCGGTGTTGCGGACCAGCTCGCCCTCCCCGGCGGGAACGGTGAAGCGGGTGAAGACCAGTTCGGCGCCCGCCGCGGCGGCGGCAGCGTGGAACCGCGCGGCGCGCGCCACCACCCCGCTGCGCGCGACCGGAGCGGCGAGCAGGTCGCCGAAGAACCCTTCCGGTGCGATGACGTTGACCTGCCAGTGCAGCGCCAGCACGGCGCACTTCCCGCTCATGCTCCGATCCTCCCGCCCCCGGGCAGCGAACCGCCCGTCGGTCGCCCGGGTGCCGGCGGTGGTGGTCAGCAGGCGTCCCAGGAGTAGCGGAGTTCGGCGGCGCCGGCGGGCATCTTCACGTCGGTGAGCTCGACGACGCGGTCCCCGCTCCACGTGGTGCGGCGCACGTGCAGCAGCGGTGCGCGTTCGGTCTCCAGCGCCCGCCGTTCCAGCTCGGTCGCCATCGCGGCGGTGACGACCTCCTCGTAGCGGGTGGCGCCGTGGCCGAGCTCGTCGAGGCGGGCCGGTGCGCCGCCCGGCCCGGTGTCGGGGCGCTCCAGCGCCGTCCCGGCGGTGATCGACCGCGGGAACCGGGAGACCGCCAGCAGCACCGGGTGCCCGTCGGCGCGCAGCACCCGGTCGCGGACGCAGATCTCGTCCCCGGCGTGGATCCCGAACGGCTCGGCGAGGTCGGCGGCCGGTTCGAACCAGACCTGGGTGGACGAGTCGGGGACGAAGCCCTGCGCGGCGGCCTCGGCGAGGAAGGCCCCCTCGTTCCGCTCCCGGCGCGCCCGGCTCAGCCGCTCGCGGGCGTCGAGCCGCGCCACCCGCGGCGGGCCGGTGGCCGCGCCGCCCTCGTCGTCGTGCTCCGCCGCGCTCATCGGCCCCTCCTCGGGTGGGCTGCGTCGTCCGCGGGTCATCGTCGCACCGCGCCGGTGCCGGGCCGCGGAACCGCCGCCGGAGTCGGCGTCGCCGATCGGGTGGTCGCGGTCCTCGCGGCCCGAAAAGGCACCGGGTGCCTTTCGCGCGGGGATCGCCGGAATGGGGTCCCGGCGTTGTCGCGGTGCGCAGCTCCGGTTCCCGGTGATTCGGTCCGCTGATTTCCCCGGTTCGCCGGTGAAATGCGCGACGCGGTGCGGAAAATGGCATGTCCGCCCGCGTGGTGGGGATCGTCGCGGGCTCGGGACCAGCGCAGGAGTCCTGATGCCGAGGACTGCTGATTTCCCTAGAAGGCGGGCTGGATGCTCGGTTTCTCCGTTGATCGCCGCTGGGAGCACCGGGGGCGCTGGTGCCTCTCCGGTCAACACTGGGAATTCCACTAGATCAACTTCCGGTAGTCCTGGAATAGGCGACCGGACCATTCGGCGACTTCCCCGGGCCTTGAGGAGAAACATGAGCGTCACGATCGACTCCGTCGTGCACACGATGATCGGATCAATGGTCTCCGATCCGACGGACGCGTTCTTCTTCGACCACCCGCTGGACCACCTGCCCGCGATGCTGCTGCTCGACGGCATCGCCGGGCTCGCCTCGGCGTCCCCGGGCCGAGTCGCGGAGCTGGCCGTGGAGTTCCACCACTTCTGCGAGCTCGACCGCCCGGTCGAAGTGCTGATGAGCAGCCCGGCGACCGACGGGGAGCGCTGGGACGCGTACTGCTCCTCCGGCGGACTCGTCGTCGCCGACGGGAACGTGTCGCTGCGCGACCACCACGACCCGCCGCCACCCGGCCCCGTGCTGCCCGCACCGGTACCGGTCGATCGGGAGCTGGTGCACCGCCACCGTACGGAGAACGTCGCCATCGGCGACTTCACCGGCGACGATTCCGGTTGCACCGCGCGAATCCTCGACTTCGCGCCGGACCACGCGCTGCGCCGCCGCGACCCGCGGCACCGCTCCGCGCTCGAACTCGTCGAAAGCGCCCGCCAGTTGATCACCCTGGTCGGGCACCAGGTGTGGGACGTGGCGCACGACTGGAAGTACGTGCTCAACGGGGTCCGGCACGAGCAGCGCCGCCCCGTCGCCGCCACCGAGGACGTCCGGCTCCGCACCACCACGATGACCATGCGGCGCAAGCGCGTCGAGTTCGCCGTGGACCTGCTCGCCGCAGGCGACGTGATCGGCTCCGTCCGGCTCACCGGCATGATCGTTCCCCCGCGCGTGTACGACCACCTGCGCTGGGCCAACCGGGAAGCAGCACGATGAACCGCAAGCTGGAGAGCCTCTTCCCGCCCGCGATCTTCCTGTGCGGGATGCTGGTGCTCGCCTGGGGGATCGGCGGCCGCCTGCTCGACGGTGATCCCGCGTCCGGCGAAGCCGCCGTCCTGCTCGCCTACCTGGCGTGGACGCTGCTGGAATCCCGCGTCACCTTCCAGGGCTCGGTGCAGGAGACCAGTTCCGCCGACCGCGGCAGCCTGCAGCTCTACGGGCTGTCCCGGCTCGCCGTCCTCGCCGCCGTCGCGCTGCCCCCGAACACCTGGGACGGGTGGGGGCTCGGTCGCACCGCCGCCGTCGCCGTGTTCTTCGGTGGGGTCGTGCTGCGGCTCACCGCCGTGCACCGGCTCGGCCGCTTCTACTCGCACCGCGTCCGCACCGTCGACGGGCACGCGATCGTCAGCACCGGGCCCTACCGGCTGGTGCGCCACCCCGCCTACACCGGCATGGTGTTCGCGCACCTGGGGCTGGTCGCCGCGTTCCTGAACCCGTACGGGGTGCTCGCGTTCGCCGCGCTCATGGTGCCCGCCGTGGTGCGCCGCGTCCTCGTCGAGGAGGACACGCTGATGCGGCTGCCCGACTACCCCGACTACGCGCGCGACCGCCCCCGGCTCATCCCGGCGGTGTGGTGATGGGACCGGTGACCGCCGCGATGATCCACGACGACGCCCGGCCGACCGGCGCGCAGGTCGGCAACAAGTTCGCGCGCCTCGCCGAGATGCGGGCCGCGGGCCTGCCGGTGCCGCGGTTCTGCTGCCTCGACGCCGCCGTCTTCCGCGACGTGGCGCGCGAGATCGGCGGCGGGATCCGCCGCGAGCTGGACGGCATCGACTTCACCGACCGCGCCTCCCTCGACGCCGCCGCGAAGGCCATCCGCGACCTGTTCCTCGACGTCCCGTTCCCCGCCGGGGTCGAACGGTCCGTGCTCGACGCGTTCGACGCGACCTTCGCGCCCGGCTCGCTGGTCGCCGTCCGCTCCTCCAGCGTGGGCCGTTCCGAGCGGGAGAGCGAGGACTCCGCCGCCGACCCGTTCGCGGGCATGGGGGAGAGCTTCCTGTACGTGGGCCGGGACCGCGTCCTGGACCGGGTCCGCGAGTGCTGGGCGTCCGGGTTCACCGCCGAAGCGCTGCTGTACCGGCACGTCCAGGGGCTCGCGCTCGACGGGTTCGCGGTGTCCGTCGGCGTGCAGGAGATGGTGCTGGGCGCCAAGTCCTTCGTGCTGTTCACCTGCGATCCGGCCACCGGCGCCGACGACGCGGTGCTCGCCGCCGGGCACGGCATCGGCGAAGGCGTCGTGCAGGAGAAGGTCGGCGTGGACCACTACTTCCTGCGCTCGGCCACCGGCCGCTGCGAGTCGCACCTCGCGCACAAGCCGGAACTCCTCGGCCTCGACCCGGACCGCCCCGACGCCGGGCCCGTCCCGCTGCCGGTGCCGCCGGAACTGCGGGACGCGCCGGTGCTCGACGAAGCGCAGGTGCGGGAGGTCGCCGCGCTCGGCGCCCGGGTCGCGGCGCTGCTCGGCGCCCCGCAGGACGTCGAAGGCGTGCTCACCGAGGACGGCACCATCCGCCTCGTGCAGGCCCGGCCCATCGCGATCGACCTGTCCACCCGCAAGCAGTGGAGCAACGCGAACGTCACCGAGAGCTTCTCCGGCACCACGACCGCGCTGACCTACTCGTTCGCCCGGGGCTTCTACCGCACGATCTTCCACGACCTGTACCGCCGCTACGGCGTGGACCGGGCGCTGCTCGACGCGAGCGGGCCCGAGCTGGAGCGGATGATCGGCTACCTCGGCGGCCGCGTCTACTACGACCTGGACTCGTGGCTGCACCTGCACGGTCAGGTCGCGTTCTTCCCGCTGCTGCGGGCTTCCTGGGAGCAGATGATGGGCCTGCCCGTCAGCGGCGAGGGTTCGCTGCGCTCGCTGGCGCCGACGTGGCCCGGAGTGGTCGGCAGGCTCGCCGGTCCGCTCGCCCGGCTGCTGCGGGCGCTGGCCCGGCACGACCGGGCCATGCGCGAGTTCGAGACCTGGTGGGAAGGCGTGATCGCACCGCGCCGCGCGGTGGACTGGGCGCAGCGGGACCCGCTGGCCCGGATCGCGGACTTCCGCGCCGCGTGGCGGGAGGTCGGCGCACACTGGGGCGTCACGCTGATCAACGACTCGGTGCTGTCGGCCACCACCGGCGCCGTCCGCGGGCTGCTCGCGAAGTGGGCGCCGGGGCTGGACGAGGGCGTGCTCAACGACCTGCTGTGCGGCGGCGAGCGCAACCGCGGCGAAGCCGCCGTGCTCTCCGCCGTCGGCCTCGCCGAACTCGCCCGCGCCCGGCCGGAGTTCCTCGCCGCGATGGACGACCGGCCCGCCGCGCAGGTGTGGTCCGAAGTGGACGGTGGTCGGCACGGGGACGCGTTCCGCGCCGCGGTGCACGAGCACCTGCACCGCTACGGGGACCGCAGCGTGCAGGACCTGAAGATGGAACAGCCGACGCTGCGCGCCCAACCCGGCGCACTGCTGCGCACGGTCGCCGACTACGCCCGAGCCGGCCTGGACCGGGCCACCTTCGTCGAGCGGGAGGAGCGCATCCGCGCCGACGCCGAGCGGCGGCTCACCGCGGCCCTCGGTGCCCGCTCCCCGAAGCTCGCCGTGCTGCGGCGGCTGCTCGACAAGCTGCGCCGCAGCGTGCGGCACCGGGAGAACTCGCGCTACTGCCGCAGCGAACTGTTCGGCCTCGCCAAGACGGTCTTCCACTCGCTCGGCGAGGACCTCGCCGCGCAGGGCGTGCTGCGCTCCGCCGCCGACGTGGTGCACCTGACCGAGGACGAGGTGTTCGGCCACTTCGACGGCACCGGCGTCACCCGCGACCTCGGCGCCGTCGCCGCCGTCCGCAAGGCCGAATTCGAGCAGGACGCGCCGGAACTGCCCGAGCGGTTCAGCACCCTCGGCGGGGTCACCACCTCCCTCGGCGCCGTGCGGGCCGCCGCCGACCCCGGCGGGGGAGAGCTGCGCGGCCTCGGTTCCAGCAGCGGCCGCGTCGAAGGCACCGCGCGGATCGTGCTCGACCCGCGCGACCCCGTCGAACCCGGCGAGGGCATGATCCTCATCGCCCGCGAGACCGATCCCGGCTGGCTGTTCCTGATGCTCACCGCGAAGGGCATCGTCGTGGAGCGCGGCACCATGCTGTCGCACACCGCGATCACCGGCCGCAAGTTCGGCATCCCCACCGTGGTGTCGCTGCGCGGCGCCACCACCGCCATCCCGGACGGGGCGCGGATCGCCGTCGACGGCGCCTCCGGAGAGGTCACCGTGCTGGAGGTGCCGTCGTGACCACCACCGCCGCTCCCGGGGCGGGAGCTCGGCTGGGCCGGTTCGTGCTGGACGTGTTCCCGCCGAAGGTCTACGGCACGTACGCGGTGCTGTGGGTGCTCGCGCTGGAGGGGTCGCTCGCCGTCGTCGCCGGCGACCGGTGGGCGCCGTCGGCGGGCACGGCGGTGCGGATATGCTCGGTCGGCTTGGTGCTGCTGTACCTGCGGATGGTCGACGAGCAGAAGGACCTCGACTACGACCGGGAGCACAACCCCGGCAGGCCGCTGGTGCGCGGCTCCATCACCGCGGTCGAGCTGCGGCGCTGGATGCTGCTGTTCGCCGCGCTGCTGGTGCTGGCGAACGCGCTGGTCGAGGCGGTCTCGGTGGCGGTGTTGGCGCTGGACCTGGGTTACGCGCTGCTGCTGGTGGTGCTGGAGCGCCGGTCGGCGCGGCTGCGGGACGCGCTGTTCCCGAACCTCGCGATCACCTATCCGGTGCAGGTGCTGCTGAGCGTGTACGTGTGCGTCTCGGCCACCGGCGGGCTCGACCCGGCCGCGATCGGGTTGATCGGGTGCTTCTCCTGCGTGTTCCTGCACTTCGAGTTCGCCCGCAAGACGGCGTGGACGGCCCCGGCCGATGCGCGGCTGTACTCGAACGTCGTCGGGCCAGTCGGCGGCGCGGTGCTGGTGCTGGCCGCACCGGCGCTGGCCGCCGCCTCCGCCGCGGTGCTGTTCCGGCCGTGGGAGCTCGACGGCGCCGCCGACCTGGGGCGGCTGCTGCCGTACTGCGCGCTGGTGCTGCCCGCCGTCGGGGCGCGGCGGTTCTTCGGCGGCAGCCGCGCCTGGCCCGCCGGGCTTGCGATGACCTTCGTGCTCGGGTGGTACGCGGCACTGGTGTGCCAAGCAGCGGTGGTGAGCTGGGCATGACGGCACTGCTGGTGACGGGCGCGACCGGGTTCGTCGGCGCGGCCACCCGCCGGGCGCTGCGGGAGCGCGGGGTGCGGCTGCGGACCCTCGTGCACCACCGGCGCACCGGCGACGACGACGAGCAGGTCGAAGGCGACCTGGCCGATCCGGCCTCGCTGCGCGGGAGCTGTGCGGGCGTGGACGCGGTGGTGCACCTGGCCGCCGCCGTCGGCTCGGACCCGGACACCTGCCGGGCCGTCAACGACGCGGGCGTGCGGGCGCTGCTGGCGGAGGCGCGCGGCGCGGGCGTGCACCGCTTCGTGCAGCTCGGCACCGCCGCCGTCTACGGCCGCGGCGAGCACCGCGGACCCGCCGAGGACGAGGTGCGGCCCCGCCCGGAGTCGGTGACCAGCGAGACCCGGCTCGCCGGGGAGAACGCGGTGCTCGCCGCGGGCGGGACCGTCGTCCGCCCCTACTTCGTGTACGGCGCAGGGGACCGCTGGGTGGTGCCCGGCCTCGCCCGGCTGCTCGCCGCGACCGGCAGCACGATCGAGGGAGCCCGGCCCCGGCTCGGCATGGTGTGGGTGGACGACCTCGCCGAGATCATCGCGGCACTGGCCGTCGACGGCGCGCCGCCGGGCCGGGTGCTGCACGCGAACCACCCGCGGCCGGTGCCGGTCCGCGCGCTGGTCGACCGGATCGTCGCGGACCTCGGCGTTCCCGCGCCGCAGCGGGACATGTCCTACCGGGACGCGGTGCAGCGGCTGCCCGGCGCGGCCGACCAGCTGTCGCTGCTGGCCTGCGACCGGTACTTCGATTCCACCGCCGCCTGGCGCGGCAGCGGCCGGGAACCGACGCCGTTCGAGGTCGGCTTCGCCCGCTCCCTCGCCTGGTACCGCGCGCACCTCGCCGAGGATCGCGCGGGCTGACCGGGGAGGATGGGGCCCGGAGCAGCGGACAGCGGGAGGTCGTCGTGAGCGGAACGTCGGCGGGTGCCAGGCACCTCATCGCCATCGGCATCGGCGCGGGCGACCCGCGCCACCTCACCCTCGAAGCGGTCGACGCCCTCGGCCGCACCGACGTGTTCTTCCTGCCGGACAAGGGGAAGCGCACCGAACGGCTGCTGCGGGTGCGCGCCGAGATCCTCCGCGAGCACGCCGCCGACTCCGCCCGGACCGTCGCGATGCCCGACCCGCCGCGCGACCGCACCACCGCGGGCACCGACGAGTACCGCGCGCAGGTCGACGACTGGCGGCGGCGCCGCGCCGAGCAGTGGGCGCGGGTCGTGCACGAGGAGCTCGCGCCGGGGGAGACCGGCGCGTTCCTGGTGTGGGGCGATCCGGCGCTCTACGACAGCACTCTCGACGTCCTCGCGGAGATCCGCGCCGCGGGCGACCTCACCTGCGAGGTGGTCCCCGGCATCAGCAGCATCTCCGCGCTCGCCGCGCACCACGGCACCACCTGGACCCGGGTGGGCAGGCCCGTCCGCATCACCACCGGCCGTCCCGGCGTGGACCGGCCGGACCTGCGCGAGGACACCCTGGTGATGCTGGACGTGCCGGGAGCGATCGCGGCCCGGCGCGGCGGCGGCTGGTGGATCCACTGGGGCGCCTACGTGGGCACGCCCGACGAGCTCTCGGTCGCCGGGCCGCTCGACGAGGTCGCCGACCGCATCGCCGAACTCCGCGCCGAGGCCCGCGACCGGCACGGCTGGATCATGGACAGCTGCCTGCTGCGCCCACCTTCCTGAACCCCCCGGTCACTCCGCCGTCCACCGCTGAGAACCCGCCGGTGGCCGGGTTGCGTACGTGGTCGGCGGCTCAGCGGCTCCGCCGCTGCCGAAGAAGCAGGCGAAGAGCCCACCGGGCAAGGTTCGAAGACAGTCGGTCAGCGGTTCGCTCGCTGCCCGCTTTACCGGTGTGGCTGCGATTTCTGATGCACGGCCCACGCGTGGCGACATCGCCGTCCTCGTGAGGGAACCCGCGGCGGTGCCGGTTGCTCGGGGGTCGCCGCTCGTCGGCTTCGCCGCTGCCAGACAACGGCACGGCGGTATCATCCCCGCCGTGTGACGCCGGATCAGCCGCCCAGGTCCGCGGACAGCCAGTGCTCTGGGCGCATCCGGATCACCACGTGCTCGCCGAGCTGCGCCCGCTCGAACTCGACGAACTCGTCCACCCGCGACGCGGGCAGGTAGCGGGCCGCCATCACCCGGGAGCTCTCCACCGAACCCGGCTCGATCGAGAGCACCGGGCCCTCCACCGAAACGTAGCGGACCGTCGGCTCGGTGCGCTGCGCCAGCATGCTGAACCGGCCCGCGGCCCGGATCGCGCGGGTCTTCCGGGTGTCCGCACCCGTGTTGATCCACAGCTCGCCGCCGGGCTCGTAGTGGTACCAGATCGGCACCGCCAAGGGGGCGCGGCCGGAACCCTCGGCCACCGCCAGCGAACCGGTGTGTGGTTCGGCCAGGAAATCTTCGCGTTCCTGCTGGGAAAGAGCCATGCACCCGACGCTAGCCGCGACCCCTGACTGGTGCTCGACTCCTGCTGCTCGGGGGCGGGGTGGCGGAACCTCAGCGCCCTCCTCGCTGCGAGAGCGTTTCTCCGCCACATGCGAAAACGCCGTCCTCGCGAGGAGGGCGCCGAGAACCCGCGGCGGTGCCGGTCGCTTGCCGGGTCGTTGCTCATCGGCTTCGCCGCTGACAGGAAGAGCCTTGTCGTCAGTCGGCGATGAGGTGTTGCCTGCCGAAGAGAGTTGCGGCGTCCCGCGCAGTCGGGGTGCCCGCGTCCAGGTCGGCGCCCGCCTCGCGCAGCACCGCCACCACCTCGTCGGCGCCCTTGAACAGCGCGCCCGCGATCGGCGACTGGTCCCGCGCGTTGCGCCGGTCCGGGTCGGCGCCCCGGTCCAGCAGCGCGCGGACCGTGGCGGCGTGCCCGTGGTAGGCGGCGAGCATCAGCAGCGTGTTCGCGTCCGCGTCGGCCACGTCCACCGGCAGCCCGTGCTCGACGAACTCCAGCAGCTGCGCGGTGTCGCCCTCCCGGGCCAGGTCCATCGCGATCGCCACGACCCGCTCGGTCTGCTCCGGGGTGAGCCCGCCGTCGCTCATGGAAGTCCTCCCCAACGGAAGAGAAACCCCGGCGTGGCACGCGGAACCGCGCGCCACGCCGGGGAATTCGGTATCGACTCAGAGGTTGCCGGCCGCCAGGGCCTCCACTGCCTTGCGGACGCCCTCGCCGTAGGCGGGGTCGGCCTGGGTGCAGTTGTGGATGTGCCGCTCGATGGTGGCCTGCGAGGCACCGTCGATCGCGCGGGCGGTGTTCGCGAACAGCACCTGCTGCTGCTCGGCCGTCATGCTCCGGAACAGGTTCCCGGGCTGCTCGAAGTAGTTGTCGTCGTCCTCGCGGTAGTTGAACCGGTCGGCGACGGCCCCCACGGCCTGCTGCGGCTCGCGGTAGGCGGGCTGCTCCTGCCAGCGGCCGTACGAGTTCGGCTCGATGCCCGGGGTCGCACCCTGGTTGCCGTCCACGCGCATCGCACCGTCGCGGTGGTACGAGTTCACCGGGATCTTCGGCGCGTTGACCGGGATCTGGTGGTGGTTGACGCCGAGGCGGTAGCGCTGCGCGTCACCGTAGGAGAACAGCCGGCCCTGCAGCATCTTGTCCGGCGAGTAGCTGATGCCGGGCACCACGTTCGCGGGCGTGAACGCGGCCTGCTCCACGTCGGCGTGGTAGTTCTCCGGGTTGCGGTTGAGCTCCCACTCGCCGACCTCGATCAGCGGGTAGTCCTTCTTGGACCACACCTTGGTCAGGTCGAACGGGTGGAACCGGTAGCCGTCGGCGTCCGCCTCCGGCATGACCTGCACGTACAGCTTCCACTTCGGGAAGTCGCCGTTCTCGATCGAGTCGAACAGGTCGCGCTGGTGCGACTCGCGGTCCTTGCCGACGAGGGCCTCGGCCTCGGCGTCGGTGAGGTTCTTGATGCCCTGCTGGGTGCGGTGGTGGAACTTCACCCAGAACCGCTCGCCCTCGGCGTTGATGAAGCTGTAGGTGTGCGAGCCGAAGCCGTGCATGTGGCGGTACGACGCGGGAATGCCGCGGTCCGACATGACGATCGTGACCTGGTGCAGCGCCTCGGGCAGGTTGGTCCAGAAGTCCCAGTTGTTCTCGGCGTTGCGCATGTTGGTGCGCGGGTCGCGCTTCACCGCGTGGTTCAGGTCGGGGAACTTCAGCGGGTCGCGGAAGAAGAACACCGGGGTGTTGTTGCCGACGAGGTCCCAGTTGCCCTGGTCGGTGTAGAACTTCAGCGCGAAGCCGCGGATGTCGCGCTCGGCGTCGGCGGCACCGCGCTCACCGGCCACGGTGGAGAACCGGGCGAACATCTCCGTCTTCTTGCCGATCTCGGAGAAGATGCTCGCCGAGGTGTACTGGGTGATGTCGTTGGTGACGGTGAACGTGCCGAACGCGCCGGAGCCCTTGGCGTGCATGCGGCGTTCGGGGATGACCTCGCGGTCGAAGTGGGCCAGCTTCTCCAGGAACCACACGTCCTGCAGCAGCATCGGGCCGCGGGCACCGGCGGTCATGGAGTTCTGGTTGTCCGGAACCGGCGCGCCCGCGGCGGTCGTCAACGGCTTCTGGTTGTTCTCCGGCAAGATCGGCTCCTGTTCGGGATTCATTCGGTTCGCGCGCGGCAGGCCGGGCAGGTGCCCCAGTAGGTCACCTCGGTCCGCTCCAGGGTGAATCCCCGCGAGTCGCGGACGTCGAGGCAGGGCGCCTCGCCGACCGCACCGCGCACGTCGGTGATGCCGCCGCAGCCGCGGCACACCAGGTGGTGGTGGTCGTCCCCCACGCGGGTCTCGAACCGGGCGGGGGAGCCCGCAGGTTCGATGCGCCGCACCAGGCCGGCCTCGGTCAACGCGCGCAGCACGTCGTAGACCGCTTGGGTGGACACCGAGCCGAGCTCGCGGCGGACCGCGGTCGCGATGGCGTCGGTGTCCGAGTGGGGGTGGTTCGCGACCATCGACAGCACCGCCACCCGCGGGCGCGTGACGCGCAGCGCGGCGTCGCGCAGGAGTGCGGTGGCGTCGATGACCGGCATGACCCGAGACAACCAGCTTTTCTGGAATTAGTCAAGTTTAGCTGCGGCGCGGCGTGGCGCCCCGAAGATCACGTCTTCGCAGGTGGGGAAGGCCCTCGCGCAAGTACCGGCCCCGCGCGTTCGCCCGACCGGGGCCCGAAGTTCACCGCACCCCGTACGCGGTCGCGGTCCACAGGTGGAACACCGCGTGCGCCCGATGCGGCGACCACCCCCGCGCCCGCTCCGCCGCGGCCGCCGCGGACTCCGCGTCCAACGCCCGCCGCAGCACCAGATCGCCTGACGGGAACGCGTCCCCGTCGCCGAACGCGCGCAACGCCAGGTGTTCCACCGTCCACGGCCCCACGCCCGGCAGCGCCAGCAGCTCCCCGCACACCTCCGCACCTGGGCGCAGCGGCAACCCGTCCGCGACCGCCGCCGCCAGCGCCCGCACCGTGCGGGCGCGGGACCGCGGCACGCCCACCGCGGTCCGCAACTCCTCCAGCGGCGCCGCGGCCAGCACCTCCGGCGCGGGGAACGCGACCAGCCCGCCCGGCTGCGGCTCGCCGTACTCCGCCAGCAACCGGGCCGCGAACGTGCGGCCCGCCGCCACGCTCACCTGCTGGCCCAGCACCGTCGACACCGCGCCCTCGAACCGGTCCGCCCAGCCCACGACCCGCAGCCCCGGCCGGGCCGCCACCAACGGCTCCAGCAGCGGATCCGCCGCCAGCACCGCGTCGATCCGCGCCACGTCCGCGTCCAACCCCAGCCAGTGCCGCACCAGCGCCGCCACCTCCTCCTCGGCGCCACCGGCCTCCCCGGACACGGCCACGTGATCCGCCGCCAGCCGCACCGACACCTCGGCAGGACCGCCCGCCAGCGGCAGCAGCCGCCGCACGCACCGCCGCTCCCGGTCCACCCGCTCCGCGCCCGGCAGCGCGTGCGCCGCCAGCGCCGCCACCGCCGCATCCACCGCGAACGGGCCCCGGATCGGGATCCGCAGCATCACCGCTCCGGCCACAACCCGGACGAACCCCGGCGGTGGCTGCCCAGCAGGTGCGTGTCCACCATGCCCACCGCCTCCATCAACGCGAACGTCGTCGTCGGACCCACGAAGCGGAAACCATTGCCGCGCAACGCCTTCGACAGCGCCACCGACTCCGGGGACGTCGTGGGCACCTCGCTCATCGAGCGCGGGCGCGGCGTCCGCTCCGGGCGGAACGACCACACGAGCGCGTCCAGGCCGCCCTGCTCGCGCAACGCCACCGTCGCCCGCGCGTTCCCGATCGTCGCCCGCACCTTCGCCTGGTTGCGCACGATCCCCGCGTCCGCCAGCAGCCGTGCCACGTCCTCCTCCGCATAGGCCGCCACCCGGTCCGGGTCGAAGTCGTCGAACGCCTTCCGGAAGGCCGGGCGCTTGCGCAAGATCGTCGCCCACGACAACCCGGCCTGGAAGCCCTCCAGCGAGATCCGCTCGAACAGCGGCTGCTCGCCCCGCACCGGCAATCCCCACTCGGTGTCGTAGTACTCCCGCAGCAGCGGATCGGCGGCCGCCCACGGCGGACGGGCCAGCCCGTCCTCCCCGACGATCAGGTCCCGCTCGCGCACGCTTCTCCTCCGCGTTCCGGGGCCAGTCCAGTGACCCGCAGGGTGATGTTGAGGCGGCCCGAGCGCAGCCCGCACGCCGGGTCCGCCGTGCCCGGGCGCACCGCCGGCACACCGTGGTACGCCAGCCGCGACGGGCCGCCGAACACGAACAGGTCCCCCGAGCACAGCTGCACATCGGTGTGCGGGTGGCCGCGGGACTCCGGGTTGCCGAACCGGAACACGCAGGTGTCGCCGATGCTCAACGACACCACCGGTGCCCGGGACAGCTCGTCCTCGTCCCGGTGCATGCCCATCCTGGCGTGCTCGTCGTAGAAGTTGATGAGCGCCGCGTCCGGGTGGTAGTCCGCGGCCTCCGCCGGACCGTACGCCGCGGCCAGCGCCGCCCGGCCCAGCTCGCCCAGCCGGCCCGGGAACGGCGCCACCCGCGCGCCGCCCGCGTCGTCGGCGGTGCGGCTGTAGGCGTACGGGTACCAGTGCCAGCCCAGGCACACCGTGCGCACCGACATCCGGTGCCCGCTCGGCAGCCGCGCCGCCCGCATCGGCACCGGGCCGCGCGCCCACTCCCGGCACGCCGCCACCAGCTCCCGCTGCCGGTCCAGGTCCAACCAGCCCGGCACGTGCACCGCGCCCGGCGCGACGACCCGGGGCGGCAGCGAGAACAGCGGTGCACCCATCGCTCCGATCCTCCTCCTCGGCGGAAGCCGGCCGGCACCCCGCCTCGCCGCGTCGTGCTGGGGGAGTGAACGGACCGTTCGTCCAACTAGATGGGACGAACGGTCCGTTCACTCGGTGCCGACCGGCAGAGCGAGCCCTGCCGCCCCACCGTCGCCTGGTGAACGGCCCCTTCGTCCAGCTCTATCGGACGAACGGTCCGTTCACTCCGATCAAAGTCGGTCGTGTGCGAACGTCCGGTTGAGGTGAACGGCCCGCTTGTCCAACTAGATGGGACGAACGGTCCGTTCACTCAACGTGGGTTCGGTCGTGTGCGAACGTCTGGTCGGGGTGAACGGCCCGTTTGCCCAACTGGATGGGACGAACGGTCCGTTCACTCCGAACCGGTGGTTTCGAGGGTCAGGAGGGTCCGCTTCGCCTCCGCCCCGCCCACGTACCCGCCGGCGCTGCCGTCGGAACGCACCACCCGGTGGCACGGCACCACGATCGGCAGCGGGTTCGTCGCGCACGCCGTGCCGACCGCCCGCACCGCCCGCGGACTGCCCGCGGCGGCGGCGAGCTGCGCGTAGCTGGCGGTGCGCCCGTAGCCGACCTCGGCGAGCCGGGCTAGCACGGTGCGCCGGAACCCGCGGGACAGCCGCCGGTCCACCGCCAGCTCGAAGGAGGTGCGGCGCCCCGCGAAGTACTCGTCGAGCTGCCGCGCGACCCCGTCGAGCCTGCCGGGCGCGTGCAGCACCCGCGGGCTGATCCGCTCGGCCAGCGACGCCAGCACCTGCTCGGAGGCCCCGAACGCGACGCGCACCAGCCCGTCCTCGGTGGCCGCGAGCAGCAGTTCCCCGACCGGGCTGGGCACGGTCCGGTAGGCGACGTCGAGCAGCCCGTCCGCGGTGGCGGCGGCGACCACGCGGTCGTGCAGCCGGGCGAGGGTGCCCGCGTCGGTCTCGGGCAGCGCGTCGAACAACCCGTCGGATGTCATCGTGTTCCTCCTCCCGAAGCCGGGTAGCTGCGGCGCAGCGCCCGGATCCCGTCGGCGGCGGCGCGGCGGGCCGCGTCGGTGCTGCCGCCGGTGATGGCCGCGATCTCCGCGTAGGGCAACCCGGCGAGGTGGTGGTAGGCGACGGCGGTGCGCTGCTTGTCGGGCAACGCGGCCAACGCCTCCCACAGGTCGCCGTCCCAGTCCTCGGGGCGCCCGCGGTGCGCGGGCCGTTCCGGGACCTGCTCGACCGGGTTCGGGCGGCGGGCGCGGGCGCGGGTGGCGTCGATGGCCTTGCGGTGCGCGATGGTCACCAGCCACGCCTGCACGTTCGCGTGCTCGTCCAGCTCGGGGTAGGCGCGCAGCGCGGCGAGGAACGTCTCGGACCAGGCGTCCTCGGCGTCGACCGGCCCGAGCACGGCCCGGCACACCCGCAGCACCACCGCCCCGTGCTCGGCGACGATCTGCTCGAACGGTCTCATCACGTCCAGTAGACGCCGGGCGGCGCCGGAACGTGAGGCGCGTGGTGTTCTTGCCCGCCTCTCGGCACCATCGCCTGATGGGGGACGTCTTCGGCAACCTGGCGTTGATCTCGCTGTTCGTCCTGCTCGGGGGTTTCTTCGCGGCGGCGGAGATCGCGCTGGTGTCGTTGCGGCAGAGCCAGGTGCACCGGCTGGAGGACCTGGGCAGGCGCGGGGCGGGCGTGGCCCGGTTGAAGTCCGACCCGAACCGGATGCTCTCGGCGGTGCAGGTCGGCGTCACGTTCACCGGCTTCTTCGCCTCCAGCTACGGCGGGGCGACGCTCGCGGT
Organism: Saccharopolyspora gregorii; assembly: GCF_024734405.1. Lineage (NCBI taxonomy): Bacteria > Bacillati > Actinomycetota > Actinomycetes > Pseudonocardiales > Pseudonocardiaceae > Saccharopolyspora > Saccharopolyspora gregorii. Next base: position 5,418,877 of record NZ_CP059556.1, on the reverse strand, counting down.
GCGGCTGGAGCCGCCGCTGGTCGGGTGGGGCCTGCCGGTGGGGGTGGCGACGACGGTGGCGCTGGTGCTGGTGACCGCGTTCGTGTCGTACCTGTCGCTGGTGTTCGGCGAGCTGGCGCCGAAGCGCCTCGCGCTGCAGAAGCCGGAGGCGGTGTCGCTGGCGACGGCGGGAGTGCTGGACGCGGTGGCGACCGCGTTCCGGCCGGTGATCTGGCTGCTGTCGGTGTCGACGAACGGGGTGGTGCGGCTGCTGGGGGTGAGCCCGCGCGCCGACGAGCAGCAGGTCGGCGAGGAGGAGCTGCGCGACATGGTCCGCACCAGCGATCAGTTCACCACCGAGGAGCGCCGCCTCATCACCGACGCCTTCGAGGTCGGCGACCGGGTGCTGAGCGAAGTGATGGTGCCGCGCACCGAGGTCGACTTCCTCGACGCGGACACCGGCGCCGCCGACGCGGTCGACGAGGTGCTGGGGAAACCGCACTCGCGCTATCCGGTGCTGCGGGACGGTTCCGCCGACGACGTGGTCGGTTTCGTGCACGTGCGCGACCTGTACGAGGCGAGCCGCGGGAGCCGGGCTCGCACGGTCGGTTCGCTGGCGCGGCCGATCACGACGCTGCCGGGCACGAAGCCCGCGCTGGCCGCGTTGACGGCGATGCGCGGTCGCGGCGGCGGGCACCTCGCCGTGGTCGCCGACGAGTACGGCGGCACCGCGGGCATCGTCAGCCTCGAAGACCTGGTGGAGGAGATCGTCGGCGAGATCTGGGACGAGTACGACCCGCGCGAACGCCCGGCCGCGCCACCCGCCGAGGGCGTGCTGGAGCTCGACGGCCTGCTGCACCGCAGCGAAGTGGCCGACCGCTCCGGGATCGCGCTGCCGGAGGGCCCGTACGACACCCTCGCCGGGTTCGTCCTCGCCCGCCTCGGCCGGATGCCGCGCGAGGGCGATTCGGTCACCGCCCTCGGCCACGAGTTCACGGTCCGCGCGGTGGAGGGCCGCCGCATCTCCCGCGTCCGCATCACCGGAGCCGCCCCCGACGACGACCGGTGAGACCGGGAGCGGCGCGAAGCACGCCGATGCGACGCGCTGAACACGCACCGTGCCCAGTCCGATACCTTACGTGCCGACCTCGTCGCGGAGGGTGCGCGAGGTCCACCGCTGTCGTCCGTGGGGGAGTTCTCGTCGTGGAAGCGTTGGTCGCGTTGCTGGGGATCACCGGCCTGGGGGTCATGATCTGGGCGATCGTGCTGGGGGTCCGCCGTCGAGGCCGGTGGGATCCGGTGGTGCGCAAGGGTTTCTGGCTCCGGTTCGGCAGCGGTTATGCGGCGATGTTCCTGGCGCTGCTGCTGGACCCGGCCGAACCGGACGCCTTCGCGGGATTCCTGCTGCTGACCGGGATCGGTCTGATCGTCTGGTCCGGCGTGTTCGCGGTCCGGCATCCGCGCGGGTGGGACCGGACGATCACCCGCGGGTTCGCGGCTCGGCTGGCGCCGGGAGCGGTCCTGTTCGGCGTGGCGTTCGCGTTGCTGCCGCCCACCGGGTCGACCACGCGGGTGGTGGCCGATCAGGCGGCGCAGCCTTCGGCGACCGCGCCGGCGCCGAGCGCCCCGGCCGCGCCGCCCGCTCCGGCGCTCCCGGCCGGTGTGCCGGCGGGGGTGCAGCGCGCGGTCGTGCTGAGCGTCGAGGCCGGCGCTCGGCTCCGGGTCACCGCCGTCGAGGACGGGGCGATGCCCGGTTCCGTCCCGCGCGGCGTCCGGCTGCTGCACGTCCGCCCCGTCGCGGACTGCTTCCGGGAGGAGGCCACCGCCGAGCTGAACCGGCTCGCCCCCGTCGGATCGGTGGTCTGGGTGCTCCCGGACGTGCAGCCGCAGGACGAGCAGGGGTGGGACCTGCGGTACCTCTGGAACGACCGCGGGGAGTTCGTCAACGCTGACCTGGTCGGCGGTGGTTTCGCCGTCGCCGAGCAGATGCCGCCGAATTCGCTGCGCTGGGCGGAGATCTCTGCGGCGGGCGGGCGCGCCGAGCTGGCGGGCACCGGGTCCTGGGCGGTGTGCGGCGCGGCCCGGGAGAGCTCCACGGCGGAACCCGATCCGCGGCCGAACCCCGAGCCGAACCCGGAGCCGAAGCCCCGGCCGAACCCGCAGCCCGCGCCGGACCCGACCTACGCGTCGGACGACGAGGACGACGAGGACGACGAGGACGGCGGCGGTGCCGCCTACTACCCGAACTGCACGGCGGCGAAGGACGCGGGCGCGGCTCCCCTCTACCGCGGTCAGCCGGGATACCGCTCGGCGCTCGACCGGGACGGCGACGGGGTCGCCTGCGAGACCTGATCGCCGTCGGGGCTCGGCCCGCCCCCGCAGGCCTCGCCGGGCCGCAGTCGCGCGGCGGGAACCCGCACCGTCAGCTCAGGTGGGTGCGCTGCCCGTCGTGGTCGAGGATGGTGAGGATCTCCGCCGGTCCGCCGCGCGCGCCGAACGCGTGCGGGGTCATGGTGCTGAACTGCGCGGCCTGCCCGGACTCGATCAGGATGGTGCGTTCGCCGAGCACCAGCTCCACCGTCCCGGACAGCACCGTGAACCAGTCCTTGCCCGGGTGCACCGCCAGCCGCCCGGAGTCCCGCGCCGGCGCGGGCCGGGTGAGCCGCATCTTCGCGACGGTCATGCCGTGCGGCCCGGAGTCCTTGCTGAGCAGCCAGGACGTGGCTCCGCGGGTCTCGTCGCGCACCGGGCGGATCACCACGTCCTCGTCGGTGGCCGATTCGACCAGCTGGTCCAGGGTGGTGCCGAGCGCGCGGGCCAGCGGCGCCAGCTGGTCCAGGCTGATCCGCCGGTGCCCGGTCTCGATGCGGCTGAGCGTGGAGGTGCTCAGGTAGCAGCGCGCGGCCAGCTCGTCGAGGGACAGGCCCCGCGAGGTCCGCAGGCTCCGGATCCGCTGCCGGACGAGGGCGTCCAGCTCACCGTCTTGCGTCATGAGCAAAACGATATGCCATCGGGGCAATCCGCGGCTACCGTGGCGGCATGACGCACCACGAGCACACCGCCGCCGACGACACAGCCCAGTTCGAGATGCTCGACCTCGACGCCGAGGTCATGCACGACGACCTGGCGGAGCTGACCGCGGAACTCGCCGGGCTCGTCGACCCGCCGGTGCGGCGGATCATCGACCTCGGCAGCGGCACCGGCGCGGGCACCTTCGTCCTGCTGGAGCGCTTCGAGCAGGCCGCGGTGCTCGCCGTGGACACCGCCGAACCCGTGCTGGCGCACCTCGCGGGGAAGGCGGCGGCGCGGGGCGTGTCCGACCGGGTCCGCACCGAGCGCGCCGACCTCGACGCGGAGTTCCCGGCGCTCGACGAGCCCGTGGACCTGGTGTGGGCGTCCGCGTCCCTGCACCACCTGGCCGATCCGGCGCGGGTGCTCGGCGAGGTGTTCGCGGCGCTGCGGCCCGGCGGGGTGCTGGCGGTGGCGGAGCTCGACTCGTTCCCCCGGTTCCTGCCCGACGACCTCGGTTTCGGCCGGCCCGGCCTGGAGGAGCGCTGCCGCGACCTGCTCGCCCGCAAGCGCGCCGAGCACCTGCCGCACATCAGCGCCGACTGGGCGGAACCGGTGGCCGGGGCCGGTTTCACCGCGGTCGCGCACCGCACCGTCGACGTCGACCTGCCCGCCCCGCTGCCCGCCGTCGCGCGGCGCTACGCCGAGGTGACGCTGCGCCGGATGCGCCCGTTCCTCGACGCGTCCCTCGACGAGGCCGACGTCGCGGCCCTCGGCGAACTCCTCGACTCCGACGGCCCCGGCGCCCTCCGCAACCGCGACGACCTCACCGTCCGAGCCACCCGAACCTTCCTCGCCGCCCGCCGCCCCTGATCGGGCTCCGAGCGGGCGGGGTGGGTGCGCCGTTGCGGTGAGGTTCGGCCGCGCGGCGGTGTCGACGGCCGTCCGAGTCGATCATGATGCCGGTGTCGTGCGCGTCGGCGCGCACCCCGCGGAGGGCGGGCGTTCGATCGCGATCCGGCGGCCGACCGGGCGATCGGATCCGGCCGGACAGTGCTTATACTGTTCGTGACAGTGCAAGTGTCACGATCGGTTGTGAGGTGCTCGATGCCTGATCGTTCCGGTGTCGAACCCGCCCGTCTCAGCTGGACGCGCCCCGGAGCCGGCGCGATCGCCGTGGCACCTGGATCGCCGGTGCTGAACACCCGGAGCCCCAGCGTGGCGCGGTTCTTCGACGCGCTGCTCGGCGGCAAGGACCACTACGCCGTGGACCGGGCCGTGGTCGACGCCGCCCTGGAGATCGCCCCCGGCCTCGTCGTCGCCACCCAGGACCAACGGGAATGGCTGATGCGGGTCGTGCGCTACCTGGCGGGCACCGTCGGCATCGACCAGTTCCTCGACATCGGCGCCGGCCTCCCCACCGGCGAGAACACCCACGAGGTCGCGCAGCGCGCCAATCCGGACGCGGTCGTCGTGTACGCCGACCACGACCCGATGGTCTTCTCCCACGGCCAAGCGCTGCTCGTCGACAACGACCACACCCACTTCGCGTTCGCCGACCTCACCGAACCGGAGGCGCTGCTGGCGCTGCCCGCCGTGGCCCGCAACATCGACCTGTCCCGCCCGGTCGCGATGCTGCAGGGCGCCACGTTGCAGCACGTCGCGGACGACCGGTCGCCGCACCGCGTGCTGGCGCGGTACCTGGACGCGTTCGCACCCGGCTCCTACGTCGCGATCAGCCACCTGCACAGCCCGGCGGACCCGGCGCACGCGGCGTCCGCCGCGCAGCTGGAGAAGCTGATGCTCGCCGAGCTCGGCACCGGCTGGTTCCGCGGGCGGGCCGAGATCGAGGCGTTGTTCGACGGCACCGAGATCACCGAACCCGGCCTGGTGCGCCCCCTCGACTGGTGGCCGGACGGCCCGCGGCTGCGCGCCCGCGTACCGGCGCAGAACCTGTTGCTGTGCGGGGTAGGCCGCAAGCCCTGACCGGCCCACCGCGCACCCCGGTCGCGGTCGGTGGTCTGGCAGGATTCCGACGTTGCACCGGGCGTTGAGGTGGAGGCTGACCCGTGTTCGTTCTCGGCATCGACAGTTCGACCCAATCCACCAAAGCGGTCGTCGCCGACGCGGCGACGGGCCGGGTCGTGGCCGAGGGCAAGGCGCAGCACCCCACCGGGACCGAAGTGGACCCGTGGGCGTGGTGGACCGCGGCGCGCGACGCCATCGAGCAGGCCGCCGCGCACACCCCCGGTGAGATCGGCGCCGTCTCGGTCGCGGGCCAGCAGCACGGCATGGTCGCGGTCGACGCCGCGGGCGACCCGGTGCGGGACGCGCTGCTGTGGAACGACACCCGCTCCGCGCCGCAGGCCCGCGCCCTGGTCGCGGAGCACGGGGCGGCGGTGATGGCGGAGCGCACCGGTTCGGTGCCCGTCGCGAGCTTCACGCTCACCAAGCTGGCCTGGCTCGCCGAGCACGAACCGCACCGCGCCGACCTGGTGGACCGGGTGCTGCTGCCGCACGACTGGCTGACCTGGCTGCTCGCCGGACGGCCGGAGCGGGCCTGCACCGACCGCGGTGACGCCTCCGGCACCGGCTACTTCGCGCCCGCCACCGGGGAATGGCTGCCGGACCTGCTCTCCGCCGCGATGGGCGGCCGGAGCCCGCGGCTGCCGGACGTGCTCGACCCGGCCGGATCCGCGGGCCGTGCCACGGGATTCGCCCCGTTGGAGGGGGCGCTGCTCGGCGCGGGCACCGGCGACAACATGGCGGGCGCGCTCGGCATCGGTGCCGGGCCGGGCGACGTGGTGGTGTCGCTGGGCACCTCCGGTACCGCGTTCGCCGTCGCCGAGCACCCCAGCGCGGACGAGACGGGCCTGGTCGCCGGGTTCTGCGACGCCACCGGCCGCTACCTGCCGCTGGTGTGCACGCTCAACGCGGCCCGGGTGCTCAGCGGTGCCGCCACGATGCTCGGCACCGACCTCGCCGGGCTGGACCGGCTGGCGCTGGAGGCGGCACCCGGCGCGGGCGGGCTCACCCTGCTGCCCTACCTGGAAGGCGAACGCACCCCGGACCTGCCGGACGCCACCGGCACGCTCGCCGGGATCCGCGGCGGCAACATGACCCCGCAGAACCTGGCCCGCGCCGCCGTCGAAGGCATGCTGTGCGGCCTCGCCGACGGGGTCGACGCGCTGCGGGCGGCCGGAGTGGAGGTGCGGCGCGTGCTGCTGATCGGCGGCGCCAGCGAATCGGCCGCGGTGCGCGCGGTCGCGCCCGCCCTGTTCGGGGTGCCGGTCGACATCCCGGAAGCCGCCGAGTACGTGGCGCTCGGCGCCGCGAAGCAGGCCGCCTGGGTGCTGTCCGGCGCCGCCGCACCGCCCGAGTGGGAACTGCGCTCCAGCCGCTGCGAGGCCGCGAACGCCTACCAGGGCGACGCGGTCCGCCACGCTTACCACGCCACCCGCGAACGCCTGCACGGCGTCTGATCCCCCTGCGCGGCAAGGAGAACCGCCCGGACGGACCAGCACCGGCTGCGGCGATCGGGTGGTCCGCGCCGCGGAACGCTGACCCGAGCGAATGCCCCCGATACGTTCGATCTTGGTCCGAGGGCGTCGGGGGAAGGTTCGCGAACATGAGCACCGATCACCGCTGGGAGCGGTTGCGCCGCGCCGCGGAACGCGCCGTCGCCGCCCACCCGTCGCTGGCCGGCTGGCAGCGGCAGGTGCTGTCCAGATTCCTGGTGGAGAGCCGCGCCGGTTGGCACACCCACGTGCACACCGCCCTGCCGGAAGTCCCGTCCGGGCACGCCGACGTGCTGCTGATCGGCCCGCGCGGTGTTCTCGCCGTCGTCGTCCGGGACCACGAACCGGACCCGGACGAAGTCCGCACCGTGCTGCGGAACGCGTCCGAGTCGTTCCTCGGCCTGCGAGTGCCTGCCGGTGTCGTCAGCGAGGCGGTGGTCCGGCCGGTGGTGGTGCTGCCCGCAGGGCGGGAACCGTCGAAGCGGTCCATCGGCCACCACCTCACGGTGACCGAAGGGACGCTGGACCGGGTGCTGGACCGCGGCGAACGCAGGCTGACCAAGCGGGACGTGGAGACATTGACCGCTCACCTGTCCGCGCACCGGAGCGAGTTCACCCGGCTCGTGCCCCAGCTAGAGCCCGTTCCCGCCGAGGCCGGTGCGGAGCTGTTCGACCTCGAGGACCTCGCGCAGGACCGGTTCGACGCGGCGCTGGACGGCCCGTTCGAGTCCTGGCTGACGTTCCTGGACGACTCGCAGCACGCGATGGTGCGCCGCGACTACAGCGGACCGGCCCGGATCAGCGGACCCGCGGGCACCGGGAAGTCCGTGGTCGCGTTGCACCGGCTGGTGCGGATGGCGCGGAACAGCGTCGGCCCGCTGCTGTTCACCACTTTCGCCAGCAACCTGCCGCCGATCGCGCAGCGGTCCTTCCAGCGGCTCGCGCCGGAGATCGGGGACCGCGTCCGGTTCGACCACCTGCACCGCTGGGCGCGGGAATTCCTGCAGAGCCGCGGCAGAGCGCTCCAGGTGAAGTCCTCGGAGACCTGCTTCTCCCTCGCCTGGTCGAAGTTCGGCAAGCACACCAGGCTCGCCGAGCTCAACCGGCACGAGTACTGGCGGGACGAGATCGACCGCGTCATCAAGGGCCGCGGCATCACCGCACTCGCCGAGTACCAGAGCCTGCACCGCACCGGACGCGGCCTGCGCCTGACCGCGGCGGACCGCGAACTGGTGTGGCGGCTCCACGAGCACTACGAGCAGATCCGCCGGGAGCGCGGCCTGCACGACCACAACGACGTGTTCACCGAAGCCCGCGCCGAACTGGAACGGGAGCCGCTGCCACGGCCGCTGGCGGGTGTCGTCGTCGACGAGGTCCAGGACATCACGCTGGTCGGCCTCCGATTGCTGCACACCATGGCGGGGGACCGGCTCCTGCTGGTCGGCGATGGGCAGCAGCAGATCTACGCCGGTGGCTGGCGGCTCTCCGACGCGGGCATCCCGATCAAGGGACGGGGTGAGGTGTTGCGCACCAACTACCGGAACGCCTCGCGGATCCTGGAATGGGCGCAGCGGTTCGACGCCACCAACCAGGTCGACGACCTCGACGGCGCCGCGGGTTTCTCGTTGCGCGAGTCGGTGGCGACGTTGCGCGGCGGCGAAGTGGTGTCCTGGTCGGACCGGCCGGAAGGCCTGGAGGAGGCGCTCGTCGACGCCGTGCGCGGACAGGCGGAACCGGACGACATCGCGGTGCTGACGTTCCGGAACCCCGACGCGGATCGATGGCGAAACGTGTTGCGGCGCAACGGGATTCCAGTGCGAGGTCTGGACGGCTGGACCGGTGAGCGCGATGGCAAGGTCCGCGTCGGGACCGTGCATCGCGCGAAGGGCCTGGAGTTCCGCGCCGTGTTCGTGCCGGAACTCCCCGCGGAAGAGGGCTTCGACGAGCGCAGCCGCGACCTGCGGGAGCTGGGGCAGCGCGCCCGGCTCGTCGCGCTGACCCGGGCGCGGGACCTGCTGTGGGTGGGGCCGCCGCGCGTGGAGGGGTGAGGCCGCGTCGGGAGGAAGCCCTGTGACCTCCGGCGGCCTCTCGCTGCGGTTCTCAGCGGGTGGGCCGAGGGGTGCCGCGCGGTTCGGGAATCCTTCGGTGTTCGCGTCGGCCGTCGTGGCGAGAGTCACTGCCGGGCGCTCGAACCGGGTCCGGCCCTGCTGGTCGCCGCGGCCCGGGACTCTGGCAGGCGCGGGGAGACGGTGCTGCGGTCGATGATCGGAACGGACTTTCCGGGCGGTTTCCCGGAATCCGGTCTCGGGATCGGTGCCCGCTGGTAATTTCCGGGCGGTCCGCTCGACCTGGGGAAGCGGGCCGGAGCGGAACTGGGGTGAAGATCGTGGCCTTGGCTGTGTCGGTGTTGTTCGTACTGGTCGTGCTGGTGCTCGCGGGGGTCGCGAGCCGGCGTGGGCGCGGCCGCGGCGGTGGCTATGCGGGGTCTTCGGACCCCTCCTACAGCTCGGACTGGAACGGGCACCACGGACATCACGGTCACCACCACGACTCGGGGTCCGGCGGCGGTGACAGCGGCGGTGGCGACAGCGGCGGCGGTGGCGGCGACAGCGGTGGTGGCGGCGACAGCGGTGGTGGCGGCGGCGACTGACCCGCGTCCGTCCTAACCGGACAGCAGCAGGAGCAGTCCGACGCCGGTCAGGAACACCATCGCCAGCACCACCGGCAGCTGGCCGACTCGCGCGCCGCGCGCGTCGAACAACCGCAGCGCCTGGTCGTGCGCGGCGGCGGTGCTCGCGATGTGGCCGAGCACGATCGCGTTGATCTGCACCATCGCCACCACTCCGGGGGAGAGCACCGAGTGGTCCGGCAGGTTCCCGGCCGACCCGAACAGGTCCAGCCCGGTCCCGAACGGATCACCGGCCAGGATGAACGGCTGCTGCCCCTCGATCACGAAGAACGAGAAGTAGTGCGCCACCCCGTAGCCCACGGCGATCGGCAGCAGCGTCGCGGCGAACCGGGCGGCCGGCGGCTCGGCGCTGCCGGACAGCCGCGCGCTCAGCCGCATCGAGCCGAAGTAGAGCGCCGACACCCCGGCGACGCACACCAGCAGCCCACCGCTGCCGACCAGCACGTCCGGCAGCCCGGACGCGTTGCGCAGCGCCTGCCACCAGCTGGTGCGGGTGAACCCGTCGAACGCGGTGGAGCCGATCAGCACGCACGCCAGCCCGGCGAGCCCGGGGACCGGGTCGGCGCGCACCAGCCCGGCCAGCGGGTTGCGCAGCACCACCGTCCCGTCGGCCCGCCTGCCCAGCGGGGAGAACCGGGCCAGCAGCGTCGAGTACACCTCGAAGCCGTCGCCGCGCTCGAACCACACCGGGCCGTAGCGGGCGGCCGCCGCCAGGTTCACCACCGCGTAGCCGACGATCAACGCGGTCACCAGCCGCGGATCGGCGCGGTCCGGCGCGACCAGCTCCAGCCACACGAACCCGAGCAGCCACGCGGCGGCGACCCGGTAACCGAGCCACGCGGGCAGCGGTCGCGGCGCGCGTCCCAGTCGCAGCAGCCGCAGCAGGGTGCGCAGCGGGTTCACCGCCCGCCACACCGGCCCGAACAGCACGCTCACCGGGATGAGCCCCACCCAGAACGTCACGAACAGCACCCACGGCGCCAGGTTCCGGTTCGTCTCCGCCGGACCGAAGGCGCCGACGGCGACCACGAACACCGCCAGCAGCAGCACGGCGATCCGCGCGGCGCCGAGCAGCCGGTCGGGGCGCACCGGGAACCGCACGGGCCGACCGGCCTCGGGGTCCAGCCACGGCTTCGACCACAGCGCGACGAGCGCGAGGAACGAGACGGCGACGGCGAGCGCGCCGCCGACGACGGCCGCCGCGCCGTTGAGCGGCAGGTCGGTGCGGCCGCCGAGGCCGTGCGCGAGGACCTCGGTGCTCACCGGACTTCCAGGCTGGGCAGCGACAACCCGGAGTGGTGCAGCTCGACCTCGAACACGCCGGGCACGTCGGCGGTGAACTCGATGACGCCGGTCCGCCCGGGGGTGAGCTCGACGGCCTCGTCGAAGCCGTGCACGTGCGCCTCGTCCGGCTGATCGCTGCGCACCTGGTAGCGGACCTGCGAGCCCAGCGGCACCGGGATGCGCGCGGTGCCGGTGCGCACCTGCCCGCCCGCGACTTCGGCGTCGATCACGACGGGGGCGGCGTTCGCCGCGGCGGGCCGGTCCGCGGGCCGCGGGGCGGGCGCGCCGCAGCCGGAGAGCAGCAGGGCCGCCGCCGTCGACGCGCATCCGATGAGCCGCCGGGTCGTTGTCATGGCGTTGGTCCTTCCGAGGTCACTCCGGATGTTGACAACAATCAATGTCACATTCGGGGATGACATTGTCCAGCTTCTGGTGTTCCATGACCCGCATGAACTCGACCCCGGCAGAGCAGCCCTGGACGACGCTGCTGGCGCAAGAGGTGCGGCCCGCGGGAGGTGCCGCGCTCGACCAGATCTTCATCGCCTCCGGCGGAGCCACCGCGCTCACCCTGCTGCTGCTCCTGCTCGGCTACGGGCACCGCACCGGGCGCACCCAGGTGCTCGCCCGGCTCGCCGAGCGCTCCCAGCGGGTGCTGCCCGCCGGGCTGCCCGGGTGGGTCGCGCTGCCCCAGCTCCTCGCGATGATCTCGCTGCTCACCGCGCTGCTCGGGATGTACTGGGACATCTCCCTGCACATCACCCACGGCCGCGACGAAGGCCCGCTCGCCAACGTCGCGCACTACCCGATCCTCATCGGGCTGTTCGGGCTGTTCGCCGCGGGCATGCTCGCCGTGGTGCTGCCCAAGGGCGAACCCGTCGGCCGCGCCGCCGTGCGCATCACCCGCGACTGGCACGCCCCGATCAGCGGCGTGCTGCTGGCCGGCGCCGGGTTCTACGCGCTGCTCGGCTTCCCCCTCGACGACGTGTGGCACCGCATCTTCGGCCAGGACGTGACCCTGTGGGGGCCGACGCACCTGATGCTCATCGGCGGCGCCGGGCTGTCCCTGGTCGCCGTGGTGCTGCTGGAACGCGAGGGCAGGCTCGCCCGCACCGACCTCGGCGAACCGCGTGCGCTGGCCCGGTTCGCGCACCGCGGCATGGCCGTCGGCGGGCTCCTGGTCGGGCTCTCCGTGTTCCAGGCGGAGTTCGACTACGGCGTGCAGCAGTTCCGCATGGTGCACCAGCCGTTCATGATCGCGGTCGCGACCGGGTGCGCGCTCGTCGTCGCCCGGCTGTGGGCCGGGCGCGGGGCGGCGCTGTTCGCCATCGGGTTCTACGTGCTGGTGCGCGGCGGCGTCGCCGTGTTCGTCGGGCCGATCATCGGCGAGGAGTTCGCCACGATCCCGCTGCACCTCGTCGAAGCGCTCTGCGTCGAACTGGCCGCGGTGTTCCTCGTCCGGCGCCCGCTGGTGCTCGGCGCGGTTTCCGGCCTGCTCATCGGCACCGTCGGCTACGCGTCCGAGTACGCCTGGACCCAGGTCGCCTTCCCGCTGCCGTGGAGCCCGGACATGGCCGTCGAAGGCGCCGCCATGGCCGTCGCGGGCGGCGTCCCCGGTGGCGTGCTCGGCGCGCTGCTGGCGCTGGCGCTGCGCGGCGCGCCGCCGAAGCCGAAGGTCTCGGCACCGCTGTTCGGCGGCGCCCTCGTGGTGATCGCGCTCGCCGTGACGAACGCGCTGATCGGTACCGCGCCGCCGGTGCGCGCCGACGTCACCCTCACCGACGTGCGCGGCGGACCGCAGGACCGCACCGCGCAGGCCGTGATCCGGATGAGCCCGCCCGGCACCGGGCAGGACGCCACCTGGCTCACCACCACCGGCTGGCAGGGCGGCGGCCTGCACGTCGACCGGCTGGTGCCGATCGGCCCGGACACCTACCGCACCACCCGGCCGATGCCGCTGCACGGCACCTGGAAGACCATGATCCGGTTCCACCAGGGCCGGGCGCAGGTCGCGATCCCCGTCTACATGCCCTCCGACACGGCCATCGGCCTGCCCGCCGTGCCCGCCGACGCGCAGTTCAGCCGCGACTCCCAGCCCGAGTGGCAGGTGCTGCAGCGCGAGACGAAGCAGGACGTGCCGTCCTGGCTGTGGGTGGTGGCCTCGCTGGTCGTGCTGGCCTGCTCGCTGGCCCTCGTGCTGTCGCTCGGCTGGGGCGCGCACCGCATCGGGCGCGTCGGCGCCGACCGGCCCGAGGCGATCGAGCCGGAAGCGGTCGAGCCCGGAGCGACCGAGAGCGGAGCCGCAGCGGAGAGGGCTGCGCGGTGATCCTCGCGGGCACGCAGATCCTGGCCAGCCATCCGATCATCACGGCCGTGCCGTTCTTCGTGCCCACCTTCGCGGTGCTCGCCGTCGTCGGCGTCATCGTCTACCGGGACCGCCGCCGGTCCGAGGACGGGGACGCGGTCGGCGGCGCGGGCGCGGACACCACCGGCCACCGCGACACCACCGCTCCCGGCGGCACCGCCACCACCCGCGACCCCGCCGACGGCTGAGGCCGTCCCGGTCACCGCGGGTTCCCCGCGGAACCCGGAACCGGTCCGCCGCGGAGCTCGGTCGAGGGAAATCCCCGAAGTCGACCGTGTGGCCCTTGTCACATTCGGCGCCCGCGGGCACTCTCGGAGACGTCGATGCGACGACCCGTACGAGAGGTGCTCGCCCATGGCTTCGACGACCGAACTGACCGATGTGCAGCGAGTGCTGGGGCAGCTGCGCAGCAGCGTGGGCATGCTCCGTTCGCGCTACGGCGACGCTGCGGCCGTGCGCCGCCTGAGCAACGATGTGGAACGACTCGAGATCGACCTTGCCGAGCTGTCCGCCCTGCCCGCCCCGCGCCGCGAGATGGCCGGCGGCGAAACGGTGATGGTGCCGGACACGCCCTACGACCCGGCGTTGTGGCGCGACGCGGACGACGAAGGGGTCGGCGGGCGCCAACCGCACTGAACCGGCCGCCCCGGGGCCCGCCCGGAACGACCCGGCACGACACGAGATCGAGGCGCACCAGGCCGCACCGGACACCGACGACGAGGTCAGCCATGTCCGCACTCCCCGGTATCGATCCGTTCGGCGCCGAACCCGCGCACCCGCCGGGGCCACCGGACCCGCGGACCCGGCGCACCGACCGGTGGTGGCTGGCCCCGCTGCTGACCGCCACCGGGCTGGGGCTCTTCCTGATCTACGGCCTGATCCGCACCTTCATGAACACCGCCTACTGGGTGCCCGAGTACCACTACCTGGCGCCGTTCTACTCGCCGTGCCTGAGCGCGGCCTGCGTCCCCGGTTCGAGCCACTGGGGGCAGCCGTTCCCCGCGCTGGGCCCGCTGCTGCCGCCGCCGGTGTTCGTGCTGCCGTTCGTGTTCGGGTTCCGGCTGACCTGCTACTACTACCGCAAGGCCTACTACCGCTCGTTCTGGCTGTCGCCGCCCGCGTGCGCGGTCGCCGAACCGCACCGCACCTACACCGGGGAGACCCGGCTGCCGCTGGTGCTGCAGAACTTCCACCGGTACTTCTTCTACGCGGCGCTGCTCGTCGCGGGCGTGCTCACCTACGACACGGCCATCGCGTTCCGCGGTGCCGACGGCGGGTTCGGCGTCGGGCTCGGCACGCTGCTCATGGTGGTGAACGTGCTGCTGCTGTGGGCGTACACGCTGTCCTGCCACTCGTGCAGGCACCTCGTCGGCGGCCGCATCAACCACTTCTCCCAGCACCCGGTGCGGTACTGGCTGTGGACGAAGGTGACCGCGATGAACGCGCGGCACATGCAGCTGGCGTGGGCCTCGCTGATCTCGGTGGCGCTGGTGGACCTGTACGTGCTGCTGCTCGCCTCGGGAGCGTTCCCCGACCCCCGACTGTTCAACTGAAGGGCCCGCGATGCGGATCGAGCAGCACGACTACGACGTGATCGTGATCGGCGCGGGCGGCGCGGGGCTCCGCGCGGCCATCGAAACCCGGGAGCGCGGGCTGCGCACGGCGGTGGTGTGCAAATCGCTGTTCGGCAAGGCGCACACCGTGATGGCCGAAGGCGGCATCGCCGCGTCCATGGGCAACGCCAACCCGCACGACGACTGGCAGGTGCACTTCCGGGACACCATGCGCGGCGGGAAGTTCCTCAACAACTGGCGGATGGCGGAGCTGCACGCGCGGGAAGCCCCGGAACGGGTGTGGGAGCTGGAGACCTACGGCGCGCTGTTCGACCGCACCGCCGACGGCAAGATCAGCCAGCGCAACTTCGGCGGCCACCAGTACCCGCGGCTCGCCCACGTCGGCGACCGCACCGGGCTGGAACTCATCCGCACCCTGCAGCAGAAGGTCGTGTCCCTGCAGCAGGCCGACTTCGCCGAGCACGGCGACCACGAGGCGCGGCTGAAGGTGTTCCCCGAGTGCACCGTCACCGACCTGCTCAAGGACGCCCCGGACGGGCGCATCGCCGGGGCGTTCGGCTACTGGCGGGAGAGCGGCCGGTACCTGCTGTTCCGGGCACCCGCCGTGGTGCTCGCGACCGGCGGCATCGGCAAGTCCTTCAAGGTCACCTCGAACTCGTGGGAGTACACCGGCGACGGCCACGCGCTGGCGCTGCGCGCCGGAGCCGCGCTGATCAACATGGAGTTCGTGCAGTTCCACCCCACCGGCATGGTGTGGCCGCCGAGCGTGAAGGGCATCCTCGTCACCGAATCCGTGCGCGGCGACGGGGGAGTGCTGCGCGACGCGGCGGGCCGCCGGTTCATGTTCGACCACGTCCCCGAGGTGTTCAAGGACGCCTACGCCGACACCGAGGACGAGGCCGACCGCTGGTACGAGGACCCCGAGAACAACCGCAGGCCACCGGAACTGCTGCCGCGCGACGAGGTGGCGCGGGCCATCAACACCGAGATCGGGGAGGGGCGCGGCAGCGAGCACGGCGGGGTGTTCCTGGACATCGCGACCCGGCTGAGCCCCGACGAGATCCGGCGCAGGCTGCCGTCGATGCACCACCAGTTCCGCGAGCTCGCCGACGTCGACATCACCGCCGAGATGATGGAGGTCGGGCCCACCTGCCACTACGTGATGGGTGGCGTCGAGGTCGACCCGGACACCGCGGCTTCCGGGGTGCCGGGGCTGTTCGCGGCCGGTGAGGTCGCGGGCGGCATGCACGGCTCGAACCGGCTCGGTGGCAACTCGCTGTCCGACCTGCTGGTGTTCGGCAGACGCGCCGGCATCGGCGCCGCCGACCACCTGGCCGGCGCGGGACGGCCCGCACCGCGCGAGTCCGATGTGGACGATGCGGCGCGGCGGGCGGAGCGGCCCTTCGAACCCGCCGCGGGCGACGCGGAGAACCCGTACGCGCTGCACGCCGAACTGCAGCAGGTGATGAACGACCTCGTCGGCATCATCCGCACCGGCGAGCAGGTGCGGGACGCGCTGCGGCGGCTGCGCGAGCTCGACGGGCGGGCCCGGCACCTGGCCGTCGAGGGCAACCGGCAGTTCAACCCCGGCTGGCACCTCGCCCTCGACCTGCGGAACATGCTGCTGGTCAGCGAATGCGTGGCCCGCGCCGCCGTGCAGCGCACCGAGAGCCGCGGCGGGCACACCCGCGACGACCACCCCGGCATGGTCGCCGAATGGCGCCGCACCCTGCTGGCCTGCTCCCTCGGCCGGGACGGGGTGCGGGTCGACGAGCAGCGCCAGCCCCCGGTGCGCCCCGATCTGCTGGAGCTGTTCGCCGCCGACGAACTGCGCAAGTACTTCACCGACGAGGAACTCGCGGGCTGAGGAGGCCGAATGAGCTACCTGGCGCACCTTCGCGTGTGGCACGGCGACGCCGACGGCGGCGAGCTGCGCGACCACGTCGTCGAAGCCGAGGAGGGCGAGGTCGTGCTCGACCTCGTGCACCGGCTGCAAGCCACCGAATGCCCGGACCTTGCGGTGCGCTGGAACTGCAAGGCGGGCAAGTGCGGCTCCTGCTCCGCCGAGGTCAACGGCAAGCCGAAGCTGATGTGCATGACGCGGATGTCCACGTTCGCCACCGACGAGATCGTCACGGTGACGCCGCTGCGCACCTTCCCGGTGATCAAGGACCTGGTGTGCGACGTCTCGTTCAACTACGTCAAGGCCCGCGAGGTCCCCGCGTTCGAACCGCCCCCCGGCCTCGCACCCGGCGAGTACCGGATGCAGCAGGTGGACGTGCAGCGCTCGCAGGAGTTCCGCAAGTGCATCGAATGCTTCCTGTGCCAGGACGTCTGCCACGTGATCCGCGACCACGAGGACAACCAGGAGGTGTTCTCCGGGCCGCGGTTCCTGATGCGGCAGGCCGAGCTGGACATGCATCCGCTGGACGCCCGCGGCACCGACCGCGCCGGGGAGGCGCGCACCGAGCACGGGCTCGGCATGTGCAACATCACCCGCTGCTGCACCGACGTGTGCCCCGAGCACATCCAGATCACCGACAACGCGCTCATCCCGTTGAAGGAGCGCGCCGCGGACCGCTACTACGACCCGCTGCTGCGGCTGTTCCGCAAACGTCGTTGAAACCCGAGCGCGCATTGCGCTCGGCGATGTGATCGGATGCAATGCGCGGGGGCGACGATCGGATGTCCGATCTGTTTCGCGGTGAACTACCTCGTTTCACCTGACGGGAATCGTGCACTTACGGTGGCTCGGATGAACGCGCACGGTGATCAGGCTCTTCGAATCGGTCTTTTCGGGCTCCGGGCGGTCGTGTTGGGCGGGCTGCGCCTCGGCGGGCTCGAAATCGGCCGCGCGGGCGGTGTTTCGGCAGGCGAGGCAGCAGGGGTCTGGCGGAAGTGGTCGCTGAGCTGCGGCATCGCCACCGTCCTCCACGTTTTTCCCGCGCTTTCCCAGCTTGAACAGTAAAGCCGCCGCACGCGGCGTGGGAATGATGGCAAAGTCCCGGTACGTGTCCCTCGGCACTTTCGCCCGAATCGCTCCCAGCATTCAGGAAAACGCCAGATGAGGACTGTCAAGATGGAGATCTTGAACGTCATCTCCGCACGTCGAGAAGGGGTGGCGGGTTCTAGCCACGTCTTTGTTCGAGCTCGATCCGCTGGTTACGTTCCTGGCATCCGAGTCAATTAGAGCAATCGACTCCAGTGCCTCGGGCGGTGCGTCCGCCGGGAAACTTGTCGGTTCGTGACGGAGGGAATCCCGTGAAGAAGATGCTGTTCGGTGCCGGAGCCGGTCTGTCGGCCGCGGCGCTCGTGGTCGCAGCGGTCCCCGCACTCGCCGCCGCCCCGCAGGAAGACCTGGCCCCGCTGACCATGCACACGGCCAACGCGGCCGGTGCCGGCGACTCCTTCGTCGTCAACCTCAAGGACGGCGCCAACGCCGCCGAGGTCGCCAAGGAGCTCGGCGTGCAGACCAAGCACGTCTACAACAACACCCTCAACGGGTTCTCGGCGACGCTGAGCCCGCAGCAGCTGCACGACGTCCGCGCCAACCCGGCCGTCGACGGCGTCTCGCAGTCCTTCCGCATCCAGGTGGAGAACCCGCACGCCGCGGCCACCGGGTCCTGGGGCCTCGACCGGATCGACCAGCCCGACCTGCCGCTGGACGACAGCTACACCCCGGCCCAGACCGGACAGGGCGTCACCGCCTACGTCATCGACACCGGCCTCGCCGTCGACCACCCCGACTTCGAAGGCCGCGCCTCCATCGGCTTCGACGCCACCGGTGGCGACGGTGCCGACGTCCAGGGCCACGGCACCCACACCGCGGGCACCATCGGCTCCAAGACCTACGGCGTCGCGCCCGGCACCGAGCTGGTCGGCGTGAAGGTCCTCGGCGACGACGGCAGCGGCACCACCGACGACATCATCGCCGGCCTCGACTGGGTCGCGGAGAACGCGAACGGCCCGTCCGTGGCGAACATGTCGCTCGGCGGCAGCAAGGACCCGGCGCTCGACGAGGCCGCCACCGGCCTGGTCGACAAGGGCGTGTTCCTCGCGGTCGCCGCGGGCAACGAGTCGCAGGACGCCGAGAACGTCTCCCCGGCCAGCGCCGAGGGCGTGTTCACCACCGCGGCCTCCGACGAGACCGACACCTCCGCCGAGTTCACCAACTTCGGCGCCACCGTCGAGGGCTACGCCCCCGGCGTCGACATCACCTCCACCGTCCCCGGCGGCGGCACCGAGGCGATGGACGGCACCTCGATGGCCAGCCCGCACGTGGCCGGCGCCGGTGCGCTGTTCCTCGAAGCCAACCAGGGTGCCGCCCCGGCCGACGTGATCAAGGGCCTGCAGAGCGGGGCCTCGACCGGCGTCATCCAGGGTGCGCCGCAGGGCACCATCGCCGACCTCCTGCAGGTCGAAGCGGGCTGACGCCCAGCACGATCCCGGTGTGGCCGGGCATCGACCCCAGCGGCGATGCCCGGCCACATTCTCGACCTCCTTCTTGATCGGTCAATGTCGACCGCCGGCCCGCCGCGCCCCCGAGCGCGGCAGGCGGTCGTCACCCGCGGCGCGGGAACAGCGCCGCCCCGAGTGGCACCGCCTGATGCAGACGTTGGTTCGCGGTTCTGGCTTGACCAGAGGAAGAGCGGCTGAGATGTATCAACTCTTCATGGCGTTCGACGGGTTCGTCCCGGCGCTCACGGTCCTGTTCCCCCTCGCGGTGCTGGTCGCCGCCGTGTCCGGCACGGTGCGCAGCAACCGGCTCCGATCGGTGTCCCCGCTGCACGATCCGCTGATCGACGCGCTGCTCGTGTTCGCGGTCCTGTTCACCGGCTACCTCGTCTTCTACCCCCAGCCGGAGATCGCCGACCGGGTGGAGATGGAGCTCGGCAACGACCTCTACACCGCGTTGCGGGCCGCGCCCGGCGACATCCGCCCGTGGGTGCAGCTCGGCGGGAACCTGATGCTGCTGATCCCGATGGCGACGCTCGTGCCGCTGCGGGTCCGCTGGTTCGACGGCTTCGGCAAGATCGTGATCGGCGGACTGCTGACCGCACTCACCATCGAGACCATTCAGTTCTTCTGCATTCCCGGCCGCGTCGCCTCCACCGACGACGTCGTGCTCAACACCCTCGGCGCCGCCGCCGGAGGAGTAGTCGTGTGCGCGAGCTGGCGACGCGCCGAAGCCCAGCTGCCCGGGCCGAACCACCGCAGCGCCGAACCGGACGACGCGCAGACCACCGTGTGGCGGATCATCGAGAAGATCGAGCAGGAGCGGCGGCCCGAGGCCGTCCCGGAGGGCGGCCCCTCGGACCGGTTCGCCGCCGCCCGGCCCGCCCGCGGCACCGGAGCGCCCGCGGCACCGCGCGGCCGGGCCCCGCATCAGCCGCGGTTGCCCGCGAACCCGGTGCCCGGCCCCGCCGCACCGGTCCGCGCGGCGGGCGCCGACCCTCGGGCGATGCGCGCCGAATCCCGGGCTCCGCGCCCCGCCGCCCGCCCGGTTACGTCGCCCGGCCGCGCGGTCCCGGCCGCCGCGGGCCGCACGCCGACCCGCTCCCGCTGACGATTCCCGGAGTGAACGGACCGTTCGTCCGATCTAGTTGGTCGAACGGTCCGTTCACTCGAAGGGCGAAGGGCGGCGGCGTGACCTCGGTGGCCGGGCGGCCCGCACCAGCTTCCGCCCGGCCATCGGGAACCATCCGGCGGCGCGCCACCGGATGGAGCTCTGGTCAGCTCTTGTCGGCCGGGTCCTTCGGCTTCCCCTGGAGCGCCTGGTTGCGGGCGCTGAACGAGCGGCCCAGCGCGGCGACCTCCGCCTCCATCTGCGGCATGATCTTGCGCAGCGACGGCGCCATCAGCCGGGCGACGAGCTTCGAGGACGGCAGGTTGCGCAGCCAGTGCATCAGCATGATCGAGCGCGGCACGTACACCCGGCGCGAGCGGCGCTCCACGGCGTTCGCGAACGCGGTGCCGCACTTCTCCACGGTGGTGGTGGCGTGCATCGGCCAGGGCAGCCGCTTGCGCATCTCGCTGTAGCTGCGCAGGTCGGTCTTCATGTCGCGCACCAGGTCGGTGTCGATCCACGACGGGTGCGCGGTGCCGACCGCGACGCCGAGGTGCTGGGTCTCGGAGTGCAGCGCGCTGGCCAGCGCGTCGGCGCCCGCCTTGCTCGCGGTGTAGGCGGCCATGCCACCGATCGGCGCGAACGCCGACAGCGAGGACACGATCAGGACGTAGCCGCGCTGCTCGATGATGTGCGGCAACGCGAGCCGCGCCGTGTGGAAGACGCCGTTGAGGTTCACGTCGACGGTCTTGGTGAACCCGTGCGGGTCGCCGTTGAGCACGGTCCCCAGCGGTGCGATGCCGGCGTTGGCGATCACCGCGTCGAGCCGGCCGTGGGCCGCGATGGTGCCGTCGATGGCGGTCTGCAGCGAGTCGGGGTCGGTGACGTCGGCCTCGAACCAGGTGTGGCCCTCGCCGAGTTCGGCGGCGACGGCCTTGAGCTCGTCGGGTTCGAGTCCGATCAGCGACAGCGTGGCGCCGCGGCGGGCGAGTTCCCTCGCGGTCTGCGCTCCGATGCCGCGGGCGGCACCGGTGATGAGGACGACTTTGCCGGGCGTCGTTGACGGCATGCGCGCTCCCGATTTCCTGGGCGGACCTTCACCTACTCCGAAGTAGCCTACCGCCAGTAGCTTACTTTCGGTAGGTCCAGCGACGCGCGTGGAACCGCACCGGAGCGAGGTGGAGTGAACGGACCGTTCGTCCAACCGGGCCGGACGAACGGTCCGTTCACCGGGGCACCCGGAGATCGCCGAGACGCCGCGCCGCCCCGCGGGATGCGAAGTGAACGGACCGTCTGACCAAGCGGATGGGACGAACGGTCCGTTCACCCGAGACGTCCGGTGATCGAGTGGCCCCGCTGGATGCGGAGTGAACGGACCGTCTGACCAAGCGGATGGGACGAACGGTCCGTTCACCCGGGATCCGGTGCGCGGGAAGCCGTCGGTGCCAGGAGCGGCGAGGGCATCGAGTGAACGGCCCGTTCGTCCAAGCGGATGGGACGAACAGGCCGTTCACCCGCGGTCATGGCGAGGCCGGCCTCGGGCGGAGGAGCGACGAGGAGCGCGCAGCGAACGGCCCGTTCGTCCAACCGGACCGGACGAACGGTCCGTTCACCACGGGCTCAGAGCGCGGCCAGCTCGGCGCGCTCCCCGTCGTGCTCGTCGAGGACCCGCTCGGCCAGCGCGCGCATCTGCGCGGCGGAACCTTCCTGCATCTCGGCCTGGGCGAGCTGCTCGGAGCAGCCGTAGAGCTCGGAGACCGCCTGCTTGAACGGGGCGGTGAACTCGGTGCCGCGCGCCGTGCGCAACCGCTCCACCAGGTCGGGGTGCGGGAGCCCGGACTGCTCGTCGTCCTCGGTGACGAGGTCTTCGGGGGCGCTGCCGGACGGGGCGCCTTCGACGGCGGTGAGCCAAGCGGTCAGCTCGTCGGCCTCGGCCTGCCGCTCCGGTGCGATGCGCTCGGCGAACCGGGCGGCCCGCGGGTCACCGGACTCGCGGGCCAGCGAACTGATCTCCAGCAGCAGCTGGTGGTGGGCGAGCAACCGGCGGGCGAACTCCTGGTCGGTGCCGGTGTGCGAGGCGTCCTCGGGTTCCTCGACGCCGGGATCCTCGTCGTCCGACACCTCGTCCCCGTCGGTCGCGTCGTCCTCGACGGGCGGCGGCGCGTCGGGCGCGGGCGGCGGGGGAGCGGGCTGTTCCGCGGGGCCGCAGCCGGTGAGCACGAGTCCGCAGGTCAGCGCGGCCCCGGCGAGCACCCGCAGCCGGGCTCGCGGCGCGGACGGCCCCGGCCGGTCGCGCGGCCGCGACCTGGGGGAACGATCGAACGAGGTTCGCTGCACGTCCGCCCTCTCCCGAGCTGGTGATCGTCTCCGGCCGGTCGGCGGCCGGGCTGTCGGGCTCCAGGCTAACGATCGGGGAGCCCCCTGCCGCCAGGGTGCGCCGGCGTCGTGGCCGACGCGCGGTGTCGCCTGCCTCTCACCGCAGGTGACCTTGCGCGAAGCGATGACTAGGGTGGCTACGGCCCGGCCGCACGAGCACGCGGCGGCCGGACTACTATCCGCAGACGGCAGCGATCGTGCCGGGCGCAGGCCACCTGATTCCTGGGCGCGTCGCAGCCGACGCGCCGACCCGACCGGGTCGGGCGGTCCCGCCAGCGGGTCCGCGCAATCACGAGGAACAGTGCAGGAGGCACCGTGACGGCCGTCGCGCCACAGCCGATAGCCACGCGCCCCTATCCGGCGCGCCAAACGGTCAAGGGGTCGTTCCTGGCGCGGATGTTCCGCACCACCGACCACAAGCAGATCGGCATCCTCTACCTCGTCACCTCGATCGCGTTCTTCATCGTGGGCGGGTTGATGGCGATGCTGATCCGCGGGGAGCTGGCCGTTCCCGGGATGCAGTTCCTGTCCCAGGAGCAGTACAACCAGCTGTTCACGATGCACGGCACGATCATGCTGCTGCTGTACGCGACGCCGATCCTGTTCGGCTTCGCGAACTACATCCTGCCGCTGCAGATCGGCTCGCCGGACGTCGCGTTCCCGCGGCTGAACGCGTTCGGCTACTGGCTCTACCTGTTCGGTGGGCTGGTCGTCGTCAGCGGGTTCCTGCTGCCGGGCGGTGCCGCGGACTTCGGCTGGTTCGCCTACACCCCGCTCTCGGACGCCCTGCACTCGCCGGGCCACGGCGCGGACTTCTGGGTCGCCGGGCTGGCCGTCTCCGGTCTGGGCACCATCCTCGGTGCGGTCAACATGATCACCACCGTGGTCTGCTTGCGCGCACCGGGCATGACGATGTGGCGGATGCCCATCTTCACCTGGAACATCCTGGTCACCAGCGTGCTGATCCTGATGGCGTTCCCGATCCTGACCGCGGCCCTGATGGGTCTGCTGGCGGACCGGCAGCTGGGCGCGCACGTGTTCGACCCCGCCAACGGCGGCGTCATCCTGTGGCAGCACCTGTTCTGGTTCTTCGGGCACCCGGAGGTCTACATCGTGGCGCTGCCGTTCTTCGGCATCGTCTCGGAGATCTTCCCGGTGTTCAGCCGCAAGCCGCTGTTCGGCTACACCGGCCTGGTGTACGCGACGCTGGGCATCGCGGCGCTGTCGGTCGTGGTGTGGGCGCACCACATGTACGCGACCGGCGCGGTGCTGCTGCCGTTCTTCTCGTTCACCACGTTCCTCATCGCCATCCCGACCGGCATGAAGTTCTTCAACTGGATCGGCACCATGTGGCGCGGCCAGCTGACCTTCGAAACGCCGATGATCTTCAGCGTCGGGTTCCTGGTGACGTTCCTGTTCGGCGGTCTGACCGGCGTGCTGCTGGCCGCCCCGCCGATCGACTTCCACGTCTCGGACACGTACTTCGTGGTGGCGCACTTCCACTACGTGCTCTACGGCACCATCGTGTTCGCGACCTTCGCCGGGATCTACTTCTGGTTCCCGAAGATGACCGGCCGGATGATGGACGAGCGCCTCGGCAAGCTGCACTTCTGGCTGACGTTCATCGGCTTCCACACCACGTTCCTGGTGCAGCACTGGCTGGGCAACGAGGGCATGGTCCGGCGGTACGCGGACTACCTGGAATCCGACGGCTTCACCGCGCTGAACACGCTGTCCACCGTGGGCGCGTTCATCCTCGGCGCCTCGATGCTGCCGTTCCTGTGGAACGTGTTCAAGAGCTACCGGTACGGCGAGATCGTCGACGTCGACGACCCGTGGGGCTACGGCAACTCCCTGGAGTGGGCCACGTCCTGCCCGCCGCCGCGGCACAACTTCACCGAGCTGCCCCGGATCCGGTCCGAGCGCCCGGCGTTCGAGCTGCACTACCCGCACGTCGCGGAGCGGATGCGCCTCGAAGCGCACGTCGGCCTCACCGGCAAGCCGCTGGCGCACGCCGCGCCCTCGGAGAAGGCCGCCCAGGCCGTCACGCCGCCCGAGCAGGGCGGGGACCGCGACGCCAGGGAGAAGTGACCGCACCCACCGGCGGCACCGCGGGAGCGCAACGTGACGTGCGCGCTACCGCCGCACCGCACCGCTGTGCCAAGGTGAGTCGGCTCTGAAGTACGAGCCCCGGCAGACCCCAGGTCTGCCGGGGTTTCTCGTGTTCCCGACCGGAAAGGAGTGCCGGCAGCCGTGAGCACGCCGAAACCCACCACCGTGCTGATCACCGTGACCGGGCAGGACAAGCCGGGGGTCACCTCCGTGCTGTTCGCCGCCCTCACCGCGCACGGGGTGGACATCGTCGACGTCGAACAGGTCGTCATCCACGACCGGCTGGTGCTCGGCGTGCTGGTCTCCACCGACGGCGACGCCGAACACCTCCAGGAAGCCGTCGAGCAGGCCATGGCCACCGTCGGCATGGCCGTGGACGTGCTGATCGGCGCGCCCGACGGCGACCCGGCGAAGCGGGCCGCCACGCACGTCGTCGTCGTGCTCGGGCACCCGGTGTCCGCCCGCAGCTTCACCGAGGTCGCGCGCCGACTCGCCGCGATGAACGTCAACATCGACTCCATCCGCCGCGTCGCCGACTACCCGGTCACCGGGCTCGAACTGCAGGTCACCGCCCCCGACTCCAGCGACGAGATGGGGGCGCTGCTCACCTCCGAGATGGGCGACCTGTCCGCCGGGCTCGGCGTGGACGTGGCCGTCGAGCGCGCCGGGCTGACCCGGCGGGCCAAGCGGCTCGTCGTGTTCGACGTGGACTCCACGCTCATCCAGGGCGAGGTCATCGAGATGCTCGCCGCCAAGGCCGGCTGCGAAGAAGCGGTCCGCGAGGTCACCGAGCGCGCCATGCGCGGCGAACTGGACTTCGCCGAGTCGCTGCGGGAGCGCGTCGCCGTGCTCGAAGGGCTGCCCGCCACCGTGCTCGACGAGGTCGCCGCCGACCTCGAACTCACCCCCGGCGCGCGCACCACCGTGCGCACCCTGCGCAGGCTCGGGTTCCACACCGGCGTTGTCTCCGGCGGGTTCACCCAGATCATCGACCACCTCGTCGCCGAGCTCGGGCTGGACTTCAGCGCCGCCAACGAGCTGGAGGTCGTCGACGGCAAGCTCACCGGCCGCGTCATCGGCGAGATCGTCGACCGGCCCGGCAAGGCCCGTGCGCTGCGCCGGTTCGCCGCCGAGTTCGGCGTGCCGTCCGGGCAGTGCGTCGCCGTCGGCGACGGCGCCAACGACATCGACATGCTCTCCGCCGCCGGGCTCGGCGTCGCGTTCAACGCGAAACCCGCGCTGCGCGAGGTGGCCGACACCGCGCTGTCCCACCCGTTCCTCGACGCGATCCTGTTCGTGCTCGGCGTGACCCGCGCCGAAGTGGAACTCGCCGACGCCGAGGACGGCGTGCTGCGGCGCGTTCCGCTCGAAGCGTGACCCGGAACCCCGTCCGCGCCGCGGTCGTTGACGAGTGGAGATCACGAGTCGAACGGAGATGACCGACGTGGACGAGGTGTCCTTGCGCATCGAGGCGGCCCCGGAGAAGGTCTGGGACCTGCTCGCCGACATCACCCGGATGCCGGAGTGGAGTCCGGACCTGTGGCGCTGCAGCTGGCGCGGGAAGGTGCGGGAACCCGTCGCCGGGGCCAGGTTCATCGGCTTCAACAAGACCGGCTTCCCGACGCCGAACGTCATCGAGAGCGCCGAACGCGGCCGCGAGTTCTCCTTCCGCACCACCGCGCACGACACCGTGTGGCGCTACCTGCTCACCCCGGACGGGGACGGCACTGTGGTGACCGAGCAGCGCGACACCTCGAAGAGCAAGAAGTTCGTGGTGAACACGCTCAACCGGCTCGCCGGGGGCGAGGAGAAGCTCGCCGCCTCGTTCCGGGGCGGGATGGAGAAGACGCTGCAGCGGCTCAAGGCCACCGCGGAGGCGTGAGCCCGGAGCCGGCGGGCCGTTCGCCTCGCACGAACGGTCCGCCCGCGCCGCCGGACGCCGCGGAATGAGAGATCCGTCGCCACCGCCGCGGTCCGGGAGCAGGGGACAATCAGGGTGTGCCCGACGTGCTCGACCCCCTGCTCACCCGCTACGCCTCCTGGCTGGCGATGCCCACCGAAGCGACCGCGGACACCTCCGACGAGGACCCGGACGAGGTCGTGCTGATGCCGATGGTGCTGCGCATCGAACGCGGCACCCCGCCCGGCCGCACCGCGCTGCTGGAGGCGGCGGCCTCCGCCGCGCTCGCGGTGTGCCTGGACGAGCGGGCCGAGCCCGGCGGGGAGTGGCACGAGCAGCTGCACCGCTGGACCTCCGGCCGCATCCGCAAGGTGTCCCGGCGGGCCCGGGGCGCGCACTGGGCCGCCGTGCAGGACCTCCCCGGCCGCACCGTCGAGGTGGACGGCGCCGAGGTGCGGGCGTTCCTGCCCTCGCGCGTCGCCGACATGCCGAAGGAGCTCACCCGGCTGCAGATCTCCGGCAGCGAACTCGACGCCGACGAACCGGGCCCGCCGCGCCCGGACGCGCCGGTGCTGTGGCTGAACCCGCACGTGCCGATGAGCGCGGGCAAGTCCGCCGCGCAGGTCGGGCACGCCACCATGTTCCTCGCCGCGCTGCTGAACGGCGAAGGCCGCGCCGACGAGGTGGCACGCTGGTCGGCGGCCGGCCTGCCCTGCTCGGTGCGGACCGCGGACCCGGCGACCTGGGCGCGGCTGCTGCCCGGTGACGACGCGGAGAAGGCGTGGCGCCGCGACGGCGTGGCCGCGGTCCGCGACGCCGGGTTCACCGAGGTCGACCCGGGCACCGTGACCGTCCTCGGGCAGTGGCGCTGACGGTTCCCGCGGCGCGGGTCCGCGCCGAACGTAGTCCGCGCGCTCGACCTTCGGGATTCCCCTGCGCCGCAACGGTTCCGCTCCTGGTCCTTGGGTGCTCGACCGAACGCTTGCTAGGGTCGATGCCCCACCAGGCTCCTTCCACGCGACGACGCGGGAGAGGGGAAGTCCGTTGCGCCACGGCATCGTGCTGTTCACCAGCGATCGCGGGATCACCCCGGGCCAGGCCGCGCAGGCGGCCGAGCAGGCCGGGTTCGACACCTTCTACGTCCCCGAGCACACCCACATCCCGATCAAGCGCACCGCCGCGCACCCCGGCACCGGCGGCGCCGACCTGCCCGACGACCGCTACCTGCGCACCCTGGACCCGTGGGTGAGCCTGAGCTCGGCCGCCGCGCTCACCACCCGGATCGAGCTGGCCACGGCGGTGGCGCTGCCCGTCGAATCCGACCCCATCGCGCTCGCCAAGACGATCGCCTCGCTCGACCTGCTCTCCGGCGGCCGGGTCGTGCTGGGAGCCGGGTTCGGCTGGAACACCGACGAGCTCGCCGACCACCAGGTGCCCGCGCACCGGCGCCGGACCGCGCTGCGCGAGCACCTGGAGGCGATGCGCGCGCTGTGGACCGAGGAGGAGGCCGAGTACTCCGGCGAGTTCGTGCGCTTCGGGCCGTCGTGGGCCTACCCGAAACCGTCCCGCATCCCGGTGCTGATCGGGGCGGGCGCCGGGCCGAAGACCTTCGCGTGGATCGCCGCGCACGCCGACGGCTGGATCACCACCCCCGCCGACACCGACGTGCCCGGCGGTGCGGACCGGTTGCGGACGGCCTGGGCCGAGGCGGGCCGGGCGGGCGCACCGGAGATCCGCGTGCTGGCCACCCGGAAGCCCACGCCGGACCTGCTCGCGGAATGGGCCGACTGCGGTGTCGCGGAAGCGATCTGGGGCCTGCCCGACGCGCCCGCCGACGACGTGCGGAGCTACTTGGCGCGGCACGCCGAACGGCTCGGCATCGGGCGGTCCTGAGCCGTTCGAGCAGCGCCCCGGCGCTTCGGTGAGGGTTCTCCCGTCGAACGCCGAGCGACGCGCCCGCGGACGCGCCGGAGGCGCTTCACTCGGTGCCCGGCGGTGGACACCTGCGGAGACCGGCGCGAGGGGGCGGGTGGACCGCCCGCCGGCCGCGTCGACCGCCCCAGGGGGCGACCGGGGCCGTGGAGCCCGCGGGGCGGGCCCCGCGACCACCGAGGGGAGTGCGGCGAAGCGCTGGGCCGGAATCACCCGGTCCAGCGCTTCGCGTCGCCCGATCAGCGGCCGTGCCGCCGGAACTCACGCCGCCGAACTCCGGGTTGTCGCCGAACATCCGCTCGTCGCCGGACTCCCGGTCGCCGCCGATTTCCCGGTTGTCACCGATGTGCCGGTCGTCGCCGGGCTCCCGGTTGTCGCCGAACATCCGCTCGTCGCCGGGCTCCCGCTTGTCGCCGGGCTCCCGGTTGTCGCCGAACATCCGCTCGTCGCCGAACTCCCGATCGCCGCCGATTTCCCGGTTGTCGCCGACCATCCGGTCGCCGCCCGAACGCCCGATGGCCGCCCGAACGCCGCCGACGTCGCGAACGCCGCACCCGGCTCGTGGCAGCAGCCGAGGGCCTGCCCGTTCCTCGTGCCCTTGGCGGAAATCGCGCGCCGAGGGGTTCCCCGGTCCGCCGCCGCGCCTCGCCTCGTTCCCGATCACCTCGTCCGTAGCGTCCGGGGCGAACGTTCGAAACGACCCGAAAGGAACCCCGCATGCGCAAGACGCTGACCACCCTGGCCCTGTGCACCGCCGCCTTCTCCGCGCTCGGCCGGGTACCGCGCTCGCCGAAGAAGTGGTGATCGGGCACTACGACACCTCCGCCGAGTGCTCCGACGTGCTCATGCAGCACGCCGCCGACGGTGACCCGGGCCCGCTGATGTGCGCGCCGACCACCGACGATCCGGAAGGTCCGACCGACCTCGTGCGCGGCTGAGAACCGGCGCCGGAACAGCCCGGCCTCGCGTCTCCGCACGAATTCCCCCGTCCACGCGGCGGGGGAATTCGTCGGTCAGCGGGCCGGCTCGTCGTCCCCGACCCCGCGCGCGGCGAGGGCTTCGCCCAACTCGTCGGAGTGGCGCAGCGTGCGGACCAGGAACGGGACGGCGAACGCGCTCGGCGACCGGTCCGCGTTCCGGGCCCGCTGCGCCTCCCGCGTCTCCGCCGCGATGATCGACAGCGCGGCGACGGCCTGCAAGGTCAACCCCACCAGCAAGCCCACCCGCTCCGGGCGGACCCCGACGCGCCGCAGCGGCGACAACCCGCGCTCCACCGCCGACACCAGGTCGTCGACCCGGGTGGTCAACGTGAACAGGTTCGCCGCCGCGATCGCCGCCAGCAGCCGCAACGTCACCACGCCCGCCTGCTGCGCCCCCAGCGTCCACCACTGCAGCAGGAAGATCACCGCCAGCAGCGGCAGCAGCAGCCGGGACACCTGCCAGCAGCGCCGCGGCGGGATCCGCGCCACCGTGTAGCCCAGCAGCACCCCGGCCACCACCGCGCCCAGCGCCACCGGCGAACCCAGCAGGAAGATCAGCACCGCGAACGCCAGCAGCAGCACGAACTTGACCCCGGCCGGAGTCCGGTGCAGCGCGCTCGACCCCGGCTCGTACAGCCCGATCGGGCTCATCCGGCCAGCTCCCGGTAGTGCGCCAGCGCCGCCGCCGGGGCGTCGTCCGCGGCCACCCGGCCCTCGTCGATCACCACCACCCGGTCGAAGCCGTCCAGCAGGTGCAGGTCGTGCGTCACCAGCACCACCTGCTGCGGCAGCTGCTGCAGCAGCTCCACGAAGTGCCGCTTGTTGCGCAGGTCCAGCAGCGTCGTCGGCTCGTCGCACACCAGCACGTCGGGCTCCAGCACCAGCATCGAGCACAGCGCCAGCAGCTGCTTCTGCCCACCGGAGAGCTGGTGCGCCGGGTGCTCCGCGTAGCCGTCGAGGCCGTGCCGGGCCAGCACCTCCGCCGCCCGCCGCTCCCGCTCCGCCTTCGGGACGCCGTGCCTGCGCAGCGAGAACGCGACGTCCTCCCCGGCCGTCGGCATCACGATCTGGCTGTCCGGGTTGGTGAACACGAACCCGACCCGGCGGCGCACCGCCCGGCCCTCCCGCGCCGGATCCAACCCGTCCACCAGCACCCGCCCGCGCGTCGGCGACACCAGCCCGTTGATCATGCGGGCGAGGGTGGACTTGCCGGACCCGTTCGCCCCCACGAACGCGACCCGCTTCTCCGGCAGCCGGAGGTCCACGCCGTCCAGCACCGCGTGCTCGCCGTAGGCGTGCCCGACGCCCTCGAACTCGATCACTCCACGCGCTCCCACACCGTCGCCACGCCCAGCCCGCCACCGGAGGACAGGGCCGCCACCCCGGTGCGCGGTCCGTCCTCGCGCACCATGCGGCTGAACAATCGCACCACCAGGACCGCGCCGGACGCGCCCCAGGGGTGCCCGAGCGCGATGGCGCCGCCGTCCGGGGACACCGCGCGCTCGTCGATCCCGGCCGCATCGGTGCAGGCCAGCACCTGACCGGCGAACGCCTCGGTGAACTCGACCAGCTCCGGAGCGGGCCGGTCGCGCAGCACGTGCCGCAACGCGGGCACCGCGCCCAGGCCCAACCGGTTCGGATCGACCCCGCAGGTGCGCTCGGCCACCAGCCGCAGCCCCGGCACCCCGAGCCGCCGGCGCTCCCGCTCGCTGGTGACCAGCACGGCCGCGGCGCCGTCGCTGATCCCGCACGAGTTCGCCGCCGTCGCGGTGCCGTCCGCCGTGAACGCCGGGCGGAACCGGGCCAGCCGCTCCGGGGTGAAACCGCGCCGCGGCCGCTCGTCCCGCAGCCCGCTGACATCGACCAGCTCCGCGTCGAACCGGCCCGCGTCCTGCGCGGCGACCGCGCGCGCGTGGCTGCGCGCCGCGAACTCGTCCTGCCGCCGCCGCGACACGCCCGCCTCCGCCGCCACCAGGTCCGCGGCCGGACCCATGTCCGGATCGCCGAGGTCGGCGGGCGCGAACGGGGCGCGCGAGTAGAACCGCGGCGGCTCCCCCGCCGACCGGGGCCGGTGCGCCCGCCACGGCGCCGTCGACGCGCTCTCCACCCCACCGGCCAGGTAGCGCTCCCCGGCGCCGCCGCGCACCAGCGCCGCCGCCGCCACGATCGCGCTCAACCCGCTCGCGCACTGCCGATCCACCGACATGCCCGGCACCTCCAGGCCGAGCCCGGCGCGCAACGCCGCCACCCGCGCCGGATTACCGCCCGGGCCCAGCACGTTGCCCAGCAGCACGTCGTCCACCGAATCCAAGCCCGAATCCCGCAGCACCGCCGCCAGCACCGGGGCGGCCAGCCGATCCACCTCCCAGTGCTTCAACGCGCCGCCGACCTCGCCGACGGGGCTGCGGCGGGCGGCGATCACCACCGGTTCGCGATCGCTCACGCGGGCACCTCCGCGTCGAGCGCACCGTCCCGCAGCAGCCGCGCCACCTCGGCCCGCGCCGGTTTCCCCGCCGGAGTGCGGGGCAGCTCGGGCAGCACCAGCCACCGCCGCGGGCGCTTCGCCGGCTCCAGGCGCCGGGTCGCGTCCCGCAGCCGCGCCCGCGTCGGCGGTGATCCCGGATCGACCTCCAGCACCGCGGTCACCAGCGCGCCCAGCCGCCGATGCGGCGTCCCCGCCACCACCACGTCCAGCACCCCGCCGACCGCGCGCAGCACCGCCTCCACCTCTTCCGCGGCGACCAGGTGCCCGCCCGTGCCGATCACCGACCCGGCGCGGCCCAGCACCGTCACCGTGCCGTCCTCGTGGCGCACCGCCCGATCACCCACCCCGCGCCAGCCGGGCGCGGCGGGCACGAGGACACCGCCGCGCAGGTGGCCGTCGCAGACCAGCTCGGACCGCGCCCACAACGCACCCGGCACCTCCGGCGGGAGGGACGCGCCGGACTCGTCGCGCACGTCCACCTCCACCACCGGGCGCAGCCGCGGCTCACCGCGTCGCACCGCCACCAGCGACAGCTCCGCCGCCCCGTAGTACTCCAGCAGCTCGCACTCCGGCAGCACCCGGTGCAGCCGGGCCTCCAGCTCCGCGCCCACCGCCGCACCACCGCACACCACCAGCCGCAGCCGGGGGCGCGGTTCCGGCTCGCGCTCCCACACCGACAGCAGCGCCGCCAGCATCGCGGGCACCACGTGCACCACCGTCGCGTCCCGGCACGCCGCGGCCGCCGCCCTCGCCGACCAGCGGCGCAGCAACCGCAGCGACGCGCCCCCGTGCAGCGCGTGCACGGCGCCGAACAGGAACAGCGAGGAGCTCAACGGGCCCGGCACCAGCACCGCGTCGTCCGGGCCGAGCGGCACGTCCAGCGCCCGGAAGCTCTCCGACCAGGAACGCCGCGACCGCACCAGCACCTTCGGCGCCCCGCTGCTGCCCGACGTCGTCGGCAGGTAGAACCAGGTGCGCTCGTCACCCCGCCGCGCGACCGGATCGCCCGGCTCCGGCGCGCCCGAGACCACGACCTCCGGGGCCGCGTCCGCCAGCACCTCGTCCCGCCGCGACCAGTCCGGATCCACCACCAGCGCCGCCGCGCCCGCCAGCTCGGCCCCCAGCAGCCAGCACAACCGGTGCACCGGATCCGGTTCGTCCACCGCGACCCGCCGCACGCCCGCCAGCGCCCGTGCCGCACCGTGCGCGCGACGCCGCAGCTCCGCGCCGTCCGAGGCGACGTCGTCGCAGGTCACCCGCGAGATCAGTGCCGGGAGCATTCAGCGCCGCGCCCCGGCGAACGACGACGGCAGCGCCCGGTGCACCGCCGCCGCCACCAGCGACACCAGCACCAGCTTCACCGCGTCGCCCGGCACGAACACCAGCGACTGCACGGCCGCCGCACCCAGATCACCCGTGAACGCCGCCCAGTACGGGATGCCGATCAAATAGTCCGCGGCGATGCCCGCCAGGTTCGCGGCCAGCAGCAGCGGCAACCCGGGCCGCGGCAGTCCGCGCTGCACGATCAGCCCCACCACGACCGCCGAGAGCAACCAGCCGATCACGAACCCGCCGCTCGGGCCCGCGAACGGGGCGATGCCGCCCCGCCCACCCGACAGCAGCGGCAGCCCGATCGCCACCAGCGCCAGGAACAGCAGCACCGAGGCGCCCGCCCGGCGCGCCCCCAGGATGCTGCCCGCCAGCAGCGGCCCCATGTTCTGCAGCACCACCGGCACCGCCGCGCCCGCCAGGTACAGGCCGGGGAACAACCCGAGCACGGCGATGAACGCCGCGAACACCACGGTCCTGGCCAGGTCCGCGGCCGGTTCGGTGCGCTGCGCGGGCACGACGCCTCCTCATGGGGATCAGGGGATCGGCGTCAACGTACCCGCAGGCGGGGCCGGGGCGGAAAGACCTGCGCCACATCGTGGACACCCGGCGACCCGTGTCCGAGCTCAACCCGCCGCCGCGTTCAGCCGCGTCAGCGCACCCCGCACCACCTGCGGATCGTGCGTCGTCCAGAACGGCGGCAGCGAAGCCCGCAGGAACCCGCCGTAGCGGGCGGTGGCCAGCCGCGGGTCGAGCACCGCGATGACCCCCCGGTCGTGCGAGGACCGCAGCAGCCGCCCAGCACCCTGCGCCAGCAGCAGCGCCGCGTGCGTGCCCGCCACGGTCAGGAAACCGTTGCCGCCGTGCGCGGAGACCGCCTTCTGCCGCGCCGAGGCCAACGGGTCGTCCGGTCTGGGGAACGGGATCCGGTCCATCACCACGAGCTGCAGCGAATCCCCGGGCACGTCCACCCCCTGCCACAGCGACAAGGTTCCGAACAGGGACGTCGCCGGGTCGGCGGCGAACTTGGCGACGAGCTGCGCCGTGTTGTCCTCGCCCTGGCACAGCACCGGCGTGCCGAGCCGCCCCCGCAGTTCCTCGGACGCCTGCCGCGCGGCCCGCATCGAGGAGAACAACCCGAGGGTGCGGCCCCCGGCGGCCTCGACGAGTTCGGTGAGCTCGTCGAGGTATTCCGGCGGCAACCCGTCCCGCCCGGGCTGGGGCAGGTGCCGGGCGACGTAGAGGATTCCGCTGCGCTGGTGCTCGAACGGCGAGCCGACGTCCAGCCCCGTCCACTTCGGGCCACCGGAGTCGGACGGCACCTCCTTGCCGCTGGCCATGCCCGCGGCGGGGGAGGCCGTGCGCTCGGGCGGCAGCCCCCACTGCCGGGCGAGGGTGTCGAAGGACCCGCCGAGCGCCAGCGTCGCCGAGGTGAGCACCGTCGTGCGCTGCCCGAACAGCCGTTCCCGCAGCAGCCCGCCGACGCCGAGCGGCGCGACCTTCACCGCGGGCGCCCGGTTCGGTTCGGCGGCGACCCACACCACGTCGCGGCGCTGCCCCTCCGGCTCGTCGAAGGCGTCGAGCAGCCGCACCGCGTTGTCGTGCACCTCCTCGGTGACGGCGAGCGCGAGCTTGCGGGCGCTGCTGCCGTCCGGGTCCTCCTTGCGCTCCGGCCCGAGCGCGGTGGTGCAGGCGGCCGCGGCGTCGCGCAACGCGGTGAGCGCACCGCCGAGCGCTTCGGGCATCTCCTCCAGCCGCTGCGGCCGGGCGTCGGCGAGGACGATCTCCAGCCCTTCGGCGGCCTCGTCGAGCCGGTCGGCGACGCCCTGGTCGATGGCACGCCCGCAGCGCCGCGCGGCGAGCTTCGCCTGGTTCGCCGACAGCTCGCCGGTCGCGGCGGAGGTGACCCGGTCGACGAGGTCGTGCGCCTCGTCGACCACGACGACGTCGTGCTCTGGCAGCACCGGCCGGTCGTCGAGGGCGTCGATGGCCAGCAGGGCGTGGTTGGTGACGACGACGTCGGCGCGCCCCGCCTCACCGCGGGCCCGTTCGGCGAAGCAGTCGGTGCCGATGGGGCAGCGGTGCACGCCGAGGCATTCCTTCGCGGTCACCGACAGCTGCCGCCACGCCTGGTCGGTGACGCCGGGCACCAGCTCGTCGCGGTCCCCGGTCTCGGTCTCGGTGGCCCATTCGCGGACCCGTTTGACCTGGCGTTCCAGCGCGGAGGCGGCGAACGGGTCGAACAGCGCGCCCTCCTCCGGTTCGGCTGGGGCGCCGCCCTCGACCCGGTTCAGGCACAGGTAGTTGCGGCGGCCCTTCAAGATCGCGAAGGTCGGCGGCCTGCCGAGCGCGTCGGCGAGCGCCTTCGACAGCCGGGGCAGGTCGCGGTCGACGAGCTGGCGCTGCAGGGCGATCGTGGCCGTCGAGATCACCACGGTGGTGGCCGCGGCGACGGCGTGCCGGATCGCGGGCACCAGGTAGGCCAGCGACTTCCCGGTGCCGGTGCCGGCCTGCACGGCGAGGTGCTCGCCGGAGGCGATGGAGTGCTCGACGGCCGCCGCCATCCGCGACTGGCCCTCGCGTTCGGAGCCGCCGACGGAGCTCACCGCCAGGCCCAGCAGCGTCGCCAGGTCCGGGATCCGCTCCGGTGGTTTCGCCGTGATCGGTTCGTCCCGGCGCTGCTTGCGGCGTTCGGGCGGCCCCTGCGACGCCAGGTCGGCGGCGATCTCGGGTGGGAGCTCGTCATCGTCGTCGAGCGCGAACACGTCCGGATCGGACCACTGCGGAACAGAACCTGGCACGCCCGGCAACGCTACCGGCCACCTCCGACGCCCCGAGCGGGTGCATCGGGCCGTGCACCCGACGTCACGCCACCACCGGGGTCCCCGTGGCGCGCACCCCCGCCGCGCGCAGCTCGTCCAGCGCCGCGTCGACCGTGGCCCGCGCGACGCCCGCCGTCAGGTCCAGCAGCACCGTCGTCGCGAACCCGGCCGCCGCCGCGTCCAACGCCGTCGCCCGCACGCAGTGATCGGTCGCGATGCCCACCACGTCCACCTCGGTCACCCCGCGCTCGGCCAGCCACTCGGCGAGGCCGCGGCCGTCGCCGTCGACGCCCTCGAAACCCGAGTAGCCGTCGTCGAAACGTCCCTTCGAGAACACGGCCCGCACCGGCCCCACCTCCAGCTCCGGGTGGAACGCCGCGCCCGCCGTGCCCGCCACGCAGTGCACCGGCCAGGACCGCACGTAGTCCGGCTCCGAGCTGAAGTGGCCGCCCGGGTCGACGTGGTAGTCGCGGGTGGCGACCACGTGCGCGTACTCGGACTCCGCCAGGTGCCGGGAGATCGCCGCCGCCACCGCGGCCCCACCGGCCACGGCCAGCGCGCCGCCCTCGCAGAAGTCGAGCTGCACGTCCACGACCAGCAGCGCGCGCACCGCAGCGCTCATGCCGTCTCCTCCGCCTGGAACACCGTCGGGATCGCGGGCTCCCCGCTGGACAACTTCAAGCCCTCCCACGGCAGGCTCACCAGGGCGTGCCGCAGGCGCTCCCGATTGTCCTCCAGCGTCGGCAGGTCCTCGACCCGTTCGCCACCGCGGACCAGCGGGATCGGCACCACCCGGTCGTGCGGGCCCGCCTTCGGGTCCTCGAAGCCGCGGCCGGTGCGGAACACGACCTCCTCCAGCGCGGTGCCCGTGTCCTTGTGCCTGCGCAGCGCCGACTTCGTGCCGCCGCGGGACTCCTTGTGCGTGCTGCGCTTCGCGACCGGCCGGCCCTCCACGTCGGTCAGCTTGTAGACCATGCCCGCCGTCGGCGCCCCCGAACCGGTGACCAGCGACGTGCCCACCCCGTAGCCGTCCACCGGTTCCGCGCGCAGCGAGGCGATCGCGTACTCGTCCAGATCACCGGAGACGACGATCCGGGTGCCCGTCGCGCCCAGCGAATCCAGCTGCTCCCGCGCCTGCCGCGCCAGCACGCCCACATCACCCGAGTCGATGCGCACCGCGCCCAGCCCCGGACCCGCCACCTCCACCGCCGTCGCGATGCCGCGCGAGATGTCGTAGGTGTCCACCAGGAGTGTCGTGTCCGCGCCAAGTGCGGCGATCTGCGACTCGAACGCGGCACGCTCGGAGTCGTGCAGCAACGTGAACGAATGCGCCGAGGTGCCCGCCGTCGGGATCCGGTAGCGGCGGCCCGCCTCCAGGTTCGAGGTCGCGGTGAACCCGGCCAGGTAGGCGGCGCGGGCCGCGGCCACCGCCGACTCCTCGTGGGTGCGGCGCGACCCCATCTCGATGATCCGCCTGCCGTTGGCCGCCGACACCATCCGCGCGGCCGCCGCGGCGATCGCGCTGTCGTGGTTCATGATCGACAGGATGACGGTCTCCAGGATGACCGCCTCGGCGAACGTGCCGCGCACCGTCAGCAGCGGCGAACCCGGGAAGTACAGCTCCCCTTCCGGGTAACCGTCCACGTCGCCGCGGAACCGGTAGTCGCGCAACCACGAGAGGGTGGTCTCATCGACCACATGATCCTCGGCAAGGCGCTCCAGCTCGGCTTCGTCGAAGCGGAAGTTCTCGATCGCCTCCAGCACCCGCTCCGTGCCGCCGACCACGCCGTAGCGGCGACCGTCCGGCAACCGCCGGGTGAACGCCTCGAACACGCACCGGCGCTCCGCGGTCCCATCCCGCAAGGCGCTGGCCAGCATGGTCAGCTCGTAATGATCTGTGCGCAACGCGGTACTGGCAGCGGCCGTCATGGATCAGAGGTTACGTGGCCGCGACCGCCCGCCCCCTCCGCAGGTCGTGCCCGAATTGACCGTGCGGTCGACATGCGCTCCGTGCCCGCGTGCGAACATGGGGACATGACCTCGCCCGCTGAACTGGAGCGCGCGCAACTGGAACCGGCTGAACTCGGAGACGAGGACAAGCCGTGGGTCACCGTGGTCTGGAACGACCCGGTGAACCTGATGTCCTACGTGACCTACGTTCTGCAGAAGATCTTCGGTTACAGCCGGGACCACGCGACCAAGCTCATGCTCGACGTCCACAACAAGGGCCGGGCCGCCGTGTCCTCGGGCGCCAAGGAGAAGGTCGAGGGCGACGTCGCGAAACTGCACGCCGCAGGCCTGTGGGCCACGATGCAGAAAGACTCGTGATCACGTGAACGGCTGGACTCGCAAGAACGGGCACGTCGTCGCCGAGCTCTCCCAGCAGGAAGCGGCCGTGATCCGGGGGCTCGTCGGCCAGATCAAGGACATGCTCACCGCGCGCGCCGAGGAGACGCCGCAGGACGAGCTCGCCGAACTCACCGGCATCCGCACCGGCCCCTCCACCCCGCCCGAGGACCGGGTCCTCGGACGGCTGCTGCCCGACTTCTACCGCCGCGACCCCGAAACCGGGGAGACCGACGAGGAGCAGCCCGAAGCCGCGGGCGCCATGCGCTCCCTCTACGAACCCGAACTGCTCGACGTCAAGACCGGCGTCGCCGCCGTCGTCCTCGACACCTGCCCCCGCGAAGGCGGCCGGGTCGTGCTCAGCGGCGAGCAGGCCGACAACTGGATGGCCGCGCTCAACGACGTGCGGCTCGCGCTCGGCACCGCACTCGACGTGCAGGACGACATGCCGGAGGAACCGCCGGAGGACGACCTGCGGCGGGAGCACCTCGGGGTGTACCAGTGGCTCACCTGGGTCCAGGACAGCCTGGTCGACGCGGTCTCTTCTTGAGGGGGTTCTTCGTTCCCCAGCCTGATTTTCGGGTGGGGTGGCGGAACCTCAGCCGCCTTCTCGCTGCGGGATCTTTTTCCCGAGTGGCTCCGCCACGAGGGAAAAAGCCGTCCTCGCGAGAAGGCGGCTGAGAACCCGCGGGTGGTCCTTTTGCTTTGGTGGTCGCTGCTCAGCGGCTTTGCCGCTGACAAGAGGTAGATCGGGTGGCGGGTTGCTCGGTCTCGGTTTTCGGGGCCGCTCCCTGCGGCAGGATGGGGGGATGGCTGCCGGGACGCGGGATTCGATCGTGGACGTGGGCGGGGTGCTCGTCGGGCACCACCAGCGGCTGGACGAGCGGTGGGCCACCGGGACGAGCGTGGTGCTCACCCCCGGCGGCGCGACCGCCGCGGTGGACGTGCGCGGCGGCGGCCCCGGCACCCGTGAGACCGACGTGCTCGAACCGACCCACCTCGTCGCGCAGGCGCACGGCGTGGTGCTCACCGGCGGCAGCGCCTACGGGCTCGCCGCCGCCGACGGCGCGATGAGCTGGCTCGCCGACCGCGGCTACGGCTTCCGGGTCGGCGAGCACGCCCACGAAGTGGTGCCGGTGGTGCCCGCGGCCGTGCTGTTCGACCTGCCGATGGGGGACTGGGGCAACCGGCCCGGCGCCGAGTTCGGCCGCCTCGCCTGCGACGCCGCCACCGCCGAGGAGTCCCGCGAGGGCAACGTCGGCGCGGGCACCGGCGCCGTCGCCGGCTCGCTCAAGGGCGGCATCGGCACCGCGGGCGAGGTGTTCCACAGCGCGGCGCTCGGCATCGACGTCACCGTCGGCGCGCTGTTCGCGGTCAACTCCCTCGGCTCCGTGATCGATCCGGAGACCGGACTGCCCTGGGACGGCCACCCCGGGCTGCGCGCCCCCGCCGAAGCCGAGGTCGTCGCCGCCCGCGCCCGCACCGGGCCCACCGCGGGCCGCCCCTCCCGGCACGGCACCGCGTCCCGCCCCTTGAACACCACCATCGGCGTCGTCGCCGTCGACCTCGCGCTCACCAAGGCGCACTGCAAGCGGATCGCCGTCGCCGCCCACGACGGGCTCGCCCGGGCGATCCGGCCCGCGCACTCCCTCGCCGACGGTGACACGGTGTTCGCGCTCGCGACCGGGGAACGCGAGCCTGGTGCGCAGTGGGTTCCCGTGCTCGACGAGGTGTGCGCCGTCGCCGCCGGCGTGGTGCGCCGGGCGATCGTGCGGGCCGTGCTCGCCGCCGAACCCGTCGGCGAGGTGACGTCGTACACGAGCCTCTACCCCTCGGCGCGGGAATGAACCAAGGTGGGCGGACGTTGATCCCGCAAACGGCACCGGACCGCGGGAATTCCGCATGCTGGACACCGGTGCCCCACATAGTAGGATGGTGCCTGTGCTGGTGATTCGACGTGACCTCGTGGACGCGATGGTCGCGCATGCTCGACGGGACCACCCGGACGAGGCGTGCGGCGTCATCGCCGGTCCCGACGGGTCGGACCGCCCCGAGCGGCTCATCGAGATGATCAACGCGGAGCGCTCGCCGACGTTCTACCGGTTCGACTCCGGCGAGCAGCTCAAGGTGTGGCGGGGGATGGACGAGGCCGACGAGGAGCCCGTCGTCATCTACCACTCGCACACCGCCACCGAGGCGTACCCGTCGCGCACCGACGTCTCCTACGCCTCGGAGCCCCACGCGCATTACGTCCTCGTGTCCACCAGGGACCCGGAGACCCACGAACTGCGCTCCTACCGGATCCTCGACGGCGTGGTGACCGAGGAACCGGTGCAGATCGTGGAGTCGTACATGTTCGCCCACACCGGCGCCGACGAGGTGCCCGACCAGGGCTGAGCCGCTCCCGCCGCCCCGCCGCGGCGGGTTTCGGCGTGCGCAAGTT
This sequence comes from Saccharopolyspora gregorii, assembly GCF_024734405.1. Taxonomy (NCBI): domain Bacteria; kingdom Bacillati; phylum Actinomycetota; class Actinomycetes; order Pseudonocardiales; family Pseudonocardiaceae; genus Saccharopolyspora; species Saccharopolyspora gregorii. Next base: position 5,378,171 of record NZ_CP059556.1, on the reverse strand, counting down.
CCGTTCAGTAGTCCTCGTGGACAGGGAGGTTCCCATCATGGCAATCAAGGTCTCGATCCCCACCATCCTGCGCAGCCACACCGACGGGCAGAAGTCCGTCGAAGCCAGCGGCAGCACCGTCGCCGAGGTCATCAACGACCTCGACAGCAAGCACGGCGGCCTCAAGGACCGCCTGGTCAAGGAAGGCTCGCTGCACCGCTTCGTCAACGTCTACGTCAACGACGAGGACGTGCGCTTCGCCGGTGGCCTGGAGGCCAGCGTGGCCGACGGGGACAACGTGACGATCCTGCCCGCCGTCGCCGGCGGCATGCGCTGATCTCCCACCGCCGCTGAGACAGGAGGCTCGTCGTGGCCCGCTACGACTCGCTGCTCGACGCGCTCGGTGACACCCCGCTGGTGGGCTTGCCGAACCTCTCGCCCGCCGCCGACGTGCGGCTCTGGGCGAAGCTGGAAGACCGGAACCCGACCGGTTCGATCAAGGACCGCGCCGCGCTGTCCATGATCGAAGCGGCGGAGAAGGAAGGCAGGCTCACCACCGGCTGCACCATCCTGGAGCCCACCTCCGGCAACACCGGCATCTCGCTGGCGATGGCCGCGAAGCTCAAGGGCTACGGCCTGGTGTGCGTGATGCCGGAGAACACCTCCGAGGAGCGCAGGCAGATCCTGCAGGCCTTCGGCGCCCGCATCGTGTCCTCGCCCGCGGCGGGCGGCTCCAACCAGGCCGTCGCGGTCGCCAAGGAACTGGCCGAGCAGAACCCGGACTGGGTGATGCTCTACCAGTACGGCAACTCCGCGAACGCCGACGCGCACTACCGGGGGACCGGGCCGGAGATCCTGCGGGACATGCCGGGCATCACGCACTTCGTCGCGGGGCTGGGCACCACCGGCACCCTCGTCGGCGTGGGCCGGTACCTGCGGGAGCAGAAGCCGGGCGTGCAGATCGTCGCCGCCGAGCCGCGCTACGGCGAACTCGTGTACGGGCTGCGCAACCTCGACGAGGGCTTCGTGCCGGAGCTCTACGACCCGGACGTGCTGTCCCGGCGGTTCTCCGTCGGCTCCTACGATGCGTTGCGGCGCACTCGGCAGCTGCTGGAATCGGAGGGGATCTTCGCCGGGATCTCCACCGGGGGCGTGGTGCACGCGGCGCTCACCATCGGCGAGAAGATCGCCGCCGCCGGGGAGTCGGCGGACATCGTGTTCGTGGTCGCCGACGCCGGGTGGAAGTACCTGTCCACCGGTGCCTACGGCGGCACCCTCGACGAGGCCGCGCAGCGCCTCGACGGACAGCTCTGGGCCTGAGCCCGGCGAGCGGAAGGCCCATCCGAGCACGCCTCGGGTGGGCCTTCCGCCGTTCCCGGGGGCGTGCGTTGCGGATCGGCGATCAGCGTTCCGTCAGGCCTGCTTCGTGGGCGATCAACCCGGCCTGCACCCGGTTCGCGCACTCCAGCTTCACCAAGGTCCGGGACACGTAGCCCTTCACCGTCGCCTCCGACAGGAAGAGCCGTTCGCCGATCTGCGCGTTGGACAGGCCGTCGCCGATCCCCGCCAGCACCTCCCGCTCCCGGTCGGTGAGTTCGCGGACCGCCTCCTGCGCGCGCTGCCTCCCGGTCCCGTCCGACGCGGCCACCAGGCGCTTCGCCGCCTGCGGGGACAGCACGGTGTGCCCGTCCGCCGCCACCCGCACCAGGCCGATCAGGTCCTCCGGCGGAGTCGACTTCACCAGGAAACCGGACGCCCCGGCTCGCAGCGCCCGCAGCACGTGCTGGTCCGCGTCGAACGTCGTCAGCACCACCACCGCGGGCGCCTCGGGCAGCCGCGCGATGCGTTCCGTCGCGGTCAGCCCGTCCACGCCCGGCATCCGCAGGTCCATCAGTACCACGTGCGGCCGGTGCCGCACCACGGCCTCCACCGCCGCGGCTCCGTCCTGCGCCTCGCCCACGACCTCGACGTCCGGTGCCGAGCCGAGGATCGTGCGCAGGTGCGCGCACACCATCGGCTCGTCGTCGACCACGACGACGCGGACCGTCTCGCTCACCACAGAAACCCCGTTCACCGCGGGCCTAGCCCGATCCGGCTTCGGCCGTGGGCACGTACCCGGGGAGTATGGCACCGACCTCGAACCCCCCGTCCCCGGTTCGACCGGACCGGAAGGTCCCGCCGACCAGCTCCACCCGCTGCCGCAGGCCCAGCAACCCGGCCCCGGAACCGCTGGCCGCGAGCTCGCCCCCGCCCGCGGGATCGGGGCGCGTGTTGCGCACCGCCAGCCGCACCCGGTCCGCGTCGTACTCCACGTGCACCAGCACCTCGCTGCCCGGCGCGTGCTTGTGCACGTTCGTCAGCGCCTCCTGCACCACGCGGTAGGCGGTCCTGCCCACCGCCGGGGACACCGCGGTCGACTCGCCGAGCTCGGTGAGCCGCACCGGGACGCCCACCGACTCCGACTCGGCGACCAGCTCGGACAGGTCGGGCAGCGCCGACTCGGCGACCACGTCAGGCCGCTGCTCGCCGGAGCGCAGCACGCCGAGGAAGTCCCGCAGCTCGTCCAGCGCCTGGCAGCCGCCGGCCCGCAGCTCCTCGGCGGCCCGCCGGGTCGCCGCGTCCTGCGCGGTCACCCCCAACGCGCCCGCCTGCAGCACCATCAGGCTCACCCGGTGCGTGACCACGTCGTGCATCTCCGAGGCCAGCTTCGCCCGCTCCTCGGTGCGCACCTGCTCGGCCAGCAGGTGCTGCTCGCGTTCGGCTCGCTCCGCCCGGTCCCGCAGCGCCGCCACCAGCCGCCGCCGCGCGCCGGTCCACAGTCCGAGCAGCGCCGGGAACGCCGTCACCCAGACCGCGTTGTTCAACGTCTCGCCGTCCGGGTTCGTCCACGGCCGCAGCGCCGTGAACACCACCGCGGCGACCAGCACCCAGCCGGCGGCGCGCCACCGGGCCCGCGTCTCGAACGCGGCGAACGCGTAGGTGAGGAACGGCAGTTCCCCGGGCATCCACGGATCGGAGTGCTGGTTGATCGAGAACAGCGCCCCGGTCCCCGTGCTCACCGCGACGAGGTGCACCAGCATCATCACCAGCGCGACTGCCAGCAGCACCACCGGGTAGCGGCGCCGCACCAGCAGGCCCAGCGTGAACAGGTTCAGCACCGCCTGCGCGACCCATTCCCCGCCGAGCCACCGGAAGTCCTGCGGCGGCACGTCCGGCGGGAAGAACACGGCCAGTATCGGGCCGAGCGGGAACAGGACGGCGACCAGCACCACGTCGAACACCGCATCGCGCGGGGTGTCCCAGAGGTGTCGCCACAGCGGGCGTTGCACAGCCACACCGTAGCCGCGGAACCGGGGCGAACCGCCGAAATCCACACCGCCGTCGGCCGCGAACCTACGAAAGTCGCACCAGCGCACGACTTCCGTCACAGCGAGAACCGACCGAAATCCGTCGCGCCGGGTGCCCCGGGTGGAGTGGAATGGTCCTCGATCGCGAATCCTCCTGGGGGAGACCATGCATACCGAAGTGCGCGCCACCGCGGCGCGGCCACCGTCCACCACTGCGGGGCCGCCCGCGTTCGCCCGCCGTCCGCTGCTGCTCGTCGCGGCCGCGTTCGCGGTGGTCCACCTCGTGGCGGGGGCGTTCGGCGGGTACTGGATCGACGAGGTGTACATGCTGGCCGCGGGCCGGTACCACCCGGACTGGGGCTACGTCGACCAGCCGCCGCTCGCGCCGCTGCTGGCCGGTGCGATGGGCTGGCTCGCGCCCGGCTCCATGATCGTGCTGCGCCTGCCCGCCGTGCTGATCTCGGCAGGCGGCGTGCTGCTCGCCGGGTCGCTGGCGCGGGAGTTCGGCGGTGACCGGCGCAGCCAGGTGCTCGCGGGGCTGGGGTTCGCGACGGGGCTGTGGACCTCGCTGGTCGCGCACTGGATCACCCCGTACACGCTGGAAGCGCCGCTGTGGATGCTGCTGTGCCTGTTGATGGTGCGCTGGTGCCGGCAGCACGCGGAAGGGCGGGCCGACGATCGGCTGCTGCTCGGCCTCGGCGGCGTCATCGGGGTCACGATGCAGGTGAAGGTGCACGTCGCGGTGCTCTGCGCGGCGCTGCTGCTCTGCCTGCTGGTGTTCGGTCCGCGGGACCTGCTGCGCCGCCCGATGTTCTGGGGGTGCATCGGGATCGCACTGGTCATCGCGGCACCGACGTTGATCTGGCAGGCGGCGCACGGGTGGCCGCAGCTGGCGATGAGCGAAGTGGTCCAGGCGGAGACGCCGATCCTCAGCGGCGGCCGGAGCGGCGCGGCCCTTTCGATGGTGCTGTACATGGGAGTTCTCGGCGTCCCGCTCTGCCTCTACGGCGTGGCGCGGATGCTCACCGCCGCCGAGTTCCGCCCCTACCGGTTCATCGCGGCCGCCGCCCTCGCGCAGTACGCCTTCTACATCGCCACCAGCGGGCGGCCCTACTACGTCGTCGGCATGTACGGCGTGCTGCTCGCGGCCGGCGCGGTCGCCTTCCAACGCAGGCGGGAAGCGCGGGCCGCGGCCGGGCGGCGCGGCGCCGCGTGGCTCGCGTGGCCGGCCGGTGCGCTGGCGGTGCTCGCCGCGGGCGCCGTCGTGGTGATGTCCTCGATGCTGGCCACCGCGTTCGGGGTGCCCGCGGACCGGGCCCTGGCCGGAGAGGTCGCCACCGCGTACCGGCAGCTGCCCGCGCAGCAGCGGGAGCACACGGCGGTGGTGGGGGAGAGCTACATCCTTGCTGCGATGCTCGACGCGCACACCCACGAGTACGGGCTGCCACCGGCGCACAGCGCGCATCGCGGCTACGGCTACTTCGGGACGCCGGACGACGGTGCGCGGGACGTGCTGTTCGTCGGCGAGGACCCGGAACCGTGGCGGCCGCACTTCGCGGCGGTGCGCCGCATCGACGGCGGCGGCACCCCGCTGTGGCTGCTCACCGACCGCCTGGAGCCGTGGCCGCAGCTGTGGGAACAGGTCCGGAGCTTGAAGTAGGCCCGCCGCGACCGGGGCCGCACCACCGAATCGGAGACCACGACGTGTCCACAGAAGACAGACAACCCGCAGCGCAGGTGCGCCTGCGGCCACCCCGGCACCGGGTGGAGCGCCGAGCCGTCGGCTGGTGGTCCGCCCAAGCCGCGATCCTCGTCGTCCCACCGGCCGTGGTGCTCGCCGTGCTCGCCGCGCTGATCGCCCCCGCCCGCCCCTGGCTGCTGCTCGGACTCGCCGTCGTGGCCGTGCTCGGCATCCCCTACCTGGTCGTGATGCCGCAGTGGCGCTACCGGGTGCACCGCTGGGAGAACACCGACGACGCCGTGTACACCGCGGCCGGCTGGTTGCGCCAGGAGTGGCGCGTGGCCCCGATGTCCCGGATCCAGACCGTGGACACGGTGCGCGGCCCGCTGCAACGCGCGTTCGGGCTCGCCAGCGTCACCGTCACCACCGCATCGGCCGCCGGGCCGCTGCGCATCGACGGGCTGGACCACCGGGTCGCCGCCGAACTCGTCGAGCGGCTCACCGCCACCACCCAGGCGGCGCCCGGGGACGCGACGTGAGCGGGCCGGCGGGCTGGCGGCGGCTCGACGGCCGGGTCGTGCTGGTGCCGGTGCTCCTGGCGCTGCTGCCGCTGGTGCCCACCGCCGCGGTGATGCTCGTGGCCGGGACGAAACCGGCCGGAGTCGCCGCCATGGCGGGGATCTGGGCCGCCTGCGCGGCGCTGCTGGCGGTGACCACCGGGCTGGACTGGTGGTTCGGCTCCTACCGGATCGGCGAGGAACGGGTGGAACTGCGCAAGGGCGTGCTGTCCCGCAGCCACCGCTCGCTACCGCGGGACCGCATCCGCAGCGTCGACCTCACCGCCGACCCGATGCACCGGGTGCTCGGGTTGTCCGTGGTGAAGATCGGCACCGGCGCGCAGGGCGACGGCGAGCTGAAGCTGGACGCGCTGGCCCGGTCCGACGCGGAGCGGATCCGGGCGGCGCTGCTGCTCCGGGAGTCCACTGCGGACGGTGCCGCGGACGACGCGCCGGACGGGCCGCGGGACGGGGAGCTGGCCCGGCTGCGTCCGGTGTGGCTGCTGTACTCCGGCGCCACGATGTCGTTGATCCTCGCCGTGTGGGGCGCGATCGCCTCGGCGTTCGGCTCGTTCTCCGAACTGCTGGCGAAGTCCGGGGTGTACCGGCTCGTCGGGGAGGAGATCCGGGCGGTCCCGCTCTGGCTGGCCATCGGCGCCCCCGTGGTGGCGGTCGTGCTGGTCGGGGTGCTCGGCTCGCTGCTGCTGTCGGTGGAGCTGTGGTGGGGGTTCAGGCTCACCCGCGAAAGCACCGGGACGCTCCGGGTGCGCCGCGGGCTGCTCACCCAGCGGTCGATCTCCCTGGAGGAGAGCCGGTTGCGCGGGGTGGAGCTCGCCGAGCCGCTGCTGCTGCGCTGGGTCGGCGGGGCCCGCACCAACGCGATCGCCACCGGGCTCAGCGACGCCGAGGGCGGGAAGCAACCGGATGCGAAGACCTTGCTGCCGCCCGCGCCGCGCGCTGAAGCCCGCCGGGTCGCCGCCGAGGTGCTGCGGGAGGAGAACTTCCCCGCTGACGGCTTCACCGCGCACCCGCGGGCCGCGCTGCGGCGGCGGATCACGTGGGGGCTGCTGGTGGCGCTGCCGTTCGCCGCGGCCGCGGTGGTGGCGGCGGTGCTCGGCTGGATCCCCCTCGCCCCGGCGGCGGCCGTGGTGCCCTCGGTGGCGTTGCTCGCGATCGCGTTCGGCGTCGACGCCTACCGCAACCTCGGACACCGGCTGCACGGCGCCTACCTGGTGGGCAGGCGCGGCACCGGGCTGCGCCGGACCGTCGCGCTGCGCCGGGACGGGATCATCGGCTGGCGCTTCGAGCAGTCGGTGTTCCAGCGCCGCTCCGGGCTGCTGGACGTCGTGGCCACCACGGCGGCCGGGTCCGGCCGGTGCACGATCCCCGACGTGCGCGCGGGGAACGGCCTGCTGCTGGCCGAAGCGGCGGTACCGGGCCTGCTCACCCCATTCCTCGAACCCGCGCCACCGATTAATACCCGTGAGGAGTAGGGCCGTTCGGGTGAGATGCGTTTCGCAGCGATCGAAGGAATAGCAGGAAGGCGCCTCGGTCTGCGGAAACGGGGCGATCGACGGTCGGATTAATCCGACTTCGAGAATCGGAGCCGAGCGGGCGCGGATCCGGCGACCCGCTCGGTTCTTCGGTTCGTTCTCACGTCCGGGACGGCGCGGTCACCGGACGCGGTGGTGCGAGGGTCAGCGGTCGAAAGTGCCGCGCTTGAGACCTCCGAGGAAGTCCGCCCACCGCGCGGGATCGACGACGAAGTAGCCACCCGGCCGGTCCTTCGTGTCACGCACGCCGATGCGCGCGGCACCGAAGCCGACCTCCACGCATTGTCCTTGGTGCGTGCTCCGGGTGCTGGTCCGCCAACCCGTGAGGTATTCCATCTACAGCTCTCCTATGCGCTCGTGAATCACTTGAATGGACCCTTCCGGGTCGATCGCGTGTGCGCGTAGATGGTCCATCATCGTCACGTATTTGGACAGCTCGTTATCCCGTTCGAGATAAAGTCCTCCCACGTGGGTTTCCAGATAGACGACAGCCGGATCCACGTGATTGGAGTAGCGGAGGATGACGAATGGCCCTGCCTGCGCCGGATGCGCGCCCGCGTCCAACGGCATGACCTGCAACGTCACGTTCGGGAGTTCCGCCAAAGCGAGCAAGTGCTCCAATTGGCGGCGCAATACCGCCGAACCGCCGACGCCGCGGCGCAGCGCCGTCTCGCCGATCACCGCCCACAGGTCCAGGGGCTGCGATCCGGTGATCCGGTCCTGGCGCTGCATCCGGAGCTCCACGCGGCGGCTGATCTCCGGCTCGTCCGCGCGGATCAAGGTGGACTTGGTGATGGCGTACGCGTACTCGGCGGTCTGGAGCAGGCCGGGGATCGCTTCCGACTCCCAGGTGTGCATGGACGAGGCCTCGGCCTCCAGCCCGACGTAGGTCTCGTACCACTCGGGAAGCACATCGCTGTAGGAATGCCACCAGCCGCGCTTCCGGGCGTCCCGAGCCAGGTTGATCAACTGTTCGCGTTCGGCACCGTTGACGGCGTAGAAGTCCAGCAACGCGCTAACGTCGCCGATTGACGGAGAACGCTTCGCCGTCTCGAATCTGCCTATCTTCGCCTGGGTGCAACCGAGGTGGGTGGCCGCCTGCTGCTGGGTGACCTCCGCCAGTCCTCGGAGCCTGCGCAGCTCCGCGGCGAGGCGGCGGCGGCGCACCGTGGGACTCACTGTCATGGCGATCAGTGTCCACCCTGCGAACCGAGCGTCACCATCGCGTCACCCAACCGACATCCTTTTCCCGGCGCCGGCGGCACGAACCGAGTCCGGGGGCGGCGGTGCGGGACCGGACGGAACACCTGGCGGAGCGTGCTTTTCCCCGCTGCGGAGCTGGTCCCGACCTCGGTGTGCTGGTCCGAGGATCGGGACCGCGGCGCCGCCCCGGGCGGATGCGGCGGCAACCGGCTCGCCGCGCCGCGCCTCTCGATCCCGCCGCGACGCGGGAAAACTCACGCAGAGCGACCGATTTCCCGGAAACCCGGCTGGTCCCTCCCGGGACGAGTGACGCGTGCTCAGGGGCGGGGGATGTTGCGCAGGTTGCTCCGCGCCAGCTGCACCATCTTCCCCACCCCGCCGGAGAGCACGGTGCGGCTCACCGCCAGCGCGAAGCCCTTCACCTGCGTTCCGGTGATCTTCGGCGGGATCGACAGCGCGTTCGGGTCGGTCACCACGTCGATGAGCGCCGGCCCCGGCCGGGCCAACGTCCCCTCCAGCGCCTCCCGCACCTCACCGGGCCGCTCCACCCGCACCGAGTGAATGCCCGCCGCGGCGGCGATCCCGGCGTAGTCGATCGAATCGTGGTCGGTGCCGAAGTCCGGCAGCCCGTCCACCAGCATCTCCAGCTTCACCATGCCCAGCGAGGAGTTGTTGAACACGACCACCTTCACCGGCAGCTGGAGCGTCCGCAGCGTCAGCAGCTCGCCCATCAGCATGGACAACCCGCCGTCGCCGGCCATCGCGATCACCTGCCTGCGCCGGTCGACGAGCTGGGCGCCGATGGCCTGCGGCAACGCGTTCGCCATCGACCCGTGCACGAACGAACCCAGCACCCGGCGGTGCGCGTTCGGCGTCACGTAGCGCGCCGCCCACACGTTGCACATCCCGGTGTCCACGGTGAACACCGCGTCCTCGGCCGCCAGGTCGTCCAGCGCGTCGGCCACGTACTCCGGGTGGATCGGCACCTGGTTGCCGACGTTCGTGGTGTACGAGTCGACGACCTGTTCCAGCTGGTCGGCGTGCTCGCGCAGCATCCGGTCCAGGAACGAGCGGTCCGTCTTCTGCCGCAGCTTCGGCAGCACCGCGCGGATCGTCTCGCGCACGTCGCCGTGCACCGCCAGGTCGAGCACGGTGCGCCTGCCCAGGTGCGTCGGGTCGATGTCCACCTGCACCGTGTTGGCCTGCGGCAGGAAGTTGTCGTACGGGAAGTCGGTGCCCAGCAGCACCACCCGGTCCGCCTTCTGCATCGCCTGCTGGCAGGCGCCGTAGCCGAGCAGCCCGCTCATGCCCACGTCGTACGGGTTGTCGTACTGGATCCACTCCTTGCCGCGCAGCGCGTGGCCCACCGGGGCCTGCAAGGTGCTCGCCAGCTGCATCACGTCCTGGTGCGCGCCACGGGTCCCGGCACCGCAGAACAACATCACCCGCTCCGCCGAGTTCAGCGATTCGGCGAGCTGGTCGACCTGCGTCGGGGAGGGCACCACCGTCGGCGGCTCCGAATCGACCGCGCCGGTGCCCGTCGGCCGCGCCGCCGACTTGTGCGCGACGTCCCCCGGCAGCACCAGCACCGAAACACCGCGCCGCCCCGCCGCGGTCTGCATGGCGCTGCGCAGCAGCCGCGGCATCTGCTCCGGCTGGGAGAGCAGCTCGCAGAAGTGGCTGCACTCGTTGAACAACTCCTCCGGATGCGTCTCCTGGAAGAAGCCGGTGCCGATCTGCTCCGACGGGATGTGCGAGGCCAGGGCGAGCACCGGGGCGCCGCTGCGGTGCGCGTCGTACAGCCCGTTGATCAGGTGCAGGTTCCCCGGCCCGCAACTGCCCGCGCACACCGCGAGCCGCCCGGTCAGCTGAGCCTCGGCGCTGGCGGCGAACGCCGCCGCCTCCTCGTGCCGCACGTGCACCCATTCGATGCCGTCGGTGCGCCGAACCGCGTCCACCACCGGGTTGAGGCTGTCGCCGACGATCCCGTAGATCCGTCGCACGCCTGCTTGCACGAGCACTTCGATGAACTGGTCGGCCACGGTCGGCATGAGCTCTCCCGATAGGTGGGGTGCTGGTGTCTCCCGTCTACGCGGGGCGGTGCAGCCCCGCAACTCCAGGAGGTAGCGCCGCGTTCACCCCCCGTTCGGGGGAACCCGGTAACGTCTCCACCCCGACCGGCGATCACTTGGTAGTCGATGTCGACGTGTTCCTCGAAAACTCCTGCAGGAAAGGGAAAACGGTGAGCCTGCGCCTTTACACCGTTTGCGCGCTGTCCGTGACCGCTTCGGCTCTGGCCGGGCTGTTCTTCGGTGGGTTCATCGCCGCTGATGATCAGGAGGAGGCGGTGTCGGTGAACACCGTCTCGCAGACGGTGTCGGAGACCGCGCCGCAACTGCCCTGAGTCGAGGGTTCCGCCCGAGGTGATCTCGCCCGCGGTGGCCTGGGCGGTCGGTGGCCGCCCAGGCGAGCGGGGCGTTCGGCGTGGACTAGCGTCGAGGCATGAGCGAACAGCAGCGACTCGCACCGGGTGACGCCGCACCCGAATTCTCCCTGCCGGACGCCGACGGCAAGACCGTGGCGCTCGCCGACTACCGGGGCCGCTCCCTGGTGGTCTACTTCTACCCGGCGGCCAGCACGCCCGGCTGCACCAAGGAAGCGTGCGACTTCCGGGACAGCTTGGCGGTGCTCGACGACGCCGGGTTCGACGTGGTCGGCATCTCGCCGGACAAGCCGGAGAAGCTGGCGAAGTTCCGCGACGCCGAGGGCCTCACCTTCCCGTTGCTGTCCGATGTGGACAAGTCGGTGATGACCGCGTGGGGCGCGTTCGGGGAGAAGAAGAACTACGGCAAGGTCGTGCAGGGCGTGATCCGCTCGACCTTCGTCGTCGACCCCGACGGCAAGATCAACAAGGCGCTCTACAACGTCAAGGCCACGGGCCACGTCGACCGGCTCCGCAAGGACCTCGGCGTCTGACGACCCGCACCACCGGGAGGGGCGGTTCCGGCTCGGAACCGCCCCTGCCGCACGTCCACCGCCGATGGGTGAACGGACCGTTCGTCCCATCTGGTTGGTCGAACGGTCCGTTCACCCCGGATCGGTTTGGGGTGGTGAACGGACTGTTGGTCAGGTCTGGTTGGTCGAAGGGTCCGTTCACCCCGGGAAGAGGCGGCCGGCTCGGCGACCCGCGGATGGAGTGAACGGACCGTTCGTCCCATCCGGTTGGTCGAACGGTCCGTTCACCCCGGGTCAGTCGAAGGCCATGTAGAGGGCGACTCCGGCCGCGATGACGACCACCAGGTAGCGCAGCAGCGTCGCCGGGATCCGCTGGGCGATCTTGCCCCCGAGGTAGCCGCCGAGCACCGTCGTGGGTGCGACGAGCAGCACCGCCGCCCAGTCGACCGGCGCGATCAGCGAGTACACGACCAGCGTGACGGCGCTGCCGATGAGCCCGAGCCAGTTCTTCAGCGCGTTGAGCCGCCGCATCGTGTCGTTGACCGCGAACATGAGGATCGCGATGAGGATGACGCTGCGCGCCCCGCCGAAGTAGCCGCCGTAGATGGAGGCGAGGAAGAGCCCGAACGACAGCCAGCCGAGGCGTTCCGCGCCACCCTCGCTCCGGCCGAACCAGCGCTTGATCGTGTTCTGGAACGCCATGAGCACCGCGGACAGCCCGATCAGCACGGGCACCACGGCGTCGAACACCTCGCCGGGCAGCACCATGAGCAGCACGCACCCGATGGCGGAGCCGACGGCCGCGGCGATCGACGTCCACAGCAGTCGCCGCGGCGCACCCGTGAGGTCGTCGCGCTGCCCGACGGCGGCGCCGACGAAGCCGGGGCCTTGCACCACCGAGTTCGTCACGTTCGCGACGAGCGGTGGCATGCCGGTGGCCAGCAGCGCCGGGAACACCAGCAGCGATCCGCCGCCCGCTACGGCGTTGATCGCCCCGGACAGGAATCCGACGACGAGCAGCAGCACCGGTTCGATCCATTCGCTGAACACCAGCGGAACCTAACCGCCAACACCGCCGGACCGGGATCTGGGGCGACCGTCGTCACAGCGGCATTCCGCCTGGCGAACGTTCCGCGGGGTGTCGCCGGACGTGATGACCGGAATGCGCCGGTCGGTTCAGCGCGCGGGAACGGGCACGCGCACCGGCTCCGGCCGGCCGGCGTCAGCGGGTTCGGCGTCAGCGGGTTCGATGTCGGCGGGTTCGGGGGTGGCGGGCCCGGTGCGGCGGCGCGGCGAGCGAGTTCGCGGCGTGCAACGCGGCGAGGACGCTGAAGGTGACGGCGGCGGAGGTGACACCGACGGACACGCACACGAGCAACGGCTTCATCGAGGTTCTCCTTCAGCGGGAACTGCGCGGCGGAAACCGGGACGCCGATCGGTGCGGAGGCTCCGGACGGCCGCCGCGTCGCGGGGTCCGGAGAGCGAAGGGCCGGCGCTCGGTGCATCCCTGCACCGCGCCGCGCGGCGATGTCCGCCCGATGGCGAGAAGTTGCGGAGCCCGCCCCGATTCGCGGACCCACTCGACACTTCGCCGGATCGTGGCCGGTCGTTACGCGGCGTCCGGGGAACACCCCGCGCGGGTGGTGCGGCGCACACCCGGCGTTCGGGCGGCATCGCGCCCGGTCACCGCTCCGCTTGCGCCGATCGGTGGCCTCCGGGCTGAGCCACCCCGCCGCCTCGGGTCCGCGAACTCGCCGATCGGGTCCGCCATCCGCGTGAAACCCGGCTAGGGGTCCGCCATGCGCGCGCTGCCCACCGGTCCGGAACCGCGCCGAATGTTGAGAAGTGGGGGCGACCGACGGAGTCCGGGGCGGATCGCCGAGGCTGCGCGGCGGCGCCTCAGCGCGGTCCGCGCCGACACCGATCAGGCGATCCCGATCAGGCGGTCTCGATCAGCAGACCCGATCAGCAGACCCGATCGTCGCGAACGGATCCGGTGACATCGATGGGGCCGCGCAGCGCCGGACCCGAGGCGTCCTGCGGCGGGGCCGCGCCAGGTGCGGCGGAGCTTCCCGATGATGAGCCCGACTTTCAGCCGGTTCCGCGGGAACCGCCGCCTACGACTACCGACCCGCCAGCTCCCGCAGCGTGGGCAGCAGCAGCCGCAGCGCCCGCCCCCGGTGCGAGTCCGCATCCTTCTCCGCGGCGGACAGCTCCGCCGCGGTCCGCGTCTCGCCCTCGGGCACGAAGATCGGGTCGTAGCCGAACCCGTTGGTGCCGCGTTCGGCACGCACCACGGTTCCCGGCCACTCGCCGCGCACCACGGTCTCGGTGCCGTCCGGCAGCACCAGCGCGGCGGCCGAGACGAACGCCGCCCCGCGCCGCTCGTCCGGCACGTCCCCGATCTGGCCGAGCAGCAGGTCCAGGTTCGCCTGGTCGTCGCCGTGCGCGCCGGACCAGCGGGCGGACAGCACCCCGGGCATGCCGTTGAGCGCGTCCACGGCGAGCCCGGAGTCGTCGGCGACGGCGGGGAGACCGGTCGCGCGGGCCGCGTCGGCGGCCTTCGCGAGCGCGTTCTCCTCGAACGTGGCCCCGGTCTCGGGGGCTTCCGGGAACTCGGGCACCGCGTCCAGGCCGACGACCTCGACGCCGGTGACGCCTTCGGCTTCGAGGATGCGCCGCAGCTCCACGAGCTTCTTCGCGTTGCGGGTGGCCAGCAGCAGCCGCGTCACCGGGCACCGCCGGGGAGTTCGCCGGGGTACGGCGCGGCCAGCGCCTCGGCCTGCTTGCGGGACAGCTCGGCGCAGCCGTTCAGCGCGAAGTCCACCATCGTGTCCAAAGTGGACCGGGGGAAGGTGGCGCCCTCCCCGGTGCCCTGCACCTCGACGAGGGTGCCGTGGTCGGTGGCGACCACGTTCATGTCCACCTCGGCGCGCGAGTCCTCCTCGTACGGCAGGTCCAGCCGCACCCGGCCGTCCACCACGCCGACGCTCACCGCGGAGATCGAGCAGGACAGCGGCTTCGGATCGGACAACCGGCCCGCCGAGCTCAGCCAGGTGACGGCGTCCGCGAGCGCCACGTACGCGCCGGTGATCGCCGCCGTGCGGGTGCCGCCGTCGGCCTGGATCACGTCGCAGTCCAGCGCGATCGTGTTCTCGCCCAGCGCCGCCAGGTCGATGCAGGCGCGCAGCGAACGGCCGATGAGCCTGCTGATCTCGTGGGTGCGGCCGCCGATGCGGCCCTTCACCGATTCGCGCACCCCGCGGGTGTTCGTCGCCGACGGCAGCATCGCGTACTCGGCGGTCACCCAGCCGAGGCCGGAACCGGTGCGCCAGCGCGGCACCCCGTCCTGCACGCTCGCCGCGCACAGCACGCGGGTCTTCCCGAACTCGACCAGGACCGAACCGGCGGGCCAGTCCTGGTATCCGCGGGTGATTCGCACGTCCCGGAGCTGGTCGTCGCTCCGCCCATCCGCTCTCGCCACGCGCCCACCCTAACTGCCCGTGCCGCGCCCGTTCTGGGTGGCGGTGACCGGACCGCTACCAGTCGAGGGTGCGCCACTCCACGGCCTTCGGCCGCCGCCCCGTCTCCAAGAAGTCCCGCAGCGCCGCCGCCAGCACCGCCGGGTCCACGCCGCTGCCCGCGGGGAACTCGGCGTCCTCGCTGATCAGCGCGGGCGATTCCGGGTCGCCGTCGAGGACGGCGTAGTCGTGGTCGGTGTCGATGTGGCTCAGGTAGCCGTAGCCGCCGGACACCGCGGCGATCACGTCGTGGTCGAGCATGCCGGTGGCGGAGTCCGCGGGCTCCCGCCCCTCGTGCCAGATCGTCGCCGGGCCCGCGTTCGGCTCCGCCAACCGGCGAACCAGGTCGTCGACCTCGCCCGGTTCGGTGACGCTGAGCCCGTCGCCCGCGTTCGCGTCCGCCGTCGACGCGATCGACCACACCGCCGTGATCGTCATCCTCGTCCTTCCCACCGACTCAGATCGGGTAGTCGCGACCGGCCTCGACGACCTCCACCGGGCCGTCGAACTCCTCGGTCGCCTCCCGCAGGATCTCCTGCGGGTCGGTCCACGGTTGCAGGTGGGTCAGCAGCAGCTGCCGCACCCCGGCCCGCTTCGCCACCCGCGCCGCCTGCCGCCCGGACAGGTGCACCCCGTCGGGGCGGTCCGGCGAATCCGACCAGGACGCCTCGGCCAGCAGCGCGTCCGCGCCCCGCGCCAGCTCCTCCAGCGCCGCGCACGGGCCCGTGTCACCGGTGTAGGCCAGCACCCGGCCACCAGCCGACACCCGGAAACCCCACGCCGGGCACAGGTGGTCCACCGGGAACGCCGCCACCCGGAACGGGCCGATCTCCGCGGGCGAGCCGAAACCGGCGAAGTCGTACACGTCGGCCAGGTCCGTCTCCGCCAGCTCCGCGGTGTTCGGCGCGTACAGCCTGGTCAGCCGGTCCTGCGTCTCCGGCGGCCCGAACACCGGCAGCTTGCGGCGCGTCGTGTCGTGCGGGGGATCGGGGTGGTAGCGGCGCAGCACCGTCAACGCCCCGAAGTCCGAGCAGTGGTCCGGGTGCAGGTGGCTCAGGAACAACCCGTCCAGCGAGAACGGGTCCGAATGGCGTTGCAGCGCACCGACGGTGCCGTTCCCCAGGTCGAGCGCGATCCGCGCCCCGCCGGCCTCGACGAGGTAGCCGGAGGCGGGTGAGTCCGGCCGGGGCAGGCTGCCGGAACATCCGAGAATCGTCAGCTTCACGCCGACGAGCCTGACATGGCGACCTGCCGCACGGACCCGAAAGCCGCGATCGGACCCAAGAAGCGGCCTGCCAAGCGGGTGAACCTCGCCGGATCGCCGGTGGTGCGGAACTCGTGATCGGGTTCCTGCGGCCCCGCCAGCATGTCCTGCTCGGTGAGCACCCGCACCACGTCCTTCGCGGTCTCCTCCGCGCTCGACACCAGCGTCACCTGATCACCCATCGCCAGCTGCAGCACGCCCGTGAGCATCGGGTAGTGCGTGCAGCCCAGCACCAGCGTGTCCACATCGGCCCGCTGCAGCGGATCCAGGTAGCCCTGCGCCAACCCCAGCACCTGGCGGCCGCTGGTGATGCCGCGCTCCACGAAGTCCGCGAACCGGGGGCACGCCGCCGTCGTGAGCCGCACCTGCGGAGCCGCCGTGAACGCGTCGTCGTAGGCGCGCGAGCGGATCGTCGCCTCGGTACCGATCACCCCGACCCGGCCGTTGCGGGTCGTGGCCACCGCGCGGCGCACCGCGGGCAGCACCACCTCCACCACCGGCACGTCGTAGCGCTCCCGCGCATCCCGCAGGCATGCGGCCGACGCCGTGTTGCAGGCGATGACCAGGGCCTTCACCCCGCCCTCCACCAGCGAATCGGTGATCGCCAAGGTGCGTTCGCGGATGTCGGCCAGCGGGCGCGGCCCGTACGGGGCGTTCGCGGTGTCGCCCACGTAGCGGATCGCCTCGCCCGGCAACTGGTCCAGCACGGCGCGGGCGACGGTCAGCCCGCCGACTCCGGAGTCGAAGATCCCGATCGGCGCGTTCGTCACGCCGACAGTGTGCCAGGCTGCGGCGTTCCCGAACCGCGACGAGTGCTGCGCGCCACCAGCCACGCCGCCAGCAATCCGCCGAGCGCCCCGCACAGGTGACCCTCCCACGAGATCAACGGCTGGCCGGGCAGCACGCCCCACAACATGCCGCCCCAGTAGAAGAACAGCACCACCGCCACCACGATCTGCCCCAGGCTGCGGTTGAAGAAACCGCGCACCAGCAGGAACACCATCCAGCCGAACGCCACTCCCGACGCGCCCACGTGCACGCCACCGGTCGCGATCAGCCAGGTGCCGAGGCCACCGACGACCCACACGATCGCCGTCACCGCCACGAACTGCCCCACCCCGTTCGCCAGCAGCAACCAGCCCAGCACCAGCAGCGGCACCGTGTTCGACATCAGGTGGCCCCAGCCCGCGTGCAGCAGCGGAGCCCACAGGACCCCGTCCAAGCCGCTGATCCGGTGGGGCACGATGCCGTTCTGGTCCAGGTTCCCCGGCGTCGCCTGGTCCCAGAACTCGACGGCGTAGAGCACCGCCACCATGAACGCCATCTGCACCGCCGCGCGCAGCGGGTTCCGCGGGAGGACGCGCGGCCGCTCTGGCTGATTCGTCACCTTTCCGAGGTTACGCGGATCGGGGGAGCGGTGACTCGGGGGAACGTTCAGCCGCGCCCGCTAAGCTCCCGCACCGTTCGCCGAACCCGGAAACCCAGGAGGTAACAGCGGTGCCCACCACCGCCGAGCAGGCCGTGCCTGCCGCAGCGCACCACGGGCACGGCCCCACCTGGGACGCGGGAACCGCGAGCCTGCTGTGGACCGACCTGCGCGCCCGCACCGTGCACCGCTACGCGCCCGACGACACCGACCACGCCATGCAGGTCCCGCAGCAGGTCAGCGCCGCCAAACCGCGCACCCGCGGCGGACTGCTGCTGCACTTCGACGAGGGCGTCGCGCTGTACGACGCCGACGGGGAACGCCGCACCTGGCTCACCTTCTGGGCCCGCGACGGGGTCCGCGCCGGCGAGACCACCGTCGACGTGGGCGGACGGGTCTGGGCGACCACCGTGCGCGAGGACGAGAGCGGCGGCGGATGGCTCGTCCGCGTCGACCCGAACGGCGCCGCGCACGTGGTCGTCGACGGGATCGCCGCGGGCAACGGGCTCGCCTGGAGCCCCGACGACACCCGGCTCCACCTCGCCGACAGCGCCGCCCGCCGCATCGACGTGCTGACCGTCGACCAGGTGACCGGCGCCGCCACCGAGCGCCGCACCGCGTTCGACGTCGACGGGGAACCCGCCGGGATGTGCGCCGACGCCGACGGATTCCTGTGGGTCGCGGTGCGGGACCGCGGGGAAGTGCGCCGCTACGCGCCCGACGGGCGGGTCGACCGGACCGTGCCGCTGCCGTCCCGGCGCCCGACGAGCTGCTGCTTCGGCGGCGAAGACCTCACCGACCTCTACATCACGACCGCCCGCGACGGCCTCGCCGAACCGGAGCCGGCGGACGGGGCGGTGCTCGTCGTGCCCGGGGCGGGGGCGGGGTTGCGGTCGCACACCTTCCCCGGCTGACGCCCTCCTAGCGGAGTGAACGGACCGTTCGTCCGATCTAGTTGGTCAAGCGGTCCGTTCACTCCGCACCAGCGGACGTGGTGATCGACCCGCTGCGCGGAGAGCTCGGCCGGGGTGAACGGACCGTTCGTCCCATCTTGTTGGTCAAGCGGTCCGTTCACTCCACTTCGTCGGAGGTGTGCGGATGCGGCGATCGGTCGGCCTGCCCGCGGGCTGTGGCGGGGTGAACGGGCCGTTCGTCCCATCTAGTTGGTCGAACGGTCCGTTCACTCGGCTTCCGGTCAGGACTTGGTGCGCAGGGCTTCCGCGCCTCCGGTGTCCGCGTCGTGGTGCGGCCACCGCGGGGTGTCGCCCGTAGGGGTGTCGCCGAGGACGGTGACGCGTTGGCCGACGCGGCGCTCGGTGTAGTCGTTGATCGCGTAGTGCTGGGTGGCGCGGTTGTCCCACATGGCGATCGCCCCGGCGTTCCAGCGGAACCGGCACACGTTGCTCGGGTGCTCGGCGACGGCGTACAGGTGCTGGAGCAGCGCGTCGCTCTCGGCGGCGGCCAGCTGCGGGATGCGCCGGGTGAACATGCGGTTGACGTACAGCGAGCGCCGCCCCGTCTCCGGGTGCACCCGCACCACGGGGTGCTCGGCTTCGCTGCGGAACGAGCCGTTGGGGTGCTCGAACACGTGGATCGCGGTGAGCCCGTCGAGCATGTCGCGCAACGGCGCGGAAAGGGACTCGTAAGCCCGGTGCTGGTTGCTCCACATCGTGTCCCCGCCGAACGGCGGGCATTGCACGATCTGCAGGATGGAGGCGACCGGCGGAGTGGGGCTGAACGTGACGTCGGTGTGCCACACGTCGGCTTTGGCGCCCTGCGCGGAATCGAGCACCACGATTTCCTCGTGCCCGTCGAGCTTCGGCAGGAACGGGTGCACTTCCAGTTCCCCGAGCCGCTTGCCGAACTCGATGTGCGCCTGCGGCCCGAGCCCGGCGGCCTCGGGGAAGAACAGCACGAGGTGTTCGAGCAGCAGTGCGTGGACCTGCGCGAACGCCTCGTCGGTGAGGGAGTTCAGGTCGATGCCGCGGACCTCGGCGCCGAGTGCGCCGCTGATCGGGCGAACCTGCAGGCCGGTGTCCTGAGCGGGAGCCGCCATGATGATGCGCCTTTCTGAGTGGAGCCGATGACACTTGTTCCGCGCATGCGGAACGGCGGATCGGCGAATCGAGGAATCGCCGTCCGGATCGGGTCGAATTCTTGACCGGAATCGGGTTCCGGTGCGATGCTGCGCGAACCGGATTCGGGTTCCGGTGGTGATTTTCCCCGGGCGGAAGAACCGCGTGGAATGCGCGGGAAAACGGGGGATCGCGAGCCGGGAACCCGGCTGGAGAACACCGGAAGCATGGACAGGAGTGCACCAGTATGGCTTCGGAGACGACGGATCCCGGCGCGCGGTTGGCGGCGCTGACCGACCTCGCCACCCCGTTCGCGGTGCGCGCGGCGGTGACGCTCGGCGTCCCGGACCGGATCGCGGAGGGCACCACCGGGCTCGCCGAGCTCGCGGCGGCCACCGGGGCCGACGCCGATTCCCTGGCCCGGCTGCTGCGCCACCTGGTGGCGATCGGGTTCGTGGCCGAGCAGGACGGCCGCTTCGCGCTGACCGACGTGTCCCGGCACCTGCTGGGCGCGGACAGCGCGTGGCAGAAGAAGTGGCTGGACCTGGACGGCCCGGGTGTGAAGATGGACCTGGCGTACGCGGGCATGGCGCACTCGGTGCGCACCGGCCGCTCCGGTTACGAACCGGTGCACGGCGTGCCGTTCTGGGAGGACTACCAGCGCGACGACGCGCTGCGCGGGTTCTTCGGCGCGATCATGGCCGCGCACGCGTGGCAGACCGGCCCGCTGCTGGCCGCCGAGTACGACTGGTCCGCGGTCAAGAGCGTGATCGACATCGGCGGCGGGGTCGGTGCGCTGCTCGTCGAGGTGCTGCGCGGGCAATCGCACCTGGAGGGCGCGGTGCTGGACCTGCCACCGGTGGCCGCCGAAGCCGACGAGGCGCTCGCCGCGTCCGAGGTGGCCGACCGCGCCGCGTTCGTGCCCGGCAGCTTCTTCGACGAGCTGCCCGCCGGCTACGACCGGTACGTGGTGTCGCGGGTGCTGACGGACTGGCCGGACGCCGACGCGGTCCGCATCCTGCGCCGCTGCGCCGAAGCGGCGGGCAGCGCGGGACGCGTCCTGGTGGTGGAGGTGCTGGCCGGGGAGGAGCACGCGAAGAACAACTCCTCGTTCGACCTGCAGTCGCTGTCGCTGCTCGGCGGCCGGGAGCGCTCCATCGCCGACTTCGAGGCGCTGGCCGCCGAAGCCGGTCTCGCGGTGCGCGGCAGCCGCAGCTGGGACGGCGGCCTGGTGCTCGTGGAGTGCGCACTCGCCGGCTAGCCACCCGTCCCCGGCCTGGGCGGCGCTCATGCCCAGGCCGGGAGGCGCCGCGCCCGCGGGTCCGGCAGCACCCCCACCTGGTGCAGCCGGTCCAGCAGCGACAACCGGTGTTGCCCGAGCCCGGCCATGTTGTGCATGACGGTGTAGCGCAGCCGGTCGTTGCCGCCGGTGCAGCGCAGCGCCCGTCGCCCCACCACGCGGCCCGTCCAGGACAGGTCCGTGATCATGCGGGCCGCGTTGTGGCTCGTCCGTCCGATGTGGACCAGTTCGGGCAGCCGTTCCGCCTCGTAGGAGCGGATTCCCGCGTCCACCGCGGCAGGGCTCAGCTCCCCGCCCACGTGCCGGGCGAGGCTCTCCGCGTCCGTGATCGACGTGTTCATGCCCTGCGCCGCCATCGGATGCACCGAATGCCCCGTCTCACCGACCAGCGCCAGCCCCGGAACGCCCAGGCCCGGCGCCAAGAACCGGGACACCGGCAGCACCTGCCGGTTCGCCGAGCTCGCCCGCAGCGCGTCCGCCAGCGGTTCCAGTGCCGGCGTGTCCCGCACCAGGTGCTCGATCCAGCCGGCCATGCCGTCGGAATCCAGCCCGCGCAGCTCGTCCGCACCCACCTGCACGTACAGCCGCACCCGGCCGCCCGGCAGCGGATACCGCAACCGCAGGCCGCGTTCGCTGACGTACGCCGAGAAGTCCTGCTCGACCCGCGGCGCGTCGGCGATGTCGAACGCCGCCAACCGGTGCGGGTACTCGTCGCGGTGCGCCGGGATGCCCGCCGACTTCCGCAGCCGCGAGGAGATGCCGTCCGCGGCGACCACCAGCGACGCCCGCACCTCCCGCTCCTGACCGCCCTCGGCGACCCGCACCCCCGCGACCCGGCCGTCCGCGTCCCGCAGCAGGTCCCGCACCAGCACGCCGCGGCGGAACTCCACCGAGCCGTCCAGCCGGTCCGCCAACGCCTCCAGAATCACCGGGTAGTCGTGGGCCAGCAGCCACCGCTCCTGCTCCCGCAACCGGTCGTAGTCCAACGCCATCAGCGGCGCGCCCGCGGTGTCCCGCGCCACCAGCCGCGCCAGGCGCAGCCCGCCGCGCGACTCCAAGCGCTGCGCCACGCCCCACTCGCGCAGCACCCGCAGCGCGCCCGGTTGCAGCACCTCGCCCTTCGCGACCCGCGACGGCTCGGCCATCTTCTCCAGCAGCAGCACGCGGAAACCCCGCGCTCCCAGCGCGCAGGCCGCGGCGAGCCCACCGACCCCGGCCCCGCACACCACCACATCGGCGTCCACCGTCAACTCCTCCCCGCGGCATCGCGGTAGCGGGCCAGCGCGCGCAACGCCAACCCGTTGGCCAGCGCCCGGTTCGAGTAGCGGGACACGTGGCGCACGTACTCGTTCACCGGCGCGGCCGACCAGGACCCGTCCGGGCGGCGCGCGTCCAGCAGCCAGCGCACCCCGCGCCGCACCTCCGCGCCGTCGGCACCTCCGCCCGCGACCAGCAGCGCGCCGACCGCCCACGCCGTCTCCTCGACGGTGCCCGGCTCGTCGCCGCCGGTGCCCCACGAACCGTCCGGCAGCTGCGCGCGCACCAGCCACTCCCGCGCCCGCCGCGCCGCGTCGGAACCGCCCGCCCCGGCCCGCACCAGCGTCTGCAGCACCGCCGACGTGCCCGCCGTGTGCATCCGGTACCAGACCGACTCGAACGACCCGTCCGGCCGCTGCGCGCTCGCCAGCCAGCGCACCGCCCGGCGGATTCGCCGATCGGCCGCCGGAACCCCGGAATCCAGCAGCCCGTCCAGCGACTGCGCCGTCATGTGCGGGCACGGCCCGCTGTTGGCGACCTTCGTGTTCCGCACGCACAGGCCCCACGAACCCCGCGAGTCCTGCTGCGCGAACAACCAGCGCGCGCCCGACTCCAGCGCCGGGCGCTGCAGCTCACCGGGGAAGCGCGCCAGCGCCGACATGATCTCCCCGGTCTCCAGCGAGGCCGGCCAGCCCTTGCCGGACCAGCCCCAGAACCCCGGCGGGCAGCCGAACGCGGTGAACGGCCGGTGCTGCTGCTCCCGCAGGAACACCTCCCGCGTCGCCAGCAACCGCTCGTCGGTCGCGTACCCCGCTTCCAGCAGCCCGCCCGCCGCGTACATCGACCAGGTCAACCCCAGCGGGCCGCTGTTCCACGACCCGTCTTCGTTCACCTGCTCCCGGAACCAGCGGACCGCGCCCGCCACCATGTCCGCGCCGAGCCCGGCGCGCGCCAGCCCACCGCAGATCAACCCGGTCACCCACGCGTCCTCGCACCAGCCACCGGTGCTGCCCTCGTGCTCGTAGACCTCGCGGATGATCGCCAGCGCGCCCGGCGTGCCCGCCTTCGCCAGCAACCGCGTCAGCGGCGTCTGCTCCCGAGTCGCCGCCTGCGCCAACCCCAGCGCGCACACCATCGGCGCCCGCAGGTCGAACAACCGCAGGAACGCGCCGCGCAGCACCGCCAGCTCCAGCGGGAACCGGCGCATGTCCGACGTCCGCAACCAGCCGACGAACGAGTAGAACTGGCGGCACCAGGCCGTCACCTCCGGGTGCGGAATCCCTTCCAGGCCACCGTGGTCCAGCATCCAGCGCTGCCCGGCCGCCACCGCGTCCGCCGCCGACTCCGGCGCCACCAGCTGCAACGTCGCCGACGCCACCGCCGTCGGCCCCGGCTCGTCCGCGCCGCCCGGCACCATGCTCCAGCCGCCGGTGTCCGACTGCCGCTCCCGCAGCCACGCCACGCCCCGCTCGATCAGGTCCGCCGAACCGCGCGGATCGGCGAAGTGCAGCGCGCTCACCGCGCCCACCGTGCTCAACGTGGACGTCAGCCCGTCCTCCGAGTAGTCGAACACGCCGTCCGGCCGCCGCGCCGCGAACACGGCCTCCGCCGCGGCCTCGATCGCCTCGGAGACCTCCTCGGCCCGCGAAGTCGTCATGGCAGCGTCGCCTCCCGTCGCTCCGCCGTGGGGAACTCGTGCCCCGAACGCAGCACGGCCTGCGCACCGAGGCTGAAGACCAACGCGGGCACCAGCACCGCCAACGCGAGCCACAGACCCGCCGCACCCGCGATCAGCGCGCCCGCCAGCACCAGCCGCTCCGCGACGAGGATCTCGTGCGCCCGCAACGCCTTCCGCGGCGGAAGCTCCCGGATGTGCTCCAGCAGCAAGGAGAACGCCGCCGTCCCCGCGCACGCCGCCACCGTCGCCAACGCAGAGTAACCGCCCCGCTGCGGCACCGCCTCCGCCAGCGCCAGCACCACCAGCAACCCCGACGCGTACAGCGCGAACGACGTGCGCACCGCCACCGGGATGCCGCTGCGCACCGGCACCGAGCGGTAGCCGCCCGCCCGGTCGCCGTCCACGTCGCGCATCGTCCCCACCAGGTTCGACGCCGCGTCGTGCGCCAGGAACACCAGCGCGAACACCAGCACCGTCCACGGCACCCGGTCCGCGCCCAGCAGCGCACCCGCCGCCAGCGCCAGCGCCGTCAGCGAACCGCGCACCAGGTTCCCGGACAGGCCGCGCGCTTTGCAGAACCGGCTGTAGGCGACGATGCCCGCCGTCGCCACCACCACCAGCAGCACCGCGTTCCAGTTCACCAGCAGCGCGAACACCGCGGCCGCCGCCGCGCAGCCCACCCCGCAGGCCAGCGCCGCCCGCGGCGACAACCGGCCGGACGGGATGGGGCGCTGCGGCTTCCCGATCGCATCCAGCTCCCGGTCGAAGTAGTCGCCCAAGTAGTGCCCGGACAACCAGCCCAGCGCGGGCACCACCGCCGCCGCCAGCAGCGGCACGCCCCACCCGGCGCCGGCGGTGACCGCGCCCGCGATCCCCACCATCGCCGGATAGCAGGTGGTGTAGGGCCGCCAGGTCTCCACGTGCGCCCGGATCCCGCGGCGCACCGCGGACATCGATGCGGCCACGGCTAGCGGTCCCGGTGGATCGCGAGGTCCGCCACCGCCGCCAGCAGCCGCGCACCGTCTCCGCCCGGCAGCACCGCCAAGTCCCGGTGCGCCCGCCGGATCTCCTCGGCGGCCTCCGCCGCGGCGCGCTCCACCGCGCCCAGCCGGGTCAGCACCTCCCGCAGCAGCGCGAACGACTCCACCGGGGACCGGTGGCCGCTGAGCGCTTCCGCGAGCAGCGCGCGATCCCGCGCACCCGCCATGCCGTGCGCCACGATCACCGGGAACGTCGGCCGCATGTTCCCCGCGTCGCTGCTGCCGGACTTGCCGGTCACCTCGGTCTCCGCCAGGTACGGCAGCAGGTCGTCGTGCATCTGGAACGCGGTGCCGACTCGGTCGGCGAACCGCGTCGCCGCCGCCACCTGCTCGGTGTCCCCGCCGCCGAGCACCGCACCGGACCGGCACGCCGCTCGGAACAGGGCGCCCGTCTTCAACGCCGCCATCCGCCGGTACCGCTCCGGCGGGCACGCCGGATCCCGCAGCAGCTCCGCCTCCAACGCCTGCCCCCGGCACAGGTCCACGCCCGCGTCGGCGACCGCGCGCACCGCCGCCAGCACCGGTTCGGCGGGCAGTCCGCACTCGGTGAGCGCGGCGAACAGGCTCAGGATCAACGCGTCGCCGGTGACGATCGCGTCCGGCACCCCGAACCGCACCGGCACCGAAGCCCGGCCCCGCCGCAGCTCGTCGCCGTCGATGATGTCGTCGTGCACCAGCGAGGCCACGTGCAGGTACTCGATGGCGACCGCGGCGGGCAGCACCGCCGCGCGATCCCCGCCGACGGCCTCCGCGGCCGCGACCAGCATCACCGGCCGCAGCATCTTGCCCGGCGCCAGCAGCGCGTACCGCGACACCTCCCCGATGTGGTCGGTGCCCGCAGGCCAGCGGCGTTCCAGCTCCGCGCGCAGTTCCGCGGCCACCGGGGAAGCGGCCAGCAGCGCCGCCGGATCCCCGGCCAGGTCGTGGGCGTCGCTGATCCGGGCGGTCACCGGGCGGGCTCGCTGACCTCGGCGGCCAGGTCTCCGGCGGTGGCGTCCGCGGCGGAGAACTCGGCCGCGACCTCCAGCACCAGGTCGTTCGCCGCGCGGGTGCCGACGGTCAGCCGCACCCCGGACTCGGCGATCTCCCGCACCACCACACCGCGCCCGGCGCACCGGTCCACGAACCGCTGGTTCGCTCCGCCCAGCGGCAGCCACAGGAAG
Organism: Saccharopolyspora gregorii; assembly: GCF_024734405.1. Taxonomy (NCBI): domain Bacteria; kingdom Bacillati; phylum Actinomycetota; class Actinomycetes; order Pseudonocardiales; family Pseudonocardiaceae; genus Saccharopolyspora; species Saccharopolyspora gregorii. Next base: position 5,352,172 of record NZ_CP059556.1, on the reverse strand, counting down.
TTCCCGCCGCTGGCGGGCACCGGGATCCCGTGCGCCAGCAGGCCTTCCCGGAGCCGGTCCCGTTCGGCCGCGACCTCCGCGCACTGGGCGCGCATCACCTCGGATGCCGCCAGCGCCGCCGCGGCCGCCGCCTGCGCGGGCCCGCTCACCCGGAAGAACAGCGCGCTCGGCTTCAACGCGGCCACCACCGGCTCCGCCCCCAGCAGGTAACCGACGCGCATGCCGAGCAGCCCGTACGACTTGGAAAAGGTCCGAGCGATGGTGAGCCGGTGGTCCGTTCGGGCTAGTTCGATTCCATCCGCAATGGTCTCGCCGGTCCCGGTGGCGAAGTCGATGTAAGCCTCGTCGAGCACGACGTGCACATCACTCGGAATGCGATCGAGGAACCCGGTGATCTGTTCCGCGGTGAGGATCGACCCGGTCGGATTGTTGGGGTTGCACAACAGCACCACCCGGGTGCGGCCCGTGACCGCGGCCGCCATCGCGTCCAGGTCGTGCGCCGAATCCCGCAGCGGCACCCCCACCGCGCTCGCCCCGGCGTTGCGGATCATCAGCGGGTACATCTCGAACGACGGCCAGGGGTGCACCACCTCGGTGCCCGGGCCCGCGTGGACCTGCAGGAACTGCTGGAGCAGCGCTCCCGAACCGACGCCGGCCAGCACGCGCTCCGCGGCCACCCCGTGGTGCTCGGCCACGCGCGCCACCAGATCCGACGAGAACGGGTCCGGAGTGAGGTTCAGCGTGTCGAGGGCGGCTTCGGCGGCAGTTCTCACGCCGGGCAGCGGTGGGGCGAAATTCTCGTTCAGGGAGAGCTGGTGCACAATTGAGGTCACAGTGCCAATCCCGTTCTGGCTGCTGGGTTTCATGGCCTCTCGTGCGGTGTCCGCCGGTTTCGTTCCGGACCGCTCGCGATGCTGATCGAATACTGTGTTCCGCGGCCTTCGATGTCAAGGTTCACGATCTCGTAGAACGTGATGAACGTGTTTCGAATCTGTGTAGTCGGTTTTTGTCGAGGGGATCCCCTGAGATCTTCGCGGCAGCGGGACGCGAGTCGTCCGGCGCGTCCCGGCGCTGTGCTAGTCCGCGGCGAGCCGATCGGCGGCCTCGTCCGCGCGCTCCGCGGCGCGGTGGGGCGGCGTGCCGCGGATCGTCTCCGCGCACCCGCGCGCGGGCGTTGAGATCAATCTGTGATCTAGGTGGTTCCGCCAGGTCAACGGGCTTCGCGGCCGGTCGTTCGCCCTCGGCGTGACCATGCTCGCCCGAATGGCTCTGGAATATTCCACCGGTCGTTCGGTACACCGGACGCGGTGCGCCCGCCACAGCGGCAGTCGGGGCCCGGCGGCCGCACCCGCCACGGTCCGGGGACCGGTGGCTGCGCCACGACCGGCGGGAGTACCGGTCGCGGCAGAACCGCGGCCCCGGTGCGTTCGGGGCGCGCCGGGGTCGCGGACCCGTTTCCCGCATTCGACTCGAATGCGCGGGATCGAACCGCCGAACACCGCCGACCGGGCGAACCGCGGATAGTCCGACGGCACTGTGAAAACGGCAAATACCGGCACTTTTGGGCCGAATGTCGCCGCGATTAGGGTCGCAGACGATTCCTCAATGGCAGCGGGGCGGGCACCGGCCCGTTTCGTGGAGGGACCGGGAACGGACCACGCGCAGCCGAACCCGGACAACCGACAACGCCCGGGACGCCCCATCGCCCCGGGCGCGAGATCGAGGAGAGCAAGATGGTCGCTGCCCCACGTCGCATGGCCCGCATCGCCGGGATCGCCGCGGTCGCCCTCTCGGCCGCCGCCACCGTCTCCGTCTCGGCCGCCCAGGCCGAACCGGCCGACGTCACCCCGTACATCGTCGGCGGCCAGGACGCCGACATCGCCGACCACCCGTTCGTCGTCGCGCTCACCACGCCCGACGGCCAGCAGTTCTGCGGTGGATCGCTCGTCTCCGAGACGAAGGTCGTCACCGCCGCGCACTGCACCACCGGCTCCGACCCGTCCGAGATCAACGTGCTCAGCGGGCAGACCGAGATCAGCGGCACCGGCGGCACCGTCTCCGAGGTCAGCGACGTCTGGGTGCACCCCGAGTACACCGACGCCACCCTGGGCTTCGACGTCTCCGTCCTCACCCTGTCCGCTCCCGTCGAAGGCGCTCAGCCGATCGAGCTGGCCACCGCCGACGACGCCGGCTACACCGCGGGCACCGACGCCACCCTCCTCGGCTGGGGGACCACCTCCGAAGGCGGCTCCACCTCCGACCACCTGAAGACCGCGACCGTGCCGGTGAGCTCCGACGCGGACTGCTCCGCCGGGTACGACGAGTACAGCCCCGACTCGATGGTCTGCGCCGGCCTGCCCGAAGGCGGCGTCGACGCCTGCCAGGGCGACTCCGGCGGCCCGATGGTGGCCGACGGCCGTCTCATCGGCGTCACCTCCTGGGGCGAAGGCTGCGCCCGCCCCGGCAAGCCGGGCGTGTACGCCCGCGTCGGCGCCTACAACGACGTCCTGACCGAGCAGATCGGCAGCTGATCGCCTGACGGGTTCCCGCTCGCTCGGCTGAGCTGGGCGGGTGGCGGAACCTCAGCGGTGCCCTCGCTGCGGGATCGTTTGCACAGGTGGCTCCGCCCACGAGAAATGCAGTGCGGGGCGGTCCGGAAGGGCCGCCCCGTTCTCGTGCGTCCGGTCAGGTGAGCTGGCGGGTGGAGCGGTCTTCGAACTTCGTCGCGTAGCCGCCGATGATCGCGCGGGATTCCACCGTGCCCAGCGCGACCCGGTCCAGGCAGTCGACGGACTCGCGGAACGCGGCCACCCGCTCCTCGTCGTCCAGCAGCAGTCCGCACTCCTGGCTCTCCAGCAGCACCGTCGCCACCCCGCGCGCGAACTCGATCAGCGTGAACGGCCCGCCGAGCCCCGCGTGCACCCCCAGGTTCGTCGGCAGCACCCGCACCGCGATGTTCGGCGCCTCCGCGGAGCGCAGCAGGTGCCGCAGCTGCCCGCCCATCACCGCCGCACCGCCCACGGGCCGGGTCAGCACCGATTCGTCCAGGTACGCCGTCAACGCCACCGGCGAGGCCTTGTGCAGGATGCCCTGCCGCACCTGCCGCACGTTGACCTGCTCGTCCACCTCGCCCGTGCCCGCACCGGACGCCGCGCACACCGCGGTCGCGTACGCCCGGGTCTGCAGCAGCACCGGCACGTAGCCGAGGCTGAGCTCGGTGAGCCGGGAGGCGCGCTGCTCCGCGTCGATGCACGCGCGCGTGTGCGCCGAGAGCCCCGCCATCGCCTCCCACCACGACGGGCGGCCCAGCTCCTCGGCCATCGTCAGCAGCTGCTCGCGCCGCTTGCCGCGCACCCGCAGCGCCGCGAGCACCGCGGCCAGGTCGGGGCCGCCGATGCCGCGCTGCGCCGTCTCGATCCGGCTGATCTTCGCGATGCTCCAGCCCAGCTGTTCGGCGAGCACTCCCTGGGACATCCCTTTGTCCTTGCGCACCTTGCGGACCTCGGCCGCCAGCGCGCGGGCCCGGGGGGAGTTCGACATGATCGTCAGAATATGGTGCCAGCGCGGAAAAAACCGTCGCTCGATCAGGTACTGGTGAACTGCCCGAACGGCCGCAGATTCCCGGCCCTGCACCGAAGATGCGCCCCTGCCGAGAACTTCCCGGAGCGGAATCCTCCAGCGCAGCCCCGCTTCCGTGCCCGATCCCCCGGCCGCCACGCGCGGTGATGTCGCGGGGACCCGGAAACCGGGCCCCCGCCACCCCCAGGCCATCCGACCCCCCGGATGCCTCGCGGCGTCCCCCTCGGCGCCGCTGGGACCAGAGTGGCACGAGCGCCGCCGCCGCTTCCACCGGAACGACCGACGAACCGCAGGAACATGTGGCCTGCAGTCGAGATCAGTTCGCGGGGATAGACTCACCCCGGGGAGGGTCGTCAGCCGCCCGCGCGTGGTGGTCGCAGCCCGCCCGCTCCGCGGAGCGGGCGGTACCGCACATGTGGAAGGACACCTGACGTTGCCCGGAGCCTCCGAGATCGCGCTCGCCGAAGCCGAACACCGGCGGGTGCGCGCCCCGCAAGCACTCCTGGACACGACGCTGGACCAGCTGCGGACCCTGGTGGTGGTGCACGAGGCGGGCACCGCGCTGGCCGCGGCCCGGCTGCTCGGACGCGAGCAGTCCAGCGTGCAGAAGCAGCTGGACACGCTGAACCGGAACTTCCGGGAACTGTGCGGCGAACCGCTGGTGCTCAAGCAGGGCAGGGGGAAGAGCGCGCTGTTCACCGGCACCGGCGAAGCGCTGGTCGAACGCGCGCGGGACACCCTCGACGACTGGCTGGACGTCGTCACCGACTCCCGGCGCCGCGTCGGCGGTTCGCTGCGGGTCGGCACCACCCGGTTCACCCTCGGCTTCCTCACGCCCGCCGTGGAACGGGTCGCCGCCGGGTTCCGCGCCGACGGCATCGACCTCAAGGTGGTGCACCTGCGCACTCGCAACCTGCTGGAAGCGTTGCGCGCCAACGAGGTCGACCTGGTCTGCGGCAGCACGCTCACCCACGTCGGCGCGAACCCGGCGGGCCTCGACGTGCTGGAGTGGCGGCGCAGCGGGCTCACCCTCGTCACCAACCTGGACCGCAGGCTGGTCCCCGGCCCCGCGGTGCGCGCCGCCGGGCTGCCCCGGCTACCGCTGATCGTCGCGGGCAGCGGGCTGGTCGCCGAGTTCCTGCGCGGCTGGTACGGCGCCGACTACCGGGGCCTGCTGAACGTGGCCGCCGAGGTCGACGACGTGCGCTACGGGCTGGAACTGCTCAGCTCCGGGCTGCTGCACGGCTGCATGCTGGTCACCCGCGGCGTCGCGGAGGCCGCCGCGGACGGCAGGCTGCCGGACGGCCGCGGCCTGCGGATCCTCGACGTGCTCGGCGACCTGGAGCCGCGGCTGGAGGTGCTGGTCGGCGCGTTCGCCAGGGCGGGCGAACTCGGGCAGCACGACGCGGACCACCCGCTGAACCGGTTGTGGGCGGCGTTGACCAGCAGGCACGACGAGTGGCGCGCGGAGCGGCCCACCAGCGGCTGACCGGCCCGACAGTTCGCCGAGACGTCTCCGCCCGGCCACCGATTCCTCACCGCCGGTGAGCCCGCGCCGGTGAAGGTGTGCGGGTGAGCGAGCCGAGAACCCGGCCGGTGCGCGCCCTGGTGGCGCTCGGCGATTCGACCACCGTCGGCATGGGCGACCGGGTCCCGGGTGGTTGGCGCGGCTTCGCCCGGATGCTCGCGGACGCCTGCGGCGGCCCCGGCCGGATCCGGTACGCGAACCTGTCCGCTTCGGGCGCGCGGGTGCGCGACGTGCACGAGGTGCAGCTGCCCGCGGCGCTGCGGCTGCGGCCGGACGCGGTGGTGCTGGTGGTCGGCATGAACGACACGCTGCGGTCCGACTTCGACCCGGCCTCGCTGCGGCGGCGGCTGGACGCGGTGGTGGGCGAGCTGACCCGCGCAGGTGCGGTGGTGGTGGCCGCGCGCTACCACGACCACGGGAGGGTGTTCCGGCTGCCTGCTCCGCTGCACCGCGCGCTGCGCAAGCGGATCGAGCAGGTGAACGCGGTGCTCGACGAGGTGCTGGCCCGGCACGGGGCGCGGTGCGTGGACCTGGACGCGCTGCCCGGCGCCTACGAGCTGGACGCGTGGTCGGTGGACCGGCTGCACCCCTCCGAGTTCGGGCACCGGTTGCTGGCGCGGGCGATGGGGGAGCAGCTGGCGGCCGCGGGGCTGCTGGTGGAGCCGGTGGCGCTGCGGTGTTCCGGAGGTGCCCGGATCACGGCCTGGCACCACGCGGGATGGTTGGTGTTCCGCGGTGTGCCGTGGCTGGTGCGGCGCGGCTCGGACCTGCTGCCGCACGGGGTCGCGGTGGTGGTGCGGGAGGTGCTGGCGCTGCGGCGGGAACGGCGGGAGCTGCGGCGGATCCGCGGTGGTGCGTTCCGGGGGCGGGGCGTGCCGGAGCGGGCCGGGGTCGGCCGGGTCGGCTCGGAGCGGGCCGCCTCGGAGCGGGCCGGGTCTGATCGGGACGAGCCGGACGGGGTGGCGCCGGATCGGGCGGTGCCGGACCGGCCGGGGGCCGGGAGGTGCGACGCGCCGGTGCCCGCGGCGAGGGCGGCCGCGGACGTGGGGCGGCACCCGGATGCCGGATGAGCCGCTGCGCCGGCCCGGGCAGCGGTGGTCGTGGCGGAGCTGAGCGTTCGGGGCCACCGGATCACTCGGACGGCCCAATCTGAATCCACGCAGAACGTGAATTGATTTCATTTCCGCTGATCTTCGATTAGCGTCCGGCCCGAAGCCGACGAGAGGACTCGCAGATGGCCGGGCCGCACCGCATCACCGCCGCACTCGGCGTCGGCGCCCTCCTCGGCGCGCTCGCCCTCGCCCCCGCCGCAGCCGCCGCCCCCGAGCCCGCCGCACCCGGCACGTCCGGGTTCACCGCGCCCGAGGTCCCGGACCACTGCGGCGGGCAGTGCCACCACGTGCTGCCACCCGGCCAGAACGGCAACGCCACGCTCGCCGAACTCGCCGGACACCTGCTGTTCGGCACCAAGCCGAAGCACTCCGATGACCAGATCGCGCCCTACGCCGACCTGGCCACCGGGTACAAGCAGCTCACCACCGGCACCATCGACGAGTTCTTCAGCGACAACTCCTTCGGCGTCGAACCCGACGACGTGGACCGCACCTACCGGCCGCGCGAAGACGTCACGGTCGTGCGGGACAAGTCCGCCGGAGTCCCGCACATCTACGGCGACACCCGCGCGGGCACCACCTTCGGCGCCGGGTACGCCACCGCCGAGGACAAGCTGTTCCTGATGGACGTGCTGCGCCACGCCGGACGCGGCGAGGTCAGCCCCTTCGCCGGCGGCGCCCCCGCGAACCGCGAACTGGAGCAGAGCTTCTTCGCCACCTCGCCCTACACCGAGGAGGAGCTGCAGCAGCAGATCGACAACGCCGCCGCATCGGGACCGCGCGGTGCGCAGGCCCTCGCCGACGCGCAGTCCTACGTGGACGGCATCAACACCTACCTCCGCGAAGCCCACGACGGCCGCTACTTCCCCGGCGAATACGTCGCCACCGGCCACGTCGACCCCATCACCAACGCGGGCGAGATCGAACCGTTCGAGCTCACCGACCTCGTCGTGCTGGCCTCCGTCGTCGGCGCCCAGTTCGGCGGCGGAGGCGGCAACGAAGTGCAGCAGGCGGTGGCCCGCATGTCCCTGCACGAGCGCTTCGGGCCCGAACGCGGCGAACAGGTCTGGCGCACCTTCCGCGCCGAGAACGACCCCGAAGCCATCTCCACCGTGCACGACGGCAGCGAATTCCCCTACGCCGCCACCCCGGACGACCCGCAGGGCCGCGCCATGCCCGACCCCGGCTCCGTCACCGAGCAGCAGCTCGTGTTCGACGAGACCGGCTCCGCCGCCGAACCCGACGCCGCCGCGCCCGGGCCGCAGACCGCCCCCGAAGCCGCGCCCGAACGGCCGCTGCCCCACGAAGAGCAGGTCGACGCGCTGCGCGGCATGTTCGACGACGGCGTGCTGCCCGCGGGCATGGCCGAACCGCGCGGCATGTCCAACGCGCTGCTCGTCTCCGGCGAGCACACCGCCAGCGGGCACCCCATCGCCGTGTACGGGCCGCAGACCGGGTACTTCGCGCCGCAGCTGCTCACCCTGCAAGAGCTGCAGGGGCCCGGGATCTCCTCCCAGGGCGCCTCGTTCGCGGGACTCAGCTTCTACACGCTGCTCGGCCGCGGCCAGGACTACTCGTGGAGCGCCACCACCGCCGCCCAGGACATCATCGACACCTACGCCGTCGAGCTCTGCTCCCCGGACGGCGGTCCCGCCACCAAGGACGCCGACCACTACCTGTTCCGCGGTGAATGCGTGCCGATGAAGCAGGTCGAGCGGCGCAACGCGTGGGAACCGAACCTCGGTGACGACACCCCCGCCGGCTCCTACCGGCTCGTGTCCTTCCGCACCGAGTACGGGCCGATCACCCACCGCGCCACCATCGGCGGAAAACCCGTCGCCTACACCACGCTGCGCTCCACCTTCCAGCACGAGGTCGACTCGATCATCGGGTTCCAGCGGTTCAACGACCCCGGCGAGATCACCTCGCCGGAAGCGTTCCAGCAGGCCGCGAACGACGTGAACTACACCTTCAACTGGTTCTACGCCGACGCCGAGCACACCGCCTACTTCAACTCCGGGGCCAACCCGGCGCGGCAACCGCACGTCGACCCCAGCATGCCGGTGCTCGCCGACCCCGCCCACGACTGGCAGGACTGGAACCCCGACGGGAACACCGCCCGGTACCTGCCGCCGGAGCAGCACCCGCAGTCCGTCGACCAGGACTACTACGTCAGCTGGAACAACAAGCAGGCGCCCGGGACCAGCGGCGCGGGCCTCAACAAGGGTGCCGTGCAGCGCGGCGACCTGCTCGACTCCCGCGTCCGCGGACTCGTCGCCCAGGGCGGCGTCGACCGGGCCGAACTGACCCGCGCCATGTCCGAGGCCGCCGTCGCCGACCTGCGCGCCGAACGCGTGCTGCCGGACCTGCTGCGGGTGCTCGACAGCGGGCCCGTCGACCCGGCGCTCGCCGGGGAGATCGACTCGCTGCGCGCCTGGCTCGCCGACGGCGGCCTCCGCACCGAGACCGAACCCGGCAGCCGGGAGTACGCGCACGCCGACGCCGTCGAACTCCTCGACGCCTGGTGGCCGCAGCTCACCCGCGGCATCTTCGAACCCGCCGTGGGCGCCGACGCCTACCGGGCGCTGACCGGCGCCGAGCACATCAACGAATCGCCCTCCGGTTGGCAGAACGAGGAACCCGGGCTGCACGTCGGGCAGCCGCACCAGGGCTCGGCGTTCCTCAACGGCTGGTACGGGCAGGTGTCGAAGAACCTGCGCGGCGCGCTCGGCGACGAGGTGCCCGGCGGGTTCGGCACCGGGCCCGCCGCGCCCGGGAACTCGCTGTGCGGTGAAGGAGACCTCGACGCGTGCCGGCAGGCGCTGCAGGACAGCCTCCGCGCCGCCGCCGACACGCCGGCCGAGCAGACCTACCCCGGTGACGCCGACTGCGAACCCGGCGACCAGTGGTGCGCCGACGCGATCGTGCACAACAAGATCGGCGGCATCGCGCACGACCCGATCAGCTGGCAGAACCGGCCGACGTACCAGCAGGTGGTGGAGTTCCCGTCCCACCGCTGATCCGCCGCGGAGTGAACGGACCGTTCGTCCAGCGGGATGGGGCAAGCGGTCCGTTCACTCCGAGACCGGTGTGCAGGCAGCGCCCCGGCACCCGTGCGCGGTGTGGAGTGAACGGACCGTTCGTCCAAGGAGATGGGACGAACGGTCCGTTCACCGGGGGAGGACGGGAGCGGTTCGAGCCGTGCGGGGCGGCCACGAGCCGTTCGGAGCGAACGGACCGTTCGTCCAACCGGATTGGGCAGACGGTCCGTTCACTCGGCGATAACCGCTGCCGCACTCCGGGCGGAGTGAACGGACCGTTCGTCCAACCAGATGGGACGAACGGTCCGTTCACCCGCAGAACCGGCGGGTCCACCCCGTTGCCGCGGCGGTGCACGCCGCGTCGCCGGATCCGGTGGTGCGGCGGTGCGATCGGGCCAACCGGATCACGCTGCCGAGCGGTTCCCGCGACATGATCAGGTGCACTAGTCTCGCGGCGGCACGATCGACGACCTTGGGGGCACCTTGGCCACGTGGGACGACATCGCCGCATTCGTCCGGTCCGAGTACCGCGTCATCGAGGACACCGGCGACGAGATCCGCATCCTCATCGAGTACGAGGACGAGCGCAGCCAGGTGATCATCGTTTGCCGGGAGGTGCTGGACCAGCGCGAGGAGTGGGTCCAGATCGCCTCGGTGTGCGGGCTCGTCTCGGACGTGGACCTGCGACTGGTGCTCAAGGAGATCGGCGAGACCTCCGTCGTCTGCGGCGCGGTGATCATGGGTGAGCACGTGGTGCTGCGCCACTCGCTGCCGCTGCTGAACCTCGACATCAACGAGTTCCTCGACCCGCTGCAGCTGGTGGCGGACACGGCGGACCAGCTGGAGGAGACCTTCTTCGGCGGCGACGGCTACTGATCCCGCCGATGGGGTGGCGGCCGGTTCCCGCCGGATCGATCCACCCCGCCGAAGATGACCCGATGGGACGCGGCTGAACGTGTTCCACCGCCCCGGGGAGCTTGACTTCTCCGCGGCGCGGCGCGGAAATCGAGGCCATGGCCCGTTCCGCCGGAACCACCCGAATCCCGGTCGCCGTGCTGCTGGTTCTCGGCGTGCTGCTGGCGGGCTGCGCCCGTCCGGTGCGCACCGCCGCCCCCGCGAGCAGGCCGAACGTAGTCGTGGTGATGACCGACGACCAGTGGCTGGACAGCGTGCGGTTCATGCCGAACGTGCAGCGGCTGCTGGGGTTGGGCGGCGCCACGTTCGACCGGTACTACGCGTCGTTCCCGCTGTGCTGCCCCTCCCGCTCGACCTTCCTCAGTGGACAGTTGGCGCACAACAACGGGGTGCGGCACAACGCGCCGCCGCTCGGCGGCTACGACGCGCTGGACGAGGAGAACGCGTTGCCGGTGTGGATGCAGCGGGCCGGCTACACGACCTCGCACATCGGCAAGTACCCGAACGGCTACGGCAAGTCGGACGAGACGCACGTGCCACCGGGCTGGGACGAGTGGCGCGGCTCGATCGACCCGACCACCTACGACATGTACGGCTACCGGTTGAACGAGAACGGTCGGTTGCGCACCTACGGCGACCCGTGGGTGCAGGACCCGGCGATGTACCAGACCGACGTCTACCGGGACAAGGCGATCGACTTCATCGACCGGCGGTCGGCGGCGGACGACCCGTTCTTCCTGAGCGTGGCGTTCCTGGCCCCGCACGGGGAGAACGTGCACGGCGCCCCGGACAACGGCGACTTCTTCCGGGTCGGTCGTGGCCCGCGGCCCGCGCTGCGCCACCAGGGCGAGTTCGCCGCGGAACGGCCGCCGTACGACGCGTCCTACGGCGAGCAGGACGTGGCGGACAAGCCGGAGTTCCTCCGCGACTACCCGGAGATCTCGGCGGCCACCGGCACCGAGATCACCACCAGCTACCGGCTGCGCCTGGAATCGCTGCTGGCCGTGGACGAAGCGGTGCAGCGGATCGTCGACGCGCTGCGCGCCAACGGGGAGCTCGACGACACCTACCTGATGTTCGTGTCGGACAACGGTTTCTTCTTCGGCCAGCACCGCGTCCCGACCGGCAAGTTCCTGCCGCACGAGGCGGCGGCGCACGTGCCGCTGCTGCTGCGCGGGCCGGGCATCGCGGGCGGCGCGCACGTGCCGGAGCTGAGCACGAACACCGACCTCACCGCCACCATCACCGACATCGGCGGGGCGGAACCGACGATCCCGCTGGACGGGCGTTCACTGCTGCCGTTCGCCCGGGACCCGTTGCTGCGCACCGGAAGACCACTGCTGCACGAGGCCGCGGAAGGCGCGCTGCCCGACCCGGTGCGGCCGGGCGCGGCGGGCGACGGAGCGTCCGCGCTGGACGTGGCGTCGGGCCGGGCGGCCGGGGCAGGCGACCTGGACCAGGACGGTTCCGCATCACCGCCCGCGCCGGCGAAACCGCGCGACGACCACAGCCAGGTCCTCGACGCCGCCTACGAGGCGATCCGCACCGAACGCTACCTCTACGTCCGGTACGTCAGCGGCGACCACGAGCTCTACGACCTGCACGTGGACCCGGACGAACTGGCGTCGAAGCACGACGACGCCCGCTACGCGCAGGTGCGGGCGTTCCTCGACCGGCACCTCGACGCGCTGCAGGGCTGCCGCGGCGCGGAGTGCGCCCGGCCGATCCCGGCCGCACCACGACCCGGGTGAGCGCAGGGGAATACCCGCGGCGAAGCCGGAAGATCGACCGAACCGGCCGTACCGCCCGATCCGGACCGGTAGGCTGCCGCGCGTGCTGTTCTTGATCCCCGCCGCCGTCCTGTTCGTGATCTTCGGGATCGGTTTCGCCTACGAACGGCGGCTGGTCCGCAACGGCGTCTACCTGTTCCTGGCCTGCCTGTTCTTGGTCGGCGGCCTGCTGATGTGGCTGGCCACGTACTCGGAATCGGCGGCGGCGGTGGTGCTGATCGTGCTGGCCCTGCTGATCCCGCTGACCACCTTGGCGCTCGCGGTGTTCCTCGTCCTCAACGGCGTGACGATGCTGCGGCGGGAGGGCAGGCGGCTCGCGAACGTGCTGTCGCTGGCCGCCGGGGTCGGGATCATCGGCTTCGTGGTGCTGCGCGGGATCGCGGGCACCATCGGGTGGGCACCGCTGGAAGTGACGATGGACGCCACGGGCAAGGTGATCGGCTACGTCTCGGTGCTGTTCGCGTGCTTCCTGCTCTACTCGCTCGTCTACGGCGCGTTCCCGCACCGCCGCCGCGTCGACTTCATCGTGGTGCTCGGCTCGGGGCTGATCGGTTCGCGGGTGCCGCCGCTGCTGGCGAGCAGGCTCGACAAGGGCCTCGCCGAGTTCCGCGCGCAGCAGGAGAAGGGGCGCGAGCCGGTGCTGGTCACCTCCGGAGGGCAAGGTCCCGGTGAGGACGTCCCGGAGGCGCGCGCCATGGCCGACCACCTCATCGCGAACGGGGCGCCGCCCGAGCGGATCCTGGTCGAGGACCGGTCGCGCAGCACCGAGGAGAACCTGCGGTTCAGCGCGGCCATCATGCGCGAGCACCGCCCGGAGCACCGCGCGCTGGTCGTGACGAACAACTTCCACGTGATGCGGGCCGCCCGGATCGCCCGCAAGGAAGGCGTGAACGCCCAGGTGATCGGTTCGCCGACGGCGCGCTACTTCTGGCCGAGCGCCACGATCCGCGAATTCGTGGCGGTCTTCCTCGCCCACCGGGTGGTGAACTTCGGGATGTGCGGGCTGCTCGTCGTCAGCACCGTGCTCACCGCGGTCTGAGACGCGCAACGGGGCGGTGCGACCACGCGCACCGCCCCGCCACGGGAACCGGGCTTCAGCCGGGCTTGACCATCGGGAACAGGATCGTCTCCCGGATCCCCTTGCCGGTGAACGCCATCAGCATCCGGTCGATGCCGATGCCGACCCCGCCGGTCGGCGGCATGCCGTACTCCAGGGCGCGCAGGAAGTCCTCGTCGAGCTGCATCGCCTCGGCATCACCGCCGGCGGCGAGCAGGGACTGCTCGGTGAGCCTGCGCCGCTGCTCCACCGGATCGACCAGTTCGGAGAAGCCGGTGCCGAGCTCCATGCCGAACCCGATCAGGTCCCACTTCTCCGTCAGCAGCGGGTCCTGCCGGTGCTGGCGGGTCAGCGGGCTCGTCTCCAACGGGAAATCGCGCACGTAGGTCGGCCGGATCAGGGTGTGCTCGACGAGCTCCTCGAACAGGTGCTCCACCAGCTTGCCCGGGCCCCACGCCGGATCCCAGGCGATCTCCCTGGCATCGGCCAGCTCCCGCAGCCGCTCGACCGGGGTGGCGGTGGTGATCTCCTCGCCGAGCGCCTCGCCGACCGAGCCGTACAGCGTGATCGACGGCCATTCGGCGCCCAGGTCGATGTCCCCGTGCTCCGGGTGGCGCACCACCATGTCGCCGAACACGGCCTTCGCGGCCTGCCGGAACAGTTCGGTGGTGAGCTCCGCGGCCGTGTCGTAGTCCCCGTAGGCCTCGTAGAACTCCAGCATGGTGAACTCGGGATTGTGCGTGGAGTCCGCGCCCTCGTTGCGGAAATTCCGGTTGATCTCGAAGACCTTCTCCACCCCACCGACCACGAGCCGCTTCAGGTACAGCTCCGGCGCGATCCGCAGGTACAGGTCGAGGTCGTAGGCGTTGATGTGCGTGGTGAACGGCCGGGCCGTGGCGCCGCCGTGCACCTGCTGCAGCATCGGGGTCTCGACCTCGAGGTAGTCGCGGCCGAGCAGCACCGAGCGCAGGGCCTGCACGGCCTTGCCGCGCTGGTGCGCCAGCTGCCGCGCCTCGGGGTTGACGATCAGGTCCACGTAGCGCTGCCGCACCCGGGCCTCGGGGTCGGTGAGGCCCTTGTGCTTCTCCGGCAGCGGCCGCAGGCACTTGGACGTCAACGCCCACGAGTCGGCCATGATCGAGAGCTCGCCGCGCTTGGAGGTGATCACCTCGCCGGTGATGCCCACGTGGTCGCCGAGGTCCACGTCGGCCTTCCAGGAGTCCAGGGCCTCCGCGCCGATCTTGTCCAGCGCGAGCATGATCTGGATGGAGCCGCTGTCGTCGCGGATGGTGGCGAAGCACAGCTTGCCGCCGGTGCGGTACAGCAGCACCCGGCCGGTGACCGACACCCGATCGCCGGTGGCGACGTCCGGTTCGAGGCCCTCGTGACTCTCGCGGACGGGCCCGATCGAGGTGGTGCGCGGGTAACCGACCGGGTAGGGGTCGACTCCGCTCTCCCGCAGCCGGTCCAGCTTCTCCCGCCGGATGCGCATCTGCTCCGGCAGGTCCTCGTGATTCTCGTCCACCGCTTCACTCACCCGGACATGGTATCGGCCCAGCTCACCAGCCTGGCCGGGGTGTCGGTCCCGCGTCGGTGGTGGCGCTCGGGCGGCCGGTCCGCCGCGAAGGTGCCCGGTGCCGAGCAGCGCGGCGAGCTGGGGGAGGGCCGCGCCCGGTCGCCACGTTCCCCGTCGACCCGCCGACGCCGCGGAGGGAGTGAACGGACCGTTCGTCCGATCTAGTTGGACGAACGGTCCGTTCACTCCGGTGGCGGCGGGGCTCAGCGCCGCTGGGCGTGGTCCGGGGCGGGCAGGGTGCGGTGGATCGCCGTGAACAGGCAGGCCAGGCCGACGGTCAGCAGGACGTGGCCGAGCCCGGAGGCGCCGGCGAGCGCGGCGCCCGTCGGCTCGCCCAGCACGGTCCTGGTGCCGTGCACCGCCATGCCGCCCGTGGTGACCAGCAGCCCGGCGTTGTAGGTCCAGAAGAACCGGCCGAACCACCTGCTCCGGGACGGCCCGGCGACCCGCTCGAACAGCAGGACCAGCAGGAACACCAGGGTGCCGAGCACCAGCAGGTGGGTGTGCAGCACCGAGAGCTGCGTGTCACCGACGAAGTCCTGCGCCTTGGTCAGCTCGCGGTAGTACACCCCGGCCAGCAGGCCCAGCACCGCGTAGCCCACCGCGGCGAAGAAGTTCTTCCGCATGATCGTGTCCCCTCAGCTCGCCGCGGGCACGCGGACCCGGCCGTCGAGGACCTCGGCGACCTGGTCCACCCCGCTGAGGTGGGTGGTGTCGTGCGTGACCAGCACGGTCGCGGTGGCGCGGCGGTGGGTCAGCGTGGTGATCAGGTCGATCACGGCGGCCCCGCGCTCGTGGTCGAGCGCGCTGGTCGGCTCGTCGACGAGCAGCACCGCCGGGTCGTTCATCAGCGCGCGGGCGATGTTGACGCGCTGCCGCTGCCCGCCGGAGAGCTGGTGCGGCCTGCGGTCCTTCTCGCCGGACAGGCCCACCGCGTCCAGCAGTTCCACCGCGCGGTCCCGCGCGTCGCGCGCCGAGCGGCCGTCGAGGTGCGCCATGACCTGCAGCTGCTCGGCCGCGGTCAGCGAGGCGATCAGGTTCGGCTGCTGGAAGACGATGCCGATCTTCTCCCGCCGCACCGCCGTCAGCTGCGCCTGGTTCATGCCGGTGACGGTGGTGCCGTCCACGACGACCCGGCCGGAGTCGGGCGTGACCAGCGCGGCGGCGACGGCGAGCAGGCTGGACTTGCCCGAGCCGGACGGGCCGATCACCGCCGTCACCGAACCGGCGGGCACGTCCAGGTCGGCGTGGTCCACGGCGGTGAGCCGGGAACCGCCGTCGGGGTAGGTGAGGGTGATGTCGCGCAACTGCAAGCTCATGACTGGCTCCTGGTTCGAGGTGATCAGCGGGCCGGCCGGGCGATCAGCGGGACGGCCCGATCAGCGGGTTGGCCGGGTGATCAGCCGGTGGCCGGGTGATCAGCGGGTGGACAGGGCGATCAGCGGGTGGACAGGGTGATCAGCGGGTGGACAGGGTGATCAGCGGGTGGACAGGGCGGTCAGCGGATCGACCGCGGTGATGCGCCGGACCGACAGCGCCGCGCCGAGCGCGCCCAGCACGACCATCACGGCGGCGGGCGGCAGCACCGTGCCGACCTCCAGCACGAACGGGACGGTGCCCACGGCGACCGCGCCGATCGCGGCGGCGAGGCCGGTGCCGATGGCGGTGCCGCCGACGAGCAGCACCACGGCCTGCCCGAGCGCGTCGCGCAGCAGGTAGCGGGTGGTGGCGCCGAGCGCCTTGAGCACCGCGACGTCCCCGCCGCGCTGGATGGTCCACACGGTGAAGAAGGCGCCGATGACCAGCGCGGAGATCACGAACAGGAACGCCTGCATCAGCTGCAGCGACCCGTTCTCCGAGCTGTAC
Source organism: Saccharopolyspora gregorii (assembly GCF_024734405.1). NCBI lineage: Bacteria > Bacillati > Actinomycetota > Actinomycetes > Pseudonocardiales > Pseudonocardiaceae > Saccharopolyspora > Saccharopolyspora gregorii. The sequence goes on along the minus strand of NZ_CP059556.1, from coordinate 5,335,708 downwards.
GAGCTGATCGCCGACAGGGCGCCTGCGGTGGTGGCGGTGCTGGTGCCCAGCCGCGCGTCGGCGGTCGCGAGGTCGGCGCCGTCGTCGCTGCCGAGGGCGATCACGGTCGCCTGCCGCTCGCTGCCGGGCGACAGCCGCTGCCAGTCGGCGAGGCTCGTCCACACGACCGGGTTGTGGCTGTAGGACGCGTCGCCGGACACGGCGGTCACCCGCAGCTCCTGTCCCGACGCGGTGATGGCGTCCCCGGCGCCGACGTCGAGGTCGTCGGCGGCCCCTTCGGAGAGCACGACCTCCCCGGGACCGACGGCGCCGCCCGCGGGCACCAGCGCGGAGCCGGGCTCGACGCCGAAGGTGGCCAGCGCGGTGCTGTTCGTGCCGGACCGCACCTTGGCGGTGGCGATGCCCAGCGGGTCCGCGCGGTGCACGCCGGGAACCTCGCGCCACCGCTCCCACTGCTGCCGGTCCACTTCGGACTCGGTGAAGGTCGGCTCCTGGCCCTCCGCCGGCGCGGAGAACACCACGTGGTCGGCGGGCAGGTCGGTGATGGCCGAGGTGCTCTCCCGGCCCAGGCCCGCGGTCAGGCCGGACAGCAACCCGACGAGCAGGGTCATCAGGATGATGACGGTCCCCATCAGGGCGAACCGCCCCTTCGCGAACCGGAGGTCTCTGGTGGCGACGAACACGGTCGAGTGCCTTTCTCTCACGTTCCGGCCGGGTTCCTGCCCGGCACGGCACCAACACTCGGCCGGGGGACGCCGCGGAACATCGCGCCGCCGGTCGGCTCCGCGGTGTCGAAAGGTGCGGGCGCGAATCAACCTTTCGATCGATGCACCGCCCTGACCAGCACGTAGCCTGGGAACACCGTGGACCCGCTGACGCTCACCCGACCGCTGCGCGCGTTGCGCCTGTGCCTGCACCTGCTGATGGCGGGCCTGCTCGTGCTGGCCGTCGTGCACGCCGTCACCACCGACCTGCCGCACCCCGGCGCGGTGATCGCCGCCGCCACCGCGCTGGCCGCCGTGTACGCCACCGGCCCGCTGCTGCCCGGGGTGAGCCGGTCGAAGTGGGCCGCGGCGGTGTGGCTCGGCCTGCTCGGCGCGGTGTGGCTGGTGCTGCTGTGGCTCACGCCCGACGGGGTGTGGCTGGCGTTCCCGCTGTTCTTCCTGCAGCTGCACCTGCTGCCGGACCGCTCCGGACTGCCGGTGGTGCTGCTCACCACGGTGTTCGCGATCGCCGGTTTCGCCTGGCACCAGGGCGGTTTCACCCCGGCGGCGGCGCTCGGCCCCGCGCTCGGCGCGGCCGTCGCGGTGGCCGTCGTGCTCGGCTACCAGGCCCTGCACCGGGAGAGCGAGCAGCGCCGCGAGCTGATCGAGGAGCTCACCGCGGCCCGCCACGACCTCGCCGCGGCCGAGCGCTCCGCGGGCGTGCTCGCGGAACGGGAGCGGCTGGCGAAGGAGATCCACGACACCCTCGCGCAGGGCCTCTCCAGCATCCAGCTGCTGCTGCGCGCCGCCGAACGCGCCCTGCCCGACCAGCCGGACCTGGCCGCGGACCACGTGCTCCGGGCCCGCGGGGAGGCGCAGGACAACCTGGCGGAGGCCCGGCGTTTCGTGCACGCCCTCACCCCGCCCGACCTGGAAGGGGGATCGCTGCCGGCGGCGCTGGAACGGTTGTGCGCCACCACCTCGGCGCATTCCGGGGCCGCGGTCCGGTTCCACCTGGACGGCGAACCGGCAGAGATCCCCACCCCGTTCGAGGTGGCGCTGCTGCGGATCGCGCAGTCCGCGCTGGCCAACACCGTCCGGCACGCGCGGGCCGCGGCGGCGGAGATGACGCTGACCTACATGGACACCCGCGTCGCGCTCGACCTGGTGGACGACGGGATCGGGTTCGACCCGGCGGCGGAGTCCGGTGCCGGGCGCGTCGACGGCGGTTTCGGGCTGGCCGCGATGCGGGCGCGGGCCCGCGCGCTCGGTGGCACGTTGAGCGTGGAGTCCGCGCCGGGGCAGGGCACCGCGCTCGCGGTGAGCTTCCCGCGCAGGCCCGCGGCGGAAGGGGACGTGCGATGAGCGGGACCATCCGGTTGCTGCTGGCCGACGACCACCCGGTGGTGCGCACCGGCCTGCGCGCCGTGCTCGACACCGAACCGGACTTCGAGGTGGTCGCCGAGGCCGCCAGCGCCGAACGCGCCGTCGCGCTCGCCGGCACCGAACAGGTCGACGTGGTGCTGATGGACCTCCGGTTCGGCGCGGGCATGCACGGCTCGGACGCGACCGCCGCCATCACGGCGCTGCCGGACGCGCCCCGCGTGCTGGTGCTGACCACCTACGACACCGACGCCGACATCCTCGCCGCGGTCGAAGCCGGAGCCACCGGCTACCTGCTCAAGGACGCACCGCCGGAGGAGCTGGCCGCGGCCGTGCGCACCGCCGCCGCCGGCCAGTCCGCGCTGGCGCCGGCCATCGCGCACCGCCTGATGGACCGGATGCGCACGCCCGGCACCGCGCTGAGCCGTCGCGAGACGGAGGTGCTGGAGCTCGTCGCGGACGGCCTGTCGAACCAGCGGATCAGCAAGCGGCTGTTCCTCAGCCAGGCCACGGTGAAGTCCCACCTGGTGCACATCTACGGCAAGCTCGGCGTGGACTCCCGCACGGCGGCGGTGGCCGTGGCCGTCGACCGCGGCCTCATCCGCCGGTAGCGACCGGCCACGTCACGAGGTCGCCGGGTCACGAGGTCGCCGCGACGACGGTCAGCAGCACCACGGCGTCGCCGACCGCGGTCAGGCCGTGCCGTTCGCGCGGGAGGGCGAGGTGGTCGCCTTCCGCCGCCGCGACGGAATCGGACCCGGTGGTGACCCGGACCGAACCGCGCAGCACCTGCAACGTGGCTTCGCCGGGGCTGTCGTGGTCGGCGAGCGCGCTGCCCGCGGTGAGCGCGAGCAGCACCTGCCGCAACGCGTGCCCCGACCCGCCGTGGACGGTGCTCGCGGCCCGTCCCGCGCGGGAGCGCTGGGCGGCGGCGAGCCGTTCGGCGGCGAGTTCGGTGAGCGAGGTCGTGGCCAACGGTCTCCCCTTCAGGACGTGAGCAGCAGGACGCCGCCGGTCAGCAGCGCGACGAGCTTGCCGACCTCCAGCGCGACGTAGGCGAGGTGGGCGGGCGAGCGCGGCGGCTCCTGACCGGCGAGCACGGCGCGCGTGCGCCGGCCCAGCACCGGCCGCACCAGCAGCAGCTGCGCCGCCAGCGCGGCCACGGCGAGTCCCGAGGCGACCCAGGTCGCGACCGGCGGCGTCCGCGCGGCGAGGCAGCTCAGCACGACCAGCGCGAGCACGAGCTCGACGGCGTTGAGCGCGCGGAACACCAGCCGCCCGATGCCCAGCCCGATCGGCGCGGTCACGCCGGGCGCGCGGAACTTCAGCGGGGCTTCGACGAACGAGATCGCGAGCACCATGCCGACCCAGGTGAAGGTGGCGGCCGCCGCGACCGACCCCGCGGTCACCCCCGCTCCTCGGGCGCGAGGTGCGCCACGCACAGGTCGGGCGCCACGAACGCGTCCAGCCGATCGACGGTCACCGGGGAACCCGTCGCCGCCGTGACGCCCTGCATGAGGCCGAGGTGCACCTGGCACACGACCTGCCGCTGCTGCTCGGCGAGTTCCAGGAAGGGGCAGTGCCGCAGCCCGATCTCCGCGCCCCCCGCCCGCGTCTCGGGCCGGAAGCCGAGCTCGTCGAGCAGGCCCACCAGGTGCTCGACGGCGTCCGTCCGGGTGGGCCGCGGGGTGCCGCCGGCGAGCCGCGCGCCCCAGCGCCGCCCGGCCTCGCCCGCGCTGCGCACCGGATCGGGGGCCTGCGCGACCTCGTCGACGAGGATGCCCGCGAGCAGCCGGTACTCGCGCGGTCCGGCCGGGTCCATGCCCGGTTTGGCGCGGAACAGCAGCGGCGGCCTCCCCGGGCCGGGGCGCCGCGCGTCGACGCGCTCCACCTGCCCGGCGCCGACCAGGGCGTCCAGGTGGAACCGGATCGTGTTCGGGTGCACCGCGAGCCGTCGCGCGAGCGCGGTGATGTCCCACGTCGCGCGGGATTCCCGCAGCAGCGCCAGCACTTCCCGCCGCCGCCCGGACGCTGCCGGGGCCGGGTTCCCGCCCATGACGATCTCCTCGCGTGGTGGCCGTGAGCGCGGGCCGGGGAGGTGCCCTGGTTCCGCTGCCGGTCCTGGTCGTAGAGTTTATACAACCGATCGTTGTGGAAACAGGCCCGGGAGGCCCCATGCCCGAGCAGGAGCTCGACGTCCGTGCGCTGCCGAAACCGCAGAAGCACCCCGCGATCTTCGGCGCCTTCGCCGCGCTCGCCCCCGGTGAAGCGGTCGTCCTGGTCAACGACCACGATCCGCAGCCCCTGCGCGGCGAGTTCGAAGCGGACTTCCCCGGCGGCTTCAGCTGGGAGTACCTGGCCGAGGGCCCGCAGGAGTGGCGGGTGCGCATCGGCAGGCTGCACTCGACGCCGCTGCCCCGGATCCTCTGCGACACCGGCGACCTGGGCGACGACCCCGACGCGGCGGGTGCGGTGTGGGCGCTGCCGGTCCGCGACCGCGACCTCGACTCCAACGTCGTCCAGCTGCCCGCGGGCCGGAAGATCGACGCGCACGCCGGGCCCGACCTCGACGTGCTGATCCACGTGCTGCGCGGAACGGGAACGCTGCGCACCGAAGGCGGCGACGTCCCCCTCGCTCCCGGCGTGCTGCTCTGGCTGCCGAAGCGCTCGCGCCGCGAGTTCCTCGCCGGGGAGTCCGGGCTCCGCTACCTGACGGTCCACCAGCGCCGCAAGGCCCTCACCATCGAAGGGCTCACCCACTCCGACCGCTGACCCCGTGGCGCGACGTCCCGCGAGCGCGGGGCCACGACGGAGGAAGCGGGGAAGGCCGTCCGATTCGACGGTGCGGGCGCGGAGATGCGACGGCGCCGGGCGGCGGACGGTGAGGCCGGCGGGACTCGAACCCGCACTGGCTAGGACCTAAACCTAGTGCCTCTGCCAATTGGGCTACGGCCCCCAGTGCGCACCAGCCTAACGGTTGGTGATGTCCGTTGTGTCCCCGGCCGGGTGGTTCGGCGGGCGCCGGCTGCCTCGACTCGGGGAACGGTCGGTGGGTCCGGGACTGACGTGTGATCTACGGTGTCACCAGCCAGGTGAACATGGAGGAGGACGGCGTGGCTCGTGATCCGGACGCCATTCAGCGCGACATCGAGAAGGCACGTGACTCGCTGGCCGTGACACTGGACGAGTTGAGCACCAAGGCGGACCCCAAGCGGTTCGTGGAGTCCGGTAAGGCCAGCGTGCAGGAGAAGTTGAACGACCCGCGGGTGCGCTACGCGATGATCGGGGTCGGCGCACTGGTCGCCGTCATTGTCGTGCGCAAGATCTTCCGCTGAGCCGCGCGGCGTGCGTCCGCGGGGTCACGACCCTGCTGGGCGCACGACCGCGGCCGCCCCGCGGTGCACCGTGCCACCGCGGGAGACGCGCACGATGGTGCCGAACCGGTTGTCCCAGCGGTCGATGAGCCGCCGCTGCAACTCCTTCCACCGCGTCCGCCCGCCCGCGTCCCAGCTGGGCACCGCGCAGCGCACGCAGGCCCCCGAGTTCGGGCCGACGACCTCCCAATCGACCTCGCCGCTGGTGATGGTGGTTCCCGGCCCCCAGTCCAGTTCGGCGAACGGCGGCACGTCCAGCTCCAGGTGCACGTTCGGCCGGAACCGCAGCAGGTCCACCGGGGCGCCCAGGTCGGCGGCCAGCGCGTCCAACGTGGACTGCACGGTGACCAGCACCGTCGGGCCCCGGTCCTGATTGCCCGGTTCGCTGCGCAGGCTCAGCGGGATGCCCAGCGAACCGGTGAGCGCCGCGGGCAGCCGCGGATCGGCCCAGTCCCACGCGGTGCCGTCCGGCGCGTGCAGCGTCGGCGCGGGCACCGGATCCACGACCTCCGCGCCGTAGCCGCTCGACCAGTGCAGCAGCGCCGGGTTCTGCCGCACCGTCAGCACCGAACCGGCGCGCCGCTCGCGCTGGTCGACGAGGACGTGCGCCCGGTCGCCGGCCATGCCGCGCTCGTCGAAGCGGGCCGCGGGCACGGCCTCGCCGCGCAACGACTTCACCGGCCAGCGGTGCAGCCGGGAGACGGTCCCGCGCAGCACGCCGGCGCTCACACGTCCCGGTGCAGCAGCGGCAGCAGCGCGTCCGCCAGCAACCGGTCCACGAACCGCGTGTCCAGCGGTTCACCGGTGAGCATCAGCCGGTGCAGCAGCGCGGCACCGGCGAGCTCCACCACGGTGTCCATCGGAGCCTGCGCGTTGATCTCGCCGCGCCGCACACCGCGCTCCACGATGCGCCGCAGCACGTCGCGCTGCGGCAGCAGGAACGACTCGCGGAACGCCGCCGCGAGCTCCCGCTCGTGCGGCAGCTCGCCGACCAGCGCCTGCGCCGCCTTCCCCGCGGGCCCGGTGAGGAAGGTGGCGAACGCGCGCAGGAACTCGCCGAGGTCGCCCGGCACGCTGCCCGTGTCCGGCTCCGGGATGTTGCGCTGCACCAGCTCGTTGCAGGTGTCGATCACCAGGTCGAGCTTCGACTCCCAACGCCGGTAGATCGTGGCCTTGCCCGCGCGGGCCCGGGCCGCGACGGCGTCCATCGTCAGCGCGCGGTAGCCGACTTCCGCGAGGACCTCCATCGCCGCGGTGCGCAGGGCTGCGTCGCGCGTGGCGTCCCGCGGCCGGCCGCGTCCGGGGGACCGGCCGGTCCCGTCGGGCAAGCTGCTGGTCGGTGCGTTCACGGCGACCATCCTAGGGAGAAGTGGTGGGGGCGTGGTTTCCGCCGGACCTTTCGGGTGATCTTCCGATCCAGGGCGCGGGGCGCCGGGTCACCGCGCGGCGTGCGCGCTGGCGGTGTCGGCGGCGGCAGCGGCCTGGCGGGTCGCCTCGTCGGACAACCCGTGCCGCGCCTGCAGGTAGGCGGTGCTGAACGCGAAGCCGTCGCCGTTGAGCAGGTGGATCACGACGCGGCCGGTGGGGTTCGGCGCCAAGTGCTCGATGAGCTGGTCGGCCTGGTCCCGGGCGGCGATGAGGCCGGGAGCGCGGGCGGTGCGGGTCGTCTGCCCGGTCGAGACGGTGACCGACCAGTCGTCGCCGTCCGGCACGTAGTTGGCCGTGATGTGTCCCGTTGCCATGTTGCCTCCCCGTCGGCGCTGTTGCGGGCCGGTCACGCGCGCACCGACCGGGTTGGCGCTCCTGCTCGGCGGGCGCCGCAGCCGCGGACGGTGGCTCGGCGTCACCTCACGCGTGACAGCCGACTCTACGGGTTAGCCGCGGTCGAGGTCTGCGGGCCGGTCGATATCGAAACCTTCCGAGACGCCATCGCACCTCACCAGGGTGACGGCGTGATCACGAAGGTAACCGCGCGCACCCGCATCTCCGACGGCCGTCGCCGCGGCCCCCCGCCAGTGCGCGCGTCCCAGCAACACAGGGTGACTGCGTCGCTGGTCGAGTGATGCGGCGGCGAGGGCGTCCGGCGCGGCGTGCGCGGCGACCCGGCGCACCGCCTCCGCCGTCACGCCCGGCATGTCCACCGGCAGGAACAGTGCTGCCGCCACGTCCGCGGATTCCCCTGCCAGCGCGGTGAGACCGGCCCGGAACGAGGAACCCATCCCGCTGTCCCAGTCCGGGTTGGACACCACGTCGACGCCCCGCAGCTCCGCCGCCGCGCGCACCTCCGCCTCGGCCGCGCCCAGCACCACGAGCACCGGTGCGCAACCACTGTCGGTGAGCACGCGGGCCGCGCGGTCGACCAGGAGGGTGCCGCGGTAGTCGACGAGCGCCTTCGGCATCCCGAACCGTCGCCCCGCTCCCGCGGCCAGCACCACGCCAGCGACCCGCATGCCCCCGACCCTACCGACGAGCGGAGTGAACGGACCCTTCGTCCGATCTAGTTGGTCGAACGGTCCGTTCACCCCGTTCCGGTGCGCCGGCGGGGCGCCCGCCGCGGGGGAGTGAACGGACCGTCTGTCCCATCCGATTGGTCGAACGGTCCGTTCACCCCCGCTCGTCGCGAGCCCGGGTAGTAGCCGGACGCCGCGCCTCGACGTGAGTGAACGGACCGTCTGTCCGATCTAGTTGGTCGAACGGTCCGTTCACTCCGGCAGGGCGGCGGTTCAGTAGTCGACGCGGTCCGCCTTCGCCAGCCACCGCTCGAACGGTGCCGCCCGTTCGGCCAGCGGCACCTGGCGGACGCGGGTCGGCCACGGCTGCTCGGGGTGCCGGAACAGGTCGTGGAACGCCCGGTCGTCGAACCCGCCGCGCGCCGCGTCGTGCCGGTCGGCGGCGTACACGACGCGATCCAGCCGCGCCCACAACGCCGCGCCCAGGCACATCGGGCACGGTTCGCAGGAGCTGACCAGCACGCACCCGTCGAGGTGGAACGTGCCGAGTTCCCGGCAGGCGGCGCGGATCGCGGTGATCTCGGCGTGCGCGGTGGGATCGAGCTCGGCGGTGACGAGGTTGGTGCCGCTGGCGACGGGCCGCCCGGCGCGCAGCACGAGCGCGCCGAACGGTCCGCCGCCGTCGGTGACGCTGCCGGCGGCGAGCGCCACGGCTTCCGCGGCCCAGCGGGTGTCGGTGAGTCCGGTCGACGGCACGTGGTTCTCCAACGGGGCTCAGACGATGTGGTGCGGTGCCACGGGAACGTGGGTGAGGTCCCGGCCGGTCGCGGCGCGGATCGCGGCGACGACGGCCGGCGTGGTGGAGATCGTCGGTGGCTCGCCGACCCCGCGCACCCCGTACGGCGCGTGCGGGTCGCCGCGTTCGACGACGTCGATCTCCATCGGCGGCACGTCGAGCGCGGTGGGGATGAGGTAGTCGGTGAACGACGCGTTGCGCATGACGCCGTCGACGACCTGCACCTCCTCCATGACGGCGAGCCCGAGCCCTTGCGCGCTGCCGCCCTGGATCTGCCCGAGCACGGCGTCCGGGTTGACGGCCTTGCCGACGTCCTGCACGCAGTCGAGCCGCACGACCTTCACCAGCCCGAGCTCGACGTCGACGTCGACGACGGCGCGGTGCGCGGAGAACGCGTGCTGCACCTGGACGCGTTCGCTCGCGCCGTCGGCGCCCATGGGGAAGGTGGGCCGGTGGTGGTATTCGCGGGTGTGCTCGACGGGCCCGTCACCGAGCACCTCGGCGAGGTCCGCGAGCACGCCTGCCGTCGCGGACACGATCTTCCCGCCCTGCAGGGACAGCGCGGCGGGCGTGACGCCGTGCAGTTCCGCGGCGCGCAGCAGCACCGCGTCGCGCACCGCGGCGCACGCGGCCTGCACCGCCCCGCCGGTGACGTAGGTCTGCCGGGACGCGGAGCTGGATCCGGCGGCGCCGACGGAGGTGTCGTTGGGATGGATGGTGACGCGTTCGACGCCGAGCTCGGTGCGGGCGATCTGCTGCTGCACGGTCACGAGACCCTGCCCGACCTCGGCGGCGGCGGTGTGCACCTCGGCGAGCGGTTCGCCACCGACGAGGGCGAGCCGGACGCGGGCCGTGGAGTGGTCGTCGGCGCCTTCGGAGTAGCAGATGTTCTTGATGGTGACCCCGTAGCCGATGCCGCGCACCACCCCTTCGCCGTGCGTGGTGCCGCCGACGCCGCCGGGCAGTTCCCGCACGTCCCGGTCGCCGCCGACCGCGGGCGGCGGGATCGCGGTGAGCCGCCGCAGCAGTTCGGCGACGGGCGCCGGGTGGTCGATCCGCTGCCCGGTGGGGATCGTGTCGCCCTCGGCGATGGCGTTGCGGATGCGCAGCTCGACCGGGTCCATGCCGAGCTCGGCGGCGAGCCGGTCCATCTGGGACTCGTAGGCGAACGTCGGCTGCACCGCGCCGAGCCCGCGCATCGCCCCGCACGGCGGGTTGTTCGTGTACAGGCCCCAGGCTTCGACGTCCACGTTCGGCACCCGGTAGGGACCGACGCCGAGCGTGGTCGCGTTCCCCACGACGACGGGGGTCTTGGAGGCGTAGGCACCGCCGTCGAAGTACTGCCGCGCCTTCACGTACACCAGCTCGCCGTCCCGGGTGGCGCCGTGCTCGTAGTACATCTTCGCCGGATGCCGGTGCACGTGGCCGTGGAACGATTCCTCCCGGCCGTAGACCATCTTCACCGGCCGCCCGGTCCGCAGCGCCAGCAGGCACACGTGCACCTGGATCGACAGGTCCTCGCGCCCGCCGAACGCGCCGCCCACCCCGGACAGCGTCATCCGCACCAGTTCCGGGTCGAGGCCGAGCGCGGCCGCGGTCTGCGCGCGATCCGAGTGCAGGTCCTGGGTGGCCAGGTACAGGTCCACGCCGCCGTCCTCGGCGGGGATCGCCAACCCGGATTCGGGGCCGAGGAACGCCTGGTCCTGCATGCCCACGGTGTAGGTGCCGGAGACGACGACGTCGGCGACCGCGTCCGGATCCCCCTTGCGGATCACCTGGTGGCGCACCACGTTCCCGCCGGGGTGCAGCGGCGGCAGCGCCCGGTCGTGCGCGGCGAGCTCCGCGTCGGTGCTGGCGGGCAGCACCTCGTAGTCCACGGCGATGCGGTCCAGGGCGCGGCGCGCGATCTCCGGGTGCTCGGCGGCGACCAGCGCCACCGCCTCGCCCCGGTAGCGCACCACGTCCTCCGCCAGCACCGGCTGGTCCTGCTGCTTCACCCCGTACCGGTTGCGGCCGGGCACGTCGGCGGCGGTGAGCACCGCGCGCACCCCCGGCAGCCGCAGCGCCCCGGTCACGTCGATCGAGGTGATCCGCGCGTGCGGGTGCGGGCTGCGCAGCGTCGCGCCCCACAGCATGTGCTCCGCCCACAGGTCGGAGGAGTAGGCGAACTCGCCGCGCACCTTCAACGTGCCGTCCGGGCGCAGCGGGGACTCCCCGATGCCGCCCGCGATGCCGGTGTCGAGGTGCTGCGGAGTGCGCGTGGGACCGCTCATCGGGCCACCTCCCCGTGCCGTGCCCCGGATCGCGCGCGGATCCGGGCGCTCGCGGCGCGCAGGTCGCGCGCCAAGTCCAGTTCGGACACCGCGGTGAGGGCGCCGTCCTCGACGACGCGCCTGCCACCGCGCAGCAGCAGTCGCAGCGGCGGCAGCGGACCCAGCACCAGCGCCGCCACCGGATCCTCGATCCCGGCGTGACCGAGCCCGTCGAGCCGCCACACCGCGAGGTCGGCGAGCTTCCCGGGCCGCAGCGACCCCAGCTCGTCCTGCCTGCCCAGGCAGCGGGCACCGCCGAGGGTGGCGGCGAACAACGCCTCCCGCACCGAGAGCGCCGCCGGCCCCCGGGACCGATCGGCCGATGTCGCCGCGCCCGGCAGGTCCGCGTCCTCAGGTCGCGCCGTGCCGGGCCGGTGCCGCTCCGCCGGTAGCGCCGCACCCCGCCGATCCGGTGCCGCAGGTGGAGCTCCACCCCGCCGGGCCCGTGCCGTCAGCAGCGCCTGCCGCATCTCCTCGCCGATCCCGCCCGCCTCGTTCGACGCGGCCCCGTCCGCACCCAGCCCGACCCGCACGCCCGCGTCCAGCAGCTCCCGCAGCGGTGCCGTCCCCGCCCCCAGGCGGCCGTTCGAACTCGGGCAGTGCGCCGTACCCGTGCCCGTCACCGCCAGCCGCGACACCTCCGCCGCCGACAGGTGCGCGGTGTGCGCCAGCCACACGTCCGGGCCCAGCCAGCCGAGGGCGTCGGCGTGCTCCACCGGGGTGCGGCCGAACTCGGCGCGGCACCGCCGCTCCTCCTCCGCGGTCTCCGCCAGGTGCGTGTGCAGCCGCACGCCGCGCGCCCGCGCCAGCTCCGCGGCGTCCCGCAGCAACCGCTCGCCGACGCTGAACGGCGAGCACGGGCCCACCGCGATCCGCACCACCGACCCCGGACTCGGATCGTGGAACCGGCCGATCGCCGCGTCCGTGCCCGCCAACGCCACGTCCGCGTCCTCCACCAGCGAATCCGGCGGCAACCCGCCCCGGGAACGCCCGCGGTCCATGCAGCCCCGCACCGCGTGCAGCCGCACCCCGATGCTCCCGGCCGCGGCGATCACCGCGCCGAACACGTCACCGCCGTCGCGGGGGAACACGTAGTGGTGGTCGGCGATCGTCGTCGCCCCCGACAACGCCAGCCGCGCCGCACCCGCGGCGGCCGCCGCGTGCGCGCAGTCCTCGTCCAACCCCGCCCACACCGGGTAGAGCGAGGTCAGCCAGTCGAACAGCGGCGCGTCCGGCGCGAACCCGCGCGTCACCCACTGGTACAGGTGCTGGTGGGCGTCGACCAGGCCCGGCGTGATCAGGCAACCGCGCACGTCGATCCGCTCGCCCAGCCCCGGATCGGCCCGGCCGGTGCCGACCGCGGCGATCCGGTCCCCGTCGACCACCACGTGGCCCTCGGCATGCTCGGCGCCGTCGACGGTGACGACCGCGGCACCGTCGAGCACGAACCGCTCAGGCATCGCCGGCCTCCCGCCGGGACGCGAGCCGCACCGCGTCCACGATCTTCTCGTAGCCGGTGCAGCGGCACAGGTTGCCTGCCAGCGCCTCCCTGATCTCCACGTCCGACGGGTCGGCGCGCCGCCGCAGCAGATCCGTGGCCTGCACCAGCAGACCCGGGGTGCAGAACCCGCACTGCACGGCGCCCGCGTCGAGGAACGCCTGCTGCACCTCGCTGAGCCGGTCGCCGTCGGCGAGCCCCTCCACGGTCCCCACCTCCCGGCCCTCGACCTGGCCGGCCGCGACCAGGCACGCGCAGACCGGGACCCCGTCCAAGGTCACGGTGCACGAACCGCACTCGCCCTGCTCGCAGGCGTTCTTCGACCCGGGCAGGCCGAGGCGTTCCCGCAGCACGTACAGCAGGCTCTCGCCCTCCCACACGTCGTCGGCCCGCTGCCGCCGCCCGTTGACGGTGAAGTTCACGCGCATGACCGCCTCCCGTTCCGGTGCTCGTCCCACACCCGCAGCACCGTCCGCCGGGCCAGGACGCCCAGCGCGTGCCGCCGGTACCCGGCGGTGCCGCGCACGTCGTCGACGGGGTGCGCGGCTGCCGCCACGAGCTCGCCGAACCGCCGCACCACCAGGTCCGGCAGCTCCCGCGGCCGCTCCCACCGGTCGCTCGCGGTGAGCTCGGCGGCGAGGAAGTCCTCGGCCGCCGTCGCGCGGAACGGCACCGGGCCCGCCGACCCCACGCCGGTGCCGATCCGCCGCCGCTGCGGGTGCAGGGCGATCGCGAACGCGCACACCGCGATCACCATCGCGTTGCGGGTGCCGACCTTCGCGAACTGCTGCGGGCCGGAAGCGGTTGGCACGTGCACCGCGGCGATCAGCTCGTCCGCGGCGAGCGCGTTGCGCTTGGGCCCGGTGAAGAACTCCGCGACCGGCAGCGTCCGGGTGCCGCGCACCGAGGCCACCTCGACGCGCGCGTCCGAGGCCAGCAGCGGTGGATGCCCGTCCCCGGCCGGCGAGGCCGAACCGAGGTTCCCGCCGAGCGTGCCCCGGTTGCGGATCTGCGGAGAACCGACGGTGCGCGCTGCCGTCGCCAAGCCCGGGAGCCGGTCGCCCAGCTCGTCGACCAGGCGCGCGTAGGGCAGCAGGGCGCCGATGCGCAGCACCCCGTCCGACTCCGACCACTCCTGCTCGGCGCCGGTGGCGGTGAGGTCCAGCAGCGCCTCCGGCCGGTCGTGGCCGAAGTTCAGCCCGACCAGCACGTCGGTGCCGCCCGCCAGCACGGTCGCCGCCGGGCGGGCCGCCCGGATCTCCAGGGCCTCGCGCCACGAGGCCGGGCGCAGGAAGTCCACGGCGCTTCCCCCTGTCGGTCGGAGTCGACGAGGGCCGCACCACTCGTAGCCCGTCGCCGTGGGTGGTCGTCCCAGTACACAACTCGCGAACGGAGGTTGACCAGCGGTGGAACACCCGAAATGCCGGACGGGTGAACACCCGTCCCTCGTACGTTCCTACGAACCCGGGGCACGCCCGGCGCCCCTCCGGCCGCCTCCCGAAGCACGCACCCACCGCTGCGGAGTGAACGGACCGTTCGTCCAACGGGATGGGACGAACGGTCCGTTCACCACGGATCTCCCGGCACTCGCCGCCCGCGCTCGGGTCGAGCGGTGCCGCACCGCACACCGCCGCCGCCCGCACGGCCGAGCCGGGTGAACGGACCGTTCGTCCCACTAGATCGGACGAACGGTCCGTTCACTCCCTCCCGCGGGACTCCACAGCCCGCCCCGGACGGTGCAGAGTGAGCGGCGTGCGCCTGAGCGAACTCGTCGACGACCCGGACCTGGGTCTGACGCTGCTCACCGGCCCGGCGGATCCGGTGGTCCACGGCGTGTACGTCACCGACCTGCTCGACCCGAGCCGCTACCTGAGCGGCGGCGAGCTGGTCGTCACCGGCCTGATGTGGCGAGCGGACCCGGCGGATTCGGCCCGGTTCGCCGCCGCGCTCGCGGCGGCGGGCGTGGCGGCGGTCGCCGCGGGCACGGCGCGGCTGGGCAGCACTCCGCCGGACCTGGTGGCCGCCTGCCGGGAGCACGGCCTCCCGCTGCTGGAGGTGCCGGTCGCGGTCAGCTTCAGCGCGTTGTCCGAGCGGGTCCTGGACGCGCACCGCGCGGCGGGCCGGGGCTGGGTGTCGGCGTTGGCGGCGGGCGCCGGGCTGGAGGAGGTGCTGGAGCGGGCGTCGGCCGAGCTGGGCACCGGCTGCTGGGTGGTGTCGGGCGCGGGGGCGGTGCTGGCGGGTCCCGCGGAGCCGCCGGCCGCGGACGACCTGCGCCCCGGCCTGGCCGGGGAGGGGACTCGGGCCGGGTGGTCCTTCCGCCCGGTGGGCGGTGGCGGTGAGCCGCGCATCGCCCGCTGGTTCGTGGTGTCCCGCGCCGGCGCGGTTCCCCCGGAGGCGCTCGAGGAACTCGCGACCGTGGTCGCCCTGGTGCGCAGCCGCGTGGACCAGGCGCGGCGCATCGCGGGCCGGTCCGCGGAGTCGGCGCTGCGCAGGCTGCTCGACGGCACGTCGAGCGCGTCGGAGGTGGCGGTGCGGCTGGACGCGGCGGGTGTGCCGGTGGGGGAGCCGCTGCGGGTGGTGCAGCTGTCGGTGCCGGGTGGTGCGGCGCGCGCGGCCGCGGTGCTGCGCGAGTTGGCGGCGGCGACGGGCTCGCCGTCGGTCGTGGCGCCGCTGGGGGAGGCGGCGGTCGCGGTGTTCGCGGCCGACGAGCGGCGGCTGGTGGGGCTGCCCGCGCGGTTCCGCGGGTTCGCGGAGCTGGCGGGTCCGGCGGCCGGTTTGCGGGCGGGCGTCAGCGACGTCGCGGCGGCGGACGGCTTGCGCTCGGCGCTGGAGGAGGCGGGGCATGCGCGGCGGCTGGCGGAGCTGGCCCCGGATTCGGCGGTGGTGACGGCGGATGCGCTGGCGTCGCACCGGGTGTTGCTGGCGTCGGTGCCGGCGGAGTTGCGCCGGTCCTACCGGGACAAGTTGCTGGGGCCGCTGTTGTCCTACGACGCGGCGCACGCGGCGGATCTGGTGCGCACCCTGCGGGTGTTCCTGGAGTGCTCGGGTTCGTGGTCGCGCTGCGCCGCGCTGCTGCACGTGCACGTGAACACGCTGCGGTACCGGATCGGCCGGGTCGAGCAGATCACCGGACGAGAACTGGGAGATCTCTCCGCACGAGTGGATTTCCACCTCGCACTGCAACTTCTCGACGACAGCCCGTCCTGATCGGCCGCTGCGTCGTGTGAGTCGTCACAAACGCCCGTCCGGCCGGGGATGTTTCACCCGATCGGTTCGTAATCGGCTGCGTCGACCGGTACCGTGCTTGGTCGGCCGCCACCCCGGCGGCCGACGCGACGCGAAGCCACGGAGGTAACGGGATTGACCGATCAGTCCGCCACCACCGGTGTGACGGACCGCCCGAGCGACGGAGACGTCGCCGGAACCGCGGCACGTTCCGCTGAACGCATCCGGGAACACCTGGACGGCGCGGTACCCGCCACCCCTTGCCTGGTGATGGACCTGACGGCGGTGCGGGAGCGCTACGCGGAACTGCGAGCCGCACTGCCGGACGCGCGGATCTGCTACGCGGTCAAGGCCAACCCGATGCCCGAAGTCGTCGCCGCGCTCGTCGAGCTCGGCTCCTCCTTCGACGTCGCCAGCCCCGGCGAGATCGACCTCTGCCTCGAACAGGGCGCCGACCCCGCGGCGATCTCCTACGGCAACACCATCAAGAAGCGCGCCGACATCGCCCGCGCCCACGCGCAGGGCGTCCGGCTGTTCGCCACCGACAGCGAAGCCGACCTCACCGCCATCGCCGAAGCCGCGCCCGGCGCGAGCGTGTTCTGCCGCGTGCTCGTCGCCAACGACGGCTCCCGCACCCCGTTCGGCCGCAAGTTCGGCTGCACCCCCGAGACCGCGGTCCGGCTGCTCGGCCGCGCCGCCGAACTCGGCCTCGACGCGTGCGGCGTGTCCTTCCACATCGGATCGCAGCAGCACGACGCCGCGGCCTGGGAGCACGGCATCGCCGCCGCCCACCGGGTGTTCCGCGGCGCCGCCGAGCACGGCGTCCGGCCGCGACTGGTCAACCTCGGCGGCGGGCTGCCCGCGCACTACACCGACGTCGCGCCGCCGCTGACCGACTACGCGCGGCGCATCGAGCAGGCACTCGACCGCGAGTTCGGCGCCGACCGGCCCGAACTGCTCGTCGAACCCGGCCGCCGCCTCGTCGGCGACGCCGGCGTGCTGCGCAGCGAAGTCGTCCTCGTCTCCCCGGACTCCGACGGCGAACGCCGCTGGGTCTACCTCGACGTCGGCCGCTACAACGGGCTCGCCGAGACCGAAGGCGAAGCGATCACCTACCGGCTGCGCACCTCCCGCGACGGCGACCCGGTCGGCCCGGTCGTGCTCGCCGGACCCACCTGCGACGGCGACGACGTGATCTACCAGCGCACCCGCTACGAGCTGCCGCTGACCCTGCGCGCCGGGGACACCGTGGACCTGCTCAGCGCCGGTGCCTACACCGCCAGCTACGCCTCGGTCGGCTTCAACGGCTTCCCGCCGCTGCCGACCCGTTGCATCGACGGGCACGAGCGACCCTGACCGCTGCGGCACGCCCGTGCCGCAGCGGTGCGCCCGGAGCGCAACACGAACGTTCTCCGCGAAATCTGCGAAATGTTGGGAGGTCGATAGATGTCGATCGATGCCGGAACCCTGCAACCCGTCGGTCTGTTCACCGGGCAGCACGTGCTCGCCGAGCTCGACGGTGTGGACGCGCAGCTGCTGGACGACGAGCAGTTCCTGCGCGACACCCTGGACAGCGCGCTGAGCCGCTCGCAGGCCACGGTGTGCCAGGTGATCGCCAAGCGGTTCGAACCGCAAGGCGTCACAGTGCTGGCGCTGCTGTCGGAATCCCATGCGTCGCTGCACACCTACCCCGAAGAGGGATCGATCTTCATCGACGTGTTCACCTGCGGCAACACCGCGCAGCCCGAGCGGGCGGTCGAACTGCTCGCCGAAGCGCTGCGACCCGCGTCGGTGAACACCCGCACGATCCGCCGGGGCCGGGACTACGACCCGGAACTGGTCTCGTGACCGGCTCGCCGGCTCGCCGACCGCGAGCAGGCGGGACACCCTCCGCAATGGACACACAAGTGCGTTCCCCCGCCCGACCCGGGCGCCGTAACGAGGAGGAGCACCGTTGATCGAAATCGACGGGCAGCGTTGGGTCAGCGAACCCATGGGCGCCGACATGCGGCGGCTGTGGCGCATCGACGACGTGATCTGGGAAGGCGACACCGCCTACCAGCACGTGCTCATCGGCCGCACCGGCCAAGGCGTCTCGCTGTTCTGCGACGACGACCGGCAGAGCACCGAGTTCTCCCAGCTCGTCTACCACGAGGCCATGCTGGTCCCCGGCTTCCTGCTCGCCGCGAACCTGGACCGGGTGCTCATCATCGGCTCCAGCGAAGGCGTCGCCAGCCAGCTCGCCGTCGCCGCCGGAGCCACCCGCGTCGACCACGTCGACATCGACGAGGAATGCGTCCGGGCCTGCGCCGAGCACCTGCCCTACGGCTACACCACCGACGAGATCCCCGCGCTGCAACGCGGCGACGGGCCCATCACCCTGCACTTCGGCGACGGAGTGGCCTTCCTGGAGCAGGCCCCGCCGGAAGGCTACGACCTCGTCGTCGTGGACCTGCCCGACGAACGCGCGGACGACGCCGACGGCCAGCACAACCGGCTCTACGGCCTCGAATTCCTGCAGCGCTGCCAGACCGTGCTCGCCCCCGGCGGCGTCGTCGCCTTCCAGGCGGGCTGCCCCACCGTGTGGCGCAACGAAACGCTGATCCGCGCCTACAACCGGTTCCGGTCGGTGTTCGAGACCGTCACCTACTTCGGCTCCGACGAGCACGAGTGGGCGTTCCTGTTCGGCCGCGCCGAACCGGTCGACGACCCCACCAACCTCATGCTGGAGAACCTCCCGAACAGCGAGTACCAGCCGCGCACCATCGACGACGCCAGCCTCATCGGCTGCACCGTCCCGCCCTACTCGGTGCGCAACCAGGGCTGAGCGAACGCCGTAGAGCCCGCCGGATCACCCGATCCGGCGGGCTCTTCGCATGCCCGGCGTCAGAGGAACTGCAGGTACGGGTGCAGCCCGGGGGCGCCGCTGCGCGCGCCGAACCACTGCTCGAACGCGATGCCCCGCTCGCGCAGCTGCGCCTCCAGCTCCGCGTTCCCCGCATCCTCCGCGAGCCGCGCGTCCACCTCGTACAACCGCTCGTGCGCGGTGTCGCCGAACGCGGTAGCGGCGAACCGGGCGAAGATCGGCGTGCTCTGCGACCAGTCCAGCAGCTCCGCCGCGTCCAGCAGCACCTGCGCCTCGTGCACCACCAGCCGCAGCGCCAGCGCTTCGGCCACGCAGCGCGGCGGCGTCCACACCGGCTCCGACAGCCGCGTCGCCACCGCCGCCGACGCCAGCAGGAACGCCCGGGCGAACGCCGAGTCGTAGCGGGCGCCGTAGCAGGGCGGCAGCTCCGCCAGCACCAGCAGGCCCTGGGCCTCGTCGACCGTCGCGTTGTTGATGGACAACGACAGCTCGTCGTAGAAGATCTCGTCGGTCACCACCCACACCGCGTGGATCAGCGCGCCCGCCGCCAGCCGCGCCGCCGACTCGTCCACGTCCGGGGCGGCGAACGCCTCCGGACCGAAGGCGCGCAGCCGGGGCGCGCACTCCAGCAGCGTCTCCCGCCAGTGCCGCGCCTCCACCACCGGTTCCGCGGCCCCCAGCGCCTCCTCCACGGCCAGCTCCAGCTCGCTGGAGTCCTCCGGAGTGCGCACGTCCGCCGCGGCCAGGCTCTGGTTGAACTCGTCCTCGGTGATCCGCACCTTCGACTCCGCGACCGACCAGCCGCTGAGCAGGTCGATCTCGCTGAGCAGCTCGTCGAGCACCGTCGCCGCGGCCCACTCGGCCGACACCAGCGACGGCGCGTCCAGCACCAGCTCCACCGTCGTCCGGGCCGGGCCCGGCGAGATCCGGAAGTCCAGCACGTCGATGTCGGCCTGGTCCGGCCCGGTGACGCCTTCCACGAGCGCGAGCCTGCGGTCGAGCAGCGCGACCACGCCCTGCTGCTGCAACTCGTCCAGTCCCTGCACCGCCACCGGCGGTTCTAGTACCGCCGTCACCACGTAGTCCACCGCTGCTCGCCCTCTCCTCCCGAACGCACCGCATGGTACGTGCCTGCCCGCGCGGAGAGCCGCCTGCGCCACCACCGGGGAACGCGGGATCATGGCCCGGTGACGACGACGGTGGCGGTGTTCGGCAGCTGCAACATGGATCTGGTGGCCTACGTGGGGACCGCGCCGAAGCGCGGCGAAACCGTGCTCGGGCGCGAATTCCGCACGGCGCCCGGCGGAAAGGGCGCGAACCAGGCCGTCGCGGCCGCCAGAGCGGGCGCGGAAGCGCTCATGATCGGCGCGGTCGGGGAGGACGAACTGGGTGGCGGGCTGCGCGAGGCATTGCGCGGGTTCGGAGTCGATACCCGCGGTCTGCGCACCGTCCCCGGAAACAGCGGCACGGCGCATATCGTCGTCGACGACGACGGCGGAAACGCGATCGTCGTGGTCCCGGGGGCCAATGCGACCGTCGATTCGCTCGCGCCCGGCGATGCCGAACTGATCGCGAGTTCCGGAGCGCTGCTGCTGCAGCTGGAGATCCCGTTCGCCGGGGTCGAATCCGCCGCCGCGGCCGGGCGCTCCGCCGGAGTTCCGGTGATTCTCACGCCGGCTCCCGCCGCGGAACTGTCCGCCGAGTTGCTGGCGAACGTGGACGTGCTGGTGCCGAACGAACACGAAGCCGCGGTCCTCACCGGTCGCGACGATCCCGACGCGGCGTTGCGGGAATTGGTGGAACGAGTACCGGAAGCGATCATCACGCTCGGTGCCGAAGGAGCCCTCTACGGCAATGCGGCGGGAGAGGTCGTCCGGTCGCCCGCCCATCGGGTGCGGGCCGTGGACACCACTGCGGCGGGGGACACCTTCGTCGGTGTCTTCGCGGCCGCGCGGGCCGGAGGAGCGGAGGTCCGGGAAGCGCTGGCGGCGGCCTCGGCCGCGTCCGCGCTGGCCGTGGGGCGCCACGGCGCCATGTCGTCGATGCCGACGGAACAGGAGATCAGGGAGTTCCGCGGCTGAGCGCGGAAGCGGGGTGGAATGTCGCGGACGCCGCCGACCGGAGAAATGTCCGATCCCGCACGGGCGGCGCCGCGCGACACCCCGATGGACTCACTTGGCCTTGTCGTAGGCGTCCACGATCTCCGAGGGAATGCGTCCCCGATCCGACACCTGCATGCCCTGCTCCCGGGCCCATTCCCGAATGGCCTGGTTGCGTTCCCGGTCGGCGGCGGTAGGAGCAGCGGCGGTCTTGCCCGCCTTGCCCGCCGCGCGCTTGCGACCCCCGGTGCGGCGTGCGGCGGAGACGTACGACGCCAACGAGTCCCGCAGTTTCGCTGCGTTGTCGGCGGACAGGTCGATGGTGTAGTCGACCCCGTCCAGGCTGAACTCGACCGTCGACTCCGCTTCCGACCCGTCGACGTCGTCGACGAGCTGCACGGTGACCTTCTGCGCCACTGGAAAACCCTCGATTCCGGTTCGTTATTGCTGGCCTTCGTGCGAGAGCGTACGAAGAACGTTCTGAACAATAAACCGTTGTTGCGAAAATGTGCCACCCTGGGTCCGTCGAGCACTGACCGTGAGCTCGGAACGCTGTTGTAGCGACGTTGTGCTTCAGATTACTTTCTCGATTTCGCGGCCGATCGGCTACGGTGTGTCGCGGGGCGGTTCGCCCGGGACCCGGCATCGCGGGGTCGACGGTGCCCCCGCACGGCGGTTCTCAACGGCCGGTGGTGCTGTTCTATCGTTGACGCGAGACAACAGCGATGCCGCGTGCTACAACGTGGGTCAGGGTCGCAGGAGTCTCGCCTGCAGGTGTCGCGGATCGAGACGGGGCACGTTCCCGAGACAGGTGATCATGGCCGAGCGGATTCAGGTCGAACTCGTCGACGACATAGACGGGTCGCCAGCCCAGCAGACCGTTACTTTCGCGCTGGACGGCGTGACCTACGAAATCGACTTGAGCGAACGGCACGCGCAACGCCTGCGCGGAGTCTTCGCCCGGTACATCGAGCGGGCGCGCGTTCCCGAGCGCGAGCAGTCCGCCGCCACGGCCAAACGCCAGGAACGGGACGAACGCGACGCCCGCCAGGCCAACCGGCAGCTGACCGAGCAGATTCGCGGTGCCGCGCAACGGAGCAAGGACCGGTTGCACAAGCAGCAGGAACCGGAAGCGGACGAGCAGGCCGCCGAGGCCGGGCCCGCACTCCCGGTGGAACCGCGCGAACCGGAACAGCTCGTCCCCGAACCTCCGCGCCAGGAGGAGGAGCGGTCGAACTCCACCGTCGCCTCCGTGTCCCTGCCGCAATTCTCGTCCGCTGTGGACTGAGCCGGTACCGGTGGTCCCGGCGTTCCCGGAACGGGACGCTTCCGGCCCCGAACGCAGAAGAACCGCATCGTGGTGATCCGCGATGCGGTTCTTCGTCTTTCCGGTACCGGTCGCTCCGCTGCCGCCTCCCCCGCGCGCGGAGCGCTCGGTGCCTCAATCGGCGGCGCGGTGCCTGCGCCCTTTCGCGCGACCGCCGGAGTCGCCGTGCTGAGCGGCCACCGGTTCGGCGGCCGACGACTCGGCGCTCTCGGTCAGCGCCGCGGCGAACTCGGGTGGGGAGCTCAGTCCCCAGTTGTCCGCCTCCGGGTCGATCAGCTGCTGCTGCAACTCGGTGTAGATCGGTGTCGAGTCCACGGTTACCCCCTGC
Source organism: Saccharopolyspora gregorii (assembly GCF_024734405.1). Classification (NCBI taxonomy): domain Bacteria; kingdom Bacillati; phylum Actinomycetota; class Actinomycetes; order Pseudonocardiales; family Pseudonocardiaceae; genus Saccharopolyspora; species Saccharopolyspora gregorii. The sequence continues at coordinate 5,313,346 of NZ_CP059556.1, read as the reverse complement.
CTCTTGGTCGGCGAGCAGGCTACCCGCGCGCGGGTGGGTGCAGCCCGCGAAACGCACCGCGATCACTCGATGGAGATCGCCGGACTCGGGCCGGGCCGCGGCCCGGTGTCCCGGTGCTCGGTGGTCCCGCGGCAAGCCGCCATCCGGGTGAAGCGGGATGACCTGCGGTTTTCGCGTTAATGGGGGGTGGTGTTCAAGGCCGTTTTCGGCCCGTGTAGATTTCTTTCTGCCAGCACGGAACGGGCCGAAAACGAATCGGGCCGGGTGCGGCGGGGTCGCGAAACGGGCTTCCAGGTGACTGGTAGAGTGAGCGGCCGGATGGATCAACTCTAAACGGCAGGCCGGTGGCGGATGTTTCGCCTGTGGGTGTGGCGGGATGCGGGAACGCGGAACTGACCCCCCTGAAACGGCCGAAAATCGGGCCTGCTAGAGTTTGGAACATCGCAAGAACGAAAGACGAAATGAACTGACTCCCCGGAGTTCGCGGCCCTGGATGTAGGGGGTTGTGGGTGATGGTGTGGGTGTGTTCTTTGAGAACTCAACAGCGTGCCGATGATGGTGAGTGGTAAACTCATCTTGATGAATTACATGCCTCGGCTTTCTTCGGATTGCTGGGGTGCCTCGTTTATTTCGGGGCAGGATTTTCTCTAAGACATTGTTGGAGAGTTTGATCCTGGCTCAGGACGAACGCTGGCGGCGTGCTTAACACATGCAAGTCGAACGCTGAAACCCTTCGGGGTGGATGAGTGGCGAACGGGTGAGTAACACGTGGGTAATCTGCCCTGCACTCTGGGATAAGCCTTGGAAACGGGGTCTAATACCGGATAGGACACGTGGCCGCATGGTCTGCGTGTGGAAAGTTCCGGCGGTGCAGGTTGAGCCCGCGGCCTATCAGCTTGTTGGTGGGGTGATGGCCTACCAAGGCGACGACGGGTAGCCGGCCTGAGAGGGTGACCGGCCACACTGGGACTGAGACACGGCCCAGACTCCTACGGGAGGCAGCAGTGGGGAATCTTGCGCAATGGGCGAAAGCCTGACGCAGCAACGCCGCGTGGGGGATGACGGCCTTCGGGTTGTAAACCTCTTTCGACATCGACGAAGCCTTCGGGTGACGGTAGGTGTAGAAGAAGCACCGGCTAACTACGTGCCAGCAGCCGCGGTAATACGTAGGGTGCGAGCGTTGTCCGGAATTATTGGGCGTAAAGAGCTCGTAGGCGGTTTGTCGCGTCGGCCGTGAAAACCTGCCGCTTAACGGTGGGCGTGCGGTCGATACGGGCAGACTTGAGTTCGGTAGGGGAGACTGGAATTCCTGGTGTAGCGGTGAAATGCGCAGATATCAGGAGGAACACCGGTGGCGAAGGCGGGTCTCTGGGCCGATACTGACGCTGAGGAGCGAAAGCGTGGGGAGCGAACAGGATTAGATACCCTGGTAGTCCACGCCGTAAACGGTGGGCGCTAGGTGTGGGGACTGTTTCCACGGTTCCTGTGCCGTAGCTAACGCATTAAGCGCCCCGCCTGGGGAGTACGGCCGCAAGGCTAAAACTCAAAGGAATTGACGGGGGCCCGCACAAGCGGCGGAGCATGTGGATTAATTCGATGCAACGCGAAGAACCTTACCTGGGTTTGACATGCACAGGATCGCCCCTGAGAGGGGGTTTCCCTTGTGGCCTGTGTGCAGGTGGTGCATGGCTGTCGTCAGCTCGTGTCGTGAGATGTTGGGTTAAGTCCCGCAACGAGCGCAACCCTTGTCCTGTGTTGCCAGCACGTGATGGTGGGGACTCGCAGGAGACTGCCGGGGTCAACTCGGAGGAAGGTGGGGATGACGTCAAGTCATCATGCCCCTTATGCCCAGGGCTTCACACATGCTACAATGGCTGGTACAGAGGGTGGCGATACCGTGAGGTGGAGCGAATCCTTAAAGCCGGTCTCAGTTCGGATCGGGGTCTGCAACTCGACCCCGTGAAGTCGGAGTCGCTAGTAATCGCAGATCAGCAGTGCTGCGGTGAATACGTTCCCGGGCCTTGTACACACCGTCCGTCACGTCATGAAAGTCGGTAACACCCGAAGCCCATGGCCCAACCGGTTCGCCCGGGGGGAGTGGTCGAAGGTGGGACTGGCGATTGGGACGAAGTCGTAACAAGGTAGCCGTACCGGAAGGTGCGGCTGGATCACCTCCTTTCTAAGGAGCAAGCTCACGTCCATCGATACGATGTATCGGTGGGGTGTTCAGGGTTGATGAGACGCATGTTCTCATGCTCTGAGTGCTCATAGGATTAGTGGAAATGCCGCTCTGTTTTTCGTCATCGTGCACGCTGTTGGGTGTCTGAGAGAACACACTGTGTGTGTTTTTTCGGTTGTTGTTTGAGAACTGTATAGTGGATGCGAGCATCTTTGTGGCCAAGTTATGTAGGGCACATGGTGGATGCCTTGGTACCAGGGGCCGATGAAGGACGTGGGAGGCTGCGAAATGCCTCGGGGAGCTGTCAACCGAGCTGTGATCCGAGGGTGTCCGAATGGGGAAACCCGGCCCGAGTGATGTCGGGTCACCTGCACCTGAATGTATAGGGTGTTGGGAGGGAACGCGGGGAAGTGAAACATCTCAGTACCCGTAGGAAGAGAAAACACTGGTGATTCCGTGAGTAGTGGCGAGCGAAAGCGGAGGAGGCTAAACCGGGCGCGTGGGATACCTGGCAGGGGTTGCGTGTCTGGGGTTGTGGGGCTTGTCTGGAGGCGGCTGTCACCGTTTCAGCGTGGTTGTGTGTGTTAGTTGAACAGGTTGGGATGCCTGGCCGGAGTGGGTGAGAGTCCCGTAGGCGAAAGCACATGCGATACGTGTGGATTTGTTCCCGAGTAGCAGCGTTTCCGTGGAGGGCGCTGTGAATCTGGCGGGACCACTCGCTAAGCCTAAATACTTCCTGGTGACCGATAGTGGATAGTACCGTGAGGGAATGGTGAAAAGTACCCCGGGAGGGGAGTGAAATAGTTCCTGAAACCATGTGCCTGCAATCCGTCAGAGCATGATCTTTGGGTTGTGTGATGGCGTGCCTTTTGAAGAATGAGCCTGCGAGTTGCTGCTGCGTGGCGAGGTTAACCTGTTGTGGGGTAGCCGGAGCGAAAGCGAGTCTGAAGAGGGCGTGGAGTCGCGTGGTGCAGACCCGAAGCGGAGTGATCTACCCATGGCCAGGGTGAAGCGCGGGTAAGACCGTGTGGAGGCCCGAACCCACCAGGGTTGAAAACCTGGGGGATGAGTTGTGGGTAGGGGTGAAAGGCCAATCAAACTTCGTGATAGCTGGTTCTCCCCGAAATGCATTTAGGTGCAGCGTCGTGTGTTTCCTGGGTGGGGTAGAGCACTGGTTGGTTGATGGGCCTTATGGGTTACTGACGTCAGCTAAACTCCGAATACGCCTGGGTAGAGCGCGGCAGTGAGACGGTGGGGGAGAAGCTTCATCGTCGAGAGGGAAACAGCCCAGAACACCGGCTAAGGCCCCTAAGTGTGTGCTCAGTGGGAAAGGATGTGGGATTGCCCAGACAACCAGGAGGTTGGCTTAGAAGCAGCCATCCTTGAAAGAGTGCGTAATAGCTCACTGGTCAAGTGGTCCTGCGCCGACAATGTAGCGGGGCTGAAGTGCACCGCCGAAGCCGTGTCAATGAGTCCTTGTGGCTTGTTGGGTAGGGGAGCGTCCTGCATGCAGTGAAGCGTCACCGTAAGGTTGGCGTGGAGTGTGTGGGAGTGAGAATGCAGGCATGAGTAGCGAGAGCAGAGTGAGAATCTCTGCCGCCGATTGACTAAGGGTTCCTGGGGCAGGTTCGTCCGCCCAGGGTGAGTCGGGGCCTAAGGCGAGGCCGACAGGCGTAGTCGATGGAGAACGGGTTGATATTCCCGTACCCGTGTGCACGCGCCCATGGCGAAACGGTTGAGACTAACCATCCGCGAGCATGATGGCTCTTCGGAGTTGTTGTGTGAGTGCATGGGACCTGATTCTGCGGTAGTCAAGTGATGGGGTGACGTAGTGGGGTAGCTGTGCCAGTGAGTGGTAGTACTGGTGTAAGCCTGTAGCCTGCCGTCTAGGTAAATCCGGGCGGTGTGAAGGGTGAGGGGTGATGCGTAGCCGTTGTGGTGAAGTCAGTGATCCCGTGCTACCGAGAAAAGCCTCTAGCGATGTGTGTGCATGGCCCGTACCCGAAACCGACACAGGTGGTCAGGTAGAGTATACCGAGGCGGTCGGGTGAACTGTGGTCAAGGAATTCGGCAAATTGCCCCCGTAACTTCGGGAGAAGGGGGGCCATTGCTGGTGAAGGGATTTACTCCTGGAGCTGGTGGTGGCCGCAGAGGCCAGGGAGAAGCGACTGTTTACTAAAAACACAGGTCCGTGCGAAGTCGTAAGACGAGGTATACGGACTGACGCCTGCCCGGTGCTGGAACGTTAAGAGGACCTGTTAGCACATCTTTGGTGTGTGAAGCGGAGAATTTAAGCGCCAGTAAACGGCGGTGGTAACTATAACCATCCTAAGGTAGCGAAATTCCTTGTCGGGTAAGTTCCGACCTGCACGAATGGCGTAACGACTTCTCCGCTGTCTCGACCACAGGCCCGGTGAAATTGCAGTACGAGTAAAGATGCTCGTTTCGCGCGGCAGGACGGAAAGACCCCGGGACCTTTACTATAGCTTGGTATTGGTGTTCGGTGCGGCTTGTGTAGGATAGGTGGGAGACTGTGAAGCGTTCACGCTAGTGGGTGTGGAGTCGTTGTTGAAATACCACTCTGGTCGTTCTGAGCATCTGAACCTCGGACCCTGATCGGGTTCAGGGACAGTGCCTGGTGGGTAGTTTAACTGGGGCGGTTGCCTCCTAAAGGGTAACGGAGGCGCCCAAAGGTTCCCTCAGCCTGGTTGGTCATCAGGTGTTGAGTGTAAGTGTATAAGGGAGCTTGACTGTGAGACTGACAGGTCGAGCAGGTGCGAAAGCAGGGACTAGTGATCCGGCACTGGCTGGTGGAAGCGGTGTCGCTCAACGGATAAAAGGTACCCCGGGGATAACAGGCTGATCTTGCCCAAGAGTCCATATCGACGGCATGGTTTGGCACCTCGATGTCGGCTCGTCGCATCCTGGGGCTGGAGTTGGTCCCAAGGGTTGGGCTGTTCGCCCATTAAAGCGGCACGCGAGCTGGGTTTAGAACGTCGTGAGACAGTTCGGTCCCTATCCGCCGCGCGCGTAGGAGATGTGAGGAAGGCTGTCCCTAGTACGAGAGGACCGGGACGGACGGACCTCTGGTGTGCCAGTTGTTCCGCCAGGAGCAGGGCTGGTTGGCTACGTTCGGGAGGGATAACCGCTGAAAGCATCTAAGCGGGAAGCCTGTTCCAAGATGACGTCTCCCACCCCTTTGTGGGTTAAGGCCTCCTAGAGATGATGGGGTTGATAGGCTCGGCATGGAAGCACAGTAATGTGTGGAGTGGACGGGTACTAATAGGCCGAGGACTTGTTCACGAAGATTGCTACGCATCCACTATACGGTGTCTGAGGCAGCAACTGGTTGGTTGTTGAATTGGATAGAGGTTTCACACGGCGCCCCGGGTGGGGTGTTGGTGTGGTTGGATTTGTCGGTGGTTTTAGCGGAGCGGGGAACGCCCGGTCCCATTCCGAACCCGGAAGCTAAGCCCTCCAGCGCCGATGGTACTGCACTCGATAGGGTGTGGGAGAGTAGGACACCGCCGACAATACTCATGAGGGGACACGCCCCGGAACCAAGTTCCGGGGCGTGTCCTGCTTTCCAGGCCCGTCAAGGGGCTGGGGCGGAGACGATGATGGGGGCCTGGTCCCCGGGAAGTGGCTTGAAGGCCACGACCTGGGACCGGGCCCCCTTTTTTTGTGTCCCGTCGTGGGACCTCGGCACCGGGTCAGCAGTTGTCGTCCGCACTACAGTCGGCCGGATGAGCACTGGCGAGCACAGCGAACCGGACTTGAAGCCACGCAGTCGTGACGTCACCGACGGGATCGAACGGTCGCCCGCCCGCGGCATGCTGCGAGCCGTCGGCATGCAGGACGAGGACTTCGCGAAACCCCAGATCGGAGTGGCCTCGTCGTGGAACGAGATCACCCCGTGCAACCTGTCACTGCAACGATTGGCGCAGGCCGGCAAGGACGGGGTCCGCGAGGCCGGCGGATTCCCGATGGAGTTCGGCACCATCTCGGTGTCCGACGGGATCTCGATGGGCCACGTCGGCATGCACTACTCCCTGGTGTCCCGCGAGATCATCGCCGACTCGGTCGAGACCGTCATGCAGGCCGAACGGCTGGATGGTTCGGTCCTGCTGGCGGGCTGCGACAAGAGCCTGCCCGGCATGCTGATGGCGGCGGCACGACTGGGGCTCGCCTCGGTGTTCGTCTACGCGGGCTCGACGCTGCCGGGAAAGGTCGACGACCGCGAGGTGACGATCATCGATGCGTTCGAAGCGGTGGGAGCGTGCGCGCGGGGCCTCATCGGTGAAGACGAAGTGGAACGCATCGAGCGCGCCATCTGCCCAGGTGAAGGCGCGTGCGGTGGTATGTACACGGCGAACACGATGGCGTGCGCCGCGGAAGCGCTCGGCATGTCCCTGCCCGGCTCGGCGAGCCCGCCTTCGGTGGACCAGCGCCGCGACGTGAGCGCGCGCGAAGCGGGCCGAGCCGTGGTGGGACTCCTGGAACGGGGGATCACCACCCGCGACATCCTCACGAAGGAGGCCTTCGAGAACGCCATCGCAGTGGTGATGGCGTTCGGCGGCTCGACCAACGCGGTGCTGCACCTGCTGGCCATCGCCCGTGAAGCCGAGGTGGACCTGCGGCTGGAGGACTTCAACCGGATCGGGGACCGGGTGCCGCACCTGGCCGACGTGAAGCCGTTCGGCAGGCACGTGATGCCCGCGGTCGATCGGATCGGCGGAGTTCCCGTGGTGCTGAAGGCGCTGCTCGACGCGGGCCTGGTGCACGGGGACTGCCTCACCGTCACGGGCCGCACCCTCGCGGAGAACCTGGCGGCGCTGGATCCGCCCGAGCTCGACGGCGACGTGCTGCGGCAGCTGTCGAACCCGCTGCACCCCACGGGCGGGGTGACGATCCTGCGCGGTTCGCTGGCACCGGACGGGGCCGTGGTGAAGAGCGCCGGCTTCGATGCCGACACGTTCCGCGGCACGGCGCGGGTCTTCGACGGCGAGCAAGGTGCGATGGACGCGGTCGAGCAAGGGACGTTGCGGCCGGGTGACGTGGTGGTGATCCGCTTCGAGGGCCCGCGGGGTGGTCCGGGGATGCGGGAGATGCTCGCGGTGACCGGCGCGATCAAAGGTGCCGGGTTGGGCAAGGACGTGCTGCTGCTCACCGACGGCCGGTTCTCCGGTGGGACGACCGGACTGTGCATCGGGCACGTCGCTCCGGAGGCAGCGGACGGGGGACCGATCGCGCTGGTTCGCGACGGCGACCCGATCCACCTGGACCTCGCCGCGCGCACCCTGGACCTCCAGGTCCCCGACGCCGAGCTGACCGCTCGCCGCGCCACCTGGACCAAGCCCAGCCCGACGCTCCGCCACGGCGTCCTGGCGAAGTACGCGGCCCTGGTCGGTTCCGCCTCCGAAGGAGCCCCTGCCACCCCGCGGTTGTGAGTGAACGGACCGTTTGACCAACTAGATCGGACGAACGGTCCGTTCACCCGACACCACATCGCGCCGACACCTCCGCTCCTGGAGGTGAGTGAACGGACCGTTCGCCCAACAAGACTGGACGAACGGTCCGTTCACTCCCGAACGCCGGTGGAATGAGGCTCGGAGAGCGGGCCACTCACAGCACCACGCCCACGCGCGCCGGAAGGAGTGAACGGACCGTTCGCCCAACTAGATCGGACGAACGGTCCGTTCACTCAGCTCCGGGTCAGGTGGTGGGGAGCATCAGGATCGGCGTCGTCGTCGGCGCCGGTGAGCCGCCTTCCGGTTCCACCGTCACGCCGAGCTGCGCGGTGTCCGGGGGCATGGCGGCGATCAACGGTTCCGTGTCGTCGGCGCCGGCGGCGGTGAGCATGCCCGCGGAGGTGGCCGACCCGCCGGGTTCGATGAACCACACCTGGTAGGCCCGGTCCGCGGGCGGCGGCGCCATGCCGGTCGCCATGAACATCGCCTTGCCCTGCGCGTGCGACAGCACGGTGGTGGCCCGCATCCCGTCCGGCCCCGGCGTGTTGATCACCCGCGCGTCGGGGGCCTGCAACACGGCGGAGATCTCGGCGCCGCGCGTCCCGGCGGCGGTCATGCGGTCGCGGGCCGCGTCGAGCTCCTGCTGGGCGCGGACGGCGACGACGCCGAACACGGCGGCGAGCGCCACGCCGACCGCGGCGGCCGCCACCGAGAGCCGCGTCGCCCACGAGTACCGGCGGCGGCGCTTGGCCGCGTGCGCCGCCAGGTCGGCGGGCGGCGGCGGATCCTGCCGGGTCTGGGCGATCTCGGCGAGCACCCGCTGCTTCAGCGCCTCCGGCGGCGCGGACTGTTCGGCCGACCCGAGCCGGGCCGCGGCTTCCCGCAGTTCCTGGACCTCCTGCGCGCAGTCCTCGCAGGAGTTCAGGTGCGCCTCGAACTCGGCGCGTTCGTCGTCAGGCAGCGCGTCGACGGCGTAAGCACCGGTCAACGTGGCGAGGTCGGTGCTCATCGGCCCACCCCCAGGCAGTCGCGCAGTCGGATCAGTCCGTCCCGCAATCGGGTCTTCACGGTGGACGCGGGTGCTTCGAGCAGACCGGCGGCTTCCCGGTAGGTGTAGCCGCGGTAGTAGGTCAGCAGGACCGATTCCCGTTGCAGCTCGGTGAGCGCGGTGAGGCAGCGCCGCACCTGCCGCTGCTCCCACCGGGTGGTGACGGACTCGCTGACCTCGTCGAACGGCCTGCCGTGCTGCTGCGCACCGACGCGGGCCTCGCGGTCCCGCCCGGCCTGGGCGGAGCGGACCCGGTCGACGGCGCGCCGGTGCGCGAGGGTGAACACCCAGGTCTGCACGCTGCCGAGCTCCGGTCGGTAGTGGGTGGCGCGGCGCCACACCTCGACGAGCACTTCCTGCGCGACCTCCTCGGATTGCGCGGTGTCCCGCACCACCCGCTGGATCATCGCGAGCAGCGAACCGGAGAGCAGCTCGTAGAGCTGTTCGAAAGCGCGTTCATCGCCCTTGGCGACGTCGGCGATCAGCGCCCGCGCGTCGGGCCCTTCATCCGGCGGCGGTGTCCACCGCTGCGGTCTGGAGTGCGGACGTTCCTGCATGCCGGGTCCCTTCACCGGGATCGTGCCGAGTGTGCACCGCCGCTGGTCCGGCGGCGTGGTCAGGCGGGTTTGCGGAAGCCGAGCTGCCACACGTCGAGGTACCCGGCGCGGAACCCGGCTTCGCTGTAGGCCAGGTAGAACTCCCAGGTGCGGCGGAACCGCTCGCTGAAACCGAGGGCGGCGATGTCGTCCCACCGCTGCTGGAACGCGTCGCGCCAGGTCCGCAGCGTCGCCGCGTAGTCCGGCCCGAACGAATGACGTCCGGTGCCGCGCAACCCGGTGTGCTCGCGCACGGTCCCCTCGATGGCCTGCAGGGACGGGATCTCCCCGCCGGGAAAGATGTACTTGTGGATCCAGGTGTGCGAGCGGCGGCTCGCGAGCATCCGGTCGTGCGGCATCGTGATGGCCTGCAACCCGATGCGGCCGCCGGGCACGAGCAGCCGGTCCAGCGCGGCGAAGTACTCGGGCCAGTACTCGGAACCGACCGCTTCGATCATCTCGACGCTGACGATCGCGTCGTGACCGCCCTCGGCGTGCCGGTAGTCGCGCAGCTGCACGTCCACCCGGTCGGTGAACCCGGCGGCGGCGATGCGCTTCTCGGCGAGTTCCTTCTGCTCGGCGGACAAGGTGAGGGTCGTGACCTGCGCGCCCCGCTCGGCCGCGTGGATCGCCAACGACCCCCAGCCGGTGCCGATCTCCAACAAGCGGGTCCCGGCGCCCACCCCGGCGAGGTCCAGCACCCGGTCCATCTTGGTGCGCTGCGCGTCCGCGAGGTCGTCCGAACCGGGCGTGAACATCGCCGACGAATAGGTCATGGTCTCGTCGAGGAACGCGGCGAACACGTCGTTGGACAGGTCGTAGTGCCGTTCGATGTTGCGCCGCGACCCGGTGGTCGTGTTGCGCTCCGCGCCCGGTTTGGGCGCGTCCACCCAGCGCCGCAGCGCCTGCAGCGGTGCGGGCACCAGGTCCGCGAGTCGTTCGGCGAACGGGGTGAGCAGCTCGGCCGGTTCCGGGCTGTCCCACTCCCCGGCCACGAACGACTCGCCGAACCCGATCTTCGAGTCGGCGCCGAGCCGGTGGAAGAACGCCGCCGGATCGAGGATCCGCATCAGCGGCGCACCAGGCCCGCCCGCGCCGAGCCGCTCACCCCCGGCGAGGGCGACGCGGACCGGCAGGTTCCGCACCGCGTACCGGAACAGCTGCTCGGCCAAGCGCGCGCGCACCGGCGAATGCGGTGCAGGCCCGATCGAATCCCACGGCCCCAGTTGGGTGGCGGGTTGGACGGTGATGCTCATCGGATGCCTTCCTGGTGCGGGTGGGGACGGCGGGGGACGATGCGGAATCCGCGCAGCCACAACGAGATCCCGTGCTTGCGGATCAGCGCGGACACCCGCTGCGGCACCAGCGGGTGGCGCAGCGCGGCCTGCGCCACCGCCCGCGCCGTGGCGGGTTCGCGCACCCCGGTGAGCACCGCCGTCAGCAGCGGCCGATGCTCGTCGTGGAGCCGGATGCGCAGGTGCAGCCGCTCATCGGGCGGGCGGACCCGCATCTCGTAGCGGCCGTGTTCCGGCAGGAACGGGGACACGTAGAACTCCTTGCCCACCTCCGCGCGCCCCGACTCGTCCGGGTGCAGCAGGTAGGCGTGCCGTTCCCCGTAGGTGTTGTGCACTTCGGCGACGACGCAGCGCACCGAACCGTCGAGCCGGTAGCACCAGTACACGGTGATCGGGTTGAACACGTGCCCGAGCACGCGGGCGTGCGCCAACATCAGCACCCGGCCGCCGTCCAGCTCGACGCCGCGCAGCGCCAGCCAGCGCTCCACGTTCTCCCGGATGCCGCGCCGCGGATCACCGAGGTGGTCCCGCGCGTCGAACCGGGCCAGCGGCCGCAGCCACCACGGCAGCCGCGGCAACGCGTCCAGGTCGACCAGCCACGTGTACAGCGGATGCCGGAACCGGTTCCCGGGGTCGCCGTGCCGGACGTGCACCACCTCCCCGTGGTACAGCGCCGGAACGCCCGCGGCGCTCACCAGCCAGCCCCGAACGCCTCGGCGGCCCGAACCCCGCTGGCGCAGCCGTCCTCGTGGAACCCCCAGCCGTGGTACGCCCCGGCGAACCGGGTGCGCGCATCGCCCAGCTCGGGCAGGTTCCGTTGCGCGGCAACGGAATCCGGCGTGTAGATCGGATGCCGGTAGTGCATCCGCGCCAGCACCCGCTCCGGACGCACCCGGCCCGCCGGGTTCAACGTCACCAGGTAGTCCACCGGTTCCGCCAACCGCATCAACCGGTTCATGTCGTAGCTGACCAGCACGTGCCCCGGATCGGCGACGCAGCTCGGCTTGTGGTGGTTCCACGACGCCCGCGCGCCCGCCGCCCGCGGCAGCACACCCGCATCGGAGTGCAACCACGTCTCGTTCTCCGAATAGCCGAACGCGCCCAGCACCTTCGCCTCCGCCGGAGTCGGATCGGCCAGCAGCGCCAACGCCTGATCGGCGTGGCAGGCCAGCACCACCCGGTCCACCTCGTGCACCCGGTCCTGCGCGTCCCGCAGCTCCACCCGGTCCGCGAACCGCGACACCGACCGCACCGGCGTGCCCACGTGCACCGCCGACAGCCGCTCCACCGCCCGCGACACGTACTCGCCGGAACCAGCCGACACGGTGCGCCACGTCGGCGAACCACCCACCGACAGCATTCCGTGGTGGCGCAGGAACTCGAACAGGTAGCGCGCCGGGTACCGCTTGCTCACCTCGAAATCCGCCGACCACACCGCCGACACCAGCGGCAGCGCGAAGTGGTCCACGAAGTACCGCGAAAAGCCCTGCCCCGCCAGGAAATCCCCCAGCGTCACCGAATCCGCCGACTCGCCGGGAGCGTCCAGCAACCGGTTCGCCGCCCGGTGGAACCGCACCACCTGCGCCAGCATCGCCAGGTAGCGCGGGCGCACCGCGTTGCCGCGCTGCGCGAACAACCCGCCGAGCCGCCGCGCCCCCGCGTACTCCAAGCCGCACCCGTCGCAGGACACGCTCATCGACATCTCGGTCTCCGCGGTCCGCACCCCCAGCTCCCCGAACAGCCGCAGCAGGTTCGGGTAGGTGCGCTCGTTGTGCACGATGAACCCGCTGTCCACCGGCACCACGCGCCCGTCCGCGCTGCGCAACCGGTGCGTGTGGGCGTGCCCGCCGAGCCGGTCGTCGGCCTCGAACAGCAGCACCCGGTAGCGGCGCTGCAACAGGTACGCGGCGGTGAGTCCGGAGACCCCGGCGCCGACCACGGCCACGGTGCCGCTCATCGCAGCTCCTCCTCGACGATCAGTGCGCGGGCGAAACGCCTCGTCAACGCTTCCCACTCGGTCCAGCGGCGCAGCATGGCGTGGCCCGCGCCGGGCACGCGCACGTACGTCAGCGACGGCGGCCGCGGAAGTTGCAGCGCGCGGCGCGCGAACTCCGCCGACTCGGCGGGCGACGTGACCCGGTCCGCGTCGCCGTGCGCGATCAGCACCTCGCGGCCCGCGAGCTGCTCCACCGGCTCACCCGGCTCCACCCACGGCGCCAGCGCGCACACCCCGCGCACCCGCTGCTCGCCCGCCAGCCGCAACGCGACCCGGCCGCCCAGCGAATGCCCCACCAGCAGCACCCGGGCGCCCGGGTGCCGCTCCTCGACCTGCCGCAACGCCCAGCGCGCGTCGGCCAACGCGTCCAGCCGCGGCTCGTTCCAGCCCCGGACCCGGTAGCGCAGCAGCCACACCCGCACGGAGCTACCCGCCGCCACCCGCCGCACCGAACGCGCCACCGCGAGCATCCGCCGGTACGCGAGCTGGTGGGTGCGCACCGGGTCGTCGCTGGTGGCGCGCCCGCCGTGCAGCACGAGGACCACCGTCCGCGGCTCGTCGACGCGGGACCGCAGGACTCGCACCGACGGCCGCGGCCCGCGCCGCCCGGCCGGATCGCCGGGACGCTGCTGGATCTGCATGCCCCCGGTTCGGAACACCACCCGATCCGGCTTGGTCGTTGTGCGTCGGATCACAACCACCGATCCGCGGGCGATCCCGCTCCGAACGAGGGGCACCAGACCGAGGAAGGGGTTCGTGTGTCCGAACAGCGCAAGCCGCGCGGAGCGGCCCACCGGATCGAACGCGCCGTGCGGGACCTCATCGGCATCCCGCTGCCGGTGGGGCTCACCGCGTGGGACGGCAGCACCGCCGGTCCCGAAGGATCACCGCGCGTGGTGCTGCGCAACCGCCGAGCACTGCGGCACGTGCTGTACCGGCCCGGGGAACTGGGCCTGGCGCGCGCCTACGTCAGCGGTGACCTCGACGTGCGCGGTGACCTCACCGACGGGCTCCGCCGCTGCTGGTCCGCGATCCGCGCGGGGGGCACCGGCGCGGTGCGGTTCGGCCCCGCGCAGTGGCGGCGGCTGCTGACCGAAGCCGTCGCGCTCGGCGTCATCGGGCCCCGGCCCGCCCCGCCCGCCGGGGAGGCGAAGCTCGCGGGCCGGCTGCACAGCCGCTCCCGGGACCGCGACGTGATCGCGCACCACTACGACACCGGCAACGAGTTCTACGAGCTGCTGCTGGACCCGAACATGGCCTACTCCTCCGGCTACTGGACCGGGACCGGCGAGGACTACGGGCTCGCCGAGGCGCAGCACGACAAGCTCGACCTGATCTGCCGCAAGCTGCGGCTCGCCGAAGGCGACCGGCTCCTCGACGTCGGCTGCGGCTGGGGATCGCTCATCCTGCACGCCGCCCGGCACCACGGCGTGCACGCCACCGGTGTCACGCTCTCCGCGCAGCAGGCCGCCCACATCCAAGGCCGCATCGACGAACTCGGCCTGCGCGGGCAGGTCGACGTGCGGCTGCAGGACTACCGGGAGATCTCCGGCGAACCCTTCGACGCCGTCGCCTCCGTCGAAATGGGCGAGCACGTCGGGGAGAACCAGTACCCGGTGTACGCGGCCACCCTGCACCGGATGCTGCGGCCCGGCGGCAACCTGCTCATCCAGCAGATGTCCCGAGCGGGCGACGCGCCCGGCGGCGGGGCGTTCATCGAGGCCTACATCGCCGCCGACATGAGCATGGTCCCCGTCGGCCACACCCTCGACCACCTGGAACGCGCCGGACTGGAGATCCGCGACGTGCAGGCCATGCGCGAGCACTACACCCGAACCGTCGAGGAATGGGCGCGGACGCTCGACCGGAACTGGGAGCGGGCCGTCGCGCTGCTCGGCCCCGAACAGGCCCGCACCTGGCGGCTCTACCTCGCCGGCGGCGGGCTCGCGTTCGAGGAGAACCGCATGGGCGTCAACCAGATCCTCGCCACCAAGACCACCGCGGACGGACGAGGTGCCGCCGCCGCGCTCGCCGGAGCCGCCCGATGAACGCGTTCCTCACCGCCCCCGCCGCGGCGCTCGTCACCGTGCTCGCCGCCTACGGCGTCGCCCGGCTGCGCAAGCGCTACGACACCATCGATTCGGTGTGGGGAGCCGGATTCGCGGTGATCGCCCTCTGCTGCGCGTTCACCGGGCCCGGCTCCGCCGCCGGGTGGACCGCCACCGCGCTGACCGTCGGGTGGGGGGTGCGGCTGTCCGCGCACCTGCACCACCGCAACTCCGGCGGGGCCGAAGACCCCCGCTACCTGGAGATGGCGCGGCGCTACGGCGACCGGGTCGGATTGCTCATGTTCCTGCGCGTGTACCTGGTGCAGGGGCTCGTGATGTGGTTCGTGTCGCTGCCCGTGCAAGCCGCCATCGCCTTCCCCGGTGAGCTCGGCGCGCTCGGGTGGGCGGGAATCGTGGTGTGGGTGATCGGGTTCGGCTTCGAGACCGTCGGCGACGCGCAGCTCAGCCGGTTCCGCTCCGACCCCGCCAACTCCGGGCGGGTCCTCGACAGCGGGCTGTGGCGCTACACGCGGCACCCCAACTACTTCGGGGACGCCTGCGTGTGGTGGGGGCTGTACCTGCTGGCCTGCCACAGCTGGGCCGGGGCGGCGACGCTGCTCTCGCCGCTCGTCATGACCTGGTTGCTGGCGCGCGGCACCGGGAAACCGCTGCTGGAGAGGGGAATGCGCGAACGGCGGCCCGGCTACGCGGACTACGTCGAGCGCACCAGCGGGTTCCTGCCGCTGCCGCCGCGACGGGGGTGACCACCGGCGGCGGGCACCGCGGTGCGGGACTGGTCACCGGTGGCGCCGCGGGACCGGTCACCGCGGGGCGGGGCCGGCCAACCGGTAGCGGGGCGGGGCGGTCACCGCGGGGCGGTCAGTCCAAGTGGTGCAGGGCCGCCGCCACCAGGGTTTCCACCCCGGCCGACAACGTCGGGTGCAGCTGGGGGGCGAACTGCGGCGAATGGTTCGACGGCACGTCCCGCTCCACCGTGCCCGCCTCCGACGCGGCCGCGAAGCGCTCCGCGTCCACGCCGCCGACGAACCAGAACACCGAAGGAGCCCCGCTCGCCGCGCCGAACTCGCCGAAGTCCTCGCTGCCCGCCACGACCGGCGCCGGGTGCACCCGCTGCTCGCCGAACACCTCCCGGAACCGCGCGGTCAAGGCCTCCGTGGCCCGCTCGTCGTTCACCGTCGCCGGGTACGAGTCGACCTCGGTGAACTCCGGTTCGCGCGGCGCACCCGCGGCAGCCGCCTCCGCGCGCACGATGCGCCGCACCGCCTCGTGCACCCGGGTCCGGACCGGCTCCGCGAACGACCGGATGCTCAGCTGCAGCTCCGCCTCGTCCGGGATCACGTTCTCCTTGCTGCCCGCGTTCAACGCGCCCACCGTCACCACCGCCGACTCCGTCGCCGCCACCTCCCGCGACACGACCGTCTGCAACCGCATGACCGTCGCCGCCGCCATCACCACCGGATCCACCGTCGTCTCCGGGCGCGAACCGTGGCCGCCGCGGCCGAACATCCGCACGTGCACCGAATCGCTCGCCGACATCGTCAACCCCGGGCGGGTGAACACGTGCCCCGCCGGCATCGGGCCGACGTGCTGGCCCAGCACCACGTCCGGTGTGCCGAACCGGTCGAACACGCCGTCCGCGAGCATCGCCCGCGCACCCCCGCCGTGCTCCTCGGCCGGTTGCAGCACGAACAGCACCGTGCCCGACCACTCGGCGCGGCGGCCCGCCAACAGCCGTGCCGCGCCCAGCAGCCACGTCACGTGCATGTCGTGGCCGCAGGCGTGCGCCACCGGGACCTCGCCGTCCGCGACCTCCGTGCTCGCGTAGTCCAGGCCCGTCTGCTCCCGCAACGGCAACCCGTCCATGTCGGCGCGCAGCAGCACCGTCGGGCCCTCCCCGCTGCGCAGCACGCCCACCACTCCGGTGCCGCCGACGCCGGTGGTGACCTCGCAACCGGCGGCCCGCAGCGCCCGCGCGCCCACCTCGGCGGTGCGGTGCTCCGCGAACGCCAGCTCCGGGTGGCGGTGCAGATCCAGGTAGCAGCGCTCCAACTCAGGCAGCGCGGCTTCCAGCTCGGGGAACGGACCCGAAGGCATACGTCGACTCCTCGCGCTCGGTGACCGCGAACCACTCGCCGCGGCGCGTCAACACCGTCCCCCGGCGTGGCGGTCGTGGCCAGCCGGGGCGGTGGGGACAGCTCATCACCGGCGCCGCCGCCCCCACCACCGGTGTGAGTGAACGGACCGTTCGTCCAGCGGTCTTGGACGAACGGTCCGTTCACTCGGTGTCGTGCCGGTGCGGCTGGAGATCGTGGGCAGCGGTGGCACCCGCCCGGTGGATGGAGTGAACGGACCGTTCGTCCCATCTAGTTGGTCGAACGGTCCGTTCACTCGTCCCCGGCCGCGGTGAGTGACGTGGTGGGGGAGGCCGGGGGTGAGCGCTGCGGCATTCGACGGATCTTCGCGGCGCGGCGGCACGGCGATGGCGGACGAATCGGACATTGGGGCAAGATCAGACGCGGGGCAGGGGCTCGTATGATGATCTTGAAACGACTGGGAGGTCGCGTTGGTGTTCAAGAAGATGCTGCGGGCGCTCGGGATCGGAGGACCCACCGTCGACACGGTGTTCTCCGAACCGCACGTCCAACCGGGCTCGACGCTCTCCGGTGAAGTCCGAGTCACCGGAGACGACGAAGTCGACATCGAGCGGATCGTCCTCAGGTTCGAAGCCCGCGCCGAGGTCGAGCGGGGCGACGAGCAGCACGACGCCACCATCGAGTTCATGCAGGTCGTCGTCGCCGAGAACTTCCACGTCGGCGACGGAGAGCACAAGGTGATCCCGTTCGCGATCCCCGTGCCAGCGGAAACACCGATCAACGTCGTCGACGGCGCGCAGCTCCCCGGCGTCGCCCTCGGCGTGCGCACCGAACTGGTCGTCGCGAAGAGCGCCGACAAGGGCGACCTGGACGGCTTGTTCGTGGCCCCGCTGCCCTCGCAGTCCAGGGTGCTCGACGCGTTCGGCGCGCTCGGTTTCCAGTTCAAGTCGACCGACCTGGAGATCGGGCGGCTGCACGGCATCGACCAGCAGCTGCCGATGTTCCAAGAGATCGAGTTCTTCGCTCCGGAGCAGTACCGCGGCCGCGTCGACGAGGTCGAGCTGACCTTCGTCGCCGACGCCGACGACCTGCACGTCGTGCTCGAAGCCGACCGCCGCGGCGGCATGTTCCGCTCCGGCGAGGACGCGTTCGGGCGGTTCCGCCGCACCCACGCGGAGGCGGAGCAGGCGGACTGGGTCGCGGAGCTGACCCGCTGGCTCGACGAGGCGGCGCAGCGCGGCGGCATGTTCAGCGGCGGACATCCCGAGCAGCACGAGCACTACCAGGAACAGCAGGGCGGCGGTCCGGGCTGGGGTGGCGTAGCGGCTGGAGCCGCGCTCGGCGCAGGCGCCGGACTCGTCGGCGGCATGGTCCTCGGCGAGGTCCTGGACGAAGCCGGAGACGCCGCCGAAGGCGACGAGGACTGAACTCCGGTGGAGTGAACGGACCGTTCGCCCAACTAGATCGGACGAACGGTCCGTTCACTCCCGAACCTCCGGAGCGGGTGGACTCGGGCGGGTGCCGACACACCCGTCCCGGCCCACCACGGGCCGAGTTCCGGGTGAACGGACCGTTCGTCCCACTGGATCGGTCGAACGGTCCGTTCACCCGGTTCCGCGGTCGAGGTGATCGGCTCGCGGGTGCGAACCGAACCCCACCCGGAGGCGGCTTCGGACATGGGTGAACGGACCGTTCGCCCAACTAGATCGGACGAACGGTCCGTTCACTCCCGTAGCCGGGCGCGGGTCAGAACTCGCGCCCCGTCAACATCCGCGTCAGCGCCGCCAGCTCCGCAGCCGGCCCCGGTTCGAGGGCGGCCACGTCCAGGTGGTGCAGCGCTTCGGCCTCCAACGTGGCGATGTGGCTGCGGCTCCACTCCCGGGCCCCGGAGTCGGACACCAGCCGCGCGGCCCGCACCGCGTCCTCATCGGACATCTCACGGGAGTACAGCTCGGCGAGCTCCCGACCGGCGGCCGTGCCGGAGTTCAACGCGGCCACCACCGGCAAGGACTTCTTCCGGTTCCGCAGGTCGGAGTGCACCGGCTTCCCGGTCACCGCCGGATCCCCCCAGATGCCCAGGATGTCGTCGACCAGCTGGAACGCCAGGCCGAGCCGGTAGCCGAAGCGCCGCAGGTGCTCCACCCGCTCCTGCCCGGCACCGCCGAAGAACGCGCCGAGCGCGCAGCTGCACCCGAGCAGCGCCCCCGTCTTCGCCCCGACCATGGTGAGGACCTCGGGCAGCGCCACATCGGCGCGCCGCTCGAACGACATGTCGGAGCTCTGCCCATCCACCAGGTCGAGCACGGTGGTGTTGAGCTCCTTCAACCCGGCGAGCGCCGCCGGATGCCCGCTGCCGGTGAGCACGTCGGCGGCGAGCGTCAAGAGCGCGTCTCCGGCGAGGATCGCCGGCCCGGACCCGAACACCCGCCACGCGGTGGGCCGGTGCCGCCGGGTGAGGTCACCGTCAATCACGTCGTCGTGCAGCAGCGAGAAGTTGTGCACCAGCTCCACGGCGACCGCCGCGGGCAGCACCTGCCGCGCGTCGGCGCCGACGGCCCGCCCGGCGAGCAGCACCAGGGTGGGCCGGATCGCTTTGCCCTGGTCTTCGTCGACGGGCGCGCCGTGCTCGTCCCGCCAGCCGAAGTGGTGCCCGACGATGCGCTGCATCGACTCCGGCAGCGAACCGACCGCGGCGCGCAGCGCCGGGTCCAGCAGCTCCCGGCCGGTGCGCAGCGTGTCGGCCACCGTCCGTCGTGCCTCGTCCACATGTGCGGTCATCTGCGCCGATCTCCTTCACCGGGTGGTCTCGACGTGTTCGAGCACGCCGAGCGCGTCGGGGACCAGCACCGCCGCCGAGTAGTAGGTGCTGACCAGGTAGGACACCACGGCGTGCTCGTCCATCCCCATGAACCGCACGTTCAGCCCGGGCTCGTGCTCGTCGGGGATGCCGGTCTGCCGCAGGCCGACGACGCCGTGGTCCTCGGCGCCGGTGCGCATGGCGAGGATCGAGGTGGTGCCCACCTCGGACACCGGGATCTTGTCGCTGGGCAGCATCGGCACCCCGCGCCACCCGGTGACCCGGGTTCCTTCGACCTCCACCACGTCCGGGAGCACCCCGCGCCGGTTGCACTCGCGCCGGAACGCGGCGATGGCCCGCGGATGCGCCAGCACCAGCCGGGTCTTGCGCCGCTTGGACAGGAGTTCGTCGAGGTCGTCGGGGGTGGGTGGGCCGGTGCGGGTGTGGATGCGTTGGGAGAGGTCTGCGTTGTGCAGGAGTCCGAAGTCGGGGTTGTTGAGCAGGTCGTGCTCTTGGCGTTCGCGGAGTGCTTCGATGGTGAGCCGCAGCTGCTGCTCGGTCTGGTCCATCGGCGTGCTGTAGAGGTCGGACACGCGGCTGTGCACGCGCAGCACCGCTTGGGCGACGGCCAGCTCGTACTCGCGCGGCGAGGTCTCATAGTCGACGAAGGTACCGCCGAGCGGTGCTTCGCCGCTGTGCCCGGAGTGGATGCCGATCTCGGCCTCGCCGTGCTTGTTCTGCGACTTCGACGGCCGTGAACGCACGTCGTCGAGGTGGGCGCGCAGCCCGTCGGCGCGGGCCGCCGTCTCCGCCACGACGTCGCCGCGCAGCTCCAGCACGGTGCAGGGCGTGACGGCCTTCACGGTGTGCGGCCACCGCGACCCCTGGTCGAGCAGCAACCCGGACCCGGCGTGGTCCCCATCGGCGAGCAGGCCGAGCACCGCGTCGTCGCCGTACTCGCCGCGGGTCAGCTTGTGCGCCTTGCCGTGCGCCAGCAGCAGGATCCGATCGACCGGCGCGCCCGCCTCGGCGAGCACCGCGCCCGCCTCGTACTCGCGCTGCACGAACCGGTCGGCGAGCGCACCGAGCACCGCGGCGTCGTCGAAGTCGCGCAGCGCGGGCAGCTCCCGCAGCTCCTGCGGCACCACCTGCACGTGTTTGCCGGTGCTGACGAACGTGACGCGCCCGTCGCCGAGGGTGTAGGTCAACCGGCGGTTCACCCGGTAGGTGCCGGAGCTCGCCTCCACCCACGGCAGGGTGCGTTGCAGCCAGCGGGACGTGATGCCCTGCATCTGCGGCGGGGTCTTCGTCGTGGTCGACAGGTTCCGCGCCGCATCGGTGCCCAGGCTGAGCGCGGGGCGAGCGCCGGAACCCGCGTCCGTGGGGTCCTCGGTGTGGGTCTCGCGGGTCATGCAGTCACCAATCCCGTTGTCGTTGCTGGAAGAACCGGGCCGGGAGCCGGCCCGGGGTACTAGCCGGGAGCCCGGCGCAGGAAGCGCTCGTCCGGGCGCCCGGGTCGGCCGTGCGCGCGCCGCACCCGGCGCGGCCGGTCTCCGGTACCGGCGTAGCGGCCGGTGACCGCGACCCACCGCAGCTCGCCCGCCATCCACTGCTGCATGCCGCGCACGTACCGCTCCAGCCGTGCGCAGCCCGCCGCGTCGAGGTCGAACTCGCCGGTGAGCGCGGGAAGTTCCCAGTGCGCGACCGACTCGAACCGCCGCAGCCGCGCCGTGCACAGGTCGTCGGTCAGCGACACCGCCTGCTGCGGCCGGCAGCCGAGGAACGCCGCCACCGCCGCCACCACGTTCGGCGTCCGCGGCGGGCCGGGAGACGTCGCCCGGTAGCGGAGCAGGTCGTGCCGCAGCGCGCTGACCTCGGCGAACGTCTCGGCGAGCGCCCGCATCGGGGTGCCGGTGAACAGTTCGGCGGGCAGCTGCGCGGCGTGGCGGTGCCGCAGCAGCGCGGCGCTGAACTCGGCGCCGCAGCTGCGCCGCCGGGACGCGAGCAGCGCCAGCGGGTCGGCCGGCTCCGGGCCGCGCAGTTCCGCCACCCGGTACTCGAAGCGTTCCGCTAGCCGCACCGCGAACTCGCGCCGCCGCCGGGGTTCCAGCTCGTCGGTGGTGCGCCGCCACAGGTCGACCAGCGCCCGCTCCCACGGTTCCCGCGGTTCCGGCCCGTCGCGGAGCAGGTCCGCGAGCCGATCCCGGAACGCCGCACCCGAGGCCCGGGACCGGAGGTGGTCATCGGCGTACCACGACCACACCTGCCAATCGGCGGCCAAATCCAGCTCGGCCGCCGCCGCATCGGGTTCGGTCAGCGCGGCCAGCAGCGCGTAGTCGGCGGAGTCGAACGCGGCGGGCGTCCACGAGCGGGTGCCGCGCAACAACCCGTGCTCCTCGGCCCACTCGCGGCAGTGCCGCCGCGCCGCGTCCACCGCCGGATTCCGCCTGGTGTCGAAGGGCATGAAGAACTCGGGCAGCCGCACCCGGTTCGAGGTGTGCCGCGGGGCCGGGCGCGGCTGCCCGGCGTCCCGCGGCGCCGTGTCCGGCCGGCACGCCAGCAGGCCCGCCGACCAGTCCCGCAGCCCCTGGACGTAGCGCAGCACCGCGTCGCGCTGCGCCGCGTCCGCGCACTCCGCCAGCAGCACGGGCAGGCCGGTGCCGGTGAGCTCGTCGAACCGTTCCGCGCGCCACGACAACAGGTCGTCGAGCATGGCGAGCGCTCGCGCCCGGGACTGCCCGAAGTGCCGCTGCAGCACCACGACGCTGTCGGAGAGCTCGTCCCGCGGTTCCTCCGGCGCGCCCGCGTTCCGGGTGCGCAGCAGCACCACGTCGCAGAACGCGTCGTGCACCGCGCGGAACGCGGCGCTCGCGGCGACCTGCCGCGGGATCCGCACCCGCAGCCCGTAGGCCACCAGCCGCGCGGCCCACGGGCCGGGCCCGCTGGTGCGGCCCGCGCCCAGGTGGTCGATCGGGTTGGGCACCCGGGACACCGCCGCCCCCGCCGACTCGGCGGCCTGCCCGCGCAGCAGGTCGATCAGCGCGGCATCGACCTGCCGCCGCCACGACGGCGCGACCCGGGAACGCAGGTCGCGCAACGCCCTGCCGGCGGGGTCAGCGGCGTCCCGGGATTCGGCCGCACCGGTCAGCACCTGGTGCAACCCCGCCACGGAGCGCTCGGCGACTGCCCCCGAGCAGCGCCGGACGTGCCCGCGCACCGCCGCCACCCACACCTCGAAGCAGGCGATCAGCGCCAGCTCCGCGCCGGGCACGTCGGGATGGGTCCAGGCGGCGAGCAGCACCTGGTCCCGCACGGCGGACGCGGTCACCCCGGGGCCGGTGGCGTCAGGCGTGTGAGCCACCGGCCCCGGAGCTTCCTCCCCGGGCGCGATCCGGAACGGGTCCGCGCCGGGGGAGTGCGGGGAGCTCGGGATCCCCGCGTCCGCGGGCCGACGTGGACCGGATAAGTCCACATCGGACAGAAGCAGGCCTTGTTCCCGCGTCCACCTGGCGGCGAGCGCGTGCGCGCGATCCACGTGC
Source organism: Saccharopolyspora gregorii (assembly GCF_024734405.1). Classification (NCBI taxonomy): domain Bacteria; kingdom Bacillati; phylum Actinomycetota; class Actinomycetes; order Pseudonocardiales; family Pseudonocardiaceae; genus Saccharopolyspora; species Saccharopolyspora gregorii. The sequence continues at coordinate 5,290,263 of NZ_CP059556.1, read as the reverse complement.
GGGTTCAGCCGCGCACCGCACGGTGCACCGGAACCGGTGATCTCCAAGGCCCGCATCCCGGGTCAGCCCTCGCGCCCGATCTCGACGTGCTCCAGCACGCCGAGGGCATCCGGCACCAGGATCGCGGCCGAGTAGTAGGTGCTGACCAGGTACGAGATGACGGCGCTCTCGTTGATGCCCATGAACCGCACCGACAGGCCCGGCTGGTACTCGTCCGGGATGCCGGTCTGGTGCAGGCCGACGACGCCCTGGTTCTGCTCCCCGGCGCGCAACAGCATGATCGAGGTGGTGCGGGTGTCCGACACCCCGATCTTGTTGCTCGGCAGCAGCGGCACGCCGCGCCACGCCGGGACCTGGTGGCCCTGGAAGTCCACGTTCTGCGGGTACAGCCCGCGCTTACTGCACTCCCGGCCGAACGCGGCGATCGCCCGCGGGTGCGCCAGGAAGAACGTCGGCTCCTTCCACACCGTGGACAGGAGTTCGTCGAGGTCGTCGGGGGTGGGTGGGCCGGTGCGGGTGTGGATGCGTTGGGAGAGGTCTGCGTTGTGGAGGAGTCCGAAGTCGGGGTTGTTGAGCAGGTCGTGCTCTTGGCGTTCGCGGAGTGCTTCGATGGTGAGCCGCAGCTGCTGCTCGGTCTGGTTCATCGGCTGGTTGTAGAGGTCCGCGACCCGGCTGTGCACGCGCAGCACGGTCTGGGCGACGCTGAGCTCGTACTCGCGCGGGCTGAGCTCGTAGTCCACGTAGGTGCCGCCGAGCGGAGCTTCGCCGCTGTGCCCGGAGTGGATGCCGATCTCGGCTTCGCCGTGCTCGTTCTGCGGTTTCCCGGTGGAGGTGTCGATGCCGGCGAGGTGCTGGCGCAGCGGCTCGGCGGCGTTCATCTCCTGCAGGCTCTGGTGCCGCAGCGCGAGCACGGTGCCGGAGGTGACGGCCTTGATGGTGTGGGCCCAAGTTCCGTCGGCGCTGAGCAGCGCGGACTCCCCGAAGTACTCGCCGTTGGCGAGGACGCCGAGCACGGTGTCGTCGCCGTACTCGCCGCGGCCGAGCTTGTTCACCTTGCCGTGCGCCAGCAGGAAGACCTGGTCCACGGGCTGCCCGGCCTCGACGAGGACGTCGCCGGGCTCGAAGTTCTGCTGGACGAAGCGGTCGGCGAGCGCACCGAGCACCGACTCGTCGTCGAAGTCGCGCAGCAGCGGCAGCTCGCGCAGCTCTCGGGGGATGACCCGGACATCGGAGCCGGTGTTGGTGAAGGTCACCCGCCCGTCGCCCAAGGTGTAGGTGAGCCTGCGGTTGACCCGGTAGGTCCCGCCGGTCGCCTGCACCCACGGGAGCATCCGCAGCAGCCACCGCGAGGTGATGCCCTGCATCTGCGGTGGGGTCTTGGTCGTCGTCGCGAGGTTCCGCGCGGCGGCCGTACCCAGGCTCAGCTGCGGCCGCTCGTTCTCGTCGACACCCGAATCCGCCACGGTCACGACGTACACCACCTAATCTTTCGTTCGAGTTCTGGGGAAAGCGCCGAATGCTCCGGTGGAGCGGGGCGTGCTCGACCGCGGCGGGCTTCGCTGGCCGCCGTGCCGGTGCTTCGAACGACCCGGCCCGGCCCGGTTCGGGTCGCGGGGTCGCCAATCGGCCGGTTCGAGGGGAACAGGCCGATTCTTCGACTGAGTTCGCTTGTTTTCCGCTGGGTTTCGCGTGAATGGAAAGACGCCGACGTGGAAACCGGGCATCGGCAAATTGCGTGCTCATTTCCTGGCGGAGAAGACGCTAGCACCGCCGGATGGGGCCGTACAGTCACCCGAAGGTGCTAAGAGTGGCTGCTCCGGTGGCGGGCGGGAGCTACATCACCGACCATCACTCGTTTCGCCTATTGTGATCACGGGAAGTAGTTTCGCTTGGAAATAAATCGGTGTTCTCTGGTCGTTCCGCGGACGATCGAACCCGTTTTCCAGCGGGTCCGATTCGCGCCGTGCACGACGTGCTGCTCCGGCCGGGCGAAGTGCGGGGGCGGTCGGTGGGAACCGGTTGCGGAGTGCTTGGATCGATGCAGTAGCGTTCGCGATTAACCCGACCTTGTCGAGGCGAATTCGGCATTCCTGAAACAATCCCGAAAGGCGTCGCGCGGTGTTGGGCGGGGAACGGTGTGGCGATCAGAACGGGGTGGTCTCGCGACCGGTGCCGCGCGCGCGTCCGCGGTGCCGGCTGGGGCAGGAGGAGGTCCGGATGCGGTGGAACCTGCGGCTGGCTGCGGCCAACCGGGGCATATGGAAGGCCGGTGACCTGCAGCGCAGGCTCGCCGAGCGCGGGATGGTGATCTCCGCGGGCAAGATGTCCGCGTTGTGGTCCGGGCAGCCCGGGAGCGTGAAGCTCGCCGACCTGGACGTGCTCTGCGCCGTGCTCGGCTGCGGGGTCGACGAACTGCTCATCCCGCAGCCCGAGCACGTCCGGTTCGGGGACGGGACCGGCGGGACCGGCACGGGCTGAGCCCGCCGAATCGTCGGGGTGGCCGGGCGTTCCGCCGCCGGTTCGCCGTCTCGGCGGGGCTGGGTCGATGTGCGCAGCGGATTTCAGAGCGCGCGTTCCGGCAATGCCGGATTGCTTTTTCCCGGTGAATTCGAGTCGTGGCCGGATCCGGGATTTCCACTCGCGGGAGGCCGGTCGGTTCCGTGGTGACTCAGCGTGGACGGTGCCGGGTTCGCGCAGCGGGGTCCGCGGCCGCCTTCCGGGGAAGGTCGAGCGTTCACCGCCAGGGAAAAGTCCCGGATTCGGCACGTCCAAAAGGACCTGCGGGCCGGTCGCCGAGTTCAGCGGCGGGTTCCGAGCAGCCCGCGGCGGTGGCACCGACGACTTCGGATGCGGAGCGTCAGAATCAGAACCAAGATCCACCCGATCAGGTAGCGAGTGCGAACCGATCGAGCGCAATCCACGCGGAACGTTCCCCGGGTGATCACTCGGCCGCTATCAGTGGGGCCAGCACAGTGATCAGGAGGAGTTCCATGCTGGGGTTCGAAATGCCGTGTTCCCGAAACGCGATCCGACGCAGCGGCGCGGCCGTCCCGCACCCGCGCGTGCCGCGCCGCAGACGAGCGCTGCTCGCGCTGTGCTTCGGGCTGGTGGCCGTGCTGGTGCCCGCCGCACCGGCCCAAGCGGCGCCGCACGCCGACCGGCCCGAACCCTGCACCGGGGTCCACGCCGGCGACGAACGGTGGGGGCCTGCGGTGCTGCCCCGGCCGTGGCAGGAGCCCGTCGGACCGCTGTTGGCCGGCTACTCCCGCAGCGGGAACCTCCCGCCGGACCGGTTCCTGGCGGAGTACTGGGACTCCGCGGCGGAGAGCTGGAAGTACCCGCCGCTGGACGGGTTCGAAGTGCTCCCCGACGGGAGTGCCGACAAGGACGCCGAAGTGCTGGAAGTGGGCGAAGAACTGGACCGCTTCGGCTCCGAGTACGGCTCCTTCCTCGCCCCGGCCGGCGACGACTACGCCGAACGTTCGCTGCCGCCGCAGAGCCTGACCACCAGGGAAGCCGACTTCCCCTGCGGCTACCACCGGTACGAGGTGGCGCGGCCGTTCACCGCGTGGGAAGGACCCATCGCCGCCTGGTTCGCCCAGCCCGGTGGTGGCACCCAGATCCTGCTCGACCCCGCGTTCCTCCAGCCGGGCGAAGGGCAGCGGCTGAACGTCCGGTGGCTGTTGTCCAACGGCTACCTCAAGCCCGCGGACGATCTACGGTAGGCGGATGGACCGCCGCGAACTGTTCACCCTCCTGCGCGGATCGGGTGTGGCCGAGAGCGAGCTGTGGATCGAGGGCGTGCACGAACCGCGGATGCCGCCCACCGAGTTCCTGTTCCTGCGCAAGGGCGCGCAGGGCTGGGACACCGGCGTCGCCGAACGCGGCGAGTGGCACGTGATCGCCACCTCGCCGGACGAGGACACGGCGTGCGCGCGCCTGCTCCGCCTAGCCCAGCCCTAACCGGCACCCGAGTGAAACGGACCGTTGTTCCAATAGATCGGGACGAACGGTCCGTTCACTCGAAGAACGCCGTTCGGCCCCGCACGCACCGTCCAGGAGTGAACGGACCGTTCGTCCAGCTAGATGGGACGAACGGTCCGTTCACCAACTGATTCGGTCGATTACCTGCGTCGGCTGTCGGCGTGGTGACCAGCAGACCGATTCAAGCGCGCTCGAGATCCTCTGGAGTGAACGGACCGTTCGTCCAGCCGGATTGGGCGAACGGTCCGCCCACCTTCCTCGCGGCAGCAGAACGCCGCGCGTGCTGTAACCGACGCGGGTGGGCCGAAATGCGGCGTGAGTGGTGCGTAGGTCGGCGCTGGGGAGCCGGTGGCGGGGAGACGTGACGCCGTGCGCGAAGCACGGGATCCGTTCGGGGCGCGGGTGGTTCAGCGGCGTTCGGTCGTGTGGGGAACGGCTGTCACTCGTGGACGGGGACGTTGTCGAGCAACCTGGTACGAGCGTCGGAGCTCATCCAGCACCGCGGCCGGGTTCGATCGGATGTGCTTCGGGAGCGTGTGCACGACGACGACACCTGCGGCGGTCATGAGCGTGTGCCGTCGCACCGTGTTCTCGTAGCCGGCCGGCCGTAGGTGGAAGTTGAGGGAATCGATCTGCCAGGCGAGCCCGACCTCGTCGATCCAGCCATCGGGTACGCCCAACAGCTTCCCGTCGGGGCCGAGCAACCGGACGTTCCACTGCGTCCGCGGCAAACCGGCTTTCCGCGCCAACCGGTACGCCCACCCTTCGGCCGCGGAATGGACGTTGGCACCCAGCTCTTCGAGCACGACGCGGCAGCGGGCGACCCCTCGTCGAGACCCGGCCTTCGCTTCCTTGGCGAGAGCTTCCGCCGTGACCATGCCGCGTTGCACGGCCTCGGCGAGCAGTGCTCGCACCTGGTCCAGCGTCGGCAGTCGACGCGCCGCGTCGAGCAGCGCACGGACGAGAGGCGCAACCCGGAAGCCACCTTGAGATGCGGGCCGCGGCAAGCGGGTGGTCCGCTCGATCTCGACGAACTCCTTGCTGGCGCGCTTTCGAGCTTCCGGGATGAGCATGTGCACTTCTTCCGTGCCGGGGAACTGCGTCATCCCGTGCAATCGGCAAGCGGCGATTCCGGTGATCATCGCGCCGGTGCCCGCGTACTGGAGCGCGGCGTCCAGGCGCTGCTCGCGAGTGGGGGTGCCCGACGACAGCATGATGACCCCGGGGAGTAGCCGCTTCCACGGGCCGCCGATCGAGGCCCGGTGGTAGACGGTCTGCCTTGGTACGCCGAGTTCGTCGAGAGCGCGCGCTGTGATGACGCCGTAGGTGGCCGCGGTGGCCACCCCGTCCCAGTCAGCGATCGTTCTCCTCGGCATGACTCCACGATGACCACTCAGCTCACCTCGGCGCCACATCGATTTCGAGATCTGTGGATGAATCGCCGACCTGTGGACAACGTCCCGATTCCTGGTGGAGTGAACGGACCGTTCGTCCGAATAGATCAGACGAACGGTCCGTTCACCCGGGAGAGATCTCGTGCGTGTGACGCGACGTCCGCCGCTCGTGGAAGCCGGCTCGCCGAGCCTTCGACTCGAGTGAGCGGACCGTTCGCCCAGAACGATCGGATGAACGGTCCGTTCACTCCGGGAGGGCTGCGTGCGGGGGCGTCGCGACCTCCGCCTACCGCTCCGACCGAACCCACCCGGGCGTACTGTGACCCGCGGAAGGGGTGAGGGATGCGAACGACGACATCACACCGGAAATCGGCGGTGGTCGTGGCGCTGGCGGCGCTGGCGTTGACCGGGTGCGCCGGCTACCAGACCGACCCCGGCGTGCAGCGCCACGTGCCGAGCGTGTCCCGGCAGGACATCATCACCAAGATCGGCTTCGTCACGCAGGACCAGTGCTACACGCGTGCTGCTCAGCACGGCACCGAGCGCTGCGAACGCTATCTGGCGCAGGTGCGCAACATCGCGCTCAGCGCCACCGACTCCACCGAGAACCCGCCGCAGATCACCGACCCGGCGCGCACGCTGGAGCAGCGGGTGACCGAGCTGTCCGGACGCGGGTGCTTCCCGCCGCAGCCCGGTACCGAGCAGGAATGCACCCGTCTCCTCGTCGCCGCGGACGGGGCGTTGGACGACCTCCACGCCGCGCTCGTCGCAGCCCCGCCAGGGTGAGTGGAGATCACTCTCCGTCGAGGAAACCTCTGGCATAGCGCACAAATCGGTGCTTTCCGCGACCGCTTCACCGCACGCTCAGCCGCGGGTTGATACTGCGGTGGTGACGAGTTCGGTACGAGTGGGAGTCGACATCCGCCCGTTCCGCGCCTGGGTACTCGCGCCCGAGCGGCTGCGCGGCCTCGCTGATCGCCACGCCACTCCGTGGGACCGCGTGGACGTCGAGAACTCGGTGCGGTTGCTGGACGAGTGGAAGCGCCTCGAGGTGCTCGCCCGCGAAGAACGTCCCGCCATGTACGTCTACGAGCAGACCGGTCCGCTTGGCGTGCAACGCGGCGTGATCTCCGCAGTGCACCTGGACAGCCGGCTGCTTCCGCACGAAGACGTCGCACCTGCGCACACCGACGCCATGGTCGAGCTGATGCGCGCTGGACGGATGAGCATGCCGCCGATTCTGCTCGGCTACGGCGGTACCGACCGCACCGCCGCGCAGCTCGACACCGCCGTCCGGCAGCGGCCGCTGACCGAGCTGCGCACTCCGGACGGCCAGCAGCACCGGGTGTGGCGGCTCACCGAACGCTCCACCTGCGGGGAGATCATCGATGCGCTGCACGAGCGGGCCGCGTTGATCGCCGATGGTCACCACCGCCACGTGGCCGCCCGCCGGTTCCGGCGCGAAGTGCACGCCGCCGGGTACGGGCGCGGGCCGTGGGACTACATCCCCGCGTTGCTCGTCGACACCAAGCGCAGCCCGATGCGGTTGCGTCCGGTGCACCGGGTGCTGCCGCACGTCGATCCGTGGAAGGCGCTCGCCGCCGCGCAGCAGTGGTTCCAGATCACCGCGTTGGCTGGGCCGCTGGAGGAGTGGCTCGACGTGCTGCGGGCCCGCTCCTACCACGGGGCCGCGTTCATCATCGCGACGCCGGACCGCGCCTTCTTGCTGGACCGGCCCAACGTCGAGTTCCTGCAGGGACCGTGCGAGCGGTTCCCAGAGTCGTTGCGGTCGATGCACATCTCGGTGCTGCAGGCGTTCCTCGATGTGGTGGCCGAGTCACCCGTGCTGTACGAGCCGAGCGCGCCGCGGGCGTTGCACGCGGTGCGCGAACTCGGCGGCATCGCGGCGATCGCGTTCCCGCCGAGCCACTTGGACCTGTCGGCTGCCGCGGCGACCGGGGTTCGCCTGCCGGTGAAGTCCACGGCGTTCGGCCCGGACCCGCATCCTGCGCTGGTGCTCCGGGCGTTGCCGAGCCCGCGGCGCGCCTGAGGTCCGCTTCGGCCGGGCGGAGGCGCGGCGCCACGCGGTTGAGCGAGTGAACGGACCGTTCGTCCAAGTAGATCGGACGAACGGTCCGTTCACTCGGAGTCCTCGTCGGTCGCGGTGCGCCGTTCCGCAAGATCGCGGCGCCCCCGTGCAGTCCCGAACCGGATGGAGTGAACGGACCGTTCGCCCAACTAGATGGGACGAACGGTCCGTTCACTCCGATGGCGGGTGGGTGGTGGGGTGGAAGCGGCGCAGCCGCAAGCTGTTCGCCACCACGAACGCCGAGGAGAAGGCCATCGCAGCACCGGCGATCATCGGGTTGAGCAGGCCCGCTGCGGCGAGCGGGATGGCGGCGACGTTGTACGCGAACGCCCAGAACAGGTTGCCCTTGATGGTGCGCAACGTGGCGCGGGACAACCGGATGGCGTCGACGGCGGCGCGCAGGTCGCCCCGGACGAGGGTGAGGTCGGAGGCTTCGATCGCCACGTCGGTGCCGGTGCCCATGGCGAGCCCCAGGTCGGCTTGGGCGAGCGCGGCGGCGTCGTTGATGCCGTCACCGACCATCGCCACGGCCCGCCCTTCGCCTTGCAGGCGGCTGACGACGGCGGCCTTGTCCTGCGGCAGGACTTCGGCGATGACCTCGTCGATGCCGACTTCGGTGGCGACGGTCCTGGCCACGGCCTCGTTGTCGCCGGTCAGGAGCACGGGCCGCAACCCGAGGTCGCGGAGCCCGCGCACGGCTTCAGCGGAGGAGGGTTTCACGGTGTCGGCGACGTCGAGCACGGCTCGCGCGGCGCCGTCCCAGGCGAGGACGACGGCGGTGCGGCCGGCGTTCTCCGCGGCGGTCTTGGCGTCGCGCAGCGCGGCGGGCAGCTCGCCGTCGAAAAGGCGCCCGATGCTGACCTGGTGCCCGTCGACGGTGGCCCGCACGCCGAGGCCTTCGACGTTGCCGAAGTCGGTGGCGACGGGCAGTTCGCCGACGCGGTCGGCGGCGCCGCGGGCGATGGCGCGGGCGATGGGGTGCTCGGAGCCGTGTTCGGCGGCGCCCGCGAGCCGCAGCACCTGCTGCTCGTCGGTGCCGTCGGCGAGGTGCACGGCGGACAGCGACATCTGCCCGGTGGTGACGGTGCCGGTCTTGTCGAGCACGACGGTGTCGATGCGCCGCGTCGATTCGAGCACTTCGGGGCCCTTGATGAGCACCCCGAGCTGGGCACCGCGGCCCGTGCCGACGAGCAGCGCCGTCGGGGTGGCGAGTCCGAGCGCGCAGGGGCAGGCGATGATGAGCACGGCGACGGCGGCGGTGAACGCGGCGTCGGCACCGCCACCGGCGAGCAGCCATCCGCCGAGGGTGGCGAGCGCGAGGCCGATGACGATCGGCACGAACACCGCGGAGATCCGGTCGGCGAGCCGCTGCACGGCGGCCTTGCCGGTCTGGGCTTGTTCGACGAGCCGCGCCATCTGCGCGAGCTGGGTGTCCGTCCCCACGCGGGTGGCGCGCACCACGAGCCATCCACCGGAGTTGACCGTGGCGCCGACGACCCCGTCCCCGGGCCCCACTTCGACGGGCACGGATTCGCCGGTGAGCATGGAGCTGTCGATGGCGGAGCCGCCTTCGTCGACGGTCCCGTCGGTGGCGATCTTCTCGCCGGGCCGCACCACGAACAGGTCGCCGACGGCGAGGTCGTCGACGGGGATGCGGTGCTCCCGCCCGTCGCGCAGCACGGCGACGTCCTTCGCGCCGAGTTCCAGGAGGGCGCGCAGCGCTGCTCCGGTGCGCCGCTTGGAGCGCGCTTCGAAGTAGCGCCCGGCGAGGAGGAACGTGGTGACTCCGGCCGCGACCTCCAGGTAGATGGATCCGGCGCCGCTGCCGCCGGGGCTGGTGCCGAATTCGAACCCGTGGGTCATGCCGGGCATGCCGGCGGTGCCGAGCACGAGCGCGTACAGCGACCAGAGGAACGCGGCGAGCGTGCCGAGGGACACGAGGGTGTCCATGGTGGCGGCGCCGTGGCGCAGGTTGGTCCAGGCCGCCCGGTGGAACGGGGAGCCGCCGAGGACGACGACGGGCGCGGCGAGCACCAGCGACACCCACTGCCAGTAGGTGAACTGGAACGCGGGCACCATCGCGAGCACGATCACCGGCACCGCCAGCACGGCGGAGGTGATCAGCCGGTCGCGCAGGTCGGTGGTCTCGGCGGCGTCGCCGGTCTCGTCCGGTTCGGGAACGGAGGCGGTGTACCCGGCGGCTTCGACCTGGTCGATGAGCCGCTGCCGGTCGAGTTCGGCGGGGTAGGTGACGGCGGCCTTCTCGGTGGCGTAGTTGACGGTGGCGGTGACGCCGTCGAGCTTGCGCAGCTTGCGCTCCACCCGGTTCGCGCAGGAGGCGCAGGTCATGCCTCCGATGATCAGCTCGACGTGCCGTCCGGTGCCGGCCGGCGTTGCAGTGCTCATCGTGCGGTCTCCTGTTCGCCCGGAGGTGCGGGAGCGGCGGGAGCGGGGGCGGCCGCTCCCGCCGCGGTGGTCACGCCGTCACCAGCTGGTAACCGGCCTCCTCGACCGCGCCGCGGACCGCGCTGTCGAACAGCGGTTCGGCGCTGGTCACGGTCACCGATCCGGTGGCGAGGTCGACGGCGACGTCGGAGACGCCGGCGATCTCGCTGATCTCCTCGGTCACCGAGCTCACGCAGTGGCCGCAGGTCATCCCGGTGACGGTGTAGGTCGACTGGCTCATGTACGTCCCCTTCTCGTGGTTCGTGGTGCTGCCGGTGGTCAGGACCGGACCAGCCGGGCGATCGCCGCGGCGGCCTCGGCGACCTTGGCGTCGGCGGCCGCACCGCCTTCGGTGAGCGCTTCGGCGACGCAGTGCTTGAGGTGCTCGTCGAGCAGTCCCAGCGCGACCGATTGCAGCGCTTTGGTGGTGGCGCTGATCTGGGTGAGCACATCGATGCAGTACTTGTCGTCCTCGATCATCTTGGCGAGGCCGCGGACCTGTCCCTCGATTCGGCGCAGCCGTTTGGCGTACTCGTCCTTGTCCTGGGTGTACCCGTGCATCGACGTCCTCCCCGGTCCGGTGCGCACCGTTCCTCCGCCGTGCCAGGTATACCCCTGGGGGGTATGCGTGTCAATCGTGGACGGTCACTCGGACGGGGGTAGGTGCTGCGCAGTGCCGGGATGGTGGCGCGCTCGGCCCGGCGCCGTCCATTCGCAAGATCGAATTCACGCCGGGGCCTCCCCGGGGAGGGTCCGTCCGGCGTAGGTTCCGGTGGCCCCGTCGGCCGTTCGCCCCGCAGGGGTGGGAGGATCGCCCGTGCACCGGACGACCCGCATCACCGTGGCCCTGCTGTTCGCGGCCTGGACCGTGGACTACGTGGATCGGCTCCTCATCAACGTGGCGCTGCCGTCGATCGGCGAGGAGTTCGGCCTCGGACACGGGGAGCGCGGGCTGGTGGTGTCGGCGTTCTTCCTGACCTACGCCCTGGTGCAGATCCCGGGCGGGCTGCTCGCGGACCGCTTCGGCGGGGTGCGGGTGGCGGCGATCGCGCTGCTGCTGTGGTCGGTGTGCACCGGGTTGACCGCGCTGGCCTGGTCGTTCGCCTCGCTGGTGGTGCTGCGGCTGTGCTTCGGCGCCGCGCAGGGGCTGTTCCCCGGGGCGTCGGTCAGCGCGTTGAGCGCGCGCAGCACCCCGCAGCAGCGGCTCACCGCGAACGGGTGGATGCAGAGCTCGAACGCGGTGGGGGCGCTGCTGGCCGCCGTGGTGGGCGCGGTGCTGCTGTCGCTGTGGGACTGGCGGGTCGGGTTCCTGGTGGTGGCCGTGCTGGGGCTGCTGGTGTTCGCCGCGGTGCTGCGGTGGATGCCGGAGCCGATGGCCCCGGAGGTCACCGGGTCCGCGCGCGCCGGCGGTGGCACCGCGCGGTTGCTGCGCTCCCCGGTGCTGTGGGGGTTCGCGGTGATGTTCTTCGCCTACGACGTGGTGAGCTGGGGGATCGGCACCTGGACGACCTCGTACCTGGTCGAGGTGCGCGGCCTGGCGATCGGCGAGGCGAGCCTGGCGCTGATCGGCCCGACGCTGCTGGGGGCGGCCGGGACGGTGCTGGGCGGGCGGTTGTCGGACCGCCTCGGCGGGCGGCCGCGGCGGTTGGTGGTGCCGAGCATGCTGGTGGTGGGGCTGCTGCTGCCCCTGCTGCCGCGGATGCCGTCGGTGCCGCTGTTCGTGGCGTGCGTGACCGTGCTCGGCGGGGTGGCGGGGCTGGCGTACCTGCCGTGCTTCTCGGTGCCGCTGCGCAGCCTGCCCGCCGGGCTCACCGGCGCCGCCGGGGGAGTGATCATGTTCGGCGGGCAGCTGGCCGGGGTGCTCAGCCCCGGCGTGTTCGGCTACGTCGTGGAGCACGGCGGCTACTCCGCCGCGTTCACCGCGCTGCTGGTGGGGCCGGCGCTGGCGATCGCGGTGGTGCTGGTGGTGCCGCAGACCACCGAGCGGTTCCGGGCCCGGTTCGAGCCGGAGCCGGAGCTCGCTACCGCTCGCTGACGTCTTCCAGGGGGCGCCCGGTCGAGCGCGGTCCGAACAGGCCGATGTCCACGCCGACCCCGATCATCGCGGCGGCGACCACCGCGAACAGCACCCCGGCGCCCTGCGCGTGCAGCAGCGGCACCAGCACGAACGGCATCGCACCGGTGGTCAGCCGGGACAGCGAGTAGGTCCACGACGCGGCGGTCGCGCGGATGTGCGTCGGGAAGATCTCCGCCTGGTAGATGTGGAACGCGTTCGAGAACACGTTGCTCACCGCGGTGTAGAGGAACCCGAACGCCACGATCGGCACCGTCGAGGCGGACAGCCCGAACGCCAGCCCCAGCACCATCATGCCCAGCGCGGAGGCGATCACCAGGTGCTTGCGCTCCATCCGCTCCACGAACGGCAGCGACAGCGCCGCACCCGCCGGGTAGCCGAGGTAGGTGACCGCGCTGAACAGCAGCGTGTCGGTGATCTCGTAGCCCTTCGCGGCGAGCACCAGCGGCACCATCGTGCCGAACCCGTAGTAGCCGACGGTCTGCAGCACCTGGAACGCGGCCATCATCGCGGTGCGCTTCCCGTACGGGGCGGCGACGAGGTCGCGGAGTCCACCGGCCGGGCGGGGCGCGGTGCGCGCGGGTTCGGGCTCGGGCAGTGCGGCTCCGGTGGCGCGGGCCTGCGCTTCGAACTCGTCGACGAGGGCTTCGGCCTCGGCCTGCCTGCCGGTGGCGGCCAGCCAGCGCGGTGACTCGGGGAGCCCGCGCCGCAGCAGGAACACGACGACGGCGCCGAGCGCGCCGAGCGCGAACATCCAGCGCCAGCCCGCGATGCCCAGTGGTGCGGCGGGGACGAGCCAGTGCGCGAGGAACCCGGCGGCGGGCACGCCGAGGAACGCCACGGTGTAGGCCCAGGCGATGTACCGGCCGCGGCGCTTCGCGGGTAGCAGGTCGCTGAGGTAGGCGTCCGCCAGCGGTGGTTCGGCGCCGATGCCGATGCCGGCGACGAACCGGGTGGCGGCCAGCATCCACGGCCCGGTGCTGAACGCGCCGAGCAGGGAGAACAGCGAGTACACGGCGAGGCTGAGCAAGAACGCGCGGCGGCGCCCGATGCGGTCGGCGAGCCTGCCGAGCAGCAGCGTGCCGACGAACATGCCGAGGAACGTGGAGGCCAGCACGAGCGGCAGTTCGGCCTTGCTGAGCTGGAACTCCTGCACGAGGGCGGTGCTGAGCACCGGCGTCAGGAAGATCTCGTACATGTCGAAGAAGAGCCCCAGCCCGACGGCGGTGGTGGCCTTCCGATGCGTGCCGATCAGCGGGAGGCGATCCATCCGACCCGCGATCGAGGGTCCTCCGGTGGTGGGACTCGACACCGCCCGCTCCTTCGCAGCCGATCGGGCACCGACGGTCCTGGACGATACGACGGCTCGGCCGCCGGATGATCGCCCGTGTGGCGATCCGCGGCCTCGGGCGGTCGAACAACGCTGTTCACCTGCACCTTTGACTTTTGTACCCGTAAGTACAATGATTGTACTGCGAGGTACAAAACACGAGGAGGCACAGATGACGACCCACCAGGTCGGCAAGGTCCAGATGTCCGAAGAAGGCGTCGCCCCCGCCGACGCCCGCCCGGAGTTCACCTTCGACGAGGCCAAGGCCGACCTCCGCCGCAGGCAGAGCCCCCAGGCCGACAAGTACAAGAACGCGAAGTTCCTCTCCGCCACCGTCCCCATCGACCGCGACGCCGCGAACCACGTGCTGCCCGCCGGGGTCAAGATGGACGAGAGCAGCACCGCCACCCTGTTCGTCGTCGACTACCCGTGGACGAACTTCAACAGCACCTACCACGAAGCCGCGCTGTTCCTGAACGTCAAGCACGGCCCGTTCCGCGCCGCCCACTGCCCGTGGATCGTCGTCGACGACGACACCGCGCTCATCGGCGGTCGCGACACCCTCGGCTTCCCCAAGAAGATGGCCGAGATCGACTGGGCCGAGCACGACGACCGCGTCGAAGCCGTCGTGCGCCGCCGCGGCGTCGACCTCATCCGCATCACCGGCCGCTTCGGCGACGAGGTCGACTCGGTGCCGCCGATCTTCAACCAGCCGTTCCGCAACGTCATCGGCACCGTCGGGCTCTCCGTCCCCCGGCTCGTCACCTTCAGCACCGTCGACCACCCGCTGGAGCAGCGCGCCGCCGACGTCGACCTCACCATCGGCGGCTCCTACACCGACCCGCTCGACACCCTCATCTCCGGGCCGCCGCTGAACGCGCACTACCGCCGCGTCAACATGAGGGTCGGCAAGCTGCCGCTGCCGGTGGGACTGGTCTCGCCGACCTTCCTGCTGCGCATGCACCCGATGCGCGACAGCTGAGACGAACCGGGGAGGACGCGGCCATGACCGGCGCCAAGGGGGGACGCGCGCAGCACCTGCCGCTCGCCGTCCGCAAGGAACTCGTGCTCGACGCCGCGCTGCGCGTGACCGCGCGCGAGGGGGACGCCGTGTCCATGGACGCCGTCGCCGCCGAAGCCGGAGTCGCCAAGACCGTGCTCTACCGGTGCTGGAACAACCGCGACACCATGCTGCACGCCCTCGACGAGCGGGAAAGCCGCCGGTTCACCGAACAGCTCGCCACCGCACTCGACGCCGCCCGCGCCGAGCCGGACCCGGCGAACGCGCTGCGCGACGTGCTCATCGCCTACTACACCGCCGTCCGCGACGCGCCGGAGAGCTACCGGCTGCTGTACGGGACCCAGGTGCGGGCCGACCGGGCGCGCGCCGTGCAGGGCTCCCGGGCGCGGGCCGTCGAACGGCTCACCCCGGTGCTGCGCGACTGGCTCGGCGACACCGCGCCCGAGGGCGACCGCCGCGCCGGCGTGCTGGCGGCGCTCGCCGTCGGCGCCGCCGAATCCGGTGCCCGGCTGCTGCTCGACGCCGACGCCGACTGGACGCCCGCGGAGCTCGCCGACTCGGTGAGCACCTTGTTCTCCGGCGGGGTGCCCGGATTCCGGGGGTGAGTGCGCGGGGCGGATCGGCTCGGGCGCTTCGCTGCTCGGGCGGTGAGTTCGGCGGGTGCGCGTGCCGCTGCTTGCGCTGCCGGGCGTCGTGGTGCTGGTGGTCCGGGGGTGCGTGCTCGCCCTCGCGGTGGCTGCTCTTGCCGATCGTTCGTGCCGTCGAGCGGTTGGCTGCCGACCGTCCGCGCCGTTGAGCTACGCCGGTCGTTCGTGCCGTCGAGCGGCGGTGCTCGTCGCCGATCGCTTGCGCCGCCGCCCGTTTCCGACCGACTCCACCGATCGACTGACCCGCCGTCGACTGACCCGCCGTCGACTGATCCACCGTCGACTGATCCACCGTCGACTGATCCACCGTCGACTGATCCACCGTCGACTGATCCACCGTCGACTGATCCACCGACCCGTTCGTGCTCCGCCGCGCGTCGTGCCCGTCGTGTGCCGGGCGCGCCGGTGCGCGACCGCCTCCCGCGCCCCGAATCCGGGGTGCACCGAGAAAGGACACTCCCATGCCAGCTGTCCTCGACCGACCGGTTCCCGCCACCATGCGCGCGGCCCGGTTCGACGCCGCCACCGGTGAGCTCGCCGTCCGCGACGTGCCCGTCCCCCAGCCCGGGCCCGGTGAAGTGCTCGTGCGCGTCGCCGCCTGCGGCATCTGCCAATCCGACCTCAGCCAGCTCGACGGACACATCCGGCCGCGGCTCCCCGAGATCACGCCCGGGCACGAGGCCGCCGGGGTCGTCGCCGCGCTCGGCGCGGGCGTGCGCAACCGGCAGCTCGGCGACCGGGTCGTCATCGCCGCGGGCAAGGAATGCGGTGAATGCCCCGAGTGCCTCCTCGGTGGTGGCACCGACCGGTGCGAAGACCTGCAAGTGCTGGCGTTCCACTACGACGGCGCGTGGGCCGAGTACGTGCTGACCTCGGCGGTGTCGCTCGTCGACGTCCCCGAATCGGTGCCGCTGGAACACGCCGCCGTGCTCGCCGACGCCGTGTCCACCCCGTACGGCGCCCTCGACACCGCGCAGCTGCGGCCCGCCGAATCCGTCGGCGTCTGGGGGCTCGGCGGCATCGGCACCCACCTCGTGCAGCTCGCCCGGATCTGCGGGGCCTCGCCGATCATCGCGCTCGACCCGCTGGAATCCGCCCGCGAACGCGCCATCGGGCTCGGCGCCGACTTCGCCCTCGACCCAGGGGACCCGGACGTCGCGGCGCGGATCGCGGAGATCACCGGTGGACGCGGGCTGCGTGCCGCCTTCGACTGCGTCGGGCGCAGCACCACCTTCACCCAAGCCGACGCCGCGCTCGGGCACCGCGGCAGGCTCGTGCTCGTCGGCATCTCGCCCGACCGGCTCGCCGTCGGACCGGAGATCCACTTCGTGCGCAACCGGCACACCGTCATCGGCCACACCGGTTATCGGATGCGCCACCTCGAAGACCTGGTGGAGCTGACCGACCGCGGCAGGCTCGACGTGTCCGGCTCGGTCAGCGCCGTGCTCCCGCTGGACGAAGTCGCCGAGGGGATCCGGCGGCTGCGGGAGCACGAGGGGGACCCGATCAGGATCCTGCTCCGCCCGTGATGTGGGTGAACGGACCGTTCGTCCAACCGGATGGGACGAACGGTCCGTTCACCCGCTCTTCCCGCGGTGGCGGCCGGCGGTGCGGAGGGCTGCGGCACCACGGTCGTCGCCCCGCCTCGGACGTGAGTGAACGGACCGTTCGTCCAACTAGATCGGACAGACGGTCCGTTCACTCCACTCCGGTCGCGGGGATGGGGGCCTTGGGTGGCCCAGGGCGGGCGGCGGCCGCCCGCACCCTCGTTGAATCGCGCATTCGGAGCTCCTTCGGGTCGGTGGTCCGGGAGAAGTGTCGCGCGATTATCTGCGCTCATGTACCGGTCTCGGGCATGAATCGAACAATGCGGCTCTAGTTCGCATGAACGAGGTGGATGGCCGAAAGTACGAAACTCGACGGATTGGCTTGATACCGATTCTTCGGTGCGGCTAACTTCCTCGGCATGAATACGGAATTCGCACTTCCCGTCGCCCCGAAGAGCATCAACTTCGCAGCACTGGCCTACCTGATCTCAGCGGTGGTTCCGCTGGTGTGGAGCGTGGCCCTGATCGCCGGTGGCGACTACCCGATTCCCGCCGGCACCTCGCCGGAACAGGCCGATCTCATCATGAAGATGTCCGCGGTCTTCTCCGTGGTCCCGCTGATCCTCTATCTCTGGCTGGTCGTGAAATTGCGCGCTGGCCGCGGTTGGGCCCGGATCGTACTGGCGATCTTCGCCGTGCTGCACGTGACCGCGCTGTTCGGCCCGACCGCGGGCGTCGCCGAGTACGTCGGGCTCGCCCTGGCGCTCGCCGGCCTGGTCCTGAGCTTCCTGCCCGAGTCCAACCGGTACGTCGTCGACGTCAAAGCGGTCCGCTGATCGGGCACCCACGCTGCGCTAAGGTCGGTGATCATGAGCAGTCCGTGGTACTTCGGGCCGCCTGCCCGGCGCGGGTTGTTCGCCGCGGAGGTCGTCGCGCTGTCGCTGGTCTACCTCGGCGACCTGGTCTCGATGGTCGGGCTCGGGCTGGACGTCTCGCCCACCGCGGCGTTCCTGGTCCCGTCGAGCGGCACGATCATCGCTCTGCTGGCGGTGCTGCGGCGGCGGTTCCCCGCGCACGTCGGCAGGCTGGCCGCGGCCTCCATCGTGCTCAGCGCGCTGAGCACGGGGCTGGGTGCCTCCTTCGGCGCCGCCGGGATGAGCCCCGGGCTGCTCCCGGCCGGTGCGGAGGTCGTCGGGCTGTCGCTGCTGGTCGGCGCCGCTTGCCGTCGGCTGCGGCCGCGGGCGGCGGTGCTGGTCGCCGCGGGCAGCGTGCCCGCCCTGGTGGGTGCGGCGCTGCTGCGCTACGACGGCACCCCGCGCACGGTGATCGCGGTGGTGGCGGCCCTCGTCTGGGGCTTGGCGCTGGCGATCGGGCTGGTGCTGCGCGACGCCGACAACCGCAGGCGCGGCGAGCTGGCCGAGGTCCGCACCGGCGAGCGGCTGCGGCTGGCGCGGGAACTGCACGACCTGGTCGCGTTCCACGTCAGCGGCATCGTGGTCCGGGCGAACGCGGCCCGCGCGATCGCCGGGAATCCGCGCGCGGCCAAGGAGGATCCGGTCGAGGTCTACACCGAGATCGAGGACGCGGGCGCGGAAGCGCTCGCCGCGATGCGCAGGCTCGTCGGTATGCTCCGCACCGACGACGACGATTCCCTCCCGCAGGGCACCGGATTCGGTACCGCGGTGCGGCAGGCCGCGGGCGTGCACGCGGCGGTGGACCTCGCTCCGGAGCTGGACGGGGTGCCGGTGCACCCGGAGTTGGCGACGACCGCGCACCGGATCGTGCTGGAGGCGTTGACCAACGCCCGCAAGCACTCCCCGGACGCCACCGAAGCCCGGGTCACCGGGCGCCGCGAGGGGGCGGAACTCGTCCTCGTCGTGGACAACGACAACGTGCCGTCGGTGTCGCCGGATCGCACCGGTTCCGGGTACGGGCTGGTCGGCATGGCCGAACGCGTGCAGGCGGTCGGCGGCACCGTGCAGGCCGGTCCCGCCCCGGGCCGCAGGTGGCGGGTCACCGCCCGGTTCCCGGTGGACCCGCCGCGGCCGACCGGCGACCAGGGAGACCTCCGGTGACCATTCGCGTTCTCATCGCCGACGACCAGACGCTCGTGCGCACCGGGTTCCGGCTCATCCTCAGCGCCGAGCCGGACCTGGAGGTCGTCGGCGAAGCCGCGGACGGCGAGGCCGCGGTCAGCATGGCTCGGGAGCTGCGCCCCGACGTGACGCTGATGGACATCCAGATGCCGAAGGTCGACGGGTTGCAGGCGACGCGGCTGCTGGCCGGGCCGGACGTCGCGGACCCGCTGAAGGTCGTGGTGGTCACCACCTACGACGTGGACGAGAACGTGTACGCGGCGCTGCTGGCCGGGGCGCGCGGGTTCCTGCTCAAGGACGCGGGTGCCACGTTGCTGATCAACGCGGTGCACGCGGCCGCGGACGGGGAGTCGATGATCTCCCCGTCGGTGACGACGCGACTGCTGCAGCACTTCACCGGACCCGGCAAGCGGCGGATGAGCCGCGGCGAGACGCCGCTGACCGAGCGGGAGCTGGACGTGGTGCTGGCGGTCGCGCGCGGCGCCACGAACGCGGAGATCGCCGCCGAGCTGCACGTGTCGCTGTCCACGGTGAAATCGCACCTGGCGAGCTCGCAGCAGAAGCTGTCGGCCCGCAACCGCACCGAGCTCGCGATCTGGGCCTGGCAGCACGGCCTGGTCAGCTGAGCGAGGTTCCCGCATCGGGCCGGGATGCCGCGTCCCGGCCCGCTTCGGACGGCACCTCCGCGGCCCGAGCAGCACCGCCCTGGACTCCACCGCCCTGGATTCCACCGCCCTGGGCCGCACCTCCGCGGACCACGTCGCCTAGCGCCACGTCGTTTCCCGCCGCATCACCCTGCGCGGGACCGCCTCCTGCCGCGTCGCCTTGCAGGTCGGCGCGCGCCGCACCGCTTCGCACCGCATCCCCGTGCACCGCGACGTGAGCCACTCCGCTTCGCGCCGCGCCGCTCCGAGCCGTTTCGCCCTGCCCCGCAACGCCCCGCCCCGTCTCGTCCTGCTCCGCGCCGCCCGGGTCCGCCTCGCCCCGCCCAGGCTCGGCCGCCGCCTGGATCCGCACCACGTGGGTCCGGGCCACGATGTCGCCGAGCCGCTGGTGCTGCGGCGTCACGGTCATCAGCACCAGCCCGACCAGCCCGAAGAACATCGCGTCCGCCGAGACCAGCAGCCACCGAGCGTTGTGCTGCCCCAGCCGGGCCGGTTCGCCGTCGAGCCCGATGATGCGCAGCTCCAGCCACCGCATGACGAACGTGCTGCCGCCGCGGCGGTACGGCACCCACACGTGCCACCACCAGTTCTCCGCCAGCACCAGTGCGAAGTAGACGGAGAACCCGCTGACGAACGCGGGCGCCAGCGGCACCCCGAGCCCGTGCAGCGGCAGCGCGATCACCGCCGCGAGCGGCATCTGCAGCAGGCAGACCAGCCACAGCAGCAGGGCGTCCAGCACGATCTGCCCGCACCGCCTGCCCAGGTAGGCCGCTTTCGCGCGGCGATCGGTGGCGTCCTGCTCCGGGTGCTGCACGGTCGGCACCATCGCGTTCTCCCTGGGGCGGCCTGCGGTCGGCCCATCGTACTCGGCACCGGACGACCACCGGACCGGGTGGAACGCGTTGTCCCGCAACGCTTTCGTCGACGTCGTACTTTCGACCGGTGCGCGCGCCGCACGTCTCGTACCGAAGTCCGATGCCCCCGCCGCCCGGCCCCGGCAGGCTCACCGGTGTCGATGTACGAGACCGCGCCGGTGCCGGCGCGGCGCGGGAGGTGGAGCGCGGAGATGAACAAGCGCAACGTGGTGAACGCACTGGTGCTGGTCCTGGCGGCGCTGTCGGTGGTGCCGACCCTGATCACCACCGAGCACTGGTCGACGGTGAACTACGTGACCGCGGTGGCGCTGGCGATCGGGGTGGTCTGGTTCGTGGTCGATGCGGCGCGCAGCACCGGGTCCGGCCGGTCGAGCTGACGCGCGGGGAACAACTCGCTCCGAGCTCGGAACGATCTTGACCGATAGGACGGAGCATTCCGGCCGTTCGGCCACCTTCCTGTTCCGGGACTGTCGCGAACCGAAAGCGGACCGGTACGGCCCGTTGTCGTGGCGGGGGGCCGTTGATCCGGCGGCACAGCGCGGCCGAGAAGAGGGGAAGACGCGTGAGCGGGGCGAGGATGGCCGACCAGGTGCGGGGGACGGCGAGCGCGGCTGAGGCACAGGTGCGCGCTTCGGCCGCCGCGGTCGGCTCGCTGCGCCAGGACGTGGCGGCCGGGCGACTCCGGCTGGACCCGGTGGCGGGCCAGGAGATCCAGCACATGCTGGCCGAGCAGGTGGACCAGGTGCAGAACTGGCTGAAGCGCGCGACGGACCTCGGTCGGCGCGCGCCGCTGGGGCGCAACCCGGTGGGGCAAGCGGTGGCGGCGAAGCTCGCCGACCACGGCACCGGGGACGAGGACTCGTTCACCGGCGTGCTGCAGCAGTACCGCCAGGTGCTGGAGGACACCCGCGAAGCCGTCGAGGACGCGATGCGCCGCTCCCGGGCCGACGACGAGCGCGCCGAAGAGGAATTCCGCCGCATCGGCCAGCAGCTGTGACCGGCCGCGGGTAGCGGGCCGCGTTCCGGCTCGACGATCGAGAACGAGCGCCCCGCCGTGGCTTCGGCGGGACGCCTGCGCGTCCGGGGCGTGCAGCGGAGTGGCGCGGCCGGTTCGGCCGCAGGATCAGGCCGGTGGTGATGCGCACGCGAACCGCCGCCGGAGGGGGAAGTGGAAGTGGCAGAAAAGCAGCAGGCCGTGATGCGGGCGAAGAGCGCGCGGTCGTCCGACGACGACCGGGCCTTGGTTGACGTCCAGAACTGGAGTTCCTACAGCCACCGCGAGCTGTACGACGCGGTGCACCAGGACAACGATCCGGGCCGCGTCGGCGAACTCGCCGGCGAGTGGTCCCGGCTGGGCACCGAGATGGGCGAGGCCGCGCAGCGCATGGCAGAACGGCTCCGCGGTACCGAGCACGGCTGGCAGGGCGAGGCGGCGACCGCGGCGCGCGGCGCGATCCACGAGATCGCCGGGTGGACCTCGGCGGCGGGCTCGACGGCCGGTGACCTCGGCAAGCACGTCGAGGAGCAGGGCCGGGCCATGGAAGAGGCCAAGTCCAGCATGCCGGAGCCGGTCGACGTCGAGTTCGACGACGAGATCGTCGACCGGTGGGCCGCGGGCGGAACCGGGCTGAACGCGCTCCAAGGCATGCTGATGGCCTACAGCGACCTGTCCGAACAGGCGGTGGAAGCGGACTCCAAGCACGACGAGGCCGTGCAGGTCATGCAGAGGATGGAGCACCTCTCCCGCGTGCTGGACGGCGACACGCCCCGCTTCGAGCCGCCGCCGGACCCGATCCGCACCGAGCAGGAGCAGGGCGAGTTGCGGCCGACCGCGAAGCTGACGCCGCACCACCAGGCAACTCCCGCGAACGTGGTGGCCGCGGAGGCCCAGCAGCCCGCCGAGCCGGTCGCCCCGGGCGGGGACCAGGCGACTCGGAAGATGCCGGTGCTCGGCGACCCCGCCGCCGGTACCCCGGCGTCCAGCGAACCGGCGTCCAGCGAACCGGCGAACGCGCTCGCGCCCGAACGCCCGCAGGCCCCGCAGCAGCCCGACCGCGGCGGTCCGATTCCGAAGCTGGGCGACACCCAGCTCCCCGCCGGGACCACGCCGACCTCGCGTTCGGGCCCGAGCGGCCGGACGCCCGCGGCGAAGTCGAACTTCGACCCGCCGACGGTCAAGCACGTCAAGCCGAGCGGCACGACCCCGCAGTCCGCGAAGCCCCGCTCGGTGCCGAACCCGTCGTCGCCGAACATCACCGGTCGCGGCACCTACCAGCCGCGGCCGGTGTCCGGCCCGGACGCGCCGACCGCGATCACCCCCAATCCGTTCGCCAAGAACCCGGGCGGTGGCCCCGGTTCCGGTGGCCCGGGTGGTTCCCGCGGTGGCTGGTCCGGTTCGATCCCGTCGGTTCCGGGCACGTCCGGTGGCTCCGGCGGAGCGGTCGGCGCCGGTGGCGCGGGCTCGGGAGGTGCCGCTTCGGGCGGTTCCGGCCCCGGTGCGGGCGGCCGGGCCGGTGTCGGCCCCACCGGCGGCACGGCAGGTGGCCAGCCGGCGGGCGCGGCCGGCGCGGCGGGTGCGACCGGCCAGGCCGGTGCCGGCGGCATGGCCGGTGGTGCGCCGGGGCAGGCGAACCGCGGCAAGGGCGGCGAGGACCAGGAGCGCCGCGCGAAGTACGTGGAGAGCACGCCGATCGTCGAGGCCCAGGGCGTGAACCTGCCGCCGCCGGTCATCGGCGGTGGCAAGCCGAAGAAGAAGGACAAGGACTGACCGCGTCGTCCGGCGCACCGGCCGGTCCGGGCCGGTGCGCGATCACGCGCGTGCTGATGAGGGGAAAGTGATGGGCGAAGCGGACTTCGTGCTGTCCGCCGTCGAGTTCGACCTGGTGTCCGGGGCGCTCGACCTGGGCCGGGCGCCGTACCCGCTGCGGGTGCCGAGCATCGGCGCGACCGGCGGGGAGCGCGCGGCGCGCACCGCCGCGGCGTTCCGCGCGCTGGCCGAGCGCGGTCTCGCCACCGGCGACCGGCTGGACGCCGAGCTGGAGGGGCTGCTGCGGTTGCTGGCGGTCCACGAGATCTCGGTGGACGTCGTCGGCCACGTGGGCGGGACGATCCGGGCGCTGGCCGCCGCGGACCGCCGGTCCGGGGTGCTGGCGGTGCTGGACGGGGATCGGTTGTCGCTGCGCGGTTTCCGGCCGGGCGCGCTGGCCGCGGTGGTGGCGGGCGTGCTGCCACCCGCCGATCCGGGCAAGGGGCGGTCCTTGACGGTGCGCCAGGAGGTGCTGGCGAAGGCCGCGGACGAGGACGATCCCGGTGACGACCCGTTCGGTGGCGATCTCGACGAGCACACCGCGCTGGTGCGGGCGGGAGTGTCCGAACAGGACGCGGCCGCGCTGGTGGAGCTGGCGGAGAACCGCCGCGGTGGTGGGCAGCTCGGCGTCCGCCGCGGCGGAGCCCGGGCGCGGACGCTCATCAGCTGGCTGGACACCGCGCAGGGCCGCTACCTGCTGATCGGCGAGCGGGGCTGGCTGAGCATCATGCCCGCCGAGCCGGGCCGCGTCGAGCAGCGGCTCGGCAAAGTGCTGTCCACTGTGGACTTCGCGGAGCTCGTGTCCCGCTGATCACTCTGCCGCGCAACGCATCCGGAGAGGATCTCCCCGCATGGCCTACGAAGTCGTCTCCGAGGACCTGGCGGCGCACGCCGCCCACCTCGACGCGCTCACCGACCGGATCGACACCGCGATCTCGGCCGCTGAACAGGTCAGCATGTCCGACGAGGCCTACGGGCTGCTGTGCTCGTTCCTGCCGCCGATCATCAACCCGACCGAGCAGGAAGGGATCGCGGCGCTGCAGGCCGCCCGCGAAGGCATCGAGACCACCGCGCAGAACGTCCGCACCAGCGCCGAGGAGTACGACACCAACGACGAGGACAACTCGCAGTCCTTCCAGAAGTTGCACGGCACCGTGCCGGAGGGATCCGAGCAGTTCCAGCTGATGAGCGGCGGCGCCGGCCCCACCGGACAGCAGCAGGGCACGCTGCCCGGCGACGCCTCCGAACAGCAGCAGGGCACGTCGCCCACCGGGTTCTCCCAGCGGCAGCGGGGAACTCCGCCGGACGGCATGACCGAGCAGCAGCGGGGAACCGCGCCCCGCCCGACCGAGCAGGTCCAAGCCCCGACGGCGATGAACGCTCCGCACGGCGGGCAGGTGCAGGCCCCGACGGCGATGAACGCCCCGCACGGCGGGCAGGTGCTGAACCCGGCCGTCCAGGGGCATTCGCAGCAGGTGCTCGGCACCACCCCGCGGATCGACCCGGAGGCGACGTCGTAGCCCCACCCCGCCGCGGGCGCGCGGCGCGCACGTCATCGAGCAGCACATCGGAGGGAAGAACATGTCCGGACCAGCGGGCTTCGCCGCACTCGGCAGCGACCCGGACGACGCGGAACGGCGCATCGAGGACTGGGTGAAGGGCTTCGAGGAGAAGGCCCGCCGCTACGAGGCGGTGCGCGAGGAGACCGAGCAGATCCGGTTGACCGCCACGGGCCCGGACGGCCGGGTGAAGGTGACGGTGCGCGCCGACGGCAGCCTCACCGGCATCGAGTTCTCGGAGAAGATCCGCTCGATGCCGTTGGAGGAGCTGTCCGCGCAGATCCTCGGCACCATCCGCAAGGCGCAGGGCGACATCGCCTCCCGCGTCGGCGAGGTGATGTCCGAGCAGCTCGGCGACGAGGATCGCCAGACCCGATCGCTGATGCTGGACAACCTGCGCGACCGCTTCCCGGAGGAACCGGACGAGCCGGAGGCCGAGGCACCGGGGTCCGCCACGTGGGCGGCGCCCGAGGACGACGAGCCGCAGCAGCGGCCCGGCCCGACGCCGCCGAGCCCGCCGGGGTCCGGCTCGCCCGGCTCGTCCGCGACCCGCCCGACCGGCCAGCGCCGCCCGCGCAGACCGGACGACGACGAGGACTTCCCGCCGGAGTTCGACCCGCTGCGGGACTGACCCGCCGCCCGCCCCGCTCCCCGCATCCGCCGGTGCCCCGGCCCAGCTCCCCGAGGTCCGGTGGCGGATCCGCTCGCCGCGGAACGCGGGGATGAGCCCGAGTCCTTCAGCGGCGTCCCGATCCGGGAACCGGTCGACGAGGCGAAGAAGGCCGACGAGCCGGGGGCCGGGCGAACAGCGGCCCGCCCGCCCCGTTGCGGGGCGAGCGGGCCGCCGACGCGGTCACCCGGCCGCCTCCAGCACCCTGTCCAAGCTGATCGGCAGATCCCGGTGCCGCACCCCGGTCGCGTGCCACACGGCGTTGGCGATCGCCGCGGCCGTGCCGACGATGCCGACCTCACCGATGCCCTTCACCCCGGACGGGTTGCCCGGGTCGGGGTCGTCGACCCAGTCGACGTCGATCTCGGGGATGTCGGCGTGCGCGGCGATGTGGTACCCGGCGAGGTTCGCGTTGGCCTGGCGGCCGCTGGAGTCCCGCACGCCCTCTTCGTGCAGCGCCATCGACAAGCCCATGATCATGCCGCCGGCGAACTGGCTGCGCGCGGTGAGCGGGTTGATGATCCGCCCGACGGCGAACATGCCCAGCAGTCGCCGCACCCGCACTTCACCGCTGGTGACATCGACGGCGACCTCGGCGAACTGGGAGCTGAACGAGTGCCGTTCGAGCTGTTCGCGGGCGCCGATGAGTTCGGTGGTGTCGGCGCGCGCGGTCACCGGGGCGGATTCCCCGGCCGCGAGCTTCTTCTGCAGCGCCCGCGCGGCCTCGATGATCGCGAACGACCAGGATTCGGTGCCGCGCGAGCCGCCCGCGATGAACGCGGGCCCGAAGTCGCTGTCGGCGATCCGGATCCGCACCGCCTCCAGCGGCACGTCCAGCGCCTCCGCGGCGACCTGGGCGAGCGCGGTGCGCGCCCCGGTGCCGATGTCGGCGGCGGCGATGCGCACCTCGTAGGTCCCGTCGCCCTCGGCGGTGATCGCGGCGGTGGAGGGCATCGGCCCGGCGCCGAACGATCCGGCGGCGACCCCGGTGCCGAGCAGCCAGCGCCCGTCCCGGCGCACCCCGGGCCGCGGATCCCGCTGCCACCAGCCGAAGCGGCTCGCGCCCTGCTCCAGGCAGTCCACCAGCCTGCGGCTGCTGAACGGCTTCCCGGAGGCGGGGCCGACGGTCGGTTCGTTGCGCAGCCGCAGCTCCACCGGGTCGACGTCGAGCCGCTGCGCGAGCTCGTCCATCGCCGATTCCAGCGCGAACGAGCCGGGTGCCGCGCCGGGCGCGCGCATCCAGCCGGGCGAGGGCACGTTCAGCGGCACCACCCCGGTCCGGGTGCGGATCGCCTCGGACGCGTACATCACGCCGGTGAGCTCGGTGCCGAGCTCCACGAACTCCTTCACGGTGGAGGTGAACGAGCGCGATTCGTGGTCGACGGCGCGCAACCGGCCGTCGGCGTCCGCGGCCAGCCGCACCCGCTGTTCGGTCGCCGAGCGCAACGAGGTGATCGCGAAGACCTGCGGCCGGGTCAGCACCACCCGCACCGGGCGCTGCAGCCGCGTCGCGGCCATGACCGCCAGCACCAGCTGCGGGCCGAGGGCCTTGGAGCCGAAGCCGCCGCCGACGTGCTCGGAGCGGATCCGCACCGCCGCCGGGTCCAGGTCGAACAGCGTCGCCACGACCTGCGCGACCAGGTAGGAGCCCTGGTTGGCGTCGACGATCTCCAGCCTGCCGTCCTCCCAGCGGGCCATGGAGGCGTGCGGTTCCATCGCCGTGTGGTGCTCTTCGGGGGTGGTGTAGGTGTGCTCGACGACGGCCGCGGCCTCGTCGGCTTCCGCGTCCACGTCGCCCTTGTCGACGGTGCCCGCGCCCTGCGGCGCGTACTCGGCGGGGTGGTCGGCGCGGAACTCGGCGTCGTGCGGTTCCTCCTCGTAGGCGACCCGGAGCGCGTCGGCGGCGGCGCGCGCCTGCTCCGGCGTCTTCGCCACCACCAGCGCCACCGGGTGCCCCACGTACTGCACCCGGTCGTCCTGCAGGAGCTGCAGCCCGGCGTCGGGGCCGAAGATCCCCGCTTCCGGGTTGAGCCGCGGCGCGTTGCCGTGGTGCAGCACGGTGAGCACGCCCGGCATGTCCAGCACCGCGGCGTCGTCGATGGAGCGGATCCGGCCGCGGGCGATCGTGGACAGCACCAGCGAGCCGTGCGCGAGGTCCTCGATGGGGTGGTCGCCCGCGTAGCGGGCTTCGCCGGTGACCTTGGCGCGGCCTTCGAGCCGGGTGCGCGCGGATCCGGCGGTGCCGGTGTCCGCGGGTGCGGTGGTGGTGCCGGTGGCGCTCAGCCGCGGGTCGACGGTGGTCATCGGGTGGCCTCCTCGGCGAGCTCGGTCAGCACGGACACCACGAGGTTCCGGACCAGCGGAACCTTGTAGGCGTTGTCCGGCAGGGGTGTCGCGGCGGCGAGTTCGGCGTCGGCGGCGGCCCCGAACTCGGCGGCGGTGGCGGGGCGGCCCAGCAGCGCGCGTTCCGCCGCGCGCGCCCGCCACGGCCGGTTGGCGACCGCGCCGAACGCGATCCGCACGTCGGAGACGACCCCGTCGCGCACGTCGAGCGCGGCGGCGATCGAGCCGTTCGCGAACGCGTAGGAGGCCCGTTCCCGCACCTTCCGGTACCGGGAGCGGGCCGCGATCTCCGCTCCGGGCAACGTGATCCCGGTGATCAGCGCGCCCGCGGGCAGCGCGACGTCCGCGTCCGGCCGGTCGCCCACCGGGCGGTGGAAGTCCGAATAGGACAGTTCGCCGGTGCCGTCGGCGGTCTCGTAGGACACCACGGCGTCGAACGCGGCCAGCGGCACCGCCATGTCCGACGGGCTGGTCGCCGCGCACTGCTCGGACCAGTCGAAGATCGCGTGGTTGTGGTGCTCGCCCTCGATGGCCGGACACCCGCTGCCCGGCACTCGCTTGTTGCAGGGCTGGGTGACGTCGGCGAAGTAGCCGCAGCGGGTGCGCTGCAGCAGGTTCCCGCCGACGGTGGCCACGTTGCGCAGCTGGCCGGAGGCGCCCGCGAGCACCGCTTGGGCGAGCGCGGGGAAGCGGCGCCGTACCTCCGGGTGGTTGGCGACGCCGCTGTTGGTGGCGGTGGCGCCGATGCGCAGCCCGCCGTCCGCGGCGACCTCGATGGCGTCCAGCGGCAGCCGGCGCACGTCCACCAGCTGCGGCGGCGTCTCCACCCCGACCTTCATCAGGTCGACGAGGTTGGTGCCGCCGCCGAGGAACCGCGCGTCCGGGTTCTCGGCGAGCAGGGTGGTGGCGGTGCGCACGTCGGTGGCGCGCCGGTACTCGAACTCCTTCACGCCGAGACCTCCGTTCCACCGCGGGACACGGTGCTCTCGACCTCGTGCATGGTGGCGGCCTGCGCGACCGCGCGGACGATGGAGTTGTGCGCGCCGCAGCGGCACAGGTTGCCGCTCATCCGCTCGCGGATCTCCGCGGCGTCCAGGGCGGGGGCGCCGGCCTCGGGCCGCACGTCCTCGGTGGCGGCGCTGGGCCAGCCCGCCGCGTGCTCCTGGAGGACGGCGACCGCCGAGCAGATCTGCCCGGGCGTGCAGTAGCCGCACTGGTAGCCGTCGAAGTCGAGGAACGCCTGCTGCACCGGGTGCAGCCGGTCGCCATCGGCGATGCCCTCGACGGTGGTGACCTCGGATCCGTCGGCGGCGACGGCCAGCTGCAGGCAGGACACGGCGCGCTGCCCGTCGAGCAGCACGGTGCAGGCGCCGCACTGGCCCTGGTCGCAGCCCTTCTTGGTGCCCGTCAGGTCGAGGCCCTCGCGGAGCGCGTCGAGCAGCGTCGTGCGGTTGTCGACCGCGAGCGAACGGTCCTCGCCGTTCACCCGCAGCGAGATGGTGGTGTGGTGGGACATGGAGATCTCCGTCGGTGTCCGACAAGAACGGGAAGAGGTGCCGCGCGGTCGTTCCCGGAACGCGCCGCGCAGGCCGCGTCCGAGTGTGCTGGACGGGAACGGGCGCGGCCGGTTTCGCACGGCCGGACCGGGCGCGCTGCCGGAGGTGCGGGGAACGTGCGTCCGGACTGCTCCACACCACCCCCAGGGACACACGCAGGCCGATCCGTCGGAAGGGATCAACGAACGGGGGCCCGGAAAAAATCCCGGCAGGCGACGTGCCTGGTCAGCGGTGCTCGTGCACCCGGTCGGGGAGCGGCGGGCGTGCCCGGACCCGATCTCGGGTACCCCCTGGCCCGGACCCGGAACCAGGCCGAGGAGGCGCAGCGGATGCCATCGTCGAGGACGGGACGTCGCACCGGGCCGGTTCGTCGGCTCGACGACCTCGTCACCATCGTCAAGGTCGGCAACGTGCGGCGGGCGGTCACCGCGGCCGGCATCGGCAACATGATGGAGTGGTTCGACTTCGGGGTCTTCAGCTACCTCGTGGTCATCACCGGCAAGGTGTTCTTCCCGGCCGGGAACGCCACCGCGCAGCTGCTGGCCACCTTCGCCACGTTCGCCGTCGCGTTCCTGGTGCGGCCGCTCGGCGGGTTCGTGTTCGGCCCGCTGGGGGACCGGATCGGGCGGAAGAAGGTGCTGGCCATCACGATGATGACCATGGCGGCGGGCACCACCGCCATCGGCCTGATCCCCTCGTACGCCACCATCGGCATCTGGTCGCCGATCCTGCTGCTGGTGGCCCGGGTCGTGCAGGGCTTCTCCACCGGCGGCGAGTACGGCGGGGCCACCACGTTCGTCTCCGAGTACTCGCCGGACAAGCGGCGCGGTTTCCTCGCCAGCTGGCTGGAGTTCGGCACCCTGGCGGGGTATTCGCTCGGTGCCGCCGTGGTCACCGCGCTGCTGACGACCCTGGGCGAGCAGGACATGGTGAACTGGGGCTGGCGGATCCCGTTCCTGCTGGCGGCGCCGCTCGGCGTGATCGGGCTGTACCTGCGGTTCCGGCTGGAGGAGACGCCCGCCCAACAGCAGCAGCAGGAGAGCGGCGGCGAGGACGAGGGCCGGCTGGCCGGTTACCGCACCATCTTCCGCGACCACTGGCGGCCGCTGCTGCTGTGCGTGGCGATGGTGGCGGTGTTCAACGTGGTCAACTACATGCTCACCTCCTACATGCCGACCTACATCACCGCGGACCTGCACTACGCGCACACCTCGGCACTGGTGTTCGTGCTGGTCACCATGCTGATCATCATGGGTTTCGTGGTGCGGCTCGGGCGCGCCTCGGACAAGATCGGCCGGTTGCCGATCATCGCGGCGGGGTCGGGGGCGCTGGTGGTGCTGTCCTGGCCGGCGTTCTGGCTGATCAGCCGCGGTTCGGTGGGGCTGGTGGTGGCCGGGTTGGTGCTGATCGGGCTGATGCTCATCGCGTTCAGCTCCACGATGCCGTCGAGCCTGCCCGCGCTGTTCCCCACCGAGGTCCGCTACGGCGGCGTGTCGATCGGGTTCAACATCTCGGTGGCCCTGTTCGGCGGGACGACCCCGCTGCTGTCGCAGGCGCTGGTCACCGGCACCGGCCACAGCACCGCGCCCGCGTTCCTGCTGATGGCCGCCGGGGTGGTGGGGCTGGTCGCGGCCTGGTTCGCCCGGGAGTCCGCGGGGCTGCCGCTGCCGGGGGCGAAGCCCACCGCGTCCTCCCGCGCGGAGGCCCGCGAAGCGGTGCGGGAGATGCGCGAGCGGGACGAGGCATGATCGGGAACGGACGTCGATCGAATCGGGAGTGGTGGTCGTGAAAGCAGCGGTGTACTACGAGAACGGCGGGCCGGACGTGCTGCGCTACGCGGACGTCCCCGACCCGGAGATCGGTCCGGGGGAGGTGCTGCTGCGCATCGAGGCCGTCGGCGTGCAGGGCGGCGACCTGCTGCACCGGCAGTCCGCGCCGCCGGAGACCACGCCGCACGTCGTCGGCTACCAGGCCGCGGGCACGGTCGCCGCGGTCGGCGAGGGCGTCACCGGCCTGCGCGAGGGGCAGCGGGCGGTGGCGTTCATGCCGCACGGTTCGCACGCCGAGCTGGCCGCGGTGCCGGAGCACAACGCCTACCGGGTCCCGGACGACCTGGATCCGCGGCTGGCCGCGGGCATCCCCGTCGAGTTCGGCACCGCCGACGACTGCCTGTTCGAGTTCGGCCGGTTGCGCGCGGGCGAAGTGGTGCTGGTGCAGGCCGCGGCGGGTGGTGTCGGCCTGGCCGCGGTGCAGCTGGCCGCGGCGGCGGGCGCCACGGTGCTCGGCACCGCCTCCAGCGCGGAGAAGCTGGCGCGGCTCGGCGAGCACGGCCTGCACCACGCGATCAACTACCGGGAGGAGGACGTCGCCGCCCGGGTCGCCGAGCTCACCGATGGCCGCGGCGCCGACCTGGTGGTGGATCCGGTCGGCGGCCGCACCTTGGAGAGCAGCGTGGCCGCGCTGGCCTACCGGGGCCGGATCAGCTGGGTCGGCCAGGCCGGGCGGGAGCCGAACCCGCCGCGGCTGGATCCGCTGATGTTCAAGAGCGCCTCGCTCAACGGCGTCTACTTCGGCGGCGAGATGGCGCACGACCCCGCCCGCACCCGCGCGCTGATCGAACGCCTCATCGCCCGGGTCGCCGCGGGCGAGCTGACCGTGGTCGTCGACCGCGAGTTCCCGCTCGCCGAAGCGGCCGAGGCGCACCGCCACATCGAGGGCCGCGGCGCCTTCGGCCGGGTCCTGCTCATCCCCTGAACCGCGAGTTCCGGGGCGGCGCTCCCGTGAGGGGAACCCTCGTCCGGCCGAACGAGCCCCGAGGCCGGCCGCGGGTGGTTCCTAGGGTCGCGGGCGGCAGAGCGGCAGAGCGCCGCTCGCACGTGATCCTCGTGGAGAAGGTGTTGTTGATGCGGTTCCGCAAGAGCATGGCTGCGATGGTCCTCTGCGCCACCGGCGCCGGTGCCTCCCTGATGGGCGCGGGTACCGCGCTCGCCTGGCACAACGAGGTCCTCGGGGAGTACGGGACGTTCGAGAACTGCAGCAAGCACTTGGACGAGGTCGTGTCGCGGCCGGACGTCGGCGGCGCCGAGTGCGCTCCGGACGGGCAGATGGTCGGCTCGGTCCGCTGATCGGCGGCGGTTCCCGGGTGCGCGGCGCGTACCCGCGGGGCACCGACGAGGCCGGTCCCGTTCCCCGCGGGGGCGGGACCGGCCGATGCCGGATCTCCGGCCCCCGGATTCTTCCGCCCTGCTGGACGCGATCGCGGAAAGGCGCGGGATTCTCACCGGCTCGATGGGCAAAAGAAAAACCCCAGGTCGATGACCTGGGGTTTCGGTGCGCCAACAGGGACTCGAACCCCGAACCCGCTGATTAAGAGTCAGCTGCTCTGCCAGTTGAGCTATTGGCGCTTGGTGTTCACCAGGTTTTCGTTCTTGCCGTCTCCCTGGCGACGAAAGAAACTTTAGCACCCCGTTCCGGGGGGTGAATCGGGGGGTGCCTTTCGGGGTGCGCGGTGGCGTTTCAGCCGGTCGGCGGGGTCCGATGTGGCTGGACGAGCAACCGAGGAGGGTCGTCATCCGTCTCCCGGGTGAAGATCCGCGGTTGACTCTTCGTGCAGGGCTGGTCGTCGGCCACACGGTCGGGGGGCTGATGCACACTGTTCTCAGGCGGATGTGGGGATCGGATCGAACGGACAGTCACGCATGAAGCTGTGTCTTAACTCTGTCGGGAGAGTTCTGGGGGCGTCGTCTCGTGCGGTGCCGGCCGTGGTCGTGGCGTTGGTGGGGATGCTCCTCGCGTCGTGCACGGGTGGCGGGGCGAGCAGCCCGGCCCCGCCGCCACCGCCGCCCGCGTCGGCCAGGTTCGATCCGGCGAACGGCGCCCAGCGGATCTCGCCGACCGCGCCCATCACGGCCACCGCCGTGGACGGCCGGATCACCGCCGCCGAACTGGTGAACCAGGACGGCAAGCCGGTGGCGAACACCGTCGCACCGGACGGCGCGAGCTGGTCCGCCTCCGAGCCGCTCGGCTACGGCAAGACCTACACGGCGAAGCTCACCCTGCAGGGCGCGGCAGGCGCCCCGGTCGTCCAGGAATCCACGTTCAGCACCGTCGATCCCGAGAACCAGACCTACGTGTCGATGAACCCGCTCGACGGGGAGACCGTCGGCGTCGGCCAGCCGCTCGCGTTCTACTTCTCCGAGAACGCGCCCGCCCCGGACAAGGCCAAGGCCGAAGAAGCCATCCGCATCCAGACGGAACCGGCGGTGGAAGGCGCCTTCTACTGGTTCGACGACCGCGAGGTGCACTGGCGCCCCCAGGAGTACTGGAAGCCCGGCACGAAGATCACGATCAACGCGGACGTCTACGGCAAGGACCTCGGCAACGGCTCCTGGGGCGAGGAGAGCCGCAGCGCCACCATCACCATCGGCGACGCCGTCGTGCTCCGCGCCGACGGCTCCAGCCACACCATGTCCGTCGAGGTCAACGGGGCCACCCGGCGCACCATGCCGGTCTCGCTCGGCAAGCCGGCGTGGCCGTCGAACAACGGCGTGCACGTGGTCACCGAGCACCACGCCACGAAGATCATGGACTCGTCCAGCTACGGCCTGGACATCGACAACGGCGGCTACCGCACCGAGGTGAAGTGGGCGGTGCGCATCTCCAACGGCGGTGAGTTCCTGCACGCGGCCCCGTGGTCGGTCGCCCAGCAGGGCAGCAGCAACGTCAGCCACGGCTGCATCAACATGAGCGACGCCAACGCCAAGTGGGTCTACGACCTGCTCAAGAAGGGCGACGTCGTGGAGATCACGAACTCCGGCGGGCCGAACCTGCGGTCCTGGGACGGCTTCGGCGACTGGCAGGTGCCCTGGGCCGAATGGACCGCCGGGAACCGGTGAGTTCCGGCGGTCGCTCGTCCTGCTGTCCGGGTCGGGTGGCGGAACCTCAGCGGGACCCCCGCTGCGGGATCGTTCTCACAGGCGGCTCTGCCACATGAGAGAACGCTGTCCTCGCGAGGGGCCCGCTGAGGGCCGGCGAGTGGTCCCGATGCGCACGTTCGCCGCTCATCGGCTTCGCCGCTGACAGGGAAAAGGCCGCGGTATGCCTCGGTTTCCGTCCCGTGCGATGCGAAAGGCCCGCTCCGCGAACGGAGCGGGCCTTTTCCCGCGGGGTGAGTGACGGGATTCGAACCCGCGACTCCTGGGACCACAACCCAGTGCTCTACCTACTGAGCTACACCCACCGCAGCTTCCGGCCAGCCGGTGATCCCGGCCTTCCGGAGCAACACGAATATCCTAGCGTGCGCTGCGGAGCGGGCTGCGACCGGGCTCCCGGCCGCGCATCACTGCTGGTCGGGGCTGCGGCCGGTGCCCGCGGGGCCGCGCCCGTCCAGCAGGTCCGCGGCGACGGCCTGGGCCTGCTCGGTGGTCGGTCCCGGCTCGGCCACGAACGCCGTCCGGCGGTAGTACGCGAGTTCCCTGATGGACTCCCGCACATCGGCGAGCGCGCGGTGCGCGAGGCCCTTCTCCGGCTGCGCGTAGTAGATCCGCGGGAACCAGCGCCTGCACAGCTCCTTGATGGAGGACACGTCCACCATGCGGTAGTGCAGGTGCGCGTCCAGCGCGGGCATGTCGCGGGCGATGAACCCGCGGTCGGTGGCGATGGAATTGCCCGCCAGCGGTGCCGACACGGTGTCCGGCACGTGCTCGCGGATGTAGTCCAGGACGCGTTGTTCGGCCTCGGCCGTGGTGACCGCGGAGCGCCGCACCTCCTCGGTCAGCCCGGAACGCGCGTGCATCTCCCGCACCACGTCGGGCATCGCCGACAGCGCCTCGTCCGGGGCGTGGATCACGATGTCCACGCCCTCGCCGAGGATGTTGAGGTCGGCATCGGTGACCAGGGCGGCGATCTCGATCAGGGCGTCCGAACCCAGGTCGAGACCGGTCATTTCACAGTCGATCCACACTAGACGGTCGTTCACCTCACCGAGCCTAACGCGGTGCGACCGGGCGCCGGGATCGCACCGGCGCCGCGGAGATCACCGTTCGGTATCGGCGGAACCCTCGCGCAGCCGCGCGGGCACGACCTTGCCGGTGGCGTTGCGCGGCAGCTCCGGCAGGAAGACGACGTCGCGGGGCAGCGCGAAACCGGGCAGCGCGGGCCGGACCCGTTCCCGCACCGCTTCACCGTCCAGCTCGGCGCCGTCGACGAGCACCACGTACGCGGCGAGGCGCTGGCCGAACTCGGCGTCGTCCACGCCGATCACGGCGACCTCGGAGACCTCCGGCAGGGTGGCGATCGCGTCCTCGGTCTCCTTCGGGTACACGTTCTCGCCGCCCGAGACGATCATGTCGTCCTCGCGCCCCACCACCTGCAGCCGCCCGGCCTCGTCGATGCGGCCCAGGTCACCGGTGGCGAGCATGCCGTCCCGGACCTCCTTGCCGCCGCCGCCGGTGTAGCCCTCGAAGAGCATGTCGTTGCGCACGAAGATCCGCCCGGTCTCGCCGTCGGGCACCCGCGCGCCCCGCTCGTCGAGGATCTTCACGCTGGTGCCGCGCGGCGGGCGGCCCGCTGTGCCGGGCGCTTCGGCGAGTTCGCGCGGGGTGGCGATGCTCACCCAGGACGCTTCGGTGGAGCCGTAGAAGTTGTAGAGGACCTCGCCGAACACCCGCTGGAACCGGGTGGCGAGGTCGGCGGGCAGCGCCGAACCGCTGGCGGCCACGATCCGCAGCGAGGAGGTGTCGTAGGGCTCGATCGCCTCCCGCGGCAGGTCCAGGATGCGCTGCAGCATCACCGGAACCACGAACAGCGCGGTGGCGCGGTGCCGCTGCACGGCGGCGAGCGCCTGCTGCGGTTCGAACTTGCGGCGCAGCACGAGGGTGGCGCCGATGGCCGAGCCGAGCTGGAACGCGGCGAGCCCCCAGGTGTGGAAGATCGGCGCCGCCAGCATGATCCGCTCACCGGCGCGCAGCGGCATCCGCGACATGATCGTGGCGGCGGGCCCGACCCCGGGCGGCGCGGGCCTGCGGGCGCCCTTCGGCGTGCCGGTGGTGCCGGAGGTGAGCACGATGACCCGCGCGTGCCGGGGACGGCGCGGGAGGGTGCCGGTGGCGGAGCTGCCGATGAGGTGCTCCAGGGTGGCCTTGCGAGTGGTGCCCTCGGTCCAGGCGAGCACCACGTCCAGTTCCAGGTCGGGCAGCGCCTCGACGAATTCGACGTCGGCGATCAGCAGGTCGGCCCGCTGCTCGTCGAGCACGGTGCGCATCTGGTGCGGGCGCAGGCCGGTGTTGAGCAGCACCACGTCGGAGCCGATCTTGCCGCAGGCCACGATGGTCTCCACGAGCCCGTGGTGGTTGCGGCACAGCACCGCGACCCGGCTGGTGTCCCGGATACCGCGGGCGCGCAGCCCGCGGGCGAGGCGGGTGGTGCGCTGCTCCAGTTCGAGGAAGCTCAGCGCGCCGCGCTCGTCGATCACGGCGGGCCGGTCGGGATGCCGGATCGCGGCGACGGCGTAGCCGAGCGCGGGGGTGACGCCCCAGCGCCGCCAGGCGAAGACGATGCGCAGCAGCTTGTCCGGGCGCATCGGGCGGACGACGCCCTGCCTGATCAGCAGCCACAGCGTCTGCAGCGTCGGGGCCAGCCGGTCCGCCCCGGCCTGGACGGCCGCCTTCGCCGCTTCGCCTCGTGTCCGTCCCGCCGGCCGTCGCCACATCGCCACGCGTCTCCTCCGATTTAGCTACTCATCGGTAGATAATGCCTCGGGGGGCGACGCGGGGGAAGGGTTCACCGGTCCGAAATGGTGTGTTCCGGTGCCGCCGCGGCCACCACGGCCTCCCGGATCGCGGCCCGCAGGCGACCCGCCTCCAATGGTGCCAGCACCGCCGTCTCCCCGGGCGGAGCGACGACCACGACGTTGCCCTGGTTCACGTACACCGCCATGTTCCGCCGCCTGCCCGCCACATCGCGGCAGCTCACCTGCCACTTCTCGTCGTCAGCCACGTGGCCTCCCTCCCTGGGGGAACGCTCGTCCGGTGCGTCCTCCACCGGTAAGACGACTCAGGATCACGGACGTGACGGGTGTTCGCCTGATTAATCTTGGAATTCCACCGGCCCGTGCCCGCGGGGTTCCACCACCGGGTGAGCGCTGCTGGGAGACTGCGATCATGGCTGGATACGACGGGATGCTGTGGCGCACCCTGCACCGCGTGCTGCTGGTCCTCGCGGTCGGCGTGCTGGGCCTGCTGCTCGGCCTCGGGCACGAGCCGAGCCGGGCCGACTCGCTGTTCGGCGTGCTCGTCGTGGCGCTCGTGGCGCTACCGGTGTGGATCACGTTCCAGCGGATGACGCCGGTCGCCCGCGGGAACCTGCGGGCGCTGCCGCGGCACCGGCCGCTGATGACCGCGATGATCGGGCTGCTGGGCCTGGTGGCGCTGTTCGTGCTCGGCTGGACGATCGCCAACGCGCTGTTCCCCGGCACGCTCGCCCCGCTCGCACTGGCGCTGGTCGGCGTGGTGCTGGCGGCGTTGGTCGCGCTGCTGAACCGGGTGCTGTGACATCGCTTCCCCGCGGCCCCGGACGCCGGGGCCGCGCGAGGAAGCGGCAGGTCAGACCGGGCGGACCGTCAGCGCGCCCGGCTCGGCGGTGAACGTCAGCGCGCCCTCGAAGTCGGCGATGGGCAGCTCGTCGCGCACCAGGCGGTGCGGCGCGTCAGCCGTCTCCACCCGCACCTCGGTGGCGGTGAAGGTCTGCTCGGCGAAGTCCGGGCCCGCGAGCCGGACCTCCAGCCGCTGCTCCCGCAGGGTGACCACCGCGGAACCGCCGGGCACCGAGATCGGCTCGCCGTCGGCGGTGACGATCAGGCTGCCCTGGCCCTCGGTCTCCGGGCGCACCGCCACGTGCGAGAGGGCGACGTCGCGCCGGTCCTCGGCGGCGGTGACGCCGATGACGTCCCGCGAGTCCTGCCCGGCCTCCTCGTCGCCGCGCACCGCCAGCAGCGGGGCGCGCAGCTTCGCGGCCAGCCGGTACGGCTGCCAGGAACCGGCGCCGATCAGGTTCACCACCGACGTGATCTCGCTGTCCGCGAGCAGCCGCTCGCTGCCCACGGCCGGGGTGATCTCGATGGCCGCCACCCCGCGCTCCTCCAGCAGGTCGCGCAGCGCCTTGGCGCGCAGCCTGCTGTTGCGGTCGAACCCGCGGGTGATGGCGACGGCTCCGGACGTCCCGCCCTGCGCTGCGGCGTCGGCGAGACCGGCCAGCGGAGCCCATACCTCCGCCGGATCCGGCCGGGCGGAGCGGCGGGAACGGGCGGTCTGGGGGGCGTCGGCAGTGGTGTCCATTGCGTCAACTTTAATCCGCCACGCAGGGTCGCCTCACTAGGCGATCAGCCCTGAGCGGTGTGACTTCCCTCGCCCTAGGCGTCCCAGGTGGTGACTACGAGATCGCCGTCACGCGCGAGCTGTTCGTCGACCGCCTGCTCGCACTCCGCGCAACGCTCCGTGATGCGGCGGCTCGACGGTTCCTTGGTGGCGGGCCACGTCTCGTGCGGGAGCTTGATCGTCGCATCGCACAGGGTCTGCACCGGATCACCGGCCGGTCTGGCGCCCGGGCGCACCGTGATCGCGTGCCGGACCCGCTTGCCCGCTCCGACGATCCACCACACGTGCTCTTGATCGGGGAACATTGCCGTCCCACCCCCATACCTGTCAGGACGACCCGCGGGCGCGCAGTTCGTCCGGCTTCGGTCCACTGGCCGGATCTCGAACTCTAGACGGAACGATCAGCGCGCACGTTGCATTCGCGTGGCGGGGGCGATCGGCGGCTGCGCTGCTCCGATCGTGTGAGAGCGGCTGTTCGGCGGAGCGGTCTCGACCCGCCGCTGACCCGGTGCTGGGCCGCCCGAACCAGGGCGCCGGGCCCGGAACCCGCTTGTGGTGAGAAGGATCACCGCTCATGCTGGGCGCGTCGAGCGAGCGGAACCCGGAGGCGCACCCCGTGACGGACCTGCACTTCCCGCGTCCGCACGACGATCCGCGGGAGCCCGGTTCCCTCGCCCGCTGGCTGGTCTCCGACGGCGCCCGGGTGCGCAGCGGAGCCCCGGTGGCCGAGGTCGTGACCGACGGCGCCCCGCGCACGGTGCGCGCCCCGGCGAGCGGAACGCTGTGGCGGCAGGGCAGGGCGGGGGAGCGGTTCACCGCGGGCGCGATCATCGGCCTCGTCGAGTGAGTCCGCGGCTTGACGCCCGTTGCTAGGTTGGGGCCAGTGACGCGGGGTGCCCGGACGGCCGGGCTGAGAGCAGACCCGTCGAACCTGACCTAGTTCGTGCTAGCGGAGGGACGTCACCGACGTGACCACTCGTGCTGCCCTGCCCGGATCCGACCGGGTCCCGAACGTGCTCTCGATCGCGGGGACCGATCCCAGCGGCGGAGCCGGCGTCCAAGCGGACCTGAAGGCCTTCTCCGCGAACGGCGCCTACGGCATGTCCGCGGTGACCGCGCTGGTCGCGCAGACCACCACCGGTGTCGCCGAGGTCCGCGAGGTGCCGCCGGAGTTCGTCACCGCCCAGCTCACGACGCTGCTCGACGACGTCCGGGTGGACGCGGTGAAGATCGGGATGCTGGCGAACGCCGAGGTGATCCGCGCGGTCGTCGCCGTGCTGGACCGCTACGCCCCGCCGCACGTGGTGCTGGACCCGGTGATGGTCGCGAAGAGCGGCCACCGGCTGCTCGCCGACGAAGCGGTCGCGGTGCTGCGCGACGAGCTGCTGCCGCGCGTCGACCTGATCACCCCGAACCTGCCGGAAGCGGCGGACCTGCTGGGCGAACCGGAGATCACCGGCTCGGCCGAGATGGCCGCGCAGGCGCAGCGGCTCGCCGACCTGGGCGCGAAGCAGGTGCTGCTCAAGGGCGGGCACCTGCGCGCGGAACCCGCCAGCGCGGACCTGTTCCGCGGCGACGGCGAGGTGCGGTGGCTGCGCAGCGAGCGGATCGACACCGCGAACGACCACGGCACCGGCTGCACGCTGTCCGCGGCGATCGCGGCGCTGCGCCCCCGCAGGTCCGACTGGGCGACCGCCGTGCGGGACGGCAAGGACTACCTGACCGGGGCGCTGCGGGCCGCGGAGCGCCTCGACGTGGGCCGCGGGCACGGGCCCGTGCACCACTTCCACCGCTGGTGGTGAGATCGGAGGGACGAAGGTCATGAGCAGGTTGCCCGATCCGCCCGCGGGCGGTTTCTGCGCCCGCGCCTGGGAACGCACCGCCGAGCTGCAGCGGGCCGTGGTGGCGCACCCGTTCAACGCGGCGCTCACCGACGGCACCCTCGACCGGGAGCGGTTCGCGTTCTACATCGTGCAGGACGCCCGCTACCTGATCGCGTTCGCGCAGGCGCTGTCGGCGGCCGCGACCCGGTCCGAGGATCCGGCGGACGCGGCGTTCCTCGCGGGGGCCGCGCGGGGCGCGCTGGTGGAGGAGCGGCGGTTGCACGCGGGCTACGTCGAGGAGTTCGGGCTCTCCGCGGACGACCTGGCGGGGGTGGCGACCTCGCCGTCGTGCACCGCCTACACCTCGTTCCTGCGGGCGAGCGCGCTGGTCGACCCCTACCCGGTGCTGCTGGCGGCGGTGCTGCCGTGCTTCTGGGTGTACCAGCACGTGGGCAGCGAGATCCTCGCCGCCGTCGGCGACGTGTCGGCGCACCCGTACCGGCGGTGGATCGAGACCTACGCCGACGAGGAGTTCGCCGAAGCGGTGCTGGCGGCCCGCGAGCTCACCGACCGGGCGGCCGCGGCCGCCGACGAGCCGGTGCGGGAGCGGATGCTGGCCGCGTTCTCGCGTGCCACCGAGTACGAGTGGATGTTCTGGGACGGCGCGTGGCGCCTGGAGCGGTGGCCGACGGCGCAGTGGCTCCCGGCGTGAGAAGTCGTTGCGGCGGCACGGTTTCCGCGCTGCGGCGGATGCCCGGACCCGATCACCCTCCGCGACGTGTCCTGCGGCGCGGCGGGGGCGGTGACGCGGGTGGTCAGCCGCGGTGCGGGCGCTCGCGGGAAGCGTGATCAGGAGCACTTTCGGGCGGTGTTAACGAACACCCTCAGCCACGACGATGAGGCTCACGACACGTTCGTTCGGCGTGTTCGGTCGTGGGAGGTCCGCCTCCCACCGCGCGGGGTTCGGTGGCCTTGAGTACGGGGACTTCAATTCTGATCATGCTGGCGGGGATGCTGGTGCCGGTGCTGGCCGCAGCCCCCTTCTACATCGCCGACCGCCGGGCGGACGCCGAGTCCGCCCAGGCGGAAACGGAGCCTGAGAAATCGTCCGCGGACATCCACGTGCTGCGGCCCCGCGCCGAGGGCACCTGCGAGACCGGGCAGGCGGCGGCCTGAGCGCGCCGCTGCCCGGCCCGGCGGCTCAGTCCCCGTAGATGGACCAGGCGAGCTTCGACTTGGCCTCCTGCAACGCGTCCAGCGTCGACCGCTCGTAGCCGCCTTCCCGCGGCTGCGGCGGCACCTGGAGGCCCTCGCTGAGGCCCCAGCCGGAGCCGCGCTGGATCAGCGACCGGTGCTTGTTCGTGTAGTACCCGGAGTTGATCGACACGGCGACGCCGTGCGCCCCGGCGGCCGCGGCCATCAGGTGCATGTGGAACCGGGTCGACAACCAGCGCTGGCCGGCGGCGGCGGGCAGCCCGTGGTCCATGATCTCGGAGAACGGGTAGAAGCGGGCGCCGGGCAGGTCGTGCTCGACGAGGGCGAACACCTCGCGGTCCACCCGCGGGATGCCTTCGATGACACCGACCTGCTCGGGCCGCACGTCCCAGGCGCGCAGCGTGTCGAGCAGGAACCCGGCCAGCGCGGGCACCGTGACGTCCAGCAGGTCCGACTGCAGGCAGATCATCACGTCCCGCAGGTCGTCGGTGCGGTACAGCTCCGGGGCGATGCCGAAGAACATGTCGTCGCCGGTGGCGGTGAGCTGGCCCGCGGAGTCGAGCAGCTCGGCCGACGGCTCGTCGCGCACGTCGATCAGCTCGAACTGCGAGGCGAGGTTGCGCACCAGCGGGCGCGCCTCCTCCGGCGTCGGCCACAGGCCCTGCCCGGTCATCACGGCCCGCCCGCCGGAGCGGCGCACCGCGGCGACCGCGCCCGCCAGCAGCCCGTAGTGCCGCGGCCAGATCGAGTTGATGAACCCGCCGCCGATGATGTGCACCAGG
The DNA here is from genome assembly GCF_024734405.1 of Saccharopolyspora gregorii. Taxonomy (NCBI): domain Bacteria; kingdom Bacillati; phylum Actinomycetota; class Actinomycetes; order Pseudonocardiales; family Pseudonocardiaceae; genus Saccharopolyspora; species Saccharopolyspora gregorii. The sequence goes on along the minus strand of NZ_CP059556.1, from coordinate 5,247,971 downwards.
TCGGCGCGCGCGGCGAGCTCGATCCCGGCCAGCCAGTGCGGCGCCAACCCCGGGTTGATCATGGCGTGCTGCACGAACGACGCCACCTCCCACGGCTCGTCGGAGGGCGCCGACCAGCACAGCCGCCACAGCGTGTCGGTGAACCGGACGTGCGGGTGCAGGTGGCCGAGCAGCACCTCGCTGGGGCCGGGGTTGGGGCAGTCGAGCCACACCTCGCTGTCGGGGGCGACTCTGGCCAGGTACTTCAGCCAGGTCGCGGCGATCAGCTCGTCGCCGTAGTTCGGGTTCCCGGTCGTGGCGACCAGGTACAGCGTGGGGGGCGTTGCGGGACTCGACACTGGGTTCTCCACCGTTCGGGTTCGCGGCTGGGCGCGGTAGGCGCCGAACCTAACAACCCGGCGCGGTGGGTCCCGTTCGGAGGCATCCGGGGCGGCCGCGGGGGCGCGTTCGGCCGCCGGGTCCTGCTCCGGTCGGCGGTCTCCGGGAGTGGCGCGCACGAAGAAGCGGCGGCGACGGCTCGGTGTCGGTACCGAGGCGTCGCCGCCGCTGCTCGTCGGGTCAGTTGTGGTCGTGGAGCTGGGTGCGGAGCCGGTCGATGCGGTCGCGGGTGCGGCGGAACTTCGCCTCGTACTGCTCGGCGAACAGCGCCGTCGGCAACGTCGAGACGGTGACGCCGAGTTCGCCACCGTGCGCGGGCTGGTCCGGGACGGGCTCGTCGGCGCGGTCGGCCGCCGTCTCCTGGCGGGGGATGGGGTGGGGTTCGGCGTCCGCCTCGGCGGCGGCGGGTTTCGCGGTGGGCGCGGGCCCGGTGCTGGGGGCTCCCGTCGGCGGGGCGGTGCTGCGGTGGGTGCGCAACGCGTGCCTGCCGGTGGGCGGCCCGTCCGCGTGCTTGCGGACCCGGCGCAGCAGCGGCCAGAAGACCAGTGCGGCCACCACGGCGCCTCCGGCGAAGGACAAGACGACTAGCTCCACGTGCTCGCTCCGAATCAGTTCCGCTGGACGGCTTCGGTCGGTTCGGCTTCGGCGGTCTCGGCGGGCTCCGCGGCACCGCCGTTGAAGGGGGACTCCAGCGGGATCAGGTAGCTCTGGGTGTCCCCGCGCGGCTCCGGCAACCACACGTGGTGCGCCGGTTCGCCGACGAGTTCGGCATCGATGACGTTGTCGATCTCCTGCGCGGCGATCTCGTTGCTGGAGGCGCCGACGAGCCTGCCGACGCTGTCCAACGAGGACATGACGGCGGTGCGCAGCTCCTCCATCCGGGCCTGCTTGGTGTGCAGGTCCTGCAGGACGTCGAGCCGCAGCTGCTCGGTCTCGGCGTCGCGCCTGCCGCACTCCCAGCGGGTGCGGGAGAGCAGCGCGTCGGCCTCCTCCTGCGCGGCCGTGACGATCGACTTGTACTCGTCCCGGATGGCGTGGCGCATGGTGCGCTCCCGCTCCCGGATGTCGGCGAGGCTCTGTTCGTGCTCCCGGCGGATCTCGCGCTGCCGGACGTCGAGCTCGTCGACGAGGCGGGCGCATTCGGCCCGCATCGCCTCCGCGGCCCGGCCGGCCTCGTCGAGCAGTTGCTGCGCCTCGTATTCCGCGCTGCCCCGGATGGTCTCCGCCTGCCGCTGCGCCTGTTCGCGCAACGTCTGCACTTCTTCTTCGGCCAGCGACAGCATGTTCTGCACGCGCTGCGACGCGTGCGGAAGCCCGGTGTCGGAGGCTTCGATGCGCTTGAGGCGGAGTTCGGCTTCGGCGAGGTCGCGCCGCGCGTCGTCGCAGAGGCGGCGGAGGTCCGTGTTCAACGCCACCGCCTCGTTGCGATCGATGCTGACCATGCGCAGCTGATCTTCGAGCAGCTCGATGTGCTCGGTGACCTGGCGGCGGTGGAAACCTCGTACCTGGATGTCGAATCCGGGACGGAGCGGGACGACGGCTTGTGCGGAGTCCTCCACGTTGGACACTCCTCTCCACAGGCGAGGGTCGACTCGCCGAGGAGAGTAGGTCTGATCCGGACACCGCGCGCGGTGGAGCGGCGCGATCGCCACCTGATCGAGTAGTGCCGCCGCTCAGTGGATCTCGGGTGGACTGACCTGCGATTCGGGGATGGCCGACGCGGCCACGCCCCACTTGTCGAGGATGCGGGCGTAGCCGCCGTCGCGGATCAGCTCGTTCACCGCGGTCTGCAGCGCCGGGGCCAACGGGGAGTCCTTCGCCAGCGCGAAGCCGACGTCGAGCCTGCGGAACTCGTTGGCCAGCCGCAGCGCGGGCTGCTGCGTCGCCGCGTAGCGCAGACCGTTGATGGTGCTCATGATGACGTCGACCTTGCCCTGGGTGAGCGCCGAGTAGAGGGCGCTGCTCTCGGAGAACACCTGCACCCGGTAGGCGGGGCGGCCGAGGTCGGTGCAGCGGTGGGCCTGCGCGGACAGGGTCGCCTCGAAGGTGGTGCCCTTCGCGGTGCCGACGGTCTGCCCGCACAGCGCGGTCACCTCCGCGATCGGGGCGCGGTCGTCCCCGGAGCGGACCGCGAAGCCCTGCCCGTCGCGGATGTAGGTGGCGAAGTCGATGGTGCGCTTGCGCTCCTCGGTGACGCCGAAGTTCCCGGTGCCGGCGTCGTACTTGCCGCTGCCCAGCGCGGGCAGGATCGTCTCGAACGCGGCGTCCTGCGCTGCCACCCGCAGGCCGAGCTTGCGGGCCACCGCCTCGGTGAGGTCGACGTCGAGGCCGACCGCCGTGCTGCCGTCCGCCAGGTAGAACGCGGTCGGCGGTGCTCCGCCGACGGAACGGCCGATGCGCAGCACCCCGCCGTCGCGGATCCGCGCGGGCAGCAGCGCGGCCGCCGCCTCGCTGCGCCGGACGCCGGAGACGACGTCGGCCTGCGCGTCCAGGCCCGGCGCGACCGCGTCCGGATCGGGTGCGGGCCCGCAGGCGGTGAGCAGAACTCCGCTCAACAGCAGGGCGAACGCGGTCGCCACGCGGTGTCCGATGCGCATGGTGGTCCCCTTCCGCGCCGCACCGGGCGGCGGGAATCGGTGGAGCGCCCCGGAAACCGAGGGCGGGGCGCGGCGGGCCTGGGTTCAGCGGTGGCGTCGACAGGACGCCGACCACACCAGGCCGAGGTCGATGTGAGTTCGCGCGACCAAGCACGTACGGGCGGGCACGCGACGAGCTTCACCGGGTTCGACCGGAGGTGTCAACGGTGGCCACAGGGTGGGACGGGGAGGGCGCGGTCTTGACCGGACTCGGCGCGGGATGGATGTTCGAACTCCCGATTCCCTTGCACAGGAGGGAGATCATGTCCGAACTGCGAGTCGTCCCGACGCCCGTCGCGGACGTCCCCGAAGTGGTGCCGCTGCGCCGCCCGTTCCGCTGGGCGGCCGCGGTGCTCGTGCTGGCGCTGCTGGCCGGCGCGGTGTTCTCGGTGGCGACGAACCCGAACTTCCAGTGGAACGTCGTCGGCGCCTACTTCGCCACGCCCGCGGTGTTGCACGGGTTGTGGCTGACGGTGTGGCTCACCGCGGTGACGATGGTGCTCGGGTTCGCGCTCGGCACCGTGCTGGCGGTGCTGCGGCTGTCCGGGAACCCGGTGCTCGCCGCCGTGAGCTGGGGCTACACCTGGTTCTTCCGGTCGGTTCCGGTGCTGGTGCAGCTGCTGTTCTGGTTCAACATCGGCGCGCTGTACCCGGTGATCGGTGTGGGGGAGTTCTCCACCAGCACGGTGGACTTGCTCGGCGGCGTCACGACCGCGGTGATCGGGCTCGTGCTGCACGAAGCGGCCTACGCGGGGGAAGTGGTGCGCGGTGGCATCCTCTCCGTCGACCCCGGGCAGTCCGAATCGGCGCAGGCGCTGGGGATGACGCGCGGCCGGATCCTGCGGCGCGTCGTGCTGCCGCAAGCGATGCGCGCCATCGTGCCGCCCGCCGCGAACATGCTCATCGGCACGTTGAAGGGCACCTCGATCGTCAGCGTCATCGCCGTGCACGACCTGCTGCACTCGGTGCAGCTGATCTACAACCGCAACTACCAGGTGATTCCGCTGCTGCTGGTCGCGACCGCCTGGTACCTGATCGTCACCTCGCTGCTGACCATCGCCCAGCACCGCGTCGAACGGCACTACGCCCGCGGGACCCGGAGCGAAGCGGAACCGGTGTCGTGGCGGCGAGTCCTGGGAGGCGGGCGATGACCGCGATGATCGATGTCCGCGGCGTGCGGAAGAGCTTCGGGCCGGTGCCGGTGCTGCGCGGCGTCGACCTCACCGTCGCCGAGGGGTCCGTCACCTGCGTCATCGGGCCGTCCGGCTCCGGCAAGAGCACGCTGCTGCGGTGCATCAACCACCTGGAGAAGGTCGACGCCGGCCGGGTGCAGGTGGGCGGATCGCTCGTCGGATACCGGGAAGCGGGCGGCAAGCTGCACGAACTGCCGGACCGGATCATCGCCCGGCAGCGCGCCGAGATCGGCATGGTTTTCCAGGGGTTCCACCTGTTCCCGCACATGACCGCGCTCGGCAACGTGGCCGAGGCGCTCGTCGGCGTGCGGCGACTGTCCACGAAGGACGCATCGGTGCGGGCGCTGGCCGCGTTGCGCGACGTCGGGCTCGCCGAGCACGCCGACTCCTACCCGCGGCGGCTCTCCGGCGGACAGCAGCAGCGGGTGGCGATCGCGCGGGCCGTCGCCGTGGAACCGAAGGTGCTGCTGTTCGACGAACCCACCAGCGCGCTCGACCCGCAGCTGGTCGGTGAAGTGCTCGCCGTGATGAAGGATCTCGCCCGCGGCGGGCTCACCATGGTCGTCGTCACCCACGAGATCGGTTTCGCCCGGGAGGTCGCGGACTCCGTGGTGTTCCTGGACGACGGCCTGGTCGTCGAATCGGGCCCGCCCGCGGAAGTGCTGCTCGCGCCGCGGGAGGCGCGGACGCGGGAGTTCCTGGACCGAGTCCTCTGACCCCCGTTCCGGAGTGAACGGACCGTTCGTCCGATCTAGTTGGTCGAACGGTCCGTTCACTCCGGTGCTGTCGTGGTGCGCCGGGGCGGTGCCGAGTGCCGCGCCCGCCCCGCCGGTCCTGGAGTGAACGGACCGTTGGTCCCATCTAGTTGGTCAAGCGGTCCGTTCACTCCGGCCGATGCTGCTCGGAGCTCCCCGCTGCCGCCGGCCGTCAGGGGTGAACGGACCGTTGGTCCGATCCGCTTGGACGAACGGTCCGTTCACCCGGCGCCCGGAGTGGAGGGACGGGCACTGGAGCTGTCTCACCCGGTCGGCCGTGCGAGGTTTCGGGTGAACGGACCGTTAGTCCCATCTAGTTGGTCGAACGGTCCGTTCACTCCGCGAAGGCGGTGACCGGGGGGCACCGGAGAACGCAGGTCCGTTTACCCGGTCGGCTGAGTTAGGGTCGGCGTTCCCAACGCAGCGTGAAGAGGTGGCGTGTGACAGGTGTGGCCGAGAACGTGCAGGTGGACCCGCGGGCGGCGCTGTTGTTGCGGAGGTGGCTCGCGGAAACGCACACCCCGATCGAAGCGGGTTCGCTGAAGGTGACGATCGGGCCGCTGCGGTTCACCACCGAGGTCACCTACCGCTCACCGACCGGCGCGCACGGGTTCGGACCGATCCGGGTGGCGGACTCCGGTGACCTCGCCGACTCCGCGCTGCTGGCCGCGGCGTGCTCGGCGGATGCACGCGGCCGGGCCACCGCGGACGCCCCGATCAACGCCGAAGGTTCGGGCACGCTGCTGGACTGGCTGCTGGACGCGGTCCGCACCGGCGCGGTGGATCCGCTGACGGGCAACGACGAGGTCGACGTGCTCGGGCAGGGCGTGTCGTCGCAGGACGAGGCGCGGCGCTGGCTCGCCTCGCACGTGGAGAGCACGGTGACGCCGGCGCTGCGCAACCTCGACGAGCGCGCCGACCTGGCCGAGGTGACCGCCCGGCTGCTGACCCGCCGCTCGCTGGCCGCCATCGGCCGGTTCGGACTGCGCGGAGTCGCCGACGAGCAGGAACTGCTGGTCGCGCTGGCCGAGGAGCTGGGCGCGCTCGCCGACACCTACCCCGACACCGAGCGGGTCATCCGGCATTGGCTCGACAGCGCCACCCTGACCGACCTGGCGGTGCTCAACGGTTCCGGACTGCGCTACCTGGCCGAGGGCAAGGTGGCGGTCTCGCCCGTGCGCTACGAGGTGCCGAACCCGATGCGCGCCACCGCCGCGGACGGCGTGCCCGGGGTGCCGGTCCCGGAACTCGGCGACGGCTGGTCGTTGCGGCCGGTCGCGCTGGACTCGGATGACCCGGAGCTGGTGCACCGGTGGATGAACGAAGACCACGTGGCGGTCAACTGGAACCAGGCGTGGTCGTTGCAGCGCTGGCGGGACGAGCTCGGCGCACAGCTCGGCGGGCAGCACTCGGTGCCGTGCATCGTGCGGCGCGACGGGCGGGACGTCGCCTACGTCGAGCTGTACCGGGTGGTCCGCGACAAGCTCGCCACCTGCTACCCGCTGCACCCGCGTGATCTCGGCGTGCACATCGCGATCGGGGAGAAGGACGCCATCGGGCGCGGTTTCGGCTCGTCGCTGCTGGAGGCGGTGGCTCACGGCCTGCTGGCGGCGGATCCGGAATGCGCGCGGGTCGTCGCCGAGCCGAACGTCCACAACGGAGCGTCGGTGGCGGCGTTCGGGAAGGCGGGTTTCGTCCGAGCCCGCGAGGTCGGGCTGCCCGGCAAGAACTCGGCGTTGATGGTGCACGACCGCTGACAGCTCTCCCGCGCAGGTGAACGGACCGTTCGTCCGGTTCTACGGGACGAACGGTCCGTTCACCCCGGTGCTCGCGGACGATGGTCCGGCGCGGTGGGTGGGAGGACTTCGACGGTGAACGGACCGTTCGTCCAACGGGATTGGGCGAACGGTCCGTTCGCTCGTTCCCGGGGCGGGCGGATCCAGGTCCTCCGCCGCGGGTGCGCAGCCCGAGTCGACGGACCGTTCGACCAACTAGATGGGACGAACGGTCCGTTCACTCCACGGGCTCGGGTGGTTACCGCCGGGTGGACGCCTCCCCGCTGAGAGGTAGCGCACGCAGCAGGGGTTCTGGTCACCCGGCGGACGGTGAAATAAGGTTAGCCTTACTTTGTCCGTGTCCCGTGGGGGAGAACGATGCCGGAGCCTCTGGACGTGTCGCTGCCGCTGTCCGCCGCGCAGGCGGGGATCTGGTTCGCGCAGGCCCTCGACCGCGCGAACCCGATCTACAACACGAGCGAGTACGTCGAGATCCACGGCCCGGTGGAGCCGGAGCTGTTCGAGGACGCGCTCAACGTGGTGCTCGCCGAGGCGGAGTCGCTGCGCATCCGGGTGGTGGAGGCGGCGGACGGCCCGCGCCAGGTGATCGACCCGCCGTGGCACCTGGACCTGCCGGTCGTGGACGTCAGCGGCGACGCGGATCCGCTGGCGGCGGCGCTGAGGTGGATGCGCGCGGACCTGGCGGAACCGGTCGACCTGACGGTCGGCGGGCAGCGGGGCAGGTTGTTCACGGCGGCGCTGGTGAAGCTCGCCGACGACCATTGGCTCTGGTACCAGCGGATCCACCACGTGGCGATCGACGGCTACGGCTTCTCGATCGTGCTGCGCCGGGTCGCGGAGGCCTATTCGGCGCTGGTCGCGGGCGAGAAGCCGGCGGATTCGCCGTTCGAGCCGCTGTCGGCGCTGCTCGACGCGGAGCAGGACTACCGCGGGTCGGACAAGTTCGAGCGGGACCGGCGGTTCTGGCGCGAGTCGTTCGCCGACGAGCCGGAGGCGACGACGCTGGCGGGCCGGTCGGGCCGCACCGCGCGCACCTTCGTGCGCCGCGTCGCCGACGTGGGTTCGGGTGCGGCGGACGCGTTGGCGGGTGCCGCGCAGCAGAGCCGCACGATCTGGCCGGACGCGTTCATCGCCGCGTTCGCCGCCTACCTGCACCGGGTGACGGGCCGGCGCGAAGTGGTGCTGGGCCTGCCGGTGATGGGGCGGCTCGGTTCGGCGGCGTCGCGGGTGCCGGGCATGGTGGTGAACGTGCTGCCGCTGCGGCTGGCCGTCACCCCGGAGACGACCCGGGACGAGCTGATCGCGCAGGTCGCGAAGGCCGTGCGGCAGGTGCGCAAGCACCAGCAGTACCGGGGCGAGGACCTGCGCCGGGACCTGCGGCTGCTGGGCACCGATCGCCCGCTGTTCGGCTCGATGATCAACGTGAAGGCGTTCGACTACGACCTGTGCTTCGGCGAGCACACCTCGACGGTGCACAACCTGGCCGCGGGCCCGGTGGAGGACCTGACGGTGTCGGTGTACACGGCGGGCACCGGGATGCGCTTCGAGTTCGACGCGAACCCCGACCTGTACACCGGCGACGAGGTCGACGCGCACCGCGAGCGGTTCCTGCGCTTCCTGGACCGGTTCGCCGCGGGGGACGGCGCGGTCGGCGAGCTGGACCTGCTGTCCGCCGACGAGCGGCGGCTGGTGCTGGAGGAGTGGAACGGCGGCCCGGTCGGCCCCGACCTGTCGGCGAAGACGCTGCCGGAACTGTTCGAGGACCAGGTCCGCCGCACCCCGGAAGCGGTGGCGCTGACCTGGGGCGACGAGCAGCTGACGTACACGGACCTGGACGCGCGGGCGAACCGCTTGGCGCACTGCCTGATCGACCACGGCGTCGGCCCGGAGCAGCTGGTGGCGCTGGCGCTGCCGCGCTCGGCGGAGCTGGTGGTGTCGGTGCTGGCGGTGCTCAAGGCCGGTGCCGCCTACCTGCCGCTGGACCCGGGGAACCCGGCGAGCCGCATCGCCTACATCGTGGCGGATTCCGAGCCGGCGATGCTGATCAGCGACACCGCGCACCACGAGAACCTGCCCGCCGACATCCCGCGGCTGCTGCTGGACGACCCGGCGAGCGCCGCGCAGATCGCCGAGCACTCGCAGCGGGATCCGCTCGGCGGCGAGCGCGGCCCGCTGACCCCGGACCACGCCGCGTACGTCATCTACACGTCCGGTTCGACGGGGCAGCCGAAGGGCGTGGTCATCCCGCACCACAACGTGGTGCGCCTGTTCACCGCGACGGAGCCGTGGTTCGGGTTCGGCACCGAGGACGTGTGGACGCTGTTCCACTCGTACGCCTTCGACTTCTCGGTGTGGGAGCTGTGGGGCGCGCTGCTGCACGGCGGCAGGCTGGTGGTGGTGCCGCACGAGGTGAGCCGTTCCCCGGAGGACTTCCTGGACCTGCTGGTGCGGGAGCGGGTGACGGTGCTGAACCAGACGCCGTCGGCGTTCTACCAGCTCGTCGAGGCGGACCGGAACGCGCCGGAACCGAGCCGGGAGCTGGCGTTGCGCCGCGTCGTGTTCGGCGGTGAGGCGCTGGACCTGTCCCGGCTCGACGACTGGTACGCGCGGCACCCCGACGCACCCAAGTTGATCAACATGTACGGGATCACCGAGACGACGGTGCACGTCTCGTACGTGGAGCTGGACCGCGAGCTGGTGGCGCGCCGCGACGGCAGCCTCATCGGCCGCGGCATCCCGGACCTGCGGGTGTACCTGCTGGACGAGAACCTGCAGCCGGTGCCGCCGGGTGTGGTCGGCGAGCTCTACATCGCCGGGGCGGGCCTGGCGCGCGGCTACCTGGGACGGCGCGGGCTGACCGCGTCCCGGTTCGTCGCCGACCCGTTCGGCGCGGGCGGCACCCGGATGTACCGCTCGGGCGACCTGGCCCGGTGGCGCGACGGCGGCCTGCTGGAGTTCGTGGGCCGCGCCGACCACCAGGTGAAGATCCGCGGGTTCCGCATCGAGCTCGGCGAGATCGAGGCCCGCCTCGCCGCGCACCCGCAGGTCTCGCAGGCGACGGTGGTGGCGCGCGAGGACCAGCCGGGCGACCACCGGCTGGTCGGCTACGCGGTGTCGACCGCCGACCCGGCGGAGCTGCGCGCGCACCTGGCCGCGGAGCTGCCGGACTACATGGTGCCGTCCGCGGTGGTGCTGCTGGACACGTTGCCGTTGACGGCGAACGGGAAGCTGGACGTCCGCGCGCTGCCCGCGCCGGACTTCGCGGCGCAGGCCACCGGCCGTGCCCCGCGGGACCAGGTCGAATCGGCGCTGTGCCGGTTGTTCGGCGAGGTGCTCGGGGTGCCGGAGGTCGGCATCGACGACGGGTTCTTCGACCTCGGCGGGCATTCGCTGCTGGCGACGCGGCTGCTGGCGCGGGTGCGCGGCGAGCTCGGGGTGGAGGTCTCCATCCGCACCCTGTTCGACCACCCGACGGTGGCGGGGCTGGTGCGGCGGCTGGGACCGGCGCTGCGGGCCCGCCCGGAGCTGCGACCGGTGCCGCGCCCGGACGAGGTGCCGTTGTCGTTCGCCCAGCAGCGGCTGTGGTTCCTGCACCGGCTGGAGGGGCCGAGCGCCACCTACAACCTGCCGATCGGGGTGCGGCTGTCCGGCGAGCTGGACGTGGCGGCGTTGCGCGCCGCGCTCGGTGACGTCGTCGGCAGGCACGAGAGCCTGCGCACCACGTTCCCGGACCGGCAGGGCGAGCCGCGGCAGCGGGTGCTGCCCGCCGCCGCACCGGAGCTGCCGGTGCACGAGGTCGCCGCCGCCGAACTGGACGAGGCGCTGGAAACCGCGGCCCGGCACGGCTTCGACCTGGCGCAGGAGCCGCCGCTGCGCGCCGAGCTGTTCCGCACCGGCGAGCGGGAGCACGTGCTGCTGGTGCTGCTGCACCACATCGCCACCGACGAGTGGTCGATGGCGCCGTTGCTGCGCGACCTGGCGACCGCCTACGCCGCCCGGCTGCGCGGTGCGGCACCGGAGTGGGCGCCGCTGCCGGTGCAGTACGCGGATTACGCGCTGTGGCAACGGGAACTGCTCGGGGACGAGCAGGACGAGCACAGCCTCGCCGCCCGCGAACTCGCGTTCTGGCGGGCGGAGCTGGCCGGGCTGCCCGACGAGCTGGCGCTGCCCACCGACCACCAGCGGCCCGCGGCGCCCAGCCACCGCGGCGGCACCGTGCGGTTCTCCCTCGACGCCGCGCTGCACCGGGACCTGCGGGCGCTGGCCGCGGCGCACCGGGCCAGCCCGTTCATGGTGGTGCAGGCCGGGTTGGCCGCGTTGCTGACCAGGCTCGGCGCGGGCACCGACATCCCCATCGGCACCCCGGTGGCGGGTCGCGGCGACGACCGGCTCGACGAGCTCGTCGGGTTCTTCGTGAACAGCCTCGTGCTGCGCACCGACACCTCCGGGGAGCCGACGTTCGCGGAACTGCTGGACCGGGTGCGCCAGGCCGACCTGGCCGCCTACGACCACGCGGAACTGCCGTTCGAGCGGCTCGCCGAGGTGCTCAACCCGTCGCGTTCGCTGGCCCGGCACCCGCTGTTCCAGGTGATGCTGGCCTACTGGGGCGAGGCGGAGGCGGTGCACGCCGAACTCCCCGGCCTCGAATCCACTGTGGATACTGTGGACGCCGGGGCGGCGAAGTTCGACCTGGCGCTGAGCATGCGCGAGACCGGCGACGGGGTCGACGGCGTCGCCCAGTTCAGCGCCGACCTGTTCGAGCAGCGCAGCGTGGAAGCGCTCACCGCCCGCTTCGTGCGGTTGCTGACCGCCGCCGCGGCCGCCCCGGACACCCCGATCGGCGACCTGGACCTGCTGGACGCCGAGGAGCGGCGGCGGATCTTCCGCTGGGGCGACGCGGTGCCGGAGCAGGACGTGCGGCCCGCGACCTTCCCCGACCTGCTCGACGCGCGGATCGCGGCGCACCCGGACGAGCCGGCGCTGGTGTTCGAGGACGTGGAGCTCAGCTATGCCGAACTGGGCGAGCGGGTGAACGCGCTGGCGCACCTGCTGATCGAGCGCGGTGCTGCCCCCGGCCGGATCGTCGGCGTGATGCTGCCGCGCTCCCCGGAGCTGATCATCGGTCTGCTGGCGGTGCTGGCCTCCGGCGCGGCCTACCTGGCGCTGGACCCGGACTACCCGGCGGACCGGTTGCAGCACATGATCGACGACGCGGAGCCGGGCCTGGTGCTGGCGCGTTCGGACCGCGTCCCCGAGGGGGCGCCCGCGGTGCTGCTGGACGACGCGGAGGTGCGCACGGCGCTCACCGCCCGGCCCACCGGTACCCCGCCTCGCAAGTCCACTGCGGATGATCCCGCGTACGTGATCTACACCTCCGGCTCCACCGGCAGGCCCAAGGGGGTCGTCGTCCCGCACACCGGGGTCGCCGGGCTCGTCGCCACCCAGGCGCAGCGGGTCGGCGTCACCGCCGAGAGCAGGGTGCTGCAGTTCGCCTCGCCGAGCTTCGACGTGGCGTTCTGGGAGATCTGCATGGGTCTGCTCTCCGGCGGCACCCTCGTCGTGGTGCCCGCCGACCGGCGGGTGCCGGGCGCGCCGCTGGCCGACTACGCCGCCGAGCACGGGGTGACGCACCTGGCCATCGGCCCGTCCGTGATGGGCATGTTCCCGCCCGAGGTGGACCTGCCGCCGAACGCGACCCTGCTGTGCGGCGCGGAGAAGGTGCCCGCCGACCTGGTGCAGCGCTGGTCCCGGGACCGCCGGATGCTGAACTGCTACGGGCCGACCGAGGCGACCGTGAACTCCACGCTGTGGGATTGCGCACCGGACACCGGCACCTCCGTGCCCATCGGCGTCCCCGACCCCGGCACCCGGTTGTACGTGCTCGACGCGGCGCTGCGCCCGGTGCCGCCGGGCGTCGTCGGCGAGCTGTACGTCTCCGGCACCGGGCTCGCGCACGGCTACCTGAAGCGGCCCGGGCTCACCGCGGAACGCTTCGTCGCCGACCCGTACGGCGCCCCCGGCTCCCGGATGTACCGCACCGGCGACCTGGTGCGGTGGCGTTCCGACGGGGCGCTGGACTTCGCCGGGCGCGCCGACGACCAGGTCAAGATCCGCGGCTTCCGCATCGAACCCGGCGAGGTCGAAGCCGCGCTGGCCCGCCACCCCGCGGTCGGCCAGGTCGCCACCGTGGTCCGCGAGGACCGGCCCGGTGACAAGCGGCTCATCGGCTACGTCGTCGCCCAGCAGGACGTGGAGCAGGCGGAACTGCGCGCGCACGTCGCCGAATCGCTGCCGGACTACATGGTGCCCGCCGCGATCGTGTTCGTGGACGCGCTGCCGCTGATGCCGAACGGCAAGCTGGACCGCGCCGCGCTGCCCGAACCCGACCTGGCCGCCGCCGTCGGCTCCGCCGTGCCGCGCGACCCCACCGAAGAAGTGCTGTGCGAGCTGTTCGCGGAAGTCCTCGAACTACCGCGGGTCGGGGTGCACGACGGGTTCTTCGACCTGGGCGGGCACTCGCTGCTCGCGGCCCGGCTGATCGCCCGCATCGACGAGGCGCTCGGCGTGAAGCTCAACGTCGGCAGCCTGTTCGCCGCCCCCACCGTCGCCGGCCTCGGCGCGCGGGTCCGCACCGGCGGCAAGGGCGACGCGCTGGGCATCCTGCTGCCGCTGCGCACCGACGGGACGGAGGAACCGCTGTTCTGCGTGCACCCGGCCGCCGGGCTCGCCTGGCCGTTCTCCGGGCTGATGAAGCACATCGACCCGCAGCGCCCGCTCTACGGCCTGCAGTCCCGGGGGCTCGACGAACCGGCACCGGTGCTCGACGACCTCGCCGCGATGGCCGCCGAATACCTGGAGCACGTGCGCACCGTGCAACCGCACGGGCCGTACCACTTCCTCGGCTGGTCCTTCGGCGGCGTCATCGCCCACGAGATGAGCACCCAGCTGCAGGACCAGGGCGAACAGGTCCGGTTCCTGTGCATGCTGGACTCGTACCCGAAGGACGTGTGGGACGTGCTGCCCACCGAGGAGGAGGCGCTCAAGGCGCTGCTGTACATGGCGGGCTACGACATGGCGCGGCTCGGCGACGGGCCGCTGCGCCGCGCGGACGTGATGGAGATCCTCTCCGCCGAGGGCAGCGCCCTGGCCAACCTCGAAGAGCACACCGTCAAGGCGATCATCGACAACTTCGCCAACTGCGCAGTGCTGGAGAACGAGGCCGACCACGGCACCTTCCACGGCGACCTGCTGTTCTTCACCGCCACCGAGAACCAGGCGAAGGCCTCGCTCACCCCCCGGATGTGGGAGCCGTACGTGGACGGCGTCGTGGAGAACCACGACATCGCCTGCGAGCACAAGGACATGACCCGCCCCGCCCCGCTCGCCGAGATCGCGGCCATCGTCGAAGATCGGCTCCGCGGCGCCGCGGAGCCCGACCGGCGAACCGCCTCCGACCGGCGAACCGCCTCCGACCAGCGAACCGCCTCCGACCGACGAAGGAGTTCCGGAGCATGAGCAACCCGTTCGACGACGCCGACGGCTCGTTCTACGCCCTGATCAACGACGAGGACCAGTACTCGCTGTGGCCGGAGCGGATCCGGGTGCCCGACGGCTGGACCGTCGCCCACGGCCCCGCCGACCGGAAGTCCTGCCTGGACCACATCGAGGTGCACTGGACGGACATCCGCCCGGCCCGCAACAGCGTGTAAATCGGGAAACCAATGCGTGTGAACGACCCCAAGGTCGCGGTCTGCGTCGTCTACGTCGCCGCGATGTTCATGAACGGCATGGACGCCACCATCGTGAACGTGGCGCTGCCCGCCATCGGCGCCGAGTTCGGGGTGCCGCCGAGCGCCACCAGCGCCATCAACATCGGCTACCTGGTGAGCCTCGCGGTGTGCATCCCGGTGTCGGGGTGGCTCGGCGACCGGTTCGGCACGAAGAAGGTGTTCCTGGCCGCGTTCGGCGCGTTCGTGCTGGCCTCCGCGCTGTGCGGGGCGGCGCAGGACCTCACCCAGCTGACCCTCGCCCGCATCGTGCAGGGCGCGGGCGGCGGGGTGCTGAGCCCGGTGGCGCTGACCATGCTGTTCCGCGCCTACCCGCCGCAGGAGCGGATCAAGCTGTCCCGGGTGCTGGTGATCCCGACCGCCGTCGCCCCCGCGCTGGGGCCGGTGCTCGGCGGGCTGTTCGTGGAGCAGCTCACCTGGCGGTGGGGTTTCTTCGTGAACGTGCCGTTCGGGGTGCTGGCGCTGGTGTACGGAGCGCTGCGGCTGCGGGAGCACGTCGAATCGGTGCACAAGCGGTTCGACCTGGTCGGGTTCGCGCTCGCCGCGCCCGGCCTGGGGCTGCTGATGTACGCGCTGGACGCGGTGTCGATGCGCGGGCCCGGTTCGCCGCACTTCTACCTGGCCGGCGCGGTCGGCGTCGGGTGCCTGGTGGCGCTGGTGGTGAGCCAGCTGCGGTCGCGGCAGCCGATGCTGGACGTGCGGTTGTTCGGCGACGCCTCGTTCCGGCGGGCCAGCCTGATCCTGGCGACGTGCGTGGCCGGGTTCCTCGGCACCCTCTACGGGTTCACGTTGATGTACCAGTCGGGGATGGGCGCCTCGCCGTGGGAGACGGGCCTGGTGACGCTGCCGAAGGCGGTGGGGCTGATGGTGGCTTCGCAGGCGGTGACCTGGGCGCACCCGAAGTGGGGTCCGCGGCTGCTGATCGCGGTGGCGATGCTCGGCGCGGCCGGGTCGTTCGCCGCGATGAACCTGGTGACCGGACCGCTGTCGGCGGGCGTCGTGCAGTTCGCCTCCGGCTTCTTCGTCGGCGCCGCCTCGATCGAGTTGCAGGTGGTCGCGTTCGCGACGATCAGCGCCACCGCCACCGGCGGGGCCTCCACGCTGTTCAACGTGCAGCGCCAGGTCGGTTCGGCGCTGGGCGTGGCGGTGACGGCGGGGGTGCTGGCGATCGGCGGCGCGGGTTCTTCCGGCTCGCTCGGGGTGTACCACTTCGCCATGCTCGTCTCCGCCGGGTTCGCGCTGCTCGGCGTCCTGGTCGCGCTGCGCATCAAGAACCCGGGCGAACTTGGGGCCACCGCTGGTCGCGCGGCCGACGCCGGGGACGGGGCCGACGCGGTGCCCGCCGGGCGCGGCTGACGGGCCGGTGGGGTGGTCGCGCCCGAGTGGCGAGATCTGGCCCACCGGAGGAAGACATGCCGACGTTCTATGGTTAGGCTAGCCTTAAT
The DNA here is from genome assembly GCF_024734405.1 of Saccharopolyspora gregorii. Taxonomy (NCBI): domain Bacteria; kingdom Bacillati; phylum Actinomycetota; class Actinomycetes; order Pseudonocardiales; family Pseudonocardiaceae; genus Saccharopolyspora; species Saccharopolyspora gregorii. Next base: position 5,231,981 of record NZ_CP059556.1, on the reverse strand, counting down.
TCCAGTGATCGTTCTGGAGACAGTGAGGAAGGAACGCCAGGCCCGATGACGACAGCGGACCGACCCCGACGCGGCGCACACCGCCGTCCGCCGACCCGCACGCTGGAAGTGCTGCGCACGACGGAGCTCTCGCCGTCCATGCGGCGCATCACCCTCGGCGGCGAGGAACTCACCGGATTCCGCGAGCAGCACAGCGGGCCCAACGTGAAGGTGTTCGTTCCGCAACCCGGTCAACATCGCCCGGTGCTCCCCGTCCTCAACGACGAGGGCCGCTACGACTGGCCCGAACCGCACGAACGACCCACGATGCGCACCTACACGGTGCGCCGCTACGACGAGCAGCGCGGCGAGCTGGACATCGACTTCGTCATGCACGGGGAACACGGTGTCGCCGCGTCCTGGGCGCGCCGCGCAGAACCCGGCGACTACCTCGGCGTGCTCGGACCCGGTGGGCGCACCTGCCGGGAAGCCGACTGGTACCTGCTGGTCGGCGACGAGACGGCGATGCCGGCCATCGCCTCCATCATCGAAGAGCTCCCGATCACCGCCAGCGGACAGGTCTTCCTCGAAGTCGGCGGGAGCGGCGACCAGCAGCACATCGAATGCCCGCCGAACGTGCGGATGACCTGGCTGCACCGCGACGGGATCCCCGCGGGGCGTTCCACCCTGCTCACCGACGCGGTCCGCGACCTCGACATCCCCGACACCCTCGACGTGTCGGCCTGGGTCTCCGGTGAATCCGGGGTCGTCCGCGGAATTCGCCGCCACCTGCGGCAGGACCGCGGGTTCGACCCCGCGTCGGTGCTCGCCATCGGCTACTGGAAGGCCGGCATGGCCGAAACCGACTACCACGATCGATACAACCACGACCGCGACTGACGAGCGGTCTGCGGATTCCACCGTGCCCGCGCGCGACACCGACCGGGTACCGGCGAAGGGACAACCGTGTCTGCGGCTCCGACCCACGTGCAAGGCCACGGCCAGGACATCCTGGGCATCGGCTTCGGCCCCTCCAACTTAGCGCTGGCCGTAGCCGTCGAGGAACACAACCGCCGATGCGGTGAGGGCGAACGGCTCGACGCGAGCTTCCTGGAACGCAAACCGCAGTTCGGCTGGCACCGCGGGATGCTCATCGAGGGCACCACCATGCAGGTCTCGTTCCTCAAGGACCTCGTGACGATGCGGGAGCCCGCCAGCGACTTCTCCTTCCTGTCCTACCTGCAGGACAAGAACAGGCTCGTCGACTTCATCAACCACAAGACGATGTTCCCCACCCGCGTCGAATACCACGACTACCTGGAGTGGGCCGCGGGCAGGCTCGACCACCTCGTCCAGTACGACGCCGAAGTCATCGACGTGCGGCCCGTGCAGGACGGCGAGGTCTTCGAAGTGCTCGTGCGGCACGGTTCCGGCCAGGTCACCACCAGCCGCGCCCGCAACATCGTCGTCGCCGTCGGGCTCGAAGCGAGCCTGCCGCCCGGCGCCGAGCTCGGCGACCGCGTGTGGCACAACCTCGAACTCATGCACCGCGTCGGCGAACTCCGCGACAGCGAACCGCGCCGGTTCACCGTCATCGGCGCCGGTCAGAGCGCCGCCGAGGTCACCGACTACCTGCACCGCACGTTCACCGGCGCCGAGGTCTGCTCGGTGTTCAGCCGGTACGGGCACACCCCCGCCGACGACAGCCCCTTCGCCAACCGCATCTTCGACCCCGACGCGGTCGACCACTTCTACACCGCGCCGAGCGGGGTGAAGCAGATGCTCATGGACTACCACCGCAACACCAACTACTCGGTGGTCGACCTCGAACTCATCGAGCAGCTCTACGCGCGGGCCTACCAGGAGAAGGTGCGCGGCGAGGAACGGCTGCGGATGCTCAACGCCTCCCGCATCGTCGACGTGCGCGCCACCGACGACGGCGTCGCCGTCACCGTCGAATTCCTCCCGACCGGGGAGCGCACCGTCCTCGACTCCGACGTGCTCGTCTACGCCACCGGCTGCCGTCCCGGCGATCCCGGGCGGTTCCTCGGGCGCACCTGGGAGGAATGCCTCCGCGACGGCGACGGGCAGGTGCAGGTCGACCGCGACTACCGGGTGCGCACCACCGGCGGCGTGCGCGGCGGCGTGTACTTCCAAGGCGGGACCGAGCACACCCACGGCATCACCTCCTCGCTGCTGTCGAACGGTGCGGTGCGGGCCGGGGACATCCGCGAGTCGATCCTGCGCCACCGGAGCTCGCCGGCCCCGGCTGCGCACCCGGACTACGCGCTCACCGGCGACCGGGCCTGACCCGAGCGGGGGAGTGAACGGACCGTTCGTCCAACTAGATCGGACGAACGGTCCGTTCACCCGCGGCCGGGCGTGTGAGCACCCGCACAGCGGCCCGGGAACAAAGCCCCGCCGCCGGATGGTTGCAAGCGGCGATGGATACCGTCGCCAACCCGGACCGCACCGCCCTCGAGGCCGGCGGTCCCGCATCCCGGCCCGACCCGATCCGCGGCACCGCCCGCGGCCGCTCGGCCGTGCCGCTGTCGATCTTGGACCTCGCGCCCGTCGGCGCGCAGACGACACCGGGGGAGGCGCTGGCCACCACCACCGAACTCGCCCGGGCCGCCGAGCGCTGGGGATTCCACCGGCTGTGGGTCGCCGAGCACCACGGCATGCCGGGCATCGCGAGCTCTTCCCCGCCGGTGGTGATCGCGCACCTGGCGTCGGCGACGAGCACGCTGCGCCTCGGTTCGGGCGGGGTGATGCTGCCGAACCACGCGCCGCTGGTCGTGGCCGAGCAGTTCGGCACCTTGCAGGCGCTGCACCCGGGTCGCATCGACCTGGGCATCGGCCGCGCTCCCGGCACCGACCAGGGGACGGCGCGGGCGCTGCGCCGCACCAGCGGCCCGCTGTCGGTGGACGACTTCCCGGAGCAGCTGGGCGACCTGCTGCGGTTCCTCGGCGACGGTTTCAGCGCCGACCACCCGTACGCCGAGGTGAGTTCGGTGCCGCACGGGCAGGCGCCGCCGGTGTGGTTGCTCGGTTCGAGCGGGTTCAGCGCGCAGGTCGCGGGCGCGCTCGGGTTGCCGTTCGCGTTCGCCCACCACTTCTCGGCGCGCAACACGCTGCCTGCGCTGGACCTGTACCGGAAGTCGTTCCAACCCTCCGAGGTGCTGGCCGAGCCGTACTCGATGATCGGCGCGCAGGCGATCGCCGCCGACACCGAGCAGGAGGCGCTGGACCTGGCGCGTCCGATGGCGTTGAGCATGCTGCGGCTGCGCAGCGGGAACCCGGGCCGGATGCCGAGCCCGCAGGAGGCGCGGGACTACCCGTACTCCGCGGTGGAGCAGAGCATCGTGGACTCGTGGCTGGCGGACGCGATCCACGGCACGCCGGATTCGGTGCACGCGGAGCTGGAGGAGCTGCGGGAACGCACCGAGGTCGACGAGCTGATGCTCACCGCGAACCTGTACGACCGGGACGCGAAGCTGCGCTCCTACGAGTTGATCGCCCGCGCCTACGGTCTGCCCGGAGTGTCCTGAGCCACGCCATCGCGTGGCCGGCACCACTGTCCCGCCAGGTCACGCGCAGGCGTGCACCGGTGGTGGCGTACGGTCGTTTCCGGTGTTCGTGGCAGAGGCGGGATTGAGGGATCTGTGGTGAAGCCTGGCGTTCTGGCCGCATACCGGGTCATGGCGTACGTGACAGCGGTGCTGCTCATCTTGCTGTGCTTGGCGATGGTGTTCAAATACCTGTGGCCCGAGGGTTCGTCCGCGCAGCTGATGGGCGACTCGTGGACGACCACGATCGGCATCGGCCACGGTTACCTCTACATCGTGTACCTGTTCGTCGCGCTGGTGACGACGGTGCAGCTGCGCATCCCGTACGGCCGGATGCTGCTGGTGCTGCTGGCCGGGACGATCCCGCTCGGCGCGTTCTTCGCGGAGCGCAAGGTGGTGCTGTGGCACCGGCTGCGCACCGGCGGTGAACCGCTGCCGTTCGAGGCCGCGGCGACGACCGGGTCGACGAGCTCATGACGGCCGTTCCCGAACAGGCGGAAGCCGCTCCCACCACCACTGCGAAGCGGCGCGGCGTGCTGGCCGCCTACTTCGCGCTCACCAAGCCGCGCGTCATCGAGCTGCTGCTGGTCACCACGATCCCGGCGATGTTCCTGGCCGAGCGCGGCATCCCGTCGCCGTGGCTGGTGCTGGTGACGCTGGTCGGCGGCGCCATGTCGGCGGGCAGCGCGAACGCGTTGAACTGCGTGGCCGACTCGGACATCGATGCGGTGATGCACCGCACCCGCAGCCGTCCGCTGGTGAGCTACGAGGTGCCGCGCAAGCACGCCTTGATCTTCGGGATCGTGCTGGGCGCCGTGTCGTTCGCGGTGCTGGCGATCGGGGCGAACCTGCTGGCGGCGGTGTTGTCGCTGGCCGCGATCCTGTTCTACGTCTTCGTGTACACGCTGCTGCTCAAGCGCCGCACCTCGCAGAACATCGTGTGGGGCGGTGCGGCGGGCTGCATGCCGGTGGTGATCGGCTGGGCCGCGGTGGCGGGCAAGGTCGAGTGGCCGGCGCTGGTGATGTTCGCGGTCGTGTTCCTGTGGACGCCGCCGCACTTCTGGTCGCTGGCGATGAAGTACCGGGACGACTACGCGCGGGCCGGGGTGCCGATGCTGCCGGTGGTGGCGACGCCGCGGCAGGTGTCGGCGCGGATCCTGGTGTACAGCTGGGCGACGGTCGCCTCCACGCTGCTGCTGGTGCCCGCGACGAGCTGGGTGTACGTGGCGATCGCGGTGCTGTCCGGCGCGGCGTTCCTGATCGTGGCGCAGCGGCTGCACGCTTCGGTGCGGCAGGGGCGCGCGACGAATCCGATGACGTTGTTCCACCTGTCGAACTCGTACCTGGCGGTGCTGTTCGTGGCGATCGCGGTGGACGCCGCGGTGGGCCTGCCGACCTTCAGCTGACGTCGGTCGCACGCGGTCGCGTCCGGCCGGGACGTCGGTGTGGTGGGAGGCCTCTCGCACCGCTCCTCGTCCGGGTGCTGGCCGAGCCCGGCCCACGCCTGCCAAGCTCGGGTCCTCCACGATCATGGTCGGCCGCCACTCGGCCACCGGGTTGCAGCGGAGCGCCGGGGTGCGTGGAGCCCCGCGGAGGCGCGCGAGCGGGGGCGGCATGGGCGAGCGGTGGAACGAGGCGGCGGTGGCCGCGTTGCGGTCGGTGGGCACGTCCCGGCGGTGGCGGGGAGGTGCCGTGCTGTTCGGCGTGGGGGACCGGTCGGACCACGTGCTGCTGATCCGCAGCGGCCAGGTCAAGGTGTGGTCGATGTCGACGCGGGGCGCGGAGACGGTGCTCGCGATCCGCGGGCCCGGCTCGGTGATCGGCGAGTTCTCCGCGGTGGACGGGCGACCGCGGGCTTCCGCCGTGACGGCGCTGGGGCCGGTGCAGGCGGACGTGGTGCCGGGCGCCGAGTTCCGCCGGTTCCTGCACCAACACCCCGACGTGATGTTCGAGCTGCTGGTCGGCGTGGTGGCCCGGATGCGCGAGTCCGACCGGTACCGGGTGGAGTTCACCTCGTCCGGGGTGGGGCAGCGGCTGGCCCGGCTGCTGCTGGACCTGGTGCGCGAGCACGGGGTGCCGGACGGGCCCGGCCGGTACGCGATCGCGATCCCGTTGAGCCAGGCCGAGTTGGCTGCCGCGACCAGCGCCTCCCGCGAGACGGTGGCGCGGGCCTTGCGGGAGTTGCGGGACCGCGGCGCCGTCGACACGCGGCGGCGCCGGATCGCGGTGCTGGACCGAGAACTGCTCGCCCAGCACGCGGGGCTCGAGTAGCGGCTCAGCGCACCGCGAGCAGCGCCGTCCACGCCAGGAACGCCAGCAGCGCCCCGCAGGAGCAGTGCAGGGCGATGCGCAGGCGCCGGTACTTGGTGGCGGCGATCTGCGCCAGTGCCTCCGCCTGCTGCCAGGCCTGCGCGCACAGCTCGGTAGCCGTGGCTCCGTGCGCCGGGCGGAAGGAGGGGAAGGCGAACGCGTTCGCCCCGCCGGCCGGAGCGCCGGTGCGCGGCGTGAGCACGGCCGCGAGGTGCAGCAGCGCGCCCAGCGCCCCGCACAACAGCAGCCCCAGCAGCACCAGCGACGCGGCCCGCAGCGGGCCGTGCTGCAGCGCTGCGGCGTGGGACCCGGACATGGCGTTGCCCGCGCCGCCGATGCCGATGCCGAGCGCGGGGATCAGCAGCCCCGCTTTGGTGTCGGCGCCGGAGATCCAGGTGCGGAAGTCACCTGCGGTGCGCAGCGCCACGTCCAGCTCCTGCTCGGGGGTGAGGTGGTCGTCGGTGGCGGGCTCGGGATGCGGAGCGGGACGAGGTGCGGTGCGGCGGGCCATGGCGGAGTCCTCCCTGCGGTGGGCCGATCTCGTTGCGTGACCAGTTCAGCACTCGTGGTGTTCGGGTTCTGCGTCAGACGCCACAGAGCGGGGTGCCGCACTCCTCCCCCCTTGTTGGAGTGAACGGACCGTTCGTCCCATCTAGTTGGTCGAACGGTCCGTTCACTCGGCGCGACCGGTGCACCGCGGCGGCGAGCGACGGCCTCTTTCCGAGCCCCGCCGTGTGGAGTGAACGGACCGCTTGTCCGATCTAGTTGGTCGAACGGTCCGTTCACTCCACGGGCCTCCCGTCGGTGCGGGGCGTCGCTGCGCGTGGGTGAACGGACCGTGTGTCCAGTCCCGTTGGTCGAACGGTCCGTTGACTCGGAGTTCGGTGGCTCCGGAGCGGAGTGAACGGACCGTTCGTCCCATCTAGTTGGTCGGAGGGTCCGTTCACTCCGTTCGCGGCGGCGTGGCCAGCGCCGCCGCGATGTGCTCGTGAGCGAGGTCCGCGATGGTGCGCAGTTCGGCCACCGGTGTCCCGGCGAGGTGCAGCACGGTCAGCGACTGGTTGATCGCCGCCGCGTACAGCGCCAGGTCGTCGAGCCGTTCCGCGGACACCGCGTCTTCGGCGGGCCGGAGGGCGGCGCGGATCTCGGCGCGCTGCCCGGCGAGGGCGCCGGCGACGACCTCGCGCACCGGCGCGTCCAGGTCGGCGGTTTCGGCGGCGAGCCGGGTGATCAGGCAGCCGGCGGGCACCTCGGGGTCGGCGAGCCGGGTGAGCACGGTGTCGAAGAACGCGCGGACGGCGGCGGTGGGGTCGTCCGGGCGGGAGCGCAGGGCGGCGGACATGGGCGCGGCGAACAGTTCGGCGTAGCGGCGGACGCTGCGCTGGAGCAGTTCGTCCTTGCCGCCGAAGGTGGAGTACAGCGATCCGCGGCCGAGCCCGGTGGCGGTGAGCAGTCTGCTGAGGCTGGCTTCGGCGTAGCCGTGCTCCCAGAACACGTGCATCGCTCCGTCCAGGGCGGTGTCGACGTCGAACTGCTTGCGTCCTGCCATCTGGCGCACTCCCTCCGCTATGTTTGACCGATCGTTCCAACATGGCTAGTGTAGGTCGCACCGGCCGGCCCGGCCACCCAGGTGAGCCGTCCGCTAGGCGCCGAGCGGCACCGGCCGGGTTCCCCTCCTTCGTCGAACACGGAGTTTCCTCGTGACCTCAACCGAAGTTCCGCACGGCCCCGGTTCCCTCGCTTCGGCGCCGCTGCTGCCGGACGGTTTCACCGAGACCTTCCGGGGCCACTACACCACGGCAGGCGGCCTGCGCACGCACTACCTGAGCGGTGGCGACGGTCCGCCGCTGCTGGTGCTCGGCGGCTGGCCGCAGAACTGGTACCAGTGGCGCTTCGTCCTGCCGGAGCTCGCCGAGCGGTTCTCCGTCGTGGTGGTGGACCCGCGCGGCGTGAACCTGACGGACAAGCCCGCCGCCGGCTACGACTCCGGGACGCTGGCCACCGATCTGGTGGAGCTGATGCGCGAGCTCGGCCACGAGCGGTTCGCGCTCGTCTCGCACGACATCGGTGCCTGGACCGGCTACGCGCTGGCCGCCGACCACCCGGAGGTGCTGGAGCGGGCGGTGTTCTCGGAGGCGATCGTGCCCGGGCTGTCCGAGTCGCCGCCGCTGCTGGCCGACCGGCGGACCAGCGATCTCCTGTGGCACTTCAACTTCAACCGCGCGCTGGAGATCAACGAGCGGTTGGTGCGCGGCCGGGAGGACGTCTACTTCGGGCACCAGTTCGCCACGAAGGCCGCCACGCCGACGTCGATCCCGGAGCACGCGGTGCAGGTCTACGTGGACGCGCTGCGCGACCCGGAGGCGCTGCGGGCCAGCTTCGACTACTACCGCGCCATCGATTCGATCATCGAGCAGAACCTGGTGCGGCGTGAGCGGAAGCTGACGTTGCCGGTGCTGACGATCGCCGGTTCGGAGTCCATCGGGGAAGGCATGGCGGCCGAGATCGGCGCGGTCGCGACGGACGTCACCAGTGTCGTGCTGCAGGGTGCCGGGCACTACGTGCCGGAGGAGGATCCGGTGGGCATGCTCGCCGCGATGCGTCCGTTCCTGGCCGAGTACCGCGGTTGAGCAGCGGCGGATCCGGTGGGCTCGACCGCCCGCCGGATCCGCGGCACCGCTCAGGCCAGCGAGGGGGCGACGCCGCCGTCCACCCGCAGCGCGGCCCCGGTCGTCGCCGAGCCGGCCTCCGATCCGGCGTAGAGCACCAGGCTCGCCACCTCGTCGGGGCGGATCAGCCTGCCGAGCAACGAGCTCGGGCGCTCCTCGGCGATGAAGCGGCGCTCCGCCTCCTCGAACGGCACGTCGTCGCCGACCCGGCTGGCGATGAACTCCGCGACGCCGGGCGTCAGCGTCGGGCCGGGCAGCACGCTGTTCACGGTGACGCCGGTGCCCTTGACCTCCTGGGCCATGCCGCGCGCCACGGACAGCTGCGCGGTCTTGGTCATGCCGTAGTGCACCATCTCGGTGGGGATGAAGATCGAGGACTCGCTGCTGATGAAGATCACCCGGCCCCAGCCGCGCTGCACCATGCGCGGGGTGTAGTGCCTGGCCAGGCGCACCCCGGAGAGCACGTTCACCTCGAAGAACCGGGACCATTCCGCGTCGCTGATCTCGAAGACCGGGGTGGCGGAGAAGATCCCGGCGTTGTTCACGAGAACGTCCACGTCGGGCAGCTCGGTGATGAGCGCTTCGGCGCCTTCGGCCGTGCCGATGTCCGCGGCGATGCCGCGCACCGAACCGCCGGTGTCGGCGCGCAGCGATTCGACGGTGGCGTCGACCCGGTCCCGGGACCGGCCGTTGACGACGACGTCGGCTCCGGCGCGGGCGAAGCTCGCCGCGATGGCCTTCCCGATGCCGCTGGTGGAGCCGGTGACCAGGGCGGTGCGGCCGGTCATGTCGGTGTTCATCGGTGCTCGCTCTCCTAGGGTGTTCGCCACGGGTTCCCGCTGGGGCGCGGGGTGATGCGGGTGTTTCGGCGTCGTGCGTGTGAAGAAATGCGGCTTTAGCCGGTAGTTGCACGCGCTTCCTAAATAGTTGCAGGCGCTTGCTATCTGCGCAAGCTGCTATGGTGGTGGGGAGAGCGAGCTCACCCGTCGAAGCTCGCCGGTAGGAGGTGTGGCGTGGGGATCGCCGACGACGCGGTCGAAGTGCGGGCACAAGGCTGGCGCACCCTCGCCGCACTGCACGGAATGCTCGAATCCGCCCTGGAGAAGGCGCTCACCGCCGACCACGGGCTGTCCGTCGTCGAGTACACCGTCCTCGACGCGCTCAGCAGGCAGGACGGCTGGCACATGCGCATGCAGCAGCTCAGCCGCGCCGCCGCGCTCAGCGGCAGCGCCACCACCAGGCTCGTCACCCGGCTCGAAGACCGGGGGCTGCTCACCCGGATCCTGTGCAAGGACGATCGGCGGGGCATCTACACCGAACTCACCGACGAAGGCCGCGCGCTCCTCGAACAGGCGCGGCCCACCCACGACGCGGCGCTCGAGAAGACCCTCGCCGAAGCCGAACAGGTCCCCGAACTCGGCGACCTCGTCGACGCCTTCCACCGGGTCACCGCCCGGGCCTGACGCCCCGATCGGGAGTGAACGGACCGTTCGTCCAGCGGAACCGGACGAACGGTCCGTTCACGACGTCCACGTGCGCACCCGCGCCTACGCCGACCGTCGCTCCGGAACGCCCGGCCGTCCCGCCGCCGCGGCGATGGGTGAACGGACCGTTCGTCCGATCTGGTTGGTCGAACGGTCCGTTCGCTCCGGCGCGAGTGGTCGGCACCGGGCCAGGGGTTTCCGAGTGAACGGACCTTTTGTCCCATCTCGTTGGTCGAACGGTCCGTTCACCCGGGGAAGTGGTTCGTGTGCGATCGGTCCTGTCGCCGCCGAAGTGGGTGAACGGACCGTTCGTCCCATCGCGTTGGTCGAACGGGCCGTTCACCCGGAGAAGGTCGGGACGGGTTTGTCCCAGGTGAGCGCGTAGCGCCACAGCAGCAACCTGCGGTACTGGACGCCGGGCAGCTGTCGCTGCGCGCCCTGGCGCACCTCATCCCAGGTCATGATCGGGTCCTTCACCGGGACCTCCGGAGGCTCGGTGACCCCGCCGTGCCTGCGGGCGAGGAAGCGGTGCACCGGGATCGCCGCGATGTCCCTCGCCCAGTCCAGCGGGGTGTGGTGCCGAGCCAGGCCGACGAGCACCAGCCTCCCGCCGGGGGCGAGCATCCGGCCCATGGCGGTGAGCGTGGAATCGAAGTCCATGTGGTGCAGCGCGGCGACGCTGCTGATGAACCCGTACGAGCCGTCCCGCGCCTTCGCGGCGAAATCGACGAAGTCCGAGTCCACATAGGACACGTTGTCGTACTGGTAGCTGGCGCGGCGGGCTTGGCGGATCATCGTGCGGGAGCGGTCGATGCCCGTGGCGCGCTTCGCCCTCGACGCCAGCGCGCGCACCAGCGTCCCGTCGCCGCACCCGACGTCGAGCGCCGCGTCGCATCCTTCGGGCACCGAGTCGAGAACGAGCGGGTGGTAGTGCACGTTGTGGCTCCACTGCTCCGACACCGGCTCACCCTAACCACCTGCACTGCGGCTTTCGCCGGGTCGTGGTAGGTGCCGGGAGGTCTCGGAACCGCGCTCCGCCCTCGGCGCTCGAGACGTCGGATCCCTTGGGCCGCAACGGGTTCCACTGCGGATGTCCGCGCCTGCCCGGCGCGCTGGATCCGGGCCGGCGGCACCTCGACGCGAGGGCGGGCCGGGGAACGACGTGCAGCCGTAGTGCAAAAGTGATCAGCGGTGCCGGGTCGTTGTCGTCCCGTGACACCGGCGCCACGCGCACCGGCCGCAGCGAGCCGGGTGAACGGACCGTTCGACCAACTAGATGGGACGAACGGTCCGTTCACCCCGAACCACGGCACGGGCGGCGCGCGGGCCGCGGAGCCGGCCTGACGCGAGTGAACGGACCGTTCGACCAACTAGATCGGACGAACGGTCCGTTCACTCGATCTGGAGCGGGGGCCGGGGGTGGGCAGTGGTGGGAAGAGCGACCACCCACCCCCGGCTTCGGGATCAGCCGGCAGCCGGGCGCACGGCCGCCGTAGCGCTGATCACGTTCTTGAGCGCGGTCTCGACCTCGGCGTAGCCGCGGGTCTTCAGGCCGCAGTCGGGGTTCACCCACAGCCGCTCGGCGGGCACCGCGGCGAGCGCGGCCTTCAGCAGGTCGGTGACCTCCCCGGCTTCCGGGACCCGGGGCGAGTGGATGTCGTACACACCGGGTCCGACGCCGCGGCCGAACCCGACGGCGTTGAGGTCGTCCAGGACCTCCATCCGGGACCGGGCGGCTTCGATGCTGGTGACGTCGGCGTCCAGGTCGACGATGGCGTTGATGACGTCGCCGAACTCCGAGTAGCACAGGTGGGTGTGGATCTGGGTGGATTCGGCGATCCCGGAGGTGGCGAGCCGGAACGAGCGCACCGCCCAGTCCAGGTACTCCTGGTGCTGCGAGGAGCGCAGCGGCAGCAGTTCGCGCAGCGCGGGCTCGTCGACCTGGATCACCCGGATGCCCGCGTTCTCCAGGTCCTTGACCTCGTCCCGGATGGCGAGCGCGACCTGCTCGGCGGTGATGCCGAGCGGCTGGTCGTCGCGCACGAAGGACCAGGCGAGGATGGTGACGGGCCCGGTCAGCATGCCCTTCACCGGCTTGGCGGTGAGTTTCTGCGCGTACTTGGCCCATTCCACGGTGATCGGCTCGGGCCGGGACACGTCGCCGTAGAGGATCGGCGGCCGGACGCAGCGCGAACCGTAGGACTGCACCCAGCCGTTGTGCGTGCTGGCGAACCCGTCCATGTGTTCCGAGAAGTACTGCACCATGTCGTTGCGCTCGGGTTCGCCGTGCACGAGCACGTCGAGTCCGAGGTCTTCCTGCAGCCGGATGACGCGTTCGATCTCGTCGCGCATCCGCTGCTTGTAGGTGGCGTGGTCGATGCTTCCGGAGCGCAACGCGGCGCGGGCCTTGCGCACGTCGGTGGTCTGCGGGAACGAGCCGATGGTGGTCGTCGGCAGCGGCGGCAGCCGCAGCGACTTGCGCTGTGCGGCGAGCCGGTTCGCGTAGTCACCGCGCTGGGCGTGCTCGGGTTTGAGCGAGGTGAGCCGCGCCTGCACCCGGTTGTTGCGCACCCGGTCGGCTCCGGCGCGGTCGGCGATGCGCCGCCGCGCGTCGTCGAGCTGCTCGGCGACGGTGTCGCGGCCCTGGTGCAGCGCGCGGTCGAGGACGACGACCTCGCCGACCTTCTGCGCGGCGAACGCCAGCCAGGACGCGACCTGCGGGTCGAGGTCGGTTTCCGCGTCGACGTCGTAGGGCACGTGCAGCAGCGAGCAGGAGGTGCTGACGGCGACCTCGCCGGCGAGGCCGAGCAGGGTGGCGGCGGTGGTGAGCGCCTTGTCCAGGTCGGTGCGCCAGATGTTGCGCCCGTCGACGAGGCCCGCGACGAGCGTCTTCTCCCGCAGCCCGGGCACCGACGGGAGTTCGTCCACGGTGCGCTGCCCGGCGACGAGGTCCACGCCGACGGCTTCGACGGGGGAGGAGGCGAGCACGCCCAGCGCGTCCCCGAGGTCGCCGAAGTAGGACGCGACCAGGATCTTCGGCCGTTCCGAGAGCTCGCCGAGCCGCTGGTAGGCGGCGCGCAGCGTGTCCAGGTCGGCCTGCGAGCGGTCCGCGGTGAACGCGGGCTCGTCCAGCTGCACCCATTCGACCCCGGCCCGGTGCAGCTCGCCGAGCAGTTCGGCGTAGGCGGTGACGAGCTCGTCGACCTTGTCCAGCGGGCGGAACGAGGCGGGCGCGCCGTCCTGCGGTTTGGAGAGCAGCAGGAACGTCAGCGGTCCGACGACGACCGGGCGGGTCTTGATGCCCAGTTCAGCGGCCTCGTGGTACTGGTCGACGACGGTCTGGTCGGACAGCCGGAACTCGGTGTCCGGGCCGATCTCCGGGACGATGTAGTGGTAGTTGGTGTCGAACCACTTCGTCATCTCCAGCGGTGGCGCGGATTCCACGCCGCGGGCCATCGCGAAGTACGTGTCGAGCGGGTTCAGGCCCAGTTCGGCGAAGCGCGGCGGGACCGCGCCGAAGGTGACGGCGGCGTCGAGGACCTGGTCGTAGTAGGAAAAGGTGTTTCCCGGCACCGAGTCCAGCCCGGCGTCGCGCAGCGAACGCCACGTGTCGGTGCGCAGCGTGCGCGCGACTTCGCGCAGTTCCGCTTCGCCGGTGCGGGACTTCCAGTAGCTCTCCAACGCCCGCTTGAGTTCCCGGTTCGGGCCGATCCGGGGGAACCCGAGCACGGTGGATCCGATTGTGCTGGTCAACGCTCTCTCCTCGCGAGCTGGACGGCAGTTCTGCGAGGTCGAGCGGGCAGGATCCGGGCACACGTGGCCGCACGCGGCGGCTCGTTCGTCCAGGTCTTCCCGCGAGACCTCGCAACAGCGCGCGTCACGCAGGACGCGCGCACCGGCGGCAGGTCTTCGGACTCGTGGGCGCTTCCCGGTGGAACCGGGGTCTCCTACTGGCCGTCGCTTCCCGAGCTCGCGCTCAGTGCTGTGACCGGTCGTGGCGACCGGTGACGGCGTTCGTTCCCACTCACCGCTGCGGGGCAGTCCCGGATTTCCACCGGGTTCCCTCTTGCCTCGCGCACCCCCGCTTTCGCAGGGCTGTGCGAACCACCAGCACTTCGGAGGCTACTTGCTTCTGGCGGGAAGACAAGGCCCTGCCGTCCGGATCACCCGGGCGCCGCGACGACCGCCGGAAGGTTTTTCGAACCGCGGGCAACCTGCCGCGCGGTGGTGCGTCTTGTGAACAGGTGAGGGGGCGGGACGGATTTCTTCCGTCCCGGTGCGACGAAGCGATCGGGAGGAACCGGCTGTGGTGAAGAGCGGTGTTCGGGCGGGTGTCGGCATCGGTGCGCTGGCCGTGGCGGCGATGGCGCTGGTGCCGGCGGGGATCGCCGCCGCTGACTCGAGCGAGACGTCCGTTGTGGACTTGAACGGGGGCGGAACTCCGGACACCGCGCAGCTGTCCGCCATCGGCAATGGGGCGAAGCAGTTGCTCAAGTTCACTGTGGACGGTCGTACGACCGAGGCCGTGCTGACCGGCGACCCGTCCTTCGGCACCCAGCCGATGCGGGTGCTGGACGTGAACGGCGACGGCAGGCAGGAACTGCTGGTGACCGAGTCCGTCGGCGCGAACACCACCTGGTTCAGCGTGTGGGACCTGGGTGCCGATGGCGCGCCGCGCGAGCTGAAGACGCAGGACGGCGAGCCGCTGAAGATCAACGAAGGCGGCGGGATCGGTGCCCGCCTCGGCTACGAGTGCGCGCCCGCGGGCTCGGACGGCCGGGTCCTGATCACCTTGGCCGCGTCGAACGAGAGCCAGACGACGGAACCCTCCTACGACGGTTCCCGGGTCGCCTACGAGGTGCGCGACGGCGTGGCCACGCCGGTCGACGACTACTCGTTCACCGGTGCCGGCAAGGACGACGACGTGCTGCGGGTGCAGCCCGAATCCTGCTCCTGAGGGGGAGCCGTCGGGGCCGTCGCGCGGGATTCGCGCGGCGGCCCCGACGTGCGCGCGGTGATTCCTCTGTGATCTTCCGGCGCGATTCCCGGCGTGGAGCTGTCGATCAGCTTGCCGTTCGATACCGGGTCTGCAACGCCGTTGGCGTCGGTACCACTGTCGACGGAGCGGCCGGTTACCCTGCTTGCTGCAGCTCACGCGAGCGATGTGCGGGCCCTCGTAGCTCAGCTGGACAGAGCAAAGGACTTCTAATCCTTAGGTCGCAGGTTCGAGTCCTGCCGGGGGCGCTCCGATGCTGGTCACAGCGGTGGGGGACGATCTCGATCAAGATCATCCCCCACTTTACCCTCCCGCCTCGCGCTGCTCGCCCAGGGCCGAGGAAGTCGGGCCGGCGGACCGGTCGGAACACGCCGTTCGCGTTGGCGGAATCGGTGCGGACGTCCCGGTGCTCGGCGACTTTCCCCTTCTCCGGCCGGAACCGGTCCGTGGGAGCACGCCGGGCGGCCGGGTTTCCGGATCAGGTGGGAATGCGTGGCCGCCCCGTCCCCTCGGCGCCGACGCGCTCGACGTCCAGCCGTCACGCATGTGCAGGAAGCCGCTGAACGCTTCGGGGTGATCCTGGAGGTCCGGGGCCGATGTGGTCGGCGATCGCCTTTTCCGGGACGCCACCGAGAGTCGTCCGGTGGTGCTCCACGACGATCTTCTCGTGCTGCTCCGGATCGGACGTCGCGCCGTGCTCCGGTTCTGCGATGCGCCGCTGCGCGCGGTGGTTCCTCGTTCGGTTCCGCGCGCGAGGGATCCGGCCGGGTTCGGAAGCGCTGCGGTCGTGTCGCGCCGCGCGTGGGATCAGCGTTCGGGCGAGGGTGGGCCGCTTCCCTGGACGCGGTCGAGCCACTCGTCCAACAGCGCCTTCTCCGGTGCGGTGAGGCGGTCGACGTCGGGCAGGGCCGCGCGGAGGGTGGTGGCCGCGCGCGCCACCGGGTCCGCGGCCGAGGGCCGGTCGGCGGGGTCTGGAACGGTGATCACGCCGCGGACCATCTCGAAGGCGCGGTCGGCGAGCGCGTCGGCGTCCGCCGGGTCGGAGTCGCTGCCGATCAGGGTGAAGATGGTGCCCCGCCCGGCCGCGTGCATCAGCTGCACCGCCTGCGGTTCGGGGACCGCTAGCCGTCCCGCTTCGGCGATCGCGTGGAGGAGGCCGGTCAGGATCCGTTCCGCCTGCTGCTCCGCCTCCGAGGGGGCGTGGCGCCTGCGGGAACCGTAGAGAGCGCTGTAGACGTCGGGGTTCTCCAGGCCGAAGCCGATGTGCAGCCGCCACCCGTTGCGGAGGTCTTCGACCGGGTCGCCGGAGGGGCGCATCGCGGTCTTGCCCGCGAGGTACGTGCTGAGCGCGTGCCCGGCGACCGCGTCCATCAGGTCGTCCTTGTCGCCGAACGTAGGGATGAAGACCACAGGACGCACCGCACTGATCGTCGGCGGCACGTCGGGCATCGGCCTGGAGTTCGCGCACCAGCTGACCGCGCTCGGCAACTCCGTCGTGATCACCGGCCGCGACCGGGAGCGGGTCGAGGAGCTGGCCACCGAACACGGTTTCGCCGGAGAGGTCGTGGACGTCACCGACGCCGCGTCCATCACCGCGCTGCGCGACCGGGTCGTCGACCGGTTCCCCGACTTGGACACCGTGCTGATCAGCTCCGGCATCATGCTCCCGGAGCGGCACCTCGAGGCCGATGCGCTCGAAGTCGCCGAGCGGACGATCTCGACCAACCTGCTGGGCACCATCCGCGTGTTCACCGCGTTCCTGCCGCACCTGCGCACCCGGCCCGAAGCGTCGATCATCACCGTCACCTCCGGCCTCGCCTACGTGCCGATGCCGCTGACGCCGACCTACTCGGCGACCAAGGCCGGCGTGCACGCCTTCACCGAGGCCGTGCGGGCACAACTGCGCGGCACGCCGGTGCAGCTGATCGAGCTGGCGCCGCCGTTGACCAGGACCACGCTGATGGGGCCGAGCACCGACCACGCCGGGGCCATGCCGTTGGGCGAGTTCGTGTCCGAGGCGATCGGCCTGATCCAGGCCGACCCGGACATCCGGCAGGTGCTCGTGGACCGGGTGAAGCCGCAGCGGTTCGCGGCCGTCGACGGCACCTACGACGAGCTGTTCGAGAACCTGGTGGCCCGCCTCTGACCCGGGCGGTCACGTGCGGCCGGTCGTCCCCGCGAGGTGCCGCGGCCGCTCGCCGGGGTCGGAGCCGGGCGGAACGCGTGACCCGCCGCCGAGCGCGCAGCGGGCCGCGCGGCTCACCCCAGGACCAGATCCGCCCGCGCCCCACCGGATTCGGCGGTGCCGAAGCGGAGTTCCGCGCCGATCACCCGCGCCTGCCCGACCGCGATGGTCAGTCCGAGCCCGTGCCCGCCGCCGCGTTCGGCGCGTCCGGTGCGGAACCGCCGCGGCCCGTCGGCGAGCAGGTCCGCGGGGAAGCCGGGGCCGTGGTCCGCGACGGTGAGGGTGGCGCCGCGCACCGAGAGCACCACCGGCGGTCGCCCGTGCCGGTGGGCGTTGCGGAGCAGGTTCACCAGGATCCGCTGCACCCGCCGTGGATCGGTGTCCACCTCCGCGGGCTCGGCGACCTCCAGCCGCACCGGTTTCTCGGCGGCGGCGACGGCCCGCTCGGCGAGCAGGTCCGCGCCGATGCGTTCCCGGGCGCCCTGCTCCCCGTCGGTTTCGAGGCGGGCCACTTCGAGCACGTCCTCGATCAACCCGCGCAGCCGGGACACCCGGTCGCGGACCAGTTCGCTCGGCCGCCCCGGCGGGAGCAGTTCGGCGGCGGTGACCAGGCCGGTCACCGGGGTGCGCAGTTCGTGCGCGATGTCGGCGGTGACCCGGCGCTCCGCTTCCAGCCGTGCCCGCAGCTCCGCTGCCATCGCGTCCACCGCCCCGCCGAGCGCGGTCACCTCGTCGCGCCCGGCTCCGGCGATGGTGTTGCCGACGCGGGCAGCCAGCTCGCCGTCGGCGATGCGCAGCGCCGTCGCCGACGCCGCGCCGATCCGCCGCGCCAGGCGCTGGCCGATGAACACCGCCAGCGCCCCGGACACCAGCAGCAGCGCCACCACACCCAGCACCAGCGCCTGGTCGAGCTGCGCCAGCAGCCGGGCCTGCTCGGTGTACGGGTCGTGGACGGTCAGCACGTGCCCGCCGACCTCGGTGCCCGCCCACACCGCCGGGTCGGCGGCGTCCGCGTCCACGTAGGTCGCGAGCGAACCGGCCCGCACCGCGGCCACCAGCGGTGCCGGGGCGGACGCGTCGTCCAGGCTCGCGGACTCGGGCAGGTCGCGGTGCGCGTAGTACGACTCCGCCGCGATCCGCAACCTGCTGCCGGTCTCCTGCCTGCTCAACGCCTCGCTGAGGTCCACGGCGCGGTAGTGCGTCCACAGCGCGAACGCCACGCCCGCCAGCGCCGCGACCCCGGCGATCGCCAGCGCGTTCTTCACCGCGACGCGCACGTCAGCCCACCAGCTTGTAGCCGAACCCGCGGACCGTCTCGATGCGCTCCTTGCCGACCTTCATCCGCAGCCGTTGCACGTGGACGTCGACGACCCGGGTGTCGCTGCTCGCCGGGTAGTCCCACACCTGTTCCAGCAGCCGTCCGCGGGACAGCACCCGGCCTGGCTCACCGGTGAACTCCAGCAGCAGGCGCAGTTCGGTCGGCGTCAGCGACAGCAGCCGCCCGCCGCGGCGCACCTCCAGCGAATCCCGGTCGAGCTCCAGGTCGCCGAACGCGAGCCGGTCGCCCGCGGACGCGTCCTCGGCGGGCCGTACCGGTTCCCGCCGCCGCAGCGCGGCGCGCAGCCTGGCGACCAGGACCATGGTGTCGAACGGCTTGGTCACGTAGTCGTCGGCGCCCGCCTCCAGGCCCTGCACCACGTCGACCGCGTCGCTGCGCGCGGTCAGCATCAGGATCGCCACCGAGGACTCCTCCCGGATGCCGCGGCACAGGCTGATCCCGTCCAGCTCGGGCAGCATCACGTCGAGCAGCACGACGTCGGGTTCCCGCTCGCGGAACGCCGCCAGCCCGGCCAGCCCGTCGCCCGCGGTGCGGATCTCGAACCCGTACCGACGCAGCGCCAGCTCGGTGGCCTCCCGGATCACCTCGTCGTCCTCGACGAGCAGCACTGTGGTGCCTCGGACGTCCCAGCTCATCGGATGATGGTCCCCCAACCGCCGTACGGCGTGGTGCCGGGCGCGCCGCCGGTGCGCTCGGCCATCGCGAACCGGTGTCCGTCCCAGCTGAACCGGAGCCGTTCCGTGGCGGTCGGGCAGCAGTGCGCGTCGTCCGGCGCGTAGAGGTCCCGGTCCAGCACCAGATCACCCCCTTCGGCGCGGAGCCCGGCGTCCGGGCCCAGGTAGCCGAACACCAGCGAGACCTGCTGGTCGCGGACGCTGTAGACCAGCGTTGCCTTGGTGCCGCCGCTGCCGCTGTCGTGCACGGGGGCCAGCACGTCGGCCTCGCCGTCCTTGGTGACGTCCGCGTACACCGGGTCCTCCAGCCCGCACACCGAGCAGCCGCGCAGGATCCGCTTCACCTCGTCCGGCACCTTCGGATCGGCGAGCACCGTGCTGCGCAGGTCGATGTTGCGGATGTTGCGCAGTTCGGCGCCGGTCGGCGGGGCCACCTCGGCGGTCGTGGCGGGCTGCGGCGGTGCGAGCGCCGGGCCCTCGACCCGCAGCGCGGGACTTCCGCATCCGGCGCACCCGGCCGACACCGCCAGCACCGCGGCCGCGCGGATCGTCGTTCGCACCTTCGTCCTCCTTCACCCGCGGAACGCACCCGAACGTAGGCGTGGATCGTCGCGGTGACCCGGCGGCCGGGTAACAGGCGGCGCGCGAAATCCACTCGACGAGGCCACGAACTGCTGAAACACGACTGAGCCTCGACCGATGGGTGACCGTTGCACGAGCTCCGGGCTGCCGTGAGGTCCGCTCCCTAGCGTCGTCGTCGAGCGGTGGGAACACCGGAAGCGAACGGAGAGGAAACACCATGCGCATGCGGAACCTGACCCTGGCGGTCGCCGGAGCCGGTCTGCTCCTCGGGGCGCCCGGGGTCGCGCTCGCGGCCGGTGGCGACGAGCTGCACGTGATCGCGGACGGGCTGGTCAAGCCGAACCAGGAGATCACCGTCACCGCCGACTGCCCGGGCCTCGGCGCCACGGCCACCTCGTCGTTCGGATCGGTCGCCCGGCTCGGGCCCGCCGCCGACGCCGGCGTGCTGATCGGTTCGCTGCGGGTTCCCAACCAGGTGCCCGCACCGGAGGGCGACGCGAACACCATCACCGTGCGCTGCGACAGCGGTGAGACCGGGTGGATCTCGCTGCCCGACGCGGGCAACTCGGGCTCGCAGCGGCCCGCCGGGCTCTGACGACGATCGGCGGCGGGACCCGGCACGGGGGCCGGGACCGACGTCGGCGCACCGCGACCCGCCTCGGGCGGGAGCGGCGGGCGGTGGCCGGAATCGGGGCCGGTCACCGCCCAACCGGGCCCGCGACCTGGCGACGAGGCGCGAGGGCACCCGAAACCGCAGGTCAGGGTCCGGCGGTTAGGCTCGTTCCGTGGCTTCTGAGACCGTTCCCGGCGCACGCAGCAGGTCCACCACCGTCGGAATCCTGGTCGTCACGGCCGGGATCCTCGCCGCGGTGGTGGCGGCGGCGCTGACCGCGTTGTCGGCGAGCGACGCGTACGCGGCGTACGGCCTGCCCGACCCGGGCGCGGTGACCGAGTACGGCCTGCCCGTGGTGCGGGTCCTCGCCGAGACCGGCGCGGTGGTGTGCATCGGCTCGTTGCTGCTGGCCGCGTTCGGCATCCCGGCGAGCCGGTCCGGCCCGCTGCTCGCCGACGGCTACGCGGCGGTGCGGGCCGCGGGCTGGGCCGCCGGGCTGTGGTGCGTGGGGGCTGCGTTGCTCGTGCCGTTCACCGCCGCCGACGCCACCGGGCGGCCGATCGGTGACGTCCTCGACGCCCAGGTGCTGTTCGGCCTCGTCGACGCCTTGGAGGAGGCGAAGGCGTGGCTGCTGACCGCGGGGATCGCGCTGGTGCTGGCCGTCGGCTGCCGCGTGGTGCTGTCCTGGGGCTGGACGGTGGTGCTGTTCGCGGTGTCGCTGCTGGGCATGTTCCCGCTGGTCGCCACCGGCCACTCGGCGAGCGGCGGGGCGCACGACATCGCCACGAACAGCCTGCTGTTCCACCTGTTCTCGGCCACGTTGTGGGTCGGCGGGCTGGTCGCGCTCCTCGCGCACCTGGCGCGCGGGGGTGCGCACGCGGGGCTGGTGGCGCGCCGGTTCTCGCGGATCGCGCTGGTCTGCTGGATCGTGATGGCCGCCTCCGGGGTGGTGAACGCCTTCGCGCGGGTGCCGCTGGACCAGCTGTTCAGCACCACCTACGGGGCGCTGGTGCTGGTCAAGGTGGTGCTGCTGGTGGTGCTCGGCGTCATCGGCCACTTCCAGCGGGAGCGGGCGGTGCGGACCGTGGCGGAGGGCGGCGGCGGGCTGCTGCGGCTCGGCGCGGTCGAGGTGCTCGTCATGTTCGCGACGATCGGGGTGGCCGTCGCCCTCGGCCGCACCCCGCCGCCGGCCGAGCTGGGGGCGGTGCCGGACCGCACCGAGCTGCTGATCGGCTACCCGCTGGACGGGCCGCCGACGGCCCTCCGGCTGCTGTTCGACTTCCGCTTCGACCTGGTCTTCGGCACGGCGGCGCTGGTGCTCGCCGGGCTGTACCTGTACGGGGTGCGGGTGCTGCACCGCCGCGGCGACCGGTGGCCGGTGGGGCGGACGGTCGCGTGGCTGTGCGGCTGCGCCAGCGTCCTGGTGGCCACCTCGTCCGGAGTGGGCCGGTACGCGCCGGCGATGTTCAGCGTCCACATGGGCCAGCACATGGTGCTGTCGATGCTGGCGCCGGTGCTGCTGGTGCTGGCGGGGCCGACGTCGCTGGCGTTGCGGGTGCTCAGGCCCGCGGCGAAGGCCGGCCCGCCGGGGGCGCGGGAGTGGCTGCTGGCGTTCCTGCACTCGCCGCTGACGCGGTGGTTGACGAATCCGTTCGTGGCGCTGGCGTTGTTCACCGGCTCGTTCTGGGCGCTGTACTTCTCCGGCCTGTTCGACGCGGCGCTGCCGCAGCACTGGGCGCACCTGGTGATGAACGCGCACTTCCTGCTCGCCGGGTACGTCTTCTACTGGCCGGTGATCGGGATCGACCCGGCCCCGCGGCCGCTGCCGTCGCTGGCGAAGCTGGGGATGGTGTTCGCCTCGATGCCGTTCCACGCGTTCTTCGGCATCACGTTGATGATGTCGAACACCGTGATCGGGTCGGACTTCTACCGCGGTCTTTCGCTGCCGTGGGCGTCGGACCTGCTGGCGGACCAGAACCTGGGCGGCGGGCTCGCGTGGGCGTCGGGGGAGGTGCCGCTGGTGGTGGTGATGCTGGCGTTGCTGATCCAGTGGTCGCGCGCGGACTACCGGGAAGCGCGGCGGCTGGACCGCAAGGCCGCGGTGGACGGGGACGCGGATCTGGCGGCCTACAACGAGATGCTGCGGCGGCTCTCCGCCGGGGACGCGTCGGCTTCGGGGGCGCAGAACCCGACCTCTCGCTCCGACGGGTGACCCTCGATGAGGGGTTAACCACCGGATTCCGATGAATCGGTCCACAGCGGCGCGATCTGTGCACAGATCGTGAAACCGGGGTAGCGGTGGGTGATCGACGCCGCGCATCCTGGAACCCGAGCCGACGGACGGCTCCGCGTTCCAGGAGGTGGCGAGATGTTCGAGACGACCGTGGCCGTGGTGGGGACCGTGCTCACCGAACCGAGGATCCGCACCACCCCCGGCGGAGAGCGGGTGGTGTCCTTCCGCCTGGCGGGGAACTCCCGCCGCTACGACCGGGAGGCCGAGCGCTGGACCGATGGCGACCGGCTGATCGTGACCGTGAACTGCTGGCGCCGGGTCGCCGACGGGGTGCTCGGCGTGGTGGGCAAGGCCACGCCGCTGGTCGTGTCCGGGCGGCTGCACACCCGCGAGTTCGAGTCGGCCGCCGGTCGGCGGACGTCGGTGGAGGTGGAGGCCGCGGCGGTGGGCCTGGACCTGGCCCGGGGCAACCGGTTCCCCGGATCGGCCGAGCGCCCGGCCGCCGAACGCGACGCCGCCGCGACCGGCCCCGGAACCGGCCGGCCGGACGTCGCGGCGGCCCGCGACGGGTGATCTCCGCGCCACCCGGTAGGTCGGTGACCAGCGGTGGAGCAGGTGCGGTGCGGGCTGTGCGCGGCTGCCGGCGCGGCAATCGACGGCGGTGCACGAGCCGACACGGGACGCAACTACGATTCAGGGCATGGCCGAGTTCATTTACACCATGAAGAAGGTGCGGAAGGCACACGGGGACAAGGTCATCCTCGATGATGCGACCATCCAGTTCTACCCGGGTGCCAAGATCGGCGTCGTTGGCCCGAACGGCGCCGGCAAGTCGACCGTGCTCAAGATCATGGCGGGACTCGAGCAGCCGAACAACGGCGAAGCGTTCCTCTCGCCCGGCTACACCGTCGGCATCATGCAGCAGGAGCCGCCGCTCAACGAGGAGAAGACCGTCCTCGGCAACGTCGAAGAGGGCGTCGGCGAGATCATCGAGAAGCTGCACCGCTTCAACGCCATCGCCGAGCAGCTCGCCACCGACTACACCGACGAGCTGATGGAGGAGATGGGGCGCCTCCAGGAGGAGCTCGACCACGCGGACGCGTGGGAGATCGACTCCCAGCTCGACCAGGCGATGGACGCGCTGCGCTGCCCGCCGCCGGACGCCCAGGTCAGCCACCTCTCCGGTGGTGAGCGCCGCCGCGTCGCGCTGTGCAAGCTGCTGCTGAGCAAGCCCGACCTGCTGCTGCTGGACGAACCCACGAACCACCTGGACGCCGAGAGCGTGCTGTGGCTGGAGCAGTTCCTCGCGAACTACCCCGGCGCCGTCCTCGCCGTGACGCACGACAGGTACTTCCTGGACAACGTCGCGGGCTGGATCCTGGAGCTCGACCGCGGGCGCACCTACCCGTACGAGGGCAACTACTCCACCTACCTGGAGAAGAAGCAGGAACGCCTCGCGGTGCAGGGCAAGCGCGACCAGAAGCTGCAGAAGCGGCTGAAGGAAGAGCTGGAGTGGGTCCGCTCCAACGCCAAGGCCCGGCAGACCAAGTCCCGCTCCCGCCTGGACCGCTACGAGGAGATGGCGGCCGAGGCGGAGAAGACCCGGAAGCTGGACTTCGAGGAGATCCAGATCCCGCCGGGTCCGCGGCTGGGCAACCAGGTCGTCGAGGTCGAGAACCTCAAGAAGGGCTTCGGCGACAACCTGCTCATCGACGGGCTCTCGTTCGACCTGCCGCGCAACGGCATCGTCGGCGTCATCGGCCCGAACGGCGTCGGCAAGACGACCCTGTTCAAGACCATCGTCGGGCTGGAGCAGCCGGACGCGGGCACCGTCAAGGTCGGCGACACCGTCCGGTTGTCCTACGTCGACCAGAACCGGGCCAGCATCGACCCGAAGAAGAACGTGTGGGAGGTGGTCTCCGACGGTCTCGACTACATCCAGGTCGGCCAGGTCGAGATGCCGTCCCGCGCCTACGTCAGCGCGTTCGGCTTCAAGGGTCCCGACCAGCAGAAGCCCGCGGGCGTGCTCTCCGGTGGTGAGCGCAACCGGCTGAACCTGGCGCTGACCCTCAAGGAGGGCGGCAACCTGATCCTGCTGGACGAGCCGACGAACGACTTGGACGTCGAAACGCTGGGCTCGCTGGAGAACGCGCTGGAGCAGTTCCCCGGTTGCGCCGTGGTGATCTCGCACGACAGGTGGTTCCTGGACCGCGTCGCCACGCACATCCTGGCCTGGGAGGGCGACGACCAGAACCCGGCCAAGTGGTACTGGTTCGAGGGCAACTTCGAGGGCTACGAGAAGAACAAGATCGACAGACTGGGGCAGGAAGCCGCCCGTCCGCACAGAGTCACCCACCGGAAGTTGACCCGGGGCTGAACCTGAACGGGGAGGCGTCTTGGCCAGCGTGCACGGAGCTCATCCGGGCGGTGCGCAGGAATTGTTCGAACCCGCTTGGCAGATGCGCTGGCGGGTGCCCGAGCTCGCCCTGATGCTCGGCGATCAAGCCGTGGCGGAGGCCAGACGCATCGGTGACCGCGCGTTGCGGCTCCGTGCCGAGGCGGTGGCGCTGTTCGCGTCCAACCGCCTCGGGCACGGGGTCGCGATCACCCAGCGGGCCATCAGCGCCGTCCGGGACGCGGAGCGCGCGGGCGATCACGAGATCGCCGCGGAGCTGCGCGTCGAGCTCGCCTGCTGCGCCCGCACCGCGGGCGGGCACGAGGTCGCCCTGCGGGTGCTGCAACCGGTGCTGGAACGCGAGCGGATCGAACCGGCGCTGCGCGCGCACGCGCTGCTGGAGCTCGCCGCCGCGCTGCCCGGCAAGCAGCGGGAGTCCGAACGGGCCGAGGCGCTCGACGAGGCCGACCGGCTCTACGCGGCGGCCTCCGAGCTGAACCGGGACACCAGCAGGCTGCTGCTGGCACGGGTGCGCACCGCGCGCGCCGGGCACCTGCGGCGCAACGGCGATTTCGAGCAGGCCGCCCGGGCCGCCGAAGAGGGGCTGGCCCTGCTGGACCGGCTCGGCGACCCCGCCGCGGAGAGCGGTGAGATCCGCGCGCGCCTGGTGCTGGAGCGGGTCCACTCCCTGCTGGACCTCGGGCGCCGCACCGAGGCCGTCGAGGCCGCCTCGCCGGTCATCCGCACGCCCGTGCGCGCGGCCGCGGCCGGGCCGTCCGGCTGGTTGCGGCTGGCGCTGGCGACCCGCGTGCACCTGCCCGCCGGGGATCTCGCCGCGGCGGTGCGGCTGCTCAACGACGCCGCCGCCAACGCGGAACGCCACAAGCTGGACTGCCTGCTCACCGAATCGCTGAGCATGTCCTCGCAGACCCACGAGAAGGCGGAGGAGTTCGTCGAGGCGCTGGCCACGCTGCGCCGCGCGTACGCCGCGGACCGGCGCTGGCGGGCCGCCGTGCACGCCGCCCGGGTCCGGCTGCTGGAGGAGTTCCCGGCGCTGGCCACCGGCACCGGGCCTCCCTCGGCGGCACCGGAACCGGCGGGCACGACCACCGCCGCGCCGGAGGCCGCCGCGCCGCTCCCCGTCGCCGCACCACCGCTGACCACGTCGGCGGACGTCCCGGCCCGCGCTCCGGCCGAGTCCTTCGGCAGCACCGGAACCACCGTGGCCGAGTCCTCCGGCGCCGACGCACCCGCCGCGGGACCCGGCCGTCGCGCGCACTCGGCGGAACCGGCGGTGGCCGGGGCGCACGACGCGGCCGGGGCGCACGACGCGGCCGCGGAAGCACCGCAGCAGCAGGAGACCGCGGGCCGCCGCCGCGCGGACGGCACGGGCCGTCCGCAGCGCACCACCGGCAGTGCGTTCGCCGCGAACTCCGGGTTCCCCCCGCCGCCCGAACCGGCGGAGCCCGTGCCCGCTCCGGATCCGCCGAACGAGCGTCCCGCGGCCGAGGCGACCCCGGAAGTCCCGACCGGGGCCGCGAACCGCATCGCTCCGGAGGACCCGCTCGACGAGTACCGCAAGCCGGGGGAGAGCAGCGTGCGCGACGCGGCGCGCAGGCTGATGGACACGTTGACCAGCCGCGTCGCCGACGACCGCAGGACGCACCAGGACCAGGGCGAGCAGCGCCGGGACCCCGGTCCGCTCGGTGCCATGCCGGCTCCGCGCGCGCCCGAGCCGGAGGCCGCGGGCACCGGCGGCAAGCGCCGCGCCCCCGAACCGGAGGAACCCGCGGCGGAGGACTCCGGTCGGCACGGCGGCATGGACGTCCCGGTCGGCCGCGTCACCTCGGCGCCGTTCGGCGAAGGTTTCCCGGTCTACGACTTCGGTTCCCGCAGCGGACCGGCGGTCCCGGAGCCGGAACCGGAACGCGCGCGCACCGCCGAACCGGACGACGGGCTCGCTCCGCGCACCCGCGGCTCCCGGCGCCGGGAGGACGTCGCCGAGCCGCCGCCCACCGAGGTGAGCGCCCCGTGGGATCGCGGCGCACCGGGCGAGCCGAGCTTCCCGGACGTCACGGCGATCATGCCGGTCATCTCGGTGCCGGACCACGAGCCGCCGCCGACCTCGCAGGTCGGTGCGGTCGAGCACCTCGACGAGGACCGTGCGGAGCCGGATGCCGACGCGGCTCCGGGGACGCACGAGGAGGGTGGCAGGCGCTCGCGCGGCCGCACCCTCGCCGAGATCCGGGAGAGCCTCGCCGAGATGCAGCGCCACGGCCGCGAGGACGGCGCCCGGTCGCGCCGCGCGGCGCCGGAGCCCGCCGACGCCGGTGGGTACGAGGAGTCGCTGCCGGAGGATCCGCCGCGGTCCGGGGCTTCGTGGGCGGACCGCTACCTGGGCGCCTTCCTGGACGAGCGGGGAAGTGCCGGGGAGGGCGGTTCCGGCGGTCAGCACACCGGCGACAGGCACACCGGATCGACCGGCACCGCCGGTGCGAGCGAGGAGACTTCGGGTTCCGGTGGTCGCCGCCGCGCCCGGCACGCCGACCCGGACGACCGGTTCGGCGGCACCGCGCCGGATCCGCCGCGCTGGGACGCGGCGCCGTGGGACCGGCCGTCGTCCGCGCACGCCGCCCCCGACCCGTTCGGTCCACAAGGGACGGCCGGTCCACAAGGGACGGTCGAGTCGGCGGACGGGTTGCCGCCGACGTTGGGAATGCTGTCCGAGCCCACCGGGACCACCTCGTACCCGGGCGGTGGCGAGCCGGAGATCTCCCCGTTCGACCGCGCCCGCCCCGAGTTCGGCCCGGTGCACGACGCGTCCGAGTCCGACGACCAGCCCTTCGCCGCACCCGGTGGTACCGCCGCCGACCGCCTCGAATCGGCGGCGGAGCTGCTGGCCCGGCACCAGGACGGGAGCACGCAGGCCGCGGAGGAACCCGCCGGTGAGGTCGGCCTGGCGGACCTGCTGGCCGAGGCGCTGCTCGCCTACGAGAACGGCAGGCGCCAGGACGACGACGGACCGGGGCGGCACGGCCGGCCGGGTACCAACGGTCATCCGATCGGCCTGCCGCACCAGCACGAGGCGGAGCCGGATCCCGACGCGCGGCCTCGGCACCGCCGTCCCGCCCAGGACACCTGGACGCCCCGGTACTGAGCCGCGGACCCGTGCCCGCAGCGGTGTCGCGCGGGGGCTGCGGTGATCGGACGCCTAGCCACCGCCGCGCGATCCCGCCCGGCGTTCGTCCCGGTGCGCGCGGGCGCGGTGACGCGATCGCGCCCTGTCCCGCCGCATCCCGGCACCTCCGCGAGTTCCGGCGACCCGGCCGGTGTCTCGACCTCGCCCGCGCGAGCGCCGATCGAGACGCCGCCCGGTTCCCGTCCGCCCGGCGTCGCGCACCGCCGGACCACTCGTCCGGAGGCACCGTGATCCTCCACACCCGCCCACCTGCACGCCCCCGTTCGCGCAGTCCGCGCACCTCCGGAACCACCCGGAAATCGGAACGTCGCAGGAGGTTTCCGGTGGGAACGGTGCCGCTCCCACCTGATCGGCGCGCGGCCTGGCAGGCTTAGGGTGGAAGCCGTGTTGGCACAACGCGGTGCCGTCAAGCGTGGAGCAGCTGAAGATGACCTCGAAACCCCGATCCGCCATCCCCGACGCCGCGACCGGCGGGGCCGCCGTGCTAGAGAACCCGGAGGCCGCGAAGGCCTGGTTGCTCGACCGCGCCGCCGAGTCCGCGGGGGAGCTCGGCGAGTTGCTGCGGACCTACTTCCGGCATGTGCCTGCCGAAGAGCTCGCCGGTGACGAACCCGACGAGCTCGTGGAGGCGCTGCGTTCGCACCACGCGCTCGCCGCCGAGCGGGTCGCCGGCCGTCCGCTGGTGCAGGTGGTGAACCCCAGCCTCGACGACGGCGGCTGGCGGAACCAGGCGACCGTGCTGCAGCTGGTCACCGACGACATGCCGTACCTGGTGGACAGCGTGATCGCCGAGCTGACCCGGCACGGTGCCGAGGTGCAGCGGATCATCCACCCGATCGTCGTGGTGCGCCGCGATGCCGCGGGCGCGCTGCTGGAGGTCTTGCCGCACGCGGACCCGGGCGCGCCGCCCGCGGACGCGCTCGCCGAGTCGTGGATGCTCGCCGAGGTCGACCGGATCACCGACGCGGACCGGCTGCAGGCGCTGGAGCAGGGCCTGCGCACCGTGCTCGGTGACGTCCGCGAGGTCGTCGAGGACACCGAGCGGATGCTGACCACCGCCCGCTCGCTGGCCGACGAGCTGGAGTCGCACCCGGGGGCGCTGCCCGGCGAAGAGGCCGCGGACAGCGCCGGGTTGCTGCGCTGGCTGGCCGACGGGCACTTCACGTTCCTCGGCTACCGGCACAACGAGCTCGTCGAGCAGGACGGCAAGCCCGCGCTGAGCCCGGTGCTGGGGTCCGGTCTCGGCGTGCTGCGCAGCGACGCGGTCGCCGCCGAGGACCTCACGACCGGTCCGGACGTGCTGACCAGCACCCGTTCCGGGGAGCCGCTGGTGCTCACGCAGGCCAGCACCCCGTCGACGGTGCACCGCTCGGTGCACCCGTTCTACGTGGGCGTGCTGACCTTCGACGAGAACGGCGCGGTCACCGGGGAGCACCGGTTCATCGGCCTGTTCACCACCACCGCGCTGCACGAGAACGTGCTGGACATCCCGTTCATCGAGCGCCGGGTGCGCGAGGCGATCCACGGCGCCGGCTTCCCGCTGGAGTCGTACTCGGGCCAGCGGATGCTGGAGGAGATCCAGAACTACCCGCGCACCGAGCTGTTCTCCACCGATCTCGACACGCTGCGCGAGACGGTGACGGGCGTGCTGGCGCTGGCCGAGCGCCGCAAGCTGAAGCCGTTCGTGCGCCGCGACCCGTACGGCCGGTTCTTCTCCTGCCTGGTGTACCTGCCGCGGGACCGCTACACGACGCGGTCCCGGCTGGCGATGCA
The DNA here is from genome assembly GCF_024734405.1 of Saccharopolyspora gregorii. NCBI lineage: Bacteria > Bacillati > Actinomycetota > Actinomycetes > Pseudonocardiales > Pseudonocardiaceae > Saccharopolyspora > Saccharopolyspora gregorii. The sequence goes on along the minus strand of NZ_CP059556.1, from coordinate 5,201,981 downwards.
GGAGGTGCTGCTGGCGGAGCTGGGCGGCGCGAGCGTCGAGTACAGCACCCGCGTCGGCGAGTCGGCGCTGGCCCGCGTGCACTTCGTGGTGCACACGAAGCCGGGCGGCGAGGCCCCGGAGCCGGACCTGGCCCGCATCCAGGAGCGGCTGTCCGAGGCGATCCACACCTGGGAAGACCAGATGGTCGACGAGGTGGAGATCGCCCCCGGCGACGCCGAGGAGCCGCGCCGGGTGCGCCGCTCGGAGGCCGCCAGCGAGGCCGCGCAGCAGTACGCCGCGTCGTTCCCGGAGGCGTACAAGGAGGACTTCAGCGCTGGGGAGGGCCTGCGCGACCTGCGGAAGCTGGCGTCGCTGTCCGGTGAGCGCGACCTGCGGATGTCGTTCTACACGCCGGAGGACGCCGCTCCGGGCGAGCGCCGGTTCAAGATCTACGTCACGGGCGAGCGGGTGACGCTGTCCCGCGTCCTGCCGGTGCTGCAGAGCATGGGCGTGGAGGTCGTGGACGAGCGGCCGTACGAGGTGGTGCCGGAGAGCGGCGCCGAGTGCTGGATCTACGACTTCGGCCTGCGGCTGGAGAGCGGGCTGCTGGAGACCGAGGGCGCCGAGCGGCTGGACACGCTGCGCGAGCGGTTCGAGGACTCGTTCCGCGCGGCCTGGCTGGGCGACGCCGAGGTGGACCGGTTCAACTCGCTGGTGCTGCGCGCCGGGTTGAGCTGGCGGCAGGCGTCGGTGCTGCGCGCCTACGCGAAGTACCTGCGCCAGACGGGGGTGCCCTACAGCCAGGAGTTCATCGCGGACGTGGTGCTCACGCACCGGGCGACGACGGTGGCGCTGACCAGGCTGTTCGAGGTGCGCTTCGACCCGAAGCTGGCCGAGGACGAGCGGGCCGCCCGGCAGGACGAGCTGCGGACCCAGATCACCCGGTTGATCGACGAGGTGACGAGCCTCAACGCGGACCGGATCCTGCGCAGCTACCTGAGCCTGATCACCGCGACGCTGCGCACCAACTACTACGCGGACGGCGCTCCGGAGCGCTCCTACCTGGCGATGAAGCTGGAGCCGAAGGAGATCCCGGGGCTGCCGGAGCCGCGGCCGGCCTACGAGATCTTCGTGTACTCCCCGCGGGTGGAGGGCGTGCACCTGCGCTTCGGTTCGGTGGCACGCGGCGGGTTGCGCTGGTCGGACCGGCAGGAGGACTTCCGCACCGAGATCCTCGGCCTGGTGAAGGCGCAGGCGGTGAAGAACGCGGTGATCGTGCCGGTCGGCGCGAAGGGCGGGTTCGTGGTGAAGCGCCCGCCGCTGCCCACGGGGGACCCGGCGAAGGACCGGGAGGCGACGCTGAACGAGGGCATCGCCTGCTACCGGATGTTCATCTCGGGCCTGCTGGACCTGACCGACAACCTGGTGGGCGGCGAGGTGGCGCCCCCGCAGGGCGTGGTGCGCCACGACGGCGACGACACGTACCTGGTGGTGGCAGCGGACAAGGGCACCGCGTCGTTCTCGGACGTCGCCAACGACGTGGCCCGCTCCTACGGCTTCTGGCTGGGTGACGCGTTCGCCTCCGGCGGTTCGGTCGGCTACGACCACAAGGCGATGGGCATCACCGCGAAGGGCGCGTGGGAGAGCGTCAAGCGCCACTTCCGCGAGCTGGACCTGGACACCCAGCGCGAGGACTTCACCGTCGTCGGCATCGGCGACATGGGCGGGGACGTGTTCGGCAACGGCATGCTGCTGTCCGAGCACATCCGCCTGGTGGCGGCGTTCAACCACATGCACGTGTTCATCGACCCCGAGCCGGACGCGGCGAGCTCGTACGCGGAGCGGCGCAGGTTGTTCGAGCTGCCGCGTTCCACGTGGGACGACTACGACCGCAGCAGGATCAGCGAGGGCGGCGGCGTGTGGTCGCGGTCGCTGAAGTCGATCCCGCTGAACGCGCGGGTCCGCACCGCGCTGGGCATCGACGAGTCGGTGACGGCGCTGCCCCCGGCGGAGCTGATCAAGGCGATCCTGCAGGCCCCGACGGACCTGTTGTGGAACGGCGGCATCGGCACCTACGTGAAGGCCTCCACGGAGACGCACGGCGAGGTGGGCGACAAGGCCAACGACGCGGTCCGCGTGGACGGCGCGGACCTGCGGGTGCGGGTGGTCGGCGAGGGCGGCAACCTCGGCCTCACCCAGCGCGGCCGCATCGAGTTCGCGCGTGCCGGCGGCAAGGTCAACACCGATGCGCTGGACAACTCGGCCGGCGTGGACTGCTCGGACCACGAGGTGAACATCAAGGTCCTGCTGGACCACCTGGTCGCCGAGGGCGAGCTGGACGGCGAGCAGCGCAACGAGCTGCTGGCGGAGATGACCGACGAGGTCGCCGAGCTGGTGCTGGCCGACAACTACCGGCAGAACGAGGTGCTGGGCGTGTCCCGCGCGCACGCGGCGCCGATGGTGTCGGTGCACGCCCGGCAGATCACCGCGCTGGAGGAAGGCGGCCTGGACCGCGACCTGGAGGCGCTGCCGAGCAAGAAGGAGCTGCGGGACCGCGAGAAGAGCGGCACCGGGCTCACGTCGCCGGAGCTGGCGACGCTGCTGGCGCACGTGAAGCTGTCGCTGAAGGAGCAGGTGCTGGCCAGCGACCTGCCGGACGCGGACGCGTTCAGCGGGCGGCTGCCGGACTACTTCCCGAAGCCGCTGCGGGAGCGCTACGCCGACGCGATCCCGGCGCACCCGCTGCGCCGCGAGATCACCTCGACGCTGCTGGTCAACGAGGTCGTCGACGGTGCGGGCGTGTCCTACGCCTACCGGTTGTCCGAGGAGATCGCGGCGAGCGCCACCGACGCGGTGCGCGCCTACGCGGTCGTCACCAGCGTCTACGACCTGCCGGAGCTGTGGCGGCGGATCGACGAGCTGGACAACGTGGTGGCCAGCCGCGTCGCCGACGAGATGGTGCTGGCCAGCCGCAGGCTGCTGGACCGCGCGGCCCGCTGGCTGCTGTCGAACCGCCCGCAGCCGTTGGCGATCGGCGCGGAGATCAGCCGGTTCCGGCCGGTCGTGTCCGAGCTGGCGGCCAGCGTGCCCGGCCTGCTGCGCGGGCAGGCGGCCGTCGCCGCCGAGGAGAAGAAGCAGCAGCTCATCTCCGAGGGCGTCCCGGCGGACCTGGCGGAGCGCATCGGTGCCCTGCTGGACACCTACGCGCTGCTGGACATCACCGAGATCGCCGAGCTGGCCGAGCGGGACAACGGCGTCAGCGCCGAGCGCAGCCCGATGGAGAGCGCGGAGCTGTACTACACGCTGTCCGAGCACCTCGACATGGAGCGGCTGCTGGTCGCGGTCAACGGGCTGGAGCGCGGCAACCGGTGGCACTCGCTGGCCCGGCTGGCGCTGCGCGACGACATGTACGCCTCGCTGCGGGCGTTGACGATCGACGTGCTCAGCACCAGCGACCCGGAGGAACCGGCCGCGGACAAGATCGCCCAGTGGGAGGCGACGAACGCGTCCCGCATCGAGCGGGCCAGGACGTCGCTGGAGGCCATCAAGCGCTCCGGCGGGCTCGACCTGGCGACGTTGTCGGTGGCGACGCGGCAGCTGCGCAGCATGGTCCGCTGATCACCCGCCCCCGCGCCTGCGGGGGCTCGGGTGGTCGGCGGGACCGCGCGGTCTCGATGTCGGGAGGGGCGGGCCGGACGGTCCGCCCCTCCCGCGTCCGCGGGGCCGCCGGGCCGGTCCGCGTCCGGACTACGATCGGGGCGAACCTCAGCCATCACACGGGAAGGACACCGAGTGGGTGCTTTCGTAGCCGATGTTCCGCTGCGCTGGTCCGACATGGACGCGTTCGGGCACGTCAACCACGCCAGAACGGTGACCTTGCTGGAGGAGGCCCGGGTGGAGCTGCTGTTCACCGAGGCGGGCAGGCAGGGGCTGCTGGGCATGGCGGAGGGCATGGTGGTCGCGCGCCTCGCCGTCGACTACCGGATCCCGGTGTCGCACTCGGCGGGCACCTTGCAGGTGCGGATGTCGGTGCGAGACCTGAAGCCGGCGTCCTTCGTGATCGACTACTCGGCGTCGACCAGCGGGTCCGCGGAGGTCGCGACCGCGGAGACGCTGATGGTGCCCTACGACCTGAAGGCCGGGCGGCCGCGCAGGCTCAGCACCGACGAACGGGACTTCCTCGCCGAGTGGCAGCCGGTGCTCGCGCAGGCGGAAGCGGGCGACCGTGCCTGAGCTGCGGATGCCCGACCAGGTGGAGCGCGAGGACCTCGGCGCGTTCGTGGCCCGTTCGGTGCGCCTCGACGGGCAGTCGGTGATCCGGCTGCGCAACCGCGGCGGCACCGGCCGGCTCGACGTGTGGGGCGCCACCCCCTTCGACGCGCTGTGCACCCGCTCGGTGGAAGGCGAGGTGGAGCCCGCCGACGTCACCGTGTCCGGCAACGAACTGCTGGCCTCGTTGACCGTCGCGGGCGGGCCGGAGATGGATCCGGGGCCGCAGCGGGACCTGCTGTGGCGTTCCGAGCTGCCGCCGCCGGAGGGGTGGCGGCGGGTGGACGACCTGCCCGCGAAGCTCGTCGGCGAGGTCGCCGACCGCGGCATCGCCATGGCGAAGGAGAACGTCGGCCCGAAGGGCACCCCGCCCGCGTCGCTGCTGGACCAGGAGGTCTTCACCGTCAGCGGGTCCGGGCTGGACGTGAAGATCCCGCTGCGCTGCCTGTTCGTGCTCTCCGGCATGGGGTTCCTCGTCGCGGAACCGGCCGAGTCGGAGATCGTGCGGGTCAGCGCCACCGACTCGTGGTTGCGGATGGACTCCCGCTACGGGGCCGTGGTGCGCCGCAGGCACGCGCTGCTGTCCTTGTTGATGTGATCGGTTCGTCCTGCTCCGGGGGCGGGTGGCGGAACCGCAGCGGTCTTCTCGCCGCGGGATCGATTTCCGCCACCTGAGAAATCGCCGTCCTCGCGAGCGGACCGCTGAGAACCCGCGGGTGGTGGTCGCCGCTCAGCGGCTTCGCCGCTGACGAGCTGACAAGACCACTGCTCAGCGGTAGGAGAGCTTGCGGGTGCACAGGTCCACCGCGGCGCTGACGGCGCCTTCGAGGGGACCGCGGCGGAAGAAGCGCTTCCACAGGTTCGCGAAGCCGAGGGAGAACAGCAGGAACAGCTCGGACATGTAGGTGTTCACGAACCCGACGATGCCTTCGGGGCGGTGCCCGTCGGCGGGGAACGCGGGCAGGTTCGGCACCCATTCGGCTTCCGGGCCCATGCTGGCCAGCTCGTCCAGCGTCTCCGGCACGCCGCTGAGCGGCCAGCCGCCGACGACGATCTGCCAGGACATCACCAGGGCGTGCAGCGCGTACAGCGTCAGCGCCATGGTGCCCGCCTTGATCAGCGGCAGCAGCGGTCGCTCGTAGCGGTCCGCGAGTTCCAGGCACAGCGCCAGGATCGCGACCGCGATGCCCAGCGAGGCGATCAGCTCGAACGAGGAACCGCTGTGCGCGCGGGCCGCCAGCAGCAGCTCCGGGTGCTCCAGCGGCACGGTCCCCTCGGTGAGCACGTCCGGCAGCGGTGGGTAGGTCAGCCCCAGCAGCGCCGTGGTCACGTAGGTGGCGGTGGCGACCGCGGCCCCGCCGATGCCGAGCCGCAGCCGCAGCGCGCGGGACCGCAGGTCGAGCCGGCCGAGGGTGAGTCCGGCCAGCACCAGCGCCAGGTACGTCGCCGCCGGGTAGAACCCGGTCAGCAGCAGGTCCACCACGCCCAGGTCGGCGATCAGGTTGCCCGGGTCGACGGAGTGCCACGCCCCGGCCGCGGCGGCCACCGCGTTGTCCCCGGCGAGCAACCAGCGCAGCAGGAACGACAGCTGCGGCCCGGCGAGGACGAGCACCGCGGCGGCGATCCCGGTGCCGCGCGGGCTCATCCCGAGGAACGGCAGGGACAGCAGGAAGTACACCCCGTAGAACGGGATGATCACGGTGAGCAGGAAGCCGGTGGCCTCGGTGGACTTCGCCAGCGCCAGCCCGATCAGCAGCAGCAGCACGGCGCGGACCGCGACCCGCACCCGCGCGTCCCGCAGCGCGCTGCCGGTCAGCGGCCTGCCGCGCCCGGTGAGCATCGCCAGGGAGACCCCGGCGAGGAAGGTGAACAGGGCGGTCGCGCGTCCGCTGGAGGCCTGCGCCAGCCCCACTTCCACGAATCCGCCGCAGAACGGCGCCCCGAAGTGGATCACGAACATGCCGAAGATGGCGACGAATCGGGCCAGGTCCACCCCGAGCAGGCGGGTACCGCGGGCCTTGGTGGAGCCCTCGGTGCGCTGCGGGGTGGCGTGGTGCGGTGCCGGGCTCGCTGCGGGCATGACGTCCTGGGGATACTGAGGCGGAACTCGGGCGTTGCACAACTTACCCGCCGGTCGCGCCGGGTCGATCGGAAGGTCACCGGGCGCGTCGGGGAACCCGTCACCGGCTCGGCGGCCTGCGGTTCGACCCGATCTCCGCGGCCGGCCCGGCCGGTCGGAGCGGCACCGGTCGCTCCCGGCGGCTCCGTCCGGAGCAGCCGGCCGCCCCGCCTGCGGGGGTCAGATGAGCCACACCGCCGTGTTCGGCGGCAGCCGGTCGCCGTCGAGCTCGCCGCTGGCCAGCAGCACTTCGCCCGGCGGCAGCGTCACCGGTTCCGCCGAGGCGTTCAACGCGCAGGTCAGCGCGCCCGGTTCCCGCCGGAACGCGAAGCAGCCCGCCGGGGCGCCGAACCAGGCCACCTCGTCGCCGCGCAGCGCCGGGTGCTCCTTGCGCAGCTCCAGCGCCCGGCGGTACAGCGACAGCGTCGAGTCCGGGTCCTCCAGCTGGGCTTCCACGGTGTAGTCGGCCCACTCCGCCGACATCGGCCACCAGCCGCCCGGCACGGGGGAGAAGCCGAACGACGGCTCGTCGCCCTCCCACGGCATCGGGCCGCGCGCGGGCGGTGCCGACCGGGATCCGGCACCGGCGCTCGGCAGACCCAGCTCTTCACCGGTGTCCAGGCCGACGATCCCCGGCAGGCCCAGCGACACCAGGGCCAGCGCCCGTGCGCGGGCCTCCCCGGCGGCGCCGCCGCCGAACCGGGTCACCGGGTGCGTCCGGTCCTCCCCGGCCACCACCCACACGGCGGGGACGCCGAGCATCCGCGCGGACGCCAGCATCCGGGTGATGACCTCCCGCAGCTCGCCCGCGTCGAACAGGGTGCGGCCCAACCGCAGGTCGATGCCGATGTCCCAGCCGTCGTGGTCCTGGTAGGCGTCGAACCAGGACTCGTCGATGAGCACGCCGACACCGCGGCCCGGGTAGTCGGCGATGACCGGCGCCAGCGCCCGCAGCACCTCGCGGACCGCGGCTCCCGCCGGGGCGCCCGCGCCGGGCACCGAGGCGACCCGCAGCGCGTCCACGCCGCGGTCCAGCCAGAACCGCGCCGACTCCGCGAACACCTCGTGCTCCGGTGCGGTGAGCTGTTCGATCCGGTCGCGCTGCGCGGTGACGTCCACCGCGACCCGCAGGCCCGCGGCGTGCGCCTCGTCCACCAGCGATTCGAACGATTCCAGCTCGCCCAGCACCGGGTCGACGCCGCGACCCCGCAGCGGATCGGTCAGCGGCGCCGACGCCACCGCGGTCAGCCACAGAGCGTCCACGCCCAGCAGCTCCAGGTAGCCGAGGCGCAGCCGGGCTCCGTCGAGGTCCCCCACCCCGTCACCGTTGGCGTCGGCGAACGACCGGAGGTCCAGCCGGTAGAACACCGCATCGCGCCACCAGGGGGCGGCCGGAGCCGCTCCCGAGTCCCCCACCGGTGCGTTCATGACAAGCGATCAGGCTCCTAGAACCACGAATTCATCATGCTCTGCGCCGCCATCTCCAAGTACTGCCAGAGCTGCTCGCGATGTTCGTCGCCCAGGTCGGCCTCGTCCACCGCTATCCGCATGCAGCGCAGCCACGCGTCCCGCTCCGCAGGACCCACCTTGAACGGTGCGTGCCGCATCCGCAGCCGGGGGTGGCCCCGGCGATCCGAGTAGGTGTGCGGCCCGCCCCAGTACTGCATGAGGAACAGCCGCAGCCGCTCTTCGGCGGGACCGAGGTCCTCCTCCGGGTAGAGCGGGCGCAGCAGCTCGTCCTTCGCCACCTCCTCGTAGAACCGCGCCACGATGAAGCGGAAGGTGGGTTCGCCGCCGACTTGGTCGTAGAAGGTCTCCGGTGCGCTCACACCCGCCATCCTCCCCTGCCGGCGGCACCGCTCATACCTGGGCCGAGTCCAGCTGCGGCCGGCCGTGGGGGTACGGCGGCTCGATGTTCTCCTCGTCGTAGGCCCGCTTGATCGCGACGCGGAGCCTGCGCTGCACCGCCCACTGGGTGCTGGGCCGCACCTTCACCGTGAGCCGCAGCGTGATCGTGTCCGAGGTGATCTTGTCGACGCCGAGCATGTCCGGCGGGTTCAGCACGTCCTTCGACAGCGGTTCCCGGGCGGCGGCCTCGGTGGCGACGCGGAGCGCGACCTCCATGGCCTTCTCCACCGAGCTGGTGTGCGAGATCGGGAAGTCGACGACGGCGACGGCGAAGCCCTGGCTGGAGTTGCCGACGCGCAGGATCTCGCCGTTGCGCACGTACCAGACGGTGCCGTTGAGGTCGCGCAGCGTCGTGACGCGCAGGCCCACGGCCTCCACGGTGCCGCTGGCCTCGCCGAGGTCGACGATGTCGCCGACGCCGTACTGGTCCTCGACCATCATGAACATCCCGGACAGGAAGTCCCGGACGAGGTTCTGCGCGCCGAACGCGACGGCCACGCCCAGCACCCCGGCGGAGGCCAGGATCGGGGCGAGTTCGATGCCCAGCGACTTCAGCGCGTACATCAGCGCCAAGCCGAAGATCACGAACGAGGACAGCGACTTGAGCACCGAGCCGATGGTGCGGGCCCGCTGCATCCGGCGTTCCGAGAGCAGCGCCATCGCCGAGGACTCCGGGCGGCGTTCCTTCAGCGGCACCAGCAGCTTCGGCGTCTTGCCGCCGTTGCCCCTGGTGAGCCGGGAGATGGTGCGGTGCACGAAGTAGCGCACCAGGAGCGCGATGATGACGATCATCAGGATGTTCAGCGGCTTGGCGATGAGCAGCTCGGAGTACATCGCCAGCCACTCGTTGCCGGTCCACGAGAAGACGGTCTGGCACCAGCTGCCGTCGTCCTCGACGCAGTTCGGCTGGGTCAGCAGCGGCTGGGTCAACAGCGGGGGTGTCATGGGTCGGGGGTCTCCATGCTCGGGTGTTGCGAACGTCGAATCGCACCGCGGCAGGACGCGCCCCGCGCCGGTGCCGGCCGACTGCCTGCCGGGAGCTGCGGACGCCCCGCCGTCCGCAGTTCCCGGAGCCGGCCGCGCACCGCTGGACGGGCACGCGCCTACCGCGACTGAGTTGTCAGAGGTGGCGACCGCTCAGGCGAGGGGGAGCCCGGTGGCCTCCGCTAGGAAGGCGATCTGGTCGGTCGCCAGGCCCACGGTACGCGAAACGGACCGGGCGGAGTGCCCCACCTCGGTCTCCCGCCGCAGCAGCACGGGCCGCTGCTGCGGGTCCGAACTCGTGGCGTGCTGGAGGGCCGCGCACATCTTGCGCGCGTGGTTCGGGTCGACCCGGGTGTCGGACTCGTACACCGCGAACAGCACGGACGGGTAGCCGGTGCCCTCGGCGACCGCGTGGTACGGCGAGTACGACAGCAGCCAGTCCAGCTCCTCCGGGTCGTCGGCGGTGCCGTACTCGTCGTTCCAGGTGCGGCCCAGCAGGAACTTCTCGTAGCGCACCATGTCCAGCAGCGGCGCCGAGCACACCACCGCCCGGTACAGCTCCGGGCGTTGCGTCAGCGCCGCGCCGACCAGCAGCCCGCCGTTGGAGCCGCCGGTGATCGCCAGCCGGTCCGGGGAGGTCCAGCCGGTGGACACCAGGTGCTCGGCCGCGGCGTGGAAGTCGTCGAACACGTTCTGCTTGCTCTCGCGCATGCCCGCGCGGTGCCACTGCTCGCCTTCCTCGCCGCCGCCGCGCAGCGAGGGCAGCGCCCATACCCCGCCCGCGGCGACCCAGGCCAGCGCGGTGGGGGAGTAGGACGGTTCCATCGACAGCGAGAACCCGCCGTAACCGGTGACCAGCGCGGGCCGCGGGACGTCCGGCTCGGCGGTCGGCGAGAGCAGGAACATCCGGACGGTGGTGCCGTCCTTCGAGGTGTACTCGACCTGGGAGGAGCGCACCTCCGGAAGCTCCGCCGCGCCCGGTGCGCGCCGCTCCTGCCGCGTGGTGCCGGAGGCCCGGGTGTAGAGGTGTACGCAGGGTGGCGTCGCGAAGTCGGTCCAGCCGATCCACAGCCGGTCCCGGTCGCCCTCGGTCTCCTCGTCGACGGCGGTCAGCGCCGTGATCTGACCGGTGCCCGGCAGCGGGACCTGCTCGGTGCGGTCGCCGGTGACCGGGTCGTGCAGCGCCAGCTCGGACACCGCGTGCCGGGTGCGCAGCACCGCGAGCTTCGGGTCGTCGGTGCCGTCGTCGAACCAGCGCACCGCCTCCAGCACCGAATCCGGGTCCTCGGGGATCAGCTCCTGCCAGTTCGCCGGTTCCGGTGCCTCCGGGTCGGCGACGCAGAGCCGCCAGCGCGGGGCGTCCAGCGTCGTCTGCACGTACAGCCGGCCGTCGCGCTCCACCCACGCCGAGGCGCGGATGCCCTCGGAGGTGTCGACGACCTGGCGCAGCCGCCCGTCCCCGGACAGGTCCGCGATCCACATCGAGTCCCGCCGCGCCGTGCCGGGGCTGCCGTGCACCAGCAGCCAGCGGCCGTCCCGGGACACGCGGGCGTCGTAGTAGAAGGTGTGCTCCAGGCCGTCGCCGTGCACCAGCAGGTCGTCGTCCGGGTGCGCGCCCACCTGGTGGCGCCACACCCGGCGGTGGAACTGCTCCTCGCCGTCCGGCACGGCTTCCGGCGGCAGCCGCCGCACGTAGAAGTACTCGTTGCCGCCCGGCATCCACGAGATCGACGAGTAGCGGCACCGGTCGATGGGGCCTTCCAGCAGCTCGCCGGTGGTCACGTCCAGCACGTGCAGCAGCGACTCCTCGTCACCGCCGACGGAGACCTGGTAGGCGAGCCGGTCGCCCTCCAGGCTCGGCGACCAGCGGTCCAGCGTGGTGAGGCCGGACGGGTCCAGCTCGGTGACGTCCAGCAGCGGCCGCTCCGAACCGTCCTCGTCGAGCAGGTACAGCACCGGGAACTCCTGGCCCGGCGCGCGGCGGGTGAAGAACGCGCGACCGGCCCGCCACACCGGGGCCGACACCGATCCCGCCGAGAGCAGGGACGTCAGGCGCTGCGCGATCTCCGCGCGGCCGGGCAGCGCGTCGAGCCGGGCGCGGGCGAACTCGTCCTGCGCGGCGGACCACTCCTCGGTCCGGGGGTCGGCCGGGTCCTCCAGCGCGCGGTACGGGTCGGGAACCCTCCTGCCGTGCAGGTCGTCGACCACGTCGGCGCGTTCGGCGTGCGGATAGGACAGGGGCGGCTGAACCTTCGTCACGCCCGCCGACGATACGGGGGAACGGGCCGGGGCCGGTGCGGGTGCGGCGGCACCTCGCCGAATTCACCCTGAACGATCAACACCGGAGCCCATACGATCGGCGCAGTGGTGCCGGTCGGACCTCGGAGATCGCTCAGGTCCGCCGCGACCTCGGGCTCGGCCCGCGGCGCAGGTGGCTAGCACGTGGTGAATCACACGTGCGTTCGGGGTGTCGATTGTGGTCGACTGGTCCTTGCCAACCGGTGGAGGTGGTCGCGTGCACGACCGAATACCGACTCCGACAGGCGCGGCCGCCGGGCTCGCGCCTCGGGCGACGCTGTGCCACGCGCCGCCCGCCGGGCAGTCGGGCACTTCCGCACCCGCCTGGCGCAAGCGGCGGGTGCTGCTGCTCAACACGACCTTCGAACCGCTGACCGCGCTTCCGCTGCGCAGGGCGATCGTGCTGCTGGTCTGCGGCAAGGCGGAGGTCGTGCACGGCGACTCGGCGGGGCTGGTGCTGCACTCGGCCACCAGCAGCCACCAGGTGCCGTCGGTCATCCGGCTCAGCAGCTTCGTCCGCGTCCCGTACCGGGGGCGCGTTCCGCTCACCCGGTCCGCGCTGATGCACCGCGACGGGCATCGCTGCGTGTACTGCGGGGGGCGGGCCGAGACGATCGATCACGTGGTGCCGCGCAGCCGGGGCGGGCCGCACGAGTGGGAGAACTGCGTCGCTTGCTGCACCAGGTGCAACCACCGCAAGGCGGACAAGACGCTCAGCGAACTGGGCTGGCAGCTGCCGGTGGCCCCGCACGCTCCGCGCGGCAGGCACTGGCGGCTGATCGCCGGGCTGTCCGAGACGGACCCGCTGTGGCTGCCGTACCTGGGCGAATCGGCGGCGTGACGGCGCTGCGGACACGTCAGGCCGCCGCGGTGAGCTGACGGGAACTCCGGCCGCTGATCCGCACGCCGCGGTCCTGGCCGGAGATCCGGACGCCGCGGTAGGCCGAGCTAATGCGCACGCCCGCTTGCGAGCTGATCCGGACGCCGCGGTCCGCCGCACTGATGCGGACGCCGCGCTCGGCTGCGCTGATCCGGACGCCTGCTTGCGAGCTGATCCGGACGCCGCGGTCCGCCGCACTGATGCGGACGCCGCGCTCGGCTGCGCTGATCCGGACGCCTGCTTGCGAGCTGATCCGGACGCCGCGGTCCTCGGCGCTGATCCGGACGCCGCGGTCGGTGCTGCTGATCCGGACGCCGTGCCGGCCGCTGATCCGCACGCCGCGGTCCTGGCCGGAGATCCGGACGCCCGCCCGCGAGCTGATGCGGACGCCGCGGTCGGTGCTGCTGATGCGCACGCCCTGCTGGCCGCTGATCCGCACGCCGGCCCGGCTGCTGATGCGGACGCCGCGCCGCTGCGAGCTGATCCGGACCCCGCGGTTCTCGCCGCTGATCCGGACGCCCGCCCGCGAGCTGATCCGGACCCCGCAGCGCGAGCTGATCCGCACGCCGCGGTCCTCGCCGCTGATCCGGACGCCGCGCTCCTGACCTGAGATCCGGACGCCTGCCTGCGAGCTGATCCGCACGCCGCGGTCCGCACCGCTGATGCGCACGCCGCGGTCGTGGCCGGAGATCCGGACGCCTTGCTCGGTGCCGCTGATCCGGACGCCGGTCCGCGAGCTGATCCGGACGCCGCGCTCCTGACCTGAGATCCGGACGCCTGCCTGCGAGCTGATCCGCACGCCGCGGTCCGCACCGCTGATGCGCACGCCGCGGTCGTGGCCGGAGATCCGGACGCCCCGCTCGGTGCCGCTGATCCGGACGCCGGTCCGCGAGCTGATCCGGACACCGCGCTCCTGACCTGAGATCCGGACACCGCGCTCCTCGCCGCTGATCCGCACGCCTGCCCGCGAGCTGATCCGGACCCCGCAGCGCGAGCTGATCCGCACACCGCGGTCCTCGCCGCTGATCCGCACGCCGCGTTCGGTGCCGCTGATGCGGACGCCGCGGTCGCCGCCGCTGATGCGCACGCCCCGCGAGCTGATCCGCACGCCCCGGTCTTCGCCGCTGATCCGGACCCCGCGGTCCGCCGAGCTGATCCGCACCCCGCGCCGGGCGCCGCTGATGCGGACTCCGGACTGCGAGCTGATCCGCACGCCCCGGTCGGCACCGCTGATCCGGACCCCGCGATCCGTCCCGCTGATGCGGATGCCGGAAGCCGTGTGCGGAACGTGTTCGACAAGGGGCTGCGCGTTCTGGAAAATGGTGCCAAGATTGCGCTGAGCGGCGGTGTTGATCGACGACATGGTGTGCCTCCCGCAGGCGAATGGACTGTCCATGGGGCTAGTGATCAAATATGCAAGACCCATACAGGTGAAAAACTAGAAGCGCGGGAGCGTTCAAACAAGCCGCCAACTCGCCGCCCGCTGCGACCTTCTGGATGGGCTCCATTCGGCGGCGGCGATTGCGCTGAAAGAGTTACATTACGTGAGGCGCGACACGCTTGACTAGTGACTTTCGGTAGCCCTTGTCCTGCTCAGGGCCGGGATGGTCACGTGCGGTCACGGAATCGACGTGCGCTGCTCACCAGGCGTGGCCTGGCCCGTGCGCCGCCGCGGCGGTCGGCGTCGGCGGTCGCGGGAGTCGCCGGCGACGCTCGGGATGGTCCTGCCGAGCCCGTTCCGCGGGGCGAATCCCCTGTTCGGCGCCGGTCCCCGGCACCAGGAGTGACCGCGGTGGCGGGGCGGGTCCGAAGAGCAGGTTCCTCGCACGAAACCGTTCTCGTGTCAAGAACGGCCCCGGCTCACCCGTTCGGACGCACGTGTTTTCACCGGAAATTGAAGTCGCGTGCTCCCGGGCGCGGGCGGATCGACCGGCTGCGGTACCGATTCCGCCGATCGGATTCTGCACCGGTCCGCGCGATCCGGTGCGCGAGGAATTGTCGTTTCCCCAGGTGGCGGAGAGGTCTCGCCGGTCTTGTTCCGCGTGCGCGGAAAAGCGGATCGGAGTTGTCCACAAGAATGCCGGGCTGTCCACAGGCCGGTTCGCGGCGGCGGCCGGACCTCGGGCGGAGGACACGGGCGTGCCGTGGCGTCGTCCCACGCGGCGACGTGATCGGCTACCGTGCTCAGCGTGACTGCGGTTGAGACCTTCCTCGTGCTGGCGGTGATCCCGGCGTCCGTGTACCTCCTGGTCGCGCTGATCACCCTCCGCTCGAAGCTGACCCGTTCCCGATACCGCGCAGGGCAGGACTGGGAGTTCGCCCCGGTGTTCTGGGTGGCCGATCCGGCGCGCGTGAGCACCGCGCCGCCGGGCGACCAGGACTCCGCGGAGACGGCGTCCGCCGCAGCCGAGCACGCGCACAGCACCGACCGGGGAGGCGCACGTGGCCACTGGTGAGATCACCGGCGAGGGCCGCTCCGGCGGCGACCAGGACCTGGCGACCGGGGAGGCGGTGACCGCGACCGGCCGGCTGTCCATCGCCCGGCGCGTCCGCCCGGAAGGGCCGCACCTGCCGTTCAGCACCGGTCAGCTCGCCCGGCTCGACGAGGCGCTCACCCTCTCCAGCCGCAGCACCGGGCTGGAGTTCGCGGTGTACCTGGGCGACCTCGGCGAGCAGACCCGGGAGACCGCGGGCGAGCTGCACGCCAACCTCGGGGCGCGCGCCGCCGAAGGGGTGCTGCTGGCGGTGTCGCCGCAGCAGCGGGCGGTGGAGATCGTGACCGGCGAGGAGTCGAAGCGCCGCGTCCCGGACCGCAGTTGCCAGCTGGCGCTGATGACGATGGTCGCTTCGTTCAAGGAGGGCGAGATGATCGAAGGGCTGCTCAGCGCGTTGCGGATGCTCGCCGACGCCGCCGGCACCCAGCGCTGAGCCGAACCCGGCGCTCGACCCGAACGTGAAGCGGGGGCGGACCCGACCAGGTCCGCCCCCGTTCTCGTGCCCGCGGGTTACGAGCGGTCGAACTCGCGCGCGGCCAGCGCCCGCACGATCCCGGCCCGCCCCTCGGAGACCAGCCGCCGCAGCGCCGCCGGCCGCTCCTCGGCGAGCCAGGCGTCGGCGGCGTCGACGGTGCTCTGCCGCACGGCCCAGGACGGGAACAGCCCGATGACGGTGGGCTGCGCGCGCTCGCTGGACCGCCGCTGCCACACCTCGTCGATCTCGGCGAAGTAGCGCTCCACGTAGGAGGCCAGCAGCTCGCGCTGCCCCGGGTGCTGGAACCCGGCGATGATCGCGTCGCTGACCGCGTTCGGCAGTTCGTCGTCGTGCACGGCGCGCTGCCAGGCGCGTTCCTTGGACTCCGGGGTGGGGATGAGCGACCGCGCCCGCTCGGCCTTGCGGCGGCCGGTGGCGGTCCGGTCCTGGTCGAGCTCGGCGTCGATCTCGTCCTCGGCGGCGGCGCCGTGCGCGACGAGCGCCTGCAGCAGCAGCCAGCGCAGGTCGGTGTCGACGGCGAGCCCCGGCAGCGGCTCCGTGCCGTCCAGCCAGCCGCGCACCGCCGCGAGGTGCTGCTCGCCGAGCACCGAGGAGGCCAGCGTGTTCACGAACGCCAGCTGGTGGTCCGACCCCGGTTCGGCGGCCCGCGCCAGTTCCAGCATCCGGGTGGAGAACCGGTCCCAGCCCTCGGGCTGCCAGTCGGCGTCGGCGTAGGAGGCCAGCGCGGTCTGGGTCTGCAGCAGGACCCGCTGCACCACGCCGATCTCGCTCTCCGCGCCGATCCCGGAGTCGGCGGAGCGGCCGAGCACGAGGCTGACGAAGTCGCGCGCCTTGAGCTCCGCCTCCCGGGTCATCTCCCAGGCGGTGGACCAGCACAGTGCGCGCGGCAGCGACTGCTCGATGTCGCCGATCCGGTCGATGAGCGTGGCCAGCGACTCGGGGTCGAGCCGCATCGTGCAGTAGGTGAGGTCGTCGTCGTTGACCAGCACCAGCTTGCCGCGGTGCACGCCGACCAGGTCCGGCACCGCGGTGCGCTCACCGCTGACGTCCAGTTCGACGCGGTGGGTGCGCACGAGCCGCCCGGTGGCCGGGTCGTCGTCGTAGACGCCGATCGCGAGCCGGTGGGTGCGGTGCTCACCCGCACCGGGGCGGGCGCCGTTCTGCACGACGGTGAACTCGGTGAACCGGCCCTCGTCGTCGGTGCTGAACCGGGGGCGCAGCATGTTCAGGCCGGTGGTCTGCAGCCACTGGGCGCTCCACCAGGACAGGTCGCGCCCGGACGCCTCCTCCAGGGCCAGCAGCAGGTCGTTCAGGGTGGCGTTGCCCCACGCGTGCCGCTCGAAGTAGCCGCGCAGCCCGGCGAGGAAGTTGTCCAGCCCCACGTACGCGACGAGCTGCTTGAGCACCGAAGCGCCCTTGGCGTAGGTGATGCCGTCGAAGTTCACCTCGACGGCCTGCAGGTCGGGGATGTCGGCGGCGACCGGGTGCGTGGAGGGCAGCTGGTCCTGCCGGTACGCCCAGGACTTCTCGACGCTGGCGAAGGTGGTCCAGGCGCTCGTGTACTGCGTGCCGCCGACCTGCGCGAGCACGCTGGCCCAGGTGGCGAACGACTCGTTGAGCCACAGGTCGTCCCACCAGCGCATGGTGACGAGGTCGCCGAACCACATGTGCGCCATCTCGTGCAGCACGGTCTCGGCGCGGCGCTCGTAGAGGTAGCCGGTGACCTTCGACCGGAAGACGAAGTCCTCCAGGAAGGTGACGCAGCCGGCGTTCTCCATGGCGCCCGCGTTGAACTCCGGCACGAAGCACTGGTCGTACTTGCCGAACGGGTAGGGGACCCCGAACGCCTTGTGGTAGAAGGCGAAGCCCTGCTTGGTCTCGGTGAACAGCCGCTCCGCGTCGAGGTGCTCGGCGAGCGAGGCGCGGCAGTACAGGCCCAGCGGGATCGGGTCCTGGCCGTCCTCGCCGGGGAACTCGTCGCGCCACTCCGCGTAGGGGCCCGCGACGAGCGCGACCAGGTAGGTCGACATCCGTTCGGTGGTCTCGAACGCGTGGGTGCGGGTATCACCGGTTCCGGTGATCTCGGCGGGCGCGTTGGAGATGACCTTCCAGGACGCGGGCGCGTGCACCGTGATCCGGTAGGTGGCCTTGAGGTCGGGCTGGTCGAAGCAGGTGAACATCCGCTTCGCGTCGGCCGTCTCGAACTGGCTGTAGAGGTAGACGCCGCCGTCGACGGGGTCGATGAAGCGGTGCAGCCCCTCACCGGTGTTGGTGTAGGAGAGGTCGGCGCGCACCACGAGCTCGTTGTCCGCGGCGAGCTCCGGCAGCGCGAGCCCGGTGTCCTCGGCGTAGCCGGACACGTCGAGCTCGACGCCGTTGAGCGTCGCCCCGTGCACCTGCGCGGCCATCAGATCGATCCAGGTCGACTCGCCCGGCCGGGTGCTGCGGAACCGCACCGTCGTGGTGGAACCGAAGGTCCGCACGTCCGGCCCGTTCGCGCCGTCGGAGAGGTCCAGTTCGATCACGTAGGACTCGACGTCGAGCAGCGCGGCGCGCTGTTCAGCCTGGTCCTGGGTGAGGTTCGGCGGAGCCACGGATCACCTCGTTGTTCGTTGGGATGGCGCACCGGACGATCCGCGCCGGTGCGGGGCGCTGGAAATCCAATCACGCCGGGGCGCGGCCGTGCCGCCCGACGCCTGATCATCGCCGCCGGGCGTGTCGGCGAGCCCGGGAATTCCGGGGAATTCGCGGCTCGGACGCCGTTCATCCGGGAATACCGGCACATTCCACACTCGTTCGGGCCGAACGGGAAGAGCGGCGGGCCGGGCCGGGTTGTACGGATGGCGGGTGTCCGCCCGCGCCGATCGATCTCCGTGCCGGGGCACGGAGCACGTAGCACTGTGGAGGGTTCGTCCATGAGCACCGAGCGTCCGAAGGTCGACTTCTACTTCGACCCGGCCTGCCCCTTCGCCTGGGTCTCGTCCCGCTGGATGCTGGAGGTCGCCCAGGTCCGGGACATCGACCTGAACTTCCGGGTGATGAGCCTGGCGGTGCTGAACGAGGGGCGGGACCTCCCGGCGGAGTACCAGGACCTGATGAAGCGGGCGTGGGGCCCGGTCCGGGTCGCGATCGCCGCCGCCGAGCAGCACGGCGAGGAGGTGCTCAGCCCGCTGTACACGGCGCTGGGGCGCCGGATCCACGACGAGGGGAACAAGGACTTCGAGCAGGTCGTCGCCGCCGCGTTGGACGAGGTCGGGCTCCCCGCGTCGCTGGCGGGTGCCGCCGAGGTCACCGACTACGACGAGAAGCTGCGCGCCAGCCACCACGCCGGGATGGACCCGGTGGGCGACGACGTCGGCACGCCCACCATCCACGTGGACGGGGTGGCGTTCTTCGGCCCGATCACCACCCGCATCCCGCGCGGGGAGCAGGCGGGCGAGCTGTTCGACGCGGCGCGCACGCTGGCCGGCTACCCGTACTTCTTCGAGCTCAAGCGCACCCGCACGGAGTCCCCGCGGTTCGACTGATCCTCGACCGCTGTCGCTCGGGGGTCGGGCGGCGGAACCCCAGCGGCCTTCTCGCTGCGGGATCGATTCCACCGGTGGCGCCGCCACGGAGGAATCGCTGGCCTCGCGGGGAAACGGCTGAGAACCCGCGGGGGCCGGGCCGCGTGCGGGGTCGCTGCTCGGCGGCTTCGCCGCCGGGGCTCGGACCGCGGGTGGGGCGCGGTAGCGTCCTCGGGCCGGTGGTGTTCGGGTTGCGGGGGTGTCGTGGTGGGCGCCGAAGTGTTGATCACGCGGTCGCGGGAGCGCGCGCCCGGTGCGCCGGCGCTGCTGTGCCTGCCGGGCACGATGTGCGACCCGGTGATCTTCGACGGGCTCGCGGTGGCGACCGGCACCGACGTGCTGGTCGCGCCGTGGCTGGAGTGGCCGGGGCCGCACCAGGTGGTGCCGCTCGGCGCCCGGGTCGCGGAACTGGCCGCGGAGCACGCGCCGGTGGTGCTGCTCGGGCACTCCACCGGCGCGGTGATTGCGCTGTGCGCGGCGTTGCACGACCGGGCATCCGGCGCGGTGCGCGGCGTGCTGTGCTGCGACAGCGGCGCGAACATGCGCGGCCACGGCGACGTGGACGCGATCATCGACCGGGTAGCGCGGCAGTGGGGCCCGGAGCTGTGGCGGGCGGTGGCGCGCCGATCCGTGCACCTGCCGCCGCCCGCGCCCGTCGCGGACCGGCTCGACGCCTACCCGGCCGGGCTGGACCGGGACGCGGTGCTGGCGGTGTTGCGCAGCCAGCGCGACACCGACCTGGCTCCGCGGCTGGGCGAGCTCGCGGGGCTCCCGGCGCTGGTGGTGCACGGCCGGTTCGACGCCGCCCGGACACCGGGGCACGCGCGGGAGCTGGCCGGGCTGCTCGGCGCCCCGGAACCGGTGCTGCTGGAGTGCGGGCACACCCCGCCGGTGGAGCTGCCGGAGCGCTTCGGCGCGGAGGTGGCGCGGTTCCTGCAACGGCTGTCCTGAACCGCGGCTCGGGACGCGTTCGGGGGTCGCACGTCCGGAAGTTCCGATCTTCGGGTGGTGCGCCCGCGATCCGCGGTGTGCCAGGCTCGGCGAAGACCCTGATCGCTGATCTGCCGGAGGAGACCCATGGCGGCGCCCACGACCAGCCGGACCGACCACGTCATCGGCGGCGAGTACGTCGCCGGGGCCGGGGAGCGGATCGAGGTGGTCGACCCGGCCACCGAGCAGGTGATCGGCTCGGTCCCCGCCGGGACGGTCCAGGAGGTGGACGCGGCGGTGGCCGCGGCCCGCGCCGCCTTCGACGACTGGGCCGCGCGTCCGGTCGAGGAGCGCTCGGCCGCGGTGCGCCGCATCTCGGAGGGCATCGCGCGGCGCCGCGACGAGATCGCCGCGACGGTCACCGCCGAGATGGGGTCGCCGATCACGTTCGCCACCCAGGTGCACGCGAGCGTGCCGGTGGCGACCTCCCGCGGCATCGCCGACCTGCTCGACCAGGGCTACCAGTGGAGCGAGGAGTCCGGTGGCTCGCTGATCGTCCGGGAACCGATCGGAGTGGTCGCGGCGATCACCCCGTGGAACTACCCGCTGCACCAGGTGGTGGCGAAGGTCGCCCCGGCGCTCGCCGCCGGCTGCACCGTGGTGCTCAAGCCCAGCGAGGTCGCCCCGCTCACCGCCGCCATCTTCGCCGAGGTCGTCGCGGAGGCCGGGCTGCCCGCCGGGGTGTTCAACCTGGTGCACGGCACCGGCCCGGTGGTGGGGGAGGCGCTGGCCGCGCACCGCGACGTGGACATGGTGTCGTTCACCGGTTCCACCCGCGCCGGTCGCCGCGTCTCGGAGGTGGCGGCGCGGACGGTGAAGCGGGTGGCGCTGGAGCTCGGCGGCAAGTCGGCGAACGTGGTCCTCGACGACGCGGACCTGGCGAAGGCGGTGAAGCTGGGCGTCGCGGGCTGCTTCCCGAACGGCGGTCAGAGCTGCAACGCGTTGAGCCGGATGCTCGTCCCCGAATCCCGCTATGCGGAGGCGGTGGAGCTCGCGGTCGGCGCCGTCGCCAAGTACACCGTCGGCGACCCCGCGGACGAGACCACCCGCATCGGTCCGATGGTCTCGGACGTGCAGCGCGACCGCGTCGTCGACTACATCCGCCAGGGCATCGCCGAAGGAGCCTCGGTGGCGGTGGGCGGGCCGGACGCGCCGGAGGGGCTGGACACCGGCTACTTCGTGCGCCCCACCGTGTTCACCGGCGTCACCCCGGACATGACGATCGCCCGCGAGGAGATCTTCGGCCCGGTCCTGTCGATCCTGCCGTACCGCGACGAGGAGGAGGCGATCGCGATCGCCAACGACTCCGAGTACGGCCTGTCCGGCGCCGTCTTCGGCTCCGACGAGCGGGCGCTGGCGGTGGCGCGGCGGCTGCGCACCGGGCAGGTCGCGGTGAACGGCGGCGCGTTCGACCCGAACGCCCCGTTCGGCGGCTACAAGCAGTCCGGCAACGGCCGCGAGTTCGGCAGGCACGGCCTCGAAGAATTCCTGGAGGTCAAGGCCATCCTCCGGTGAGTCGCGCACGACCGGCCCGGCGCTCCGGACCGCTCCCGGGTCGAGACCTGCTGATCAACACGGTGCGGCTCCCCGAGACCTAGGTCCGGGAGGAGGCGAGCGCTCGGCTCGACGAGTGCTGGACCGGCACCTGACCCCGCCGGCTCCCGCTGCTTAACCTGGTGACGTGATCGAGGTCCGGGAGTGGCACGAGTGGCCGTCGGCGGAGGCGGAGGCCGTCGCCGTGCAGGAACGGTTGCGGTCGGAGGTGCGGTTCGACGGGTTCCCCGCGGAGGTCCGCACGGCCGCCGGGCTGGACGTCGCCTACGGCGCGGACGACGACGAGGTGATCGCGGCGGTCACGGTGCTCGACCTCGCCGAGCTGTCCGTCGTGGACAGGTCGGTGGTGCGGTCCCGCGTCGCATTCCCCTACGTGCCGGGCCTGTTCGCGTTCCGCGAAGCACCGCCGCTGCTGGCCGCGTTGACCGGGCTGGAGGTGGAGCCGGACGTACTGGTCTGCGACGGGCAGGGGCTGGCGCACCCGCGGCGGTTCGGGTTGGCCTGCCACCTCGGGGTGCTCACGGACCTGCCGAGCGTCGGCGTCGGCAAGACCGCGCTGGGCCGCTACGACCCGCCCGGCCCGGAACGCGGTGATCGGGCTCCGCTGCTGCTGGACGACGAACCGGTGGGCGCCGCGCTGCGCACCCGCCGCGCGGTGAAGCCGGTGTTCGTCTCGGTCGGCCACCGCTGCACCCTCGACGAGGCGTGCGAGCTGGTCCTGCGCCTCACCCCGCACTACCGCCTGCCGGAGACCACGCGCACCGCCGACCGGCTGGGCCGCGCCGAAGCCCGCGGCACCTGAGCGCGCCCGCTCCGGTCACCGGCGCCCGGTCGGCTCCACGACGAGGTTTCCGCCGCGGTCCCACCGCTCGTGGCGCACGAGGTTCCCGGCGGCGTCGAACTCGCGCCGTTCGGCGAGGCGGCCGTTCGCGTGCCACTCGCGTTGGCTGCCGACGGACCGGCCATCCCGCATCCGGCCGTCCTTCCGCAGCCGTCCCGAGGACCGCCACTCCTGGTAGTGGCCGTCGGGGTATCCGGCGAAGTACGAGCGGGTGGAGACGAGTTCGCCGTCCGCGGACCGTTCCACCACGACGCCGGTGAACGGTTCGCCGCGGTGGAAGACCAGACCGGTGGGATCCATCTCGATGTCGTCCTCGTCGACGTGAATCTCACCCACGGCGGTCCTCCGCGCTGCTCGGCTCCGCGCGAGTGCCGGGGCGGATCAGCTCGCTTCTTCCGCTGCGCGCAGTTTGTCGGCGAACCACGCCGGGAGGTTCGGCTCGTCCCGGGGGAACATGGCCTGTTCGTCGGTGTACGCGCGCAACGGTGGTTCGTCGTGCCACTGCGGTGGGTTGTCCCGGTTGTAGACGATCTCGAAGTCGGCGGGTGGGTTCAGCCGGTAAAACGTGGAGAACCAGGTGCCCAGGCGTGGCCGGTGCATGCCGACGCGCAGGCGCCAGAGCAGGTTCCACACCTCCTCCGGAGGTGCCCACTGGACCAGTTCGCCCGCCGAGTTCTTCGCACCCGCGCCTACTTGAACGTGGCGTCCGATCGCCTTGTACTCGACGGCGAGGCGGCTCCAGTCCTGCGGTGCGGAGCGCTGGACGAGGTCGGTGACCTCGTCCAGCAGCGCCTTCTGCTCGACGGGGTCCAGTTCCAGGTTCGTCATCGTGTCCTCTGATCCGTTCCCGCATGTGGGCCGACCCGGCCGGAGAAGCTCAGTGCACGCCGGAGCACCGTGCGTCGGCGAAGTGGGGACGCGGTCGCCCGTACCCGTTGACCCCCTGGTGCGCGGTGGACCGGCTCAGTTCGTTTCTTCCGCGACGAGATCTCCAGTCGCGCTGAAAGTTCTGCGGCGGATCAGCTGCCCGCCCTCGGCGAAGTCCACCTCGGTTGCGATCGTCCCGTTCGGTCGCCAGGTGCGGTGTGTTCCCGTCGGAGATCCGCGGTGGAAGGCGCCCTCGGATTTGAGGTTGCCGTCCGGGTACCACTCGCGGTCGAGACCTTCTTGGAGGCCGTCCGCGTACTCGGTGGAGTACAGCAGCGTGCCGTCTTCCGAAGAGTCCTCCTCTGCTCCGGTGAACGGTTGTCCTTGGTAGTGGACACGTCCTTCGGGGCCCTCGTCAAGTTCATCTTCGCGGACTCGGAGCATTCTTTCCCCTTGCGTCATCTGGCCTTTCGGGCGGCATTTTGCCGGCCCAGTGGTTCATGGTAGTCCGGGTTCGCCACTTCAGTCGGAACACGTTCGCGCGAACCCTTTCTTTCAGGGTCTTCCCCAATGGTGTATCCGCCTGGCGCCATCGCCGCCCCTGCGGACAGGTCGGCTTCATCGTGCTTGTTGGCGGGCAGCGAGTCGGGGCCGGAAACGATGCGGGCGCAGTTGGCGCAGCACGTGGCAATGTCGTGCGGCTCGTCTTTGAAGGTGAAGCGAGCATCGACATACACGTCATCGAGGAATTCTTGGAACTTCTCGGGTGAATCGATGGAATCCCCGGTGATCTTCTCCCGTGTTCGCATGAGCTCGTTGAGTGCCTTGACTTCCGCATGGCGTTGTGGGGTGTCGTGGTGCGGGAATTCGGATTGGGGAATGTCGCTCAGATCGGTTTGTGCAGGGTTGTCGCTCATCGCCGCGATGTGCTTTCGCAGTTCGGGGTGCAGATCCCTGTTCAGGGGCGTCTTGTCCGGTGTTCCATTGATTCCCTCCGCTACCACGCCGGTACGTCGATCGATTGCAACGGCGTTGACGGCGGCACGAACCTTGCCGAGGGACCTCTTGGTGTAGGGGACGTCGTTCTCGTCAGTGTGCGGGGCATCCCTCTTCAGCTTGCCGCCCTTGAAATTGTCCTCCACGGCATTCTGGATTCCTTGTTGGCGTGATTCGACGGAGTCGCGCACGTATTGGTGGACGGGAGAACCGTCGATATGAGTGATGACGCCGCCTTCGTAGTCGATATGGCGGGTGTCGTCCTGGGCGCCAACGCGTTCCAGCTCCTGGCCCAAAGCGATGTCCGAGGGTACGTGCGGTCGTCGATGAGACTCGAAACGGTCCTCGTTGTCCCCCCGGCTCTCCGCGTCGTCCGGTGCTGGGCCGGGGTCTTCGCCGTCTCGGGTGGGGTGGAAGCCGTCGGTGCCGGCGGGGGTGTGGGTGCCGTCGGGGTGGTGGGTGTCCCAGCCGCCGTTCGGGGGCCAGCCGGGGCGGCCGTCGGGGCCCAGGTCGGAGGCGAAGACGCGGCCGTTGCCGTCGGTCCAGGCGAGGCCGCGCGGGGCCGTGACGGGCACGCCCAGCTCGTGGGCCAGGTCGCGGGCGAGTCCGCTGGTGCCCGCGTCGCAGGACAGCAGGCGCAGCGGCTTCCCGTCCCAGTTCGGGTCGCGGCGCAGCACGTCCGCGAACTCCTGCGCGCTGAACGCGTGATCACCGACGCGGATCCGGCCGTCCGGCAGCGCGTGCACGTCCACCGTGTGGTGGACGCCGTCGTCGGGGACGCGCTGCGCGAGGTCCCGCAGGCCCGGCTCGTGGTGGTAAGAGGACCCGCCCGGCGTGTGCTCGCGGGTCGCCTCCGCCTGGTCCAGCTGGTGCCGGCGTTCCGGAGTGCCCGGTTCGGCGTCCCGGGCGTGCGAGGAGTCGGCGTCGTGCGGGCGCTGGTCGGCGTCGTGCTGGCGGGCGTCGTGCGGCTCGGGCGCGTCGTGCGGGCGGTCCGGGCGCGGTTCGGCGCCGTCCTGGACCGGCCCCTCGGGACGAGCAGGGGCGTTCGGGCGTGCGGCTCCTTCGGCGTGCGTGGCGTCGGGGCCGTCCGCGCGCGGCCGTTCCGCGCCGCCGGCGTCGGATCGCTCGTGCGGCGAGGCGTCGGTGTGGTCCGGCGAACCGGGGTCCGGCCGGTCGTGCGGTGCGTCGGTGCGGTTCGGGCCGCCGGTCTCCAGGCCGTCCGCGGTGCGCGGCGGCGCAGCCGCGTCCGGCCGGTTCGCGGGGCCCGTGTCGGCTGCGCCACCGGTGCGGTGGTCCGTGGTGCCCGAATGCTGCTGGGCGTTGGAGTCGGCCCGGTGTGCCGGGCCGTCCGTCCTCGGTGGGCCATCGGTCCTGGGCGGGGTGGCGAGGTCGCCGGAGTGCCGCGGGCCGCTCGCCGGCGGTGCGTCTCCGCGGCCGCCGGGACGGGCGGGTGCGTCGCCTGCCGGGCCGTTCGCCCGCGGTGGTCCGTCCGGCCGTGCCGGGCTCGCGGGGCCGTCCGGATGCGAGCGACCGGGCAAGCCGTCCGGGCGGGCGGGGGAGGGCGCCGAGCGCTGCCCGGGGACGTCCGCGGGCTGGGCGTGCCTGCCGCCGGACTGCGGTGCCGCCGGTGCTTCCGCGCCCCGAGCCGCCGGTGCGCGATCGCCGCGCGGGATACCGGACCTCGGCGAGTCGCCGCCGATCGGTCGGCCCGCGGCGCCCGGAGTGCCGGACGTTCCGGTCCAGCCGCCGCCCGCACCGGGACGGGACCCGCCGGAACCGGCAGCGCCCGCGCCACCGGGGGCGCCGCCGGCGGGGGCACCACCTGCGGGAGCGCCGCCCATCGCGCCACCGCCCGCTGCACCGGCCTGATCACCGCGAGCGGGCGTGCCCTGCGAGGTGGGGGAGCCCGTCGGCTCCGCCGGCCGCACCGGCGCGTCCACATTGGACGCGGACGCGGTGCTCGCCGGACCGTTGTTCCCCGACTGGTTGCGGTGCGCGGCATCCGCGCCGCCGTGCGAGGCCGAACCGGCGCCGCCCAGACCGCCACCGGACCCGGCGGCGCCCGACGAACCAGCGCCGTCGCCGCGCGAGCCGGACTCCGCCGCGCCGCCGGAACTCCCCGAGCCCGAACCGGTGGAGTCCGCCCGCGCGGGAGCACCGGAACCGTCCGGCGCGGCGGCGCGGGAGGCACCGCCCTCGTCGCGCGGCGAACCGCCGGTGTCCGCGGACCGCGTCGACCCGCCGTCGGCATCGGCAGCGCGCGCAGACCCGCCATCGGAGTGCGCGCCCGCCGAATCGGTGGACCGGGTGGCGGGACCGTCGGCGTCGGAGGTGCGGGCAGCACCGCCGTCGGCGTCCGGAGTTCGAGCGGAGCCGCCGTCCGCTGCGCCGGCCCGCTGCGTACTCGCATCGGAATCGGCGGACCGCGCGGAACCACCGTCGGCGTCCCCGGGCCGCGTCGCACCACCGTCCGGACCCGAGGCGCGGCCGCCATCGGAGTCCGTCCCGCGCGAGGTGCTGCCGTCGGAGTCCGCGGCTCGCGTCGACCCGCCGTCGGAATCGGGGGCGCGCGTGGACCCGCCCTCCGGATCAGCGGATCGCGTCGCGCCACCCTCGGACTCCGCGGCGCGGCCGGAACTCGCATCGGAGTCCGCGGAGCGCGTGGAGCCGCTGTCGGTGTCGGTCGATCGTGTCGATCCGCCGTCCGCATCCCCGGATCGCGTGGGGCCGCCGTCGGTTCCGCTCTGGCCGGATCCGCTCTCCGCCCCGGAGCGGGATTCGCCGCCGCCGGAGCCCGACTGCCCGCCGTCGCCGTGCGCCCCGGACGACCCGGATTCCGACGAGCCGGAAGCCGATCCGTCCGACGAGCCGGAGCCCGATCCGTCCGACGAGCTGGAGTCCGACCCGGTTGAGGACCCGGAATCCGAACCACTCGACGACCCGCTGCTCGCCGACCCGGAGGAATCTCCCGACCCCGCACCGGAATCGCCGGACAACATGTCCTCAATGGACGAACGGGACCCGGTGGAACCACCGTCCGCGGCCGAATCCGAGCCACCCGAGCCGGAACCCGGCTCGCCCAGTCCCGAGCCACCCGAATCCGATCCACCCGAATCCGAGCCGCCTGCGTCCGAGCCACCCGAGGCCGAGCTGCTCGACGACGAAGCTTCCGAGCCGTCCCCGGATTCCCCGGCCCCGCCCGTGTCCGGCACGTCCGGCGTGTCGAAGTGGTTGGACAGCGCGGCGCCCCCGGCGCCCATCCCCGCGCCCATCGCCCCGCCGGACAGGGCACCGCTGCCGACGTCGCTCCAGTCGATCTCGCCTTCGGTGATGAGCTGTTCGGCGGCGCTGCCGATGGCGCCCTGCGCGGCGCCGGTGGCCGCTCCCTTCACGGCTTCGGCGCCGACGTTCTTCGCGGCGCTCTCCCCGGCGGCTCCGGCGGCATCGCCCGCGGCCCGCCCGGCGGCGCTCGCCGCGCTGCCCGCCGCATCGCCCGCGGCGTCCCCGGCGGCCCGCCCGGCCGCGCCCGCCGCGGTTCCGGCGGCGTCCCCCGCGGCGTCGCCGACGGCGCCTGCGGCCTTGCGGGCGGCGACGTTGCCGACGCCTTCGAAGACGCCGCCCACGGTGCCGCTGATGGCGCCGCTGATGGCGGCGTCCTTGAACTTCCCGCCGTCGAGGCCCTTGCGCTCGCCGGAAGCGATCTGGATGCCCTGCACCGCGGCCTCGATGGCGACGGAGGTGGCGACCTCGATGGCGACGTTCTTGGCGATGCTCAGCACGAGCTGCTTGAAGATCTGCATCACCACGGTGCGGGTGATGCCCTGGGCGATGGGGATGCCCGCGGTGGACGCGCCGAAGCTGAACGCCGCGCTCGCGATCATCGCGGCGATCTGGATGGCCAGCGCGATCAGCGAGGCGATGATGGTGAGCTTGGTGTGCTCCACGTCCAGCGCCGCGTCGTCGCAGCCCTGCGCGAGCTGCTCGCACGCCTCCTGGATCTTCGGCAGCGCGGCTTCACCGCCGTCGCCGATGCCCTGCCACAGCTGCTCGAACGCATCGTGGGTCTGACCCTCCATGCCGCTGAGCGACTGGCCGGCGCCGCCGTTCGCGTCGGTGGTGACGCCTTCGACGCCGTCGCCCGCGGCGCGCCAGGCGTCGGCGAGGCGGCGCAGCGCGTCCTCGTCACCTTCCGGCCAGGACTGGCCGACGACGATCGGCAGCAGCCACTTGACCTCGTCGGGCATCTCGAGACTCATCGCGGTACGACTCCCCAGTCGATCTTCGGCCCGCGGGCCGGTTGTCAGCTCTGCGGCACGTTCGCGATGTCGGAGGCGGACTCGGCGTCGCGGCCTTCGGTGTCGTCGGCGGTGGCCTTGAGGTTGTCCATGATGTTGCCGAGCGCCTCGGCGAGCTTCCCGATGCCGTCGGTGACATCGGTGCTGTTCTTGACGTAGGTCTCGGCGAACTTCTGCCCGGCCTCGTCGTCGCCCCAGCACTCGCCTTCGCCGTCCAGGCTG
Organism: Saccharopolyspora gregorii; assembly: GCF_024734405.1. Lineage (NCBI taxonomy): Bacteria > Bacillati > Actinomycetota > Actinomycetes > Pseudonocardiales > Pseudonocardiaceae > Saccharopolyspora > Saccharopolyspora gregorii. The sequence continues at coordinate 5,173,221 of NZ_CP059556.1, read as the reverse complement.
GACTTGAGCTGCTTGAGGACCTCGTCCAACCGGTCCCCGGCGGCACCGATGCGGGTGCCGCCCGCCCGGATCTCCTCCGGGCGCATCCGCATCCGGTCGCTCACCAGCGCCCCTCCGCCATGAACGACTGCGGCGGTTCGTCGTCGTCATCGGCGGGGCGCTCCCGCTGCGGCTTCGGCGACTGCTTGCCGGTGCGGGCGGCGCGTTCCGCGGCCGGGTCGGGCGGGGCGACGAGCGGGCCGCTGCTGGGCATGAAGTCCGCCAGGTAGGGGGCGCCGGCGAACAGGTCCGGCAGTTCGGGAGTTTCGGCGAGCGAGGCGAAGTCCGACTGCAGCGACTGCTGCGCGCTGCCGGTGGCCTCGCGGACGACGCTGGTGATGGTGCGGGCCAGCTGTTCCGGGGTGGTGCGTTCGAAGGCCTTCGGGGACAGCAGCAGCTGCTCCAAGGTGCCGGTCGCGTCCACCCGCGCGGTGATCACGCCGTCCTCGGAGGTGACCTCGTGGGTCTTGGCCGCCGCCTCGGACTGCTTCTCCTGGATCTCGGCCGTGCGGCGGCGCAGGTCCGCGAGCATGCCGTCGATCTGGCCGCGCAACGCGTCGTTGCTCGCCTGCAGCTGCTGCCGCCGCGCCGCATCGGACTGGTCCGGACTGGACACCGTCGCCTCCCAGGTGTTGTTCGCCGCACAACCGTCGAGATCGCCCCAGCGCAGTGCCGTTGTGCGGGTGGTGGGCCGGGGGTTCTCCGGCCGTTGCCGAGCATGACGTCCGCGATCGGCGATCGGTGCCCCTGGGAGCGGAATTGGCTCCGTTCGGCCCAGCATGGGCGTCCGAACGGACTAGTGGTGGCTGCGCAGGGCGTGCTCGGTGGTGTCGGCCGGGTACGGGGAGTCGCGCAGCACCTCCGCGGTGGTCAGCTCGCCCCGCTCGTGGGCGGCGCAGAGCGCGGTCAGCCGGGCCAGCTCGTCCCGCTGGGCGCGCACGTCCGCCGCGCCCACGGGTTCCCCGTGGCCGGGGACGACGACCTCGGGGCGCAGCGCGAGCAGCGCGTCGAGCGCGTCCGGCCAGGTCCGCGGATGGGCGTCCTCGAAGTCCGGCGGGGCGCCCTGCTCGACGAGGTCGCCGGCGAAGACCACGGCCGCGTCCGGCACTTCGACCACCAGGTCGTGGTCGGTGTGCGCCGGGCCGAAGTGGTGCAGCCGCACCCGCCGGCCGCCGAGGTCGAGTTCGGTCCGGTCGCCGACCGGCCGGTCCGGCGGGACGACCTCGGTGCGCTCCAAGGCCGCCGCGACCTCCGGGCGTCCCTCGTCCCGGTAATGCGCGCTCCACTCGCGGCGCTGCCGCTCGGCGTGCCCGCGCAGGTAGGCGGCGCAGCGCTCGTGGGCGTGGACCGGGGCGGGCCGGAACGCTGCCGTGCCGAAGCAGTGGTCGAAGTGGCCGTGGGTGAGCACCACCTCGCACGGCAGCGCCGTCTTCGCCCGCACCGCCGCCGCCAGCTCCGCGCCCTGCCGCTGGTCGCCGCGGGTGTCGACGACCAGCGCGCGTTCGGCACCCAGCACCAGCCCGGTGCCGAGGTCCAGCTCCGCGTACCGCCGGACCCACACCGCCTCCCCGACGGCCACCCACCGCCCGATCACGACGGCACCGCCGTCGCGGGCGGGGCCGAGGTGGCGGGACCGTGCTCGCCCTGGTCGGAGCGGATGGTGCGGATCCGGGTCATGGCGGAACCGTAACCAGGGTGCGGGACGGCGGTGGGGCGTTTGGCACACTGCCTGCGTGCGCGTCTACCTAGGATCCGATCACGCAGGCTTCGACCTCAAGAACCACCTGGTCACGTGGCTGACCGAGCGCGGCCACGAGGTGACCGACGTGGGCCCGGCGGCCTACGACGCCCAGGACGACTACCCGCCGTTCTGCGTCGAGGCGGCTCGCCGCGTCGTCGCCGACGAGGGCAGCCTCGGGCTGGTCATCGGTGGCTCCGGCAACGGCGAGCAGATCGCCGCCAACAAGGTCCCCGGCGCCCGCGCGGCCCTGACCTGGAACGTCGACACCGCGAAGTTGGCCCGCCAGCACAACAACGCGCTGCTCGCGGGCATCGGCGCGCGGATGCACTCCGTCGAGGAGGTCGAGGAGATCGTCGAGGCGTTCCTCGGCACCGAGTTCGAAGGCGGCAGGCACCAGCGCCGCATCGACCTGCTCTCCGACTACGAGCGGACCGGTGAGCCGCCGGCGCTGCCCGCGGAGTGAACTGACATGACCGGTGCACGCCCGGCGACCGCGCTGCTGACGCCGCTGGTGGCGTTCGGCGGCGCGGTGCTGGGCGTGCTCGTCCTCTTCTTCGCGCAGCGCGCGTTGAGCCCGTACCTCGCGGGTGGCCCGGGCGCGGTGTGCACCGCGCCGGATTGCGTGCTGGGCGTCGGGTTGTGGCTGCTGCTCGGTGGTTTCCTCGCGGTGTGCCTGGCCTTCGTCGCCGGGACCGCGGTGGCGCTGGCCAAGGGCGCGGCGCCGGGAGCGGTGCGGCGCGGGCTGCTCGTCGCGGCCTGCTGCGTGCTGGCCTACCTGGTCGAATCGATCGTGCTGTGGGTGCTGTTCTGAGCGCGGCGACCCGGAAGGCCCGTGATGCCTGAGGGGCACACGCTGCACCGGCTCGCCGGGCTGCACGATTCCCGCTTCGGCGGTCACCTGGTCCGGGTGTCGAGCCCGCAGGGCCGGTTCGCGGGCGGGGCCGCGCGGGTGGACGGGGCGCGGTTCGAACGCGCCGAGGCGCACGGCAAGCACCTGTTCCACTTCTACGGCCCGGACGTCGTGCACGTGCACCTCGGGCTGTACGGCGGGTTCACCGAATTCCCGCTGCCGCCGCAGGAACCGCGCGGGCAGGTGCGGATGCGGATCGTCGGGCCCGGCTGCGGCACCGACCTGCGCGGCCCGACGGCCTGCGAGCTGATCACCCTCGACGAGGTGGCCGCGCTGCGCGACCGGCTCGGACCGGACCCGCTGCGCGCCGACGCCGAACCGGAGCGCGCGTGGGCGCGGATCTCGCGGTCCCGGAGCTCCATCGCGGCGCTGCTGCTGGACCAGGCGGTGCTGGCCGGTGCGGGCAACGTGTACCGCGCGGAAGTGCTGTTCCGGCACGGCATCCCGCCGTACACGCCGGGTCGCGAGCTGGGCGAGCGGGTGTGGAAGTCGATCTGGACCGACCTGGTCGAGCTGATGGCCGACGGGGTGCGCGTCGGCCGCATCGACACGGTGCGCCCGGAGCACGAGCCGGGCGCGATGGGGCGGGAACCGCGCCAGGACCGGCACGGGGGAGAGGTCTACGTGTACCGCCGGGCGGGGGCGCCGTGCTTGGTCTGCGGGACGCCGATCGCCACTGCGGGCCTGTCCGGCCGCAACCTGTACTGGTGCCCGGTCTGCCAGTCGACGCCGGTGGAATCCGCGCGGTGACCAGCCCGGCCGCCTGAGCGCGACGGCCCCGCACCCGTCAGAAGCCGAAGTCGCCCAGGTCGAAGTCGAAGTCTCCGAAGTCGCCGAAGTCCCCGCCGGGATCGTCGCCGCCGAAGTCTCCCGGGTCCCCGCCGTCGCCGAGCGCGCCCGGGTCCCCGAGGTCCCCGCCGCCGACGTCACCGGCCGCGGCGGCCTCCGGCACGCCGGCCATGCCGCTGAACATGGCGCTCATCAGCAGGAACGAACCGGCGCCCCAGGCCCCGGCGACGAGCGCGGGCTTCCACCACGGCTCGCTGTACCAGCCTTCGGGCACCGGGCGGCCCGCGACGCGCCCGCCGGGGTAGTAGTGCGGGGTGGCGTCGCCGGGCGTGGGAGAGGCCACCTGCTGCTTGCCGTCGACCTCGACCTCGCGGTGTTCGGTGACCTTCCCGGCGCCGTGGCTGAGGTCGGGCAGCTCGGGCCCGGGGTCGAGTCCCATCGCGGTGCGCGCGGCGCGCACGTAGTAGAGGCCTTCCATCGCGGTCTGCGTGGTGAGCCTGCACTGCTCGGCGGAGGACGCCTGGTCGAGCTGGGAGACGGCGGCGCCGTGCCGTTCGGCGGCGTCGGCCATGGCCTGCTTCGAGGCGTCGTCGGTGCCGTCGATGTTGAGGACCTGCCCGCCCAGCCGCTCCACCCAGCGCCGCGCCTCGGCGCGGGAGTCGTCGAGTTCCCGCTGCTGGTGGGCGAGGTTCTGCCTGCGGGACCACCACACCGCACCGATGATCACGATCGCGGCGACGACGATCAGGATGAGTGCGCCCATGGTCCCTCCGAGCCGTTCCAGGGCGGACCTGCCGCCGCGTCCACACTTTCGACGGTACCCGTTCGGAGGAAGTGCCGGAGCGGTCGCGCAACCCTGCGCGACCGGCCGTTCGCACCCGGCACCGGACGCACCCCCGGCGTTCGACCCGCGCAGCAGGCCGTTTCCCGTCAGCGGCGAAGCCGCTGAGCAGCGACCACCAGAGCAGGAGGAGCACCCGCCACCGGAGCACCGAGCAGCAGAAGGGGGAGGAAGAAAGTCAGCCCAGCGGGACCTGCGCGATGGTCTCCCACTCGGAGCAGGAGTGGTCGCGGTTGAGCCGCACCAGCGACACCGCGGAGCTCTTGGCGGTGGTCGGGTCGACGTCGGTGCCGCCGAGGGTGGCGACCGCGAAGATCGCGGGCCCTTCGGTGGTGGAGAACGCGAGGCTGATGTGCCGGTCGACCTCTTCGGGTTCGGCGGGCAGCTGCTCGGCGCCGAGCACGTCCGCGGTCGCGGCCCGCAGCCGCTCCCGCAGGTCCCACAGCGAGGTCTGCGGTTCCGCGGGCAGCGACAGCGACTCGGGCAGCACCACGGCCCGGTGGAAGGCCAGCGCCAGCGGGTTGAACCCGGCGAGGCGTTCGCCGGCGGCGGCGACGAGCTCGTCGGTCCGCTCCGGCGGGACTTCGTCGGTGAACCCGACCTCCTGCACGAGGATGTGCATCCATTCGAGCGGGACGAGGTCGAACCCGGGCAGGTCGCGCAGCGCGTACTGGTACTGGTTCACCAGGTTGCGCAGGCCGGGCTGGTCGGCGAACGGCAACAGCCAGGCGTAGCTGGTGCGGCCGGAGTGCCATCCGGGTCGCCAGCGGGCGTGGTTGCGGACCTGGTCGGCGTGCGGCAATTCGGTCACCCTTCAAATAGTGCACCGGCGGGGGCCGCTGTGGGGCGACCTTGAGCTATCTCACGGTCGAGGTGTCGGCGTGGTCGCCGCCGTGCTTCCCGGGCCGCGCACGGGGTTTCCGCACGTGGTCCAGGGTGGCGGCGGCATCGGAGTCGCGGACCCGCAGCGACAGCAGCAGCCCGGCGATGCCGAAACCGATGGAGGCGAGGAACGCGCCCCGGTAGGCGGCCATCTGCACCTGCTGCGCGGCCCCGGCCACGCCCATGTCCGCGGTGGACGCGTAGGCGGTGCTCAGCGCCACGAAGATGGTCGCGCACACGGCGGTGCCGAGCGCGGTCGCGACCTGCCTGCTGGCGTTGAACAGCGAACTGGCGTGCCCCATCGCGGGCCCGCTGATGCGGGCGAACGCGGCGGTCTGCAACGGCGTCATCAGCAGCCCCATGCCGAGGCCGAGCCACATGAGCAGCACCACCAGGAACCACACCGGCGTGCCGGTGTCGAGCAGCTGCAGCGCGAACCCGACGGAGATGAGCACGCCGAACCCCACCAGCAGCAGCCTGCGCGGGCCGACCCGCCCGTAGACGCGGCTGACGACCTGGGTGGCGACGAGCATGCTCAGCGCCTGCGGCATCAGCACCAGCCCGGATTCGAGCGGGGTGTAGCCGCGCAGGTTCTGCAGGAACAGCGGCAGCAGGAACAGCGTCCCGAAGATCGCCCCGGTGGAGCAGATGAGCAGCGCGTTCCCGGTGCCGAACAGCCGGTCGCCGAGCAGCCGCAGGTCCAGCATCGGCTCGGGCGTGCGCAGTTCGCGCACGACGAGCCCGCCGATGAGCAGCACCGCGGCCAGCAGCACGCCCCACACCGAGGGCCGGCCCCAGCCGAGCTGGGCGCCCTGGTCGAGCGCGACGAGCAGCGTGGCCAGCCCGGCCCCGGCGAGCACGAACCCGGGCAGGTCGAAGCGGCCCGGCCGGTCGCGCTGCTCCTCCTTGAGGAACAGCACGGTGAACAGCAGTGCCACGGCCCCGACGGGCACGTTGATGAAGAAGATCCACCGCCAGCTGGCGTACTGCACGAGCACGCCGCCGAGCAGCGGCCCGAGGGTCGGCGCGATGGTGATCGGGATGGACAGCACCGCGGAGGCCTTGGCGCGCTCGTTGGCGGGGAACGCGCGGAACAGCATGGCCTGCCCGACGGGCACGAGCATGCCGCCGCCGACGCCTTGCAGGATCCGCGCGCCGATGAGCATCCACATCTCGGTGGCCAGCCCGCACAGCACGGACGCGAGGGTGAACAGCACGATGGCGAGCTCGAAGGTGCGCTTGCTGCCGAACCGGTCGGCGATCCAGCCGGAGGAGGGCACGAACACGGCGAGACTGATCATGTAGCCGGTCAGCACCCACTGCAGGGCCCCTTCGCCCACGTGGAACTCCCGCCCGAGCGTCGCGAGCGCGACGTTGAGGACGGTCATGTCCAGGATCTGCATGATCAGGCCGAGGACGAACGTGATCCCGACCAGCCACTTGTACTCAAGACGTCGCACTGATGTCCCCGGCTCCCCTCTTGCGGTGGCGTGGCGCGCACCCTCCCCAGCATGAGGCACCCCACCGACGGGGGACCACGGGTTTTCGGCCTCACCACGTCCCGGCCGTGCGGGGGATCGAGGGCCCGAACTGTTCTAATACGGTGTGCCATAAAAGTAATACACCGTATTGGAAAAGTGTCGTCGGGCATCGGGGACCGGAGCGGCCCGCGCCGCGCACCGCGAGAACGACCGCCGGACCGGCCCGTCCCGCGGGCCCGAGCACGGACACCGCACCGATGCGCGACCGTCCCGCGCCCGGCGTCGCCGTTCGCGCGCCGCGGGAGCGCCTACCGAGAGGCCCCAGCATGAGTTCACCCCTGCCCCCGCGGCCCGACCGCGCACCGCGGACCCTCGCGGCAGCCGGACCGCCGCGGCAGCGGGACCGCCGCGGCAGCCGGACCGCCGCACCCGCCGGCCGAGTTCGACGGCACGCCTCGTCCCTTCGGCGCGCACCTGCGGATGAGCTGGTGGAAACCGCTCGTGGTCGTGATCGGGCTCCCGCTCTCGATGTTGCTGTTGCAGATCGCCCTGTTCCGGGGCGTGGCGATGATCGAAGGCGACCAGGAGCCGGACGTCCTGACACCGCTGCGCCTGCTGGCGGTGAACCTGAGCATGGGGATCACCGGGTTGCTGGCGATCCCCGTCGCCGCCCGGTTCGCCGGGGTGCCCTGGCGCCGCGTCCTCAGCTTCCCGCGGCGCTTCGACCGGGGCCGCCTGCTCCGGTACCTCGGTGGCGCGCTCGTCCTCGTCGCGGGGGCCGACGCCGCTCTCGCGGTCCTGGCGCCGGAGGCGACCACGTGGACCACGTTCGGCATCACCGGTACGACCGTGATGCTGCTCCTGGTGGTGGTGCTGACCATCCCGGTGCAGTCGCTGGCCGAGGAACTCATGTTCCGCGGCGCGATCATGCCCGCGCTCGCGTCCTGGGTCCGCCCGGTCGCGCCCGCGCTGGTGTTCGGCGTGCTGGCGTCCAGCCCCGTGTTCGCCTTGTCCCACTTCGCCTTCGACCCGTGGCAGATCGCCTACTACGCGTTCCTGGGGGTCTGCTTCGCCGCGATGGCGGTGATCAGCCGCGGGCTGGAGACGTCGATCGCGTTGCACATCGCCAACAACGCGCTCACCTCGATCCTGAACGTCCTGTTCGCCGGGGGCGGAGCCCTGGTCCTCGATCGATCGGCGGTGCCCGGCGGGCCGCACCTGCTGGTCCCGGTGCCGTTCTTCCTGGCGGCGCTGGCGTTCGTCTGGTGGCGCGAACGCCGCGGGCCGGTCGCGGGGGCCGCCGCGCGATGACCGGATGCCGCACCCGTGCTCCTCTTACCCCGGGGCCGCGCCGTCCGTCACCGGCGAGACCGGGCGCAGCCGGCCGACCGGTTCGCCGACGGACGTCGACGCGAGGACGTCCGCCGGCGAACGGTCTCCGGCCACCCGCGGGCTCCGGAGTCAGCGCCCGGTGGGCCGGTGCAGGTAGCGGCCGCCGGGTTCGCCGCGGACCGCGCCGCCGTCGAAGATCCGCCTCCCGCGCAGGAACGTGGTCTCGACGGTCGCGCCGATCTCCATGCCGCGGAACGGCGTGTACTCCTGGGTGGACTCGGAATCGCCGGGGTCGACGACGAACGACCGGTCCGGGTCGACGAGGGCGATGTCGGCGTCGAACCCGGGGGCGATGTCGCCCTTGGTGGGCAGACCGAGGCGCCGGGCCGGATTGGTGGACAGCAGTTCGGCGACCGAGGACAGCGGCAGCCCGCGCTTGCGGCCTTCGCCGACGAGGCCGGGCAGCAAGTATTCGGTGCCGCCGAACCCGGACTTCGCGGCGAACACGTCGGCGGAGTCGTCGCCGAACTTCTTCTCCTCCTTGCAGCAGGCGTGGTCGGACACGACCCAGCTGACGTCGCCCGCCAGCAGGTGCTCCCAGAGCGCTTCGACGTCGGCGCGGGGCCGCAGCGGCGGGTTGACCTTGCCGCCGACGCCGTCGGCGGTGGTGACGTCGGCGAGCAGGTGGCCGATGGTGACCTCGCGGCGGAAGTCGACGTGCGGGAAGGCCTTCGCCATCACCATCGCCGCCTCCATCGCCTTCGCCGACGACAGGTGCAGCAGGTTGATGGTGGGCAGGCCCGTCTCGTGCGCGAGGTAGGAGGCGATGGTGACGGCCAGGCCCTCGGAGTGCGGCGGCCGGGACGCGCTGTAGGCCTCCAGCCCGGCGAGCTCGCCCTCCTCCTCGACGAGCCGGGTGTAGGCGGTCATGATCTCCGCGGTCTCGCAGTGCAGGGACAGCGAGATCTGGTCGGCGATGTCCGGGTTCGCCTCGCGGGCGGCCTGGATGCCGCGCATGACGAACTCGAAGTGCGCGATGTCGTAGCGCTCGCCCTCGGGGATCATCAGGAAGTCGCTCTGGTCGGTGGAGCGCCCGTGCAGCCCGTGGCTGCCGTAGAACATGAAGATCTTGAACGAGGTGACGCCGTGCTCCCGGACCAGCGCCGGGATCTCGTCGATGTGCGCGGACTGCATCGGGGCGAGGTGGAAGGCGTAGTCCACGTACGAGCGACCATCGGCCGCGCCGAGCACCTCGGGGAACACCTCGGCGTACGGGCCACCGCGGTTCAGGTAGTACTGCCCGGTCCGCATGTAGGTGAGCGAGGTGGTCACCCCGCCCTGCGCGCAGGCCCGGCTCTCGGTGGCGGTGTCCTCGGACAGCGGGTTGTAGATGCCCCAGTGCTGGTGGGCGTCGACGACGCCGGGGAAGGCGAGCAGCCCGCGGCCCTCGTGGACCTCGGTGCCCGCCGGCACCGCCAGGTCCGGGCCGACCTCGGCGACGACGCCGTCGGCGATCGCGATGTCGGCGCGGAACGGTTCGCCGCCGCCGGGGCGGACGACTCGGACGTCGCGGACGATCAGGTCGGGTCGGGTCATCGGGCACCTTCCGAGGGGTTGCGGGTGGACCGGGCGAGGTGCCCGGCGGCGAGGTAGGCGAGTCCCAGCGCGGGCAGCAGTCCGTTGCCCGCCAGGTATCCGGCCGCGCCGCGACCGGAGATCCCGGCGGCGGCGCCACCGGAGGCGTACAGGCCGGGAACGGGTTCCCCGGCGGTGTCCAGGACGCGGGCGTGCTCGTCGACGAGCAGCCCGCCCTGGGTGTGGAACAGCGCGGGGACGATCTCGACGGCGTGGTACGGCGGGTGCAGCGCGGTGGTCGCGGCGCGGCCGAACCGGTCGGCGCGGGTCCCGGCGGCCACGTCCGCGAGGTCGGCGAGCTCCCGTTCCAGCGCCGCGGCGGGTGCCCCGATCAGCTCGGCGAGCCCCGCCGGGTCGTCGGCGCGCCGCACGGCCCCGGCGGCGAGCACGTCCCGGTAGTCGCCGAAGGCGCGGCACAGCCCGTCGATCCGTTCGTCGAAGACCAGCCAGCCGCGGCCACCGGGCCGCCCGGCGAGCACCGCGGCGTACTCGGAGTAGCCGGTCGTCTCGTCGCCGAACCGGGTGCCGCCGGAGTCGACGACGGCGCCGCCGTGCATCACCGCCGTCCAGGTCACCAGGGTCCGGGCGGCCGCGGACAGCGCGGCGTGGCCCTGGTAGGCGTCGAGGAAACCGGTGGCGGCGCCGAGTTCCCCGCCGATCCGCAGCGCATCGCCGCGGGAGTGCTCGCCGCCGTGGTAGTGCGCGTCCGCGATCTCCGGCAGGTGGGCCGCGACGAGCTCGCGGTCGGCGCCGTAGCCGTTGGTGGCCAGCAGCACCGCGCGGGCGGTGATCTCCTCGCGCTGCCCGGCCGGGTTCTCCAGCACGGCGGTCCGGCCCTCCGGCGCCGGTGCGACGCCGACGAGCCGGGCCGGGGCCAGCAGGTCGATCCGTGCGCTGCGGTCCACCGCGTCGAGCAGGTGCCCGAGCAGCGCCGAGCCGTGCCGCCCGGGGAGGCTGTGCACCCGCGGGACCGCGTGGCCCGGGTAGTCGAAGTCGGTGGGCAGCTCGATCGGCAGGCCCACGTCGTCGGCCAGCCATTCCACGAGTTCGGCGCCCACCTGCGCCAGCGCCGCCGCGATGCGCCGGTCGGCGGTGCCGCCGGTCTTGCGGTCGACGTCGGCGAGGAACAGCTCAGGGGAGTCGGTGATCCCGGCGGCGGCCTGGAAGCGCGATCCGGGCCCCGGGATCATCGCGGTCGACATCGAGGTGTTGTTGCCGCGGCGGAAGTCCGCGTCCGAGTCGACCACCAGCACGTCGAGCCCCAGCTGCGCCCCGCGGATCGCGGCGATCAGCCCACCGCCCGCTCCGGCGACCACGAGATCGACATCGATCGTCATCGCTTTCTCCTCACTACCAGCGCCTTCCGGTTGTTTCGCTGAGCGGAACAGGTCCGAAAGCGGCTGGTGTTTCGATAAGAGCACCCTGCCTGGTTCTATGCAAGAACCTGCACGGATTTCTTGACATTGCGAGGTGCGAGCACGCACTGTCGTTCCGGTAAGCGGTACGACGATCGGGGCAATCGGAGGGGACGACGTGGCGGAGATGACCGGGGGCACCGGAGCCACCGAGCGGGTGGCGGACGTGCTGCTGCTGTTCACCGACGGCCCGCCGACGCTCGGCGTGAGCCGGGTGTCCCGCGAGCTCGGCCTCTCGAAGGCCGTGGTGCACCGCATCCTGCAATCGCTCACCGCCCGGGACCTGATCGCCTACGACGCGGCGAGCCGCGAGTACCGGCTGGGCCCGGCCGCGGCGGCCCTGGGCAGCCGGGCGCTGCGCGAATCCGACCTGCGGGCCACGGCGCTGCCGTTCCTCGCCGAACTGCGCGACCGGCTGCACGAGACCGTCACGATCAGCGCGAAGGTGCACGGCGGGCGCGTCTACCTGGACCAGGTCGTCGGTACCCACGAGATCACCATGTCGGTGGAGCTCGGCCGCCGGTTCCCGCTGCACGCCGGCTCGTCCGGCAAGTGCATGCTCGCCCACTCCGCGCCGGACGAGGTGGACCGGCTGCTCGCCGGGGAACTCGCCGCGCTCACCCCCGCCACGCCCACCGATCCGGACGCGCTGCGCGCCGAGCTGGAGCGGATCCGGCGGCTCGGCTACGCCGCCTCCGAAGGCGAGCGGCAGAGCGACGCCGGTTCCGTCGCGGTCCCCGTGTTCGGCCCCGGCGGGCTCGTCGGCGCGGTCTCGGTGTGCGGGCCCCGCTTCCGGGTCACCGACGAGTTCGTGGCCGCCACCGCACCCGAGCTGATCGAGACCGCGGACCGGGTCACCGCCCGGCTCGGCGGCGTCGCCCCGCAGCGCCCCGTCACCAGTGGAGGAACGCGATGACCCACGACCACCTCGCGGGAGCCGGACTCCCGGCGCTGGACGGCCTGAAAGTCCTCGACGCCTCCACCCTGTTCGCCGGGCCGCTGGCCGCGACGCTGCTGGGCGACCACGGCGCCGACGTCATCAAGATCGAGCACCCGCGCGGCGACCCGGCGCGAACGCACGGCGCGCAGAAGGACGGCGTCGGGCTGTGGTGGAAGATGCTGGCCCGCAACAAGCGGGCGATCACCCTGGTGCTGTCCACCCCGCGCGGCCGGGAGCTGTTCCTCGACCTCGCGGCCGACGCGGACGTGGTGATCGAGAACTTCCGGCCCGGCACCCTGGAGCGCTGGGGCCTCGGCTGGGAAGAGCTCTCCGCCCGCAACCCGCGGCTCGTGCTGGCCCGGGTGACCGGGTTCGGGCAGACCGGCCCGTACTCGTCCCGGCCCGGCTTCGGCACCCTCGCCGAGGCGATGAGCGGATTCGCCGCCATGACCGGGGAACCGGACGGCCCCCCGACGCTGCCGCCGTTCGGGCTCGCCGACGGCGTCGCCGCGCTCACCACCGCCTTCGGCATCCTCACCGCGCTGCGGGCCCGCGAGAGCACCGGGCGCGGCCAGGTGCTGGACACCGCGATCATCGAACCGCTGCTGCACCTGCTCGGGCCGGGCCTGATCGCCTACGACCAGCTCGGGGTGCTGCAGCCGCGCACCGGGAACCGCTCGTCGAACAACGCGCCGCGCAACACCTACCGCTGCTCCGACGGCCGCTGGGTCGCGGTCTCCACCAGCGCTCAGTCGATCGCCGAGCGGGTGGTGCGGCTGGTCGGCGCCCCGGAGCTGATCGACGAACCGTGGTTCGCCAGCGGCGCCGGCCGGGCCGAGCACGTGGAGGAGCTGGACGCGGCCGTCGGCTCCTGGATCGCCGCCCGCGACCGGGACGAGGTCGTCGCCGCCTTCGAGGAGGCGCAGGCCGCGGTCGCCCCGATCTACACCGCGGCGGACGTGCTCGCCGACCCGCACTTCAACGCGCTCGGCAGCATCGTGACGATCGACGACGAGGAGCTGGGCCCGGTCCGCTTCCAGAACACCCCTTTCCGGCTCTCGGACACGCCCGGTTCGGTCCGCACCACCGGCCCGCGGCTCGGCGCGCACACCGCAGAGGTGCTGGGTTCCCTCGGCGTCGACGCCGGTGAGCTGGACCGGCTGCGCGAGCAGGGGGTCGTGTGAGCGCCCTCGGCCGGGCGCGGAGCTGGCTGTACGTGCCCGCGCACCGGGAGGACCTGGTCGACAAGGCCCTCGGCGGGGCGGCCGACGCCGTGGTCCTGGACCTGGAGGACGCGGTCCCGCCCGCGGCGAAGGACCGGGCCCGCACCTGCGCGGCGGCCCGCGCGAGCGAGCGGACCTGGGTGCGTATCAACGGTTCCGGAACCCCGTGGGCCGAGGCCGACGCCGCAGCGCTGGCCGGGTCCGGCGCCGCCGGGCTGCGGGTGCCGAAGGCCGAGGACCCGGCCGCGGTCGCCGCGCTGGCCGAGCGGACCGGGCTGCCGCTGCACCTGCTGGTGGAGAACGCCCGAGGCCTGGAGCGGGCCTTCGAACTCGCCACCTGCCACCCGCTGGTCGCCGGGATTTCCCCCGGGGAGACGGACCTGGCGGCCGACCTGCGGATCCGGGACCGCGCCGAACTCGGCTGGGCGCGGGCCCGGATCGTCACCGCGAACCGGGCGGCCGGGCTGCCCAGCCCGATCGCCAGCGTGTGGACCGACCTGGCCGACACCGCCGGACTCGCCGCGGACAGCGCCACCCTGCGCGACGCCGGGTTCTTCGGCCGCTCCGTGATCCACCCCGGCCAGATCGCCCCCGTCCACCAGGCCTTCACCCCCGGCGAGGACGAGGTGGCGCGGGCGCGGTCCTTGCTCGCCTCGGTCGGCGCCGCGGGTGCGGCCGCCTGGGTGGACGCCGACGGCCGCTTCGTCGATCCGGCCGTCGTCGCCGGTGCCCTCTGGGTCACCGAACTGGCCGATGAGCTGCAGCAGCACCACGAACCGGGCCGTGCCGCGGCCGGGAAGGAGAACCCGTGACCGACGCCCTGCTCGGCGCCGTGCGCGCCGGGACCCGCATCATCGAGCTCGGCCACCCGCTGTACACGGGGATGGCGGGCTCGCCGAACCACCCCGGTTTCCGGATGACCCTGGAGCGCCGCCACGGCGACGCGGTCCGCCCCGACGGCGGCTCGGCGTCCAACGAGGTGATCGTCACCGGCGGGCACACCGGCACCCACGTCGACGCGCTCGCCCACGTCAGCCACGACGGCAAGCTGCACGGCGGCGCCGACGCGGCCGAAGCGCAGCGCGGCGGGAAGCACACCGTGCACGGCGCCGAGACGATCCCGCCGATGGTGACCCGCGGGGTGTTCCTCGACGTGGCCGCCGTGCACGGCGTGGACGTGCTGGAACCCGGCTACGGCATCACCGCCGGCGACCTGGCGCGGGCCGCGGAGCGCGCCGGCGCCGAACCCGGCCCCGGCGACGTCGCCGTGGTGCGCAGCGGGTGGGGCCGCCTGTTCGGCGACCCGGTCGCCTACGTCGGCAAGGAGACCGGGGTGCCCGGGATGACCGTGGACGGCGCCGAATGGCTCGTGGAACGCGGCATCGTCGCCACCGGCGGCGACACCACCGCCTACGAGCAGATCCCGGCGGGTGCGGGACACCGCGTGCTGCCGGTGCACCGGGTGCTGCTGGTGGAGCACGGCATCCACATCGTGGAGCACCTGGCGTTGGAGGACGCCGCCGAAGCCGGCCTGGGCGAGTTCCTCGCCGTGTTCGCCCCGCTGCGCATCGTCGGCGGCACCGGTGCCCCGGTGCGGCCGCTGGCGGTGGTGCAGCCGTGACCACTCCCGCGCAGCGGATCGGCGAGGTCGGCGCCCGGCTGGCCGCCGACGGCATCGACGACGCGCTGGCCGACGACGTGGCCGGCCGGATCGTCGACGTGCTCGGCAACTCCCTCGCCGCGGTCCGCGAGGAACCGGCGCGGATCGCCGGGGCGGTCGTCGCCGAGTGGGGCGGGCAGCCCGCGGCGACCGCGATCGGCCTGCCCGGCCGGGTTCCCGCGCCGTCGGCGGCGCTGGTCAACGGGACCTTGGCGCACAGCCTGGACTTCGACGACACCCACCTGCCGTCGGTGCTGCACCCGTCGGCCTCGGTGGTGCCCGCGGCGCTGGCCACCGCGGAGCGCACCGGCGCGGGTGGCCGCGCCCTGCTGGCCGCGGCGGCGATGGGCATCGAGGTCACCTGCCGCCTCGGCATGGCCGGCTACGACGAGGAGCTCGGCAACTCGGTGTTCTTCGAGCACGGGCAGCACGCCACCGCGATCTGCGGCGCGATCGGCGCCGCCGTCGCCGCCGGGATGCTGCAGGGGCTCGACGCGGAGGCGCTGGCGTCCGCGGTCGGCATCGCCGCCAGCATGGGCGCCGGCGTCATCGAGGCGAACCGCACCGGCGGCACCATCAAGCGGGTGCACTGCGGCTGGGCCGCGCATTCGGGGGTCGCCGCCGCCGACCTGGCGCGGCACGGGCTCACCGGCCCGCCCACGGTGATCGAAGGACGGTTCGGGTTCCTGCGCGCGTTCTGCGGCGAGCGGGTGCACCCGGAACGCGTCACCGACGGGCTCGGCGAGCACTGGGAGACGCCGGGCGTGTTCTTCAAGCCCTACCCGTGCAACCACTTCACGCACGCCGGCATCGACGCCGCGCTGCGGCTGCGGGAACGGGGCGTGGCGGCCGAGCAGGTCCGCGAGCTGGTGCTCGGGGTGCCCGCCCCGGTGCTGCGCACCATCGCCGAACCGGCCGCGGAGAAGCGCCACCCGCGCTCCGGGTACCACGCCGCGTTCTCCGGCCCCTACACCGTGGCGGCGGCGCTGCTGGGCGGCGGCGGGCTCGGCGTGTTCCACGAGGACTTCACCGACGCCGCCGCGGCCGACCCGCGTCGCCTCGAACTGGCCGGCCGGGTGCGGGTCGTCGCCGACGAGCAGGCCACCGCCGGATTCCCCCGGCAGTTCCCCGCCGTCCTCACCGCCGAGCTCACCGACGGAAGCACGGTGACCGAGCGGATCACCGAGAACCGCGGCGGCCCCGGTCGCCCGCTGTCCGCCGACGAGCTGGCGGCGAAGTTCACCGGCAACGCGAGCCGGGCCGTGGGGCCGGACCGGGCGGCGGACGTCGTCGCCGCGGTGTGGGACCTGCGCGCGAACCGCGCGGTCGCCGAGGTGATGGGCGGCGTCCACGCCGCGCTCGCCGCGTCCGACCTGGACGGCTGATCCGCGCACCGAGCACTGGCAGACAACGACGTCTCGTCCGCTCCGTTCGAACGGAACGAACGATTCCCCTCCCGGAATCGAGGAACACGCCATGAGCACACGGTTTCGCTTCGTGACGCTGGGGCTGGTGATCGGCCTCATCGTCATCAACTACATCGATCGCAGCGCGGTCTCCTACGCGGTGGAACCGCTGGAGCAGGCGTTCGGGATCACCACCGCGCAGTACGGGATCATCAGCTCCGTCTTCTCCATCGGCTACATGGTCGCGGCGTTCCTGTCCGGGCCGCTGGTGGACCGGTTCGGGACGCGGCGGGTGCTGCTGTCGGCGATCGCGCTGTTCTCGGTGACCACCGCGCTCATCCCGATCGCCGGTTCGTTCGCCGGGCTGCTGGTCATCCGGTTGCTGCTGGGCATCGGGGAGGCACCGGCGTTCCCGGCGGCGACCCGCACGGTGAGCCGGTGGCTGCCGGTCCGCGAACGCGGGGTGGCGCTGGCGCTGTGCGGCGGGGTCGCGGTCTCCGGGAGCCTGCTGATCTCCGGTCCGCTGTTGACGGGGCTGACCGACCTGGTGGGCTGGCGCGGCATGTTCTGGACGCTGGCCCTGTTCGGCGTGGTGTGGGCGGTGCTGGCCGTGCTGCTGCTGCGCGACCTGCCCTCGGAGTCGGCGCGGGTGAACGACGCGGAGCGGGAGCTGATCGCGGCCGGGCAGGAGTCCGATTCGGCGCCGGGCCGGTCCCGGGTGCGGTGGCGGCCGCTGCTGACGAACCGGAACCTGTGGGTGGTCGCGGGCGGGTACTTCGCGTGGGGCTTCATGTTCTGGGGCTTCATGTACTGGCTGCCGTCGTTCCTCTCGAACGCCTACGGCCTGAGCGTGGAGCAGGCGGGCGCGTTCTCCATCGCGCCGTGGGCGTGCGGCATCGTCGGCGCGCTGGTCGGCGGCTACGTGGTGGACCGGGTGTACCGGCGCAGCCCGCGGATCCGCACCCGGTTCGCGGTGATGGGCGCGGCGCTGCTGCTGGCCGGGTGCTCGTTGATCCCGCTGGCGATCGCGCCGACGCTGACGGTGGCGCTGCTCTCGATCTCGCTGGGCGTCGGCTTCGGGTTCGTCACCGGCGGCATCTGGTGGGTGGCCTCGATCGACGCGGCACCGGACCAGCCGGGCAGCGCCGCCGGGTTCGCCGATGCGGCGTTCGCGTCCTCCGGGATCGTGGCCCCGTCGGTGATGGGCTTCATCGTCGCCGGCACCGGGAGCTTCACCAGCGGATTCGTCGTGATGGCCGGCTTGGCGGTGGCGGGTGCGCTGCTGATGCTGCTGGTGCCCCGCGAGCCGGTCGCCGCGGCGGCACCGGCGGGCCGCGTCGTGCGCGAGCGGGCATGAGCGGGGCGGCGGAGGTCTGGCAGGCCGTCGGCGGGCTCGGCCGGTGGGTCTCGGAGCTGAGCTGGGCTGAGGTGCCCGCCGAGGTGCGGGAACGCCTGCTGGTGGTGCTCACCGATTCGATCGCGGTCACCGCGCTCGGTTCGCGGGATCCGGCGCAGCGGGCGCTGGTCGCCGCGTGGGACGCCCCGGACGGGCCGTCCCCGCTGTTCGGGACGGGCCGCGCGGTCGCGGTGGACGCGGCGGCCTGGTTGAACGCGGTCGCCGCGGTGCGCTTGGAGCTCGACGACGGGCACCGGCTCGCCGCGGGGCATCCGGCGGCGCACGGCTTCCCCGCGGTGCTGGCGCTGGCCGCGCGGCGGGGGGTGCGCGGCGCGGAGCTGTGCTGCGCCCTGCTGGCGGCGTACGAGGTCGCGGCCCGGTTCGGCCGGGCGACGCGGTTGCGGCCGGGCACCCATCCGCACGGCAACTGGGGCGTCCCGGGTGCGGCGGCGGGCTGCGCGCGGCTGCTCGGGCTGGGACCCGCGGAGACGGCGGCGGCGATCGACGCGGGCGGTGGCCTGCCGGTCGCGGGCCCGTTCTCGGCGGCGCTGGACGGCAACCCGGTGCGGGACGCCTGGGTGGGTGCGGCGAACCAGTCGGGGCTGGCGGCGGCGCGGCTGGCCGCGTCCGGGGCCGGGCAGGTCACCGGGGTCGCGGCGGACGCGCTGGGCGGCCTGCTGGGCGAGCTGGACCCGGCGGTGCTGACCGGCGGGGGCTGGGAGGTCCTCGGCGGCTACTTCAAGCAGCACTCCTCGTGCTCGTTCACCCACGCCGCGATCGACGCGGCGCTGTCGGTGCGGGAGCAGGTGGGGCCGGACCCGGCGGAGGTCCTGGTCGAGATCCACTCGCTCGGCGCCGGGTTGGACCGGACGAGCTGGCCGACGCCGCTGGCGGCGCGGTTCTCGCTGCCGTTCGTGGTGGCGACGGCGCTGCGGCGGGGGCGGGTGGGCCCGGCCGAGTTCTCCGCGGCGGCGCTGGCCGACCCGGGCACCGCCGAGCTGGCCCGCCGGGTCGTGGTGCGCGCGGCGCCGGACCTGGACGCCCGGCTGCCCGCGGAGCGGCCGGTGCGGCTCACCGCGGCCGGGGTCGTGGCGGAGCGCCCGAACCCGGTCGGCGACGCCGCCTTCCACCCGTTCTCCGCCGCGGACCGGGTCCGCGTCCTCGGCGAGCTGCTGGGCGCCCCGGAGGTGGTGGCCGGTGTCCGGGAGCGGTGCGCCGCGCTGCCGGACGCGGTGGACGCCGCGGCGGAGCTGCGTGCGCTCGGCGCTTCGTGCCAGGTCCGATGAGGAGGAACACCATGCTCGTGCACGCCGTCACGCCGATCGTCGTCGGGCCGCGGGAGGTCGCCCGCAGGCAGGCCCGCTACGACGCGCTCTCGCCCGCGGGGGTGCGGGTGGTGCTGTCGGACCTGCCCGCGGGCGGCCCGCGCGCCCTGGAGTCCGCGGCGGACGTGCGCCGGTCGACGGAGCTGGTCGCGGAGTCGCTGGCGGCCGCGCCGGAGTGCGACGCGGTGCTGCCGGACTGCGTGCTGGATCCGGCGGTGCCCGCGGACGGGGGCCTGCTCGGGGGCCGTCCCGCGCTGGGCCTGCTCCGGTTGGCGGTGGGAGCCGCGGTCGCGGCGGGGCACCGGATCGGTGCGGTGACCCGCAACGCGGCGATCGCCGCCGAGCTGCGCCACCGCATCGACGACTACGGCTGGTCGAGCTCCTTCGCCGAAGTGGCGGTCCTGAACCTGGCGGTCGAGGACATCACCGACCCGGCCCGCTGGTCGGCGGCGATGCGCGACCCCCTGGCCGCGTTCGCGGCCGCGGGCGTCACCGCCGTCATCAACGGCTGCTCCGCAGTGGACACCGAGCAGCACCCCGACGCGCCCGTGGTCCTGGACCCGATCCGAACGGCCCTGGCGGTCCTGGGAGCGCTCACCCCGACCCCCTGACGCTCCCGCGAAGTCCGAACAGGAGAACCCCCGCCGACCCGTGCAGGAGCCTGCGCTACGGGAGGACCGCGGGGCATCGGCACCGTCGAATCGCCACCCGAGGGACGAGGTGCCGGGATCCCGTCCGGACCCCCGCGGAGTTTCCCGCCGTCACCTCAGCCCGTCTCAGTGCGAGACCCGCCGCGCCCTCCACAGGTGTCCACCGCACCGCGGGGGCCTCGTGCGGAACTGCGAGAGGGGAGGGCCCGGGATCAAAGGACGGCGCAGACCGGGCCCGGGACCCCACCCGGCGAGGGAGGGCATCAACTCTCGTTCGGGGACCGATCGACGGTGTGCACGTAGAGGTTCTTGAGCTGTCGACGCACGATCCGCCATCCCTCGGGACGCCGCTCCAGAGCGTCGTAGAACATGCCCGCCGCGATGACGTTGGCCGGTTCGCCGGCCTTGGTCTCGTGGGTGTGCAGGTGGGGTGACACGGCGGTGGCCCGGTCGCCGTCGATCGTCACGGTGGCGTGTCCTTCGACGTGCTGCCACACGTTGTAGATGTTGGCCATGCCGCCGTCGCGCTGAGGGCCGCGCATGATGTCGGCGAGTTCCTCACGGCTCATCGCTGCCGGCATCCCGGCTTCGGAGTAGTCGAGTACGGCGTCCTCGGTGAAAACGTCCGCCCAGTGCTCCAGCACGTCGAGGTTCTCGTCGTGGGGCTGGTGCAAGTCCTGACCGAGTCCGTAGCGCGCGATCACGTCCTGGATCTCAAGACGATCCAACAGGTAGCGGACGTCTGACTCGAGTGACATCGGGGTCCCTTCGTCTCCTTGGGTCCGCCGCGCCGCGCAGAGCGGACGCACACCGGCATCGCGGCACCGTCGGCCGTGGTCAGGGCACAGCGAAGGCGACTCCGGAGCCTATCTTCCGGACCGTCGGTGGGGTCGAGCAACGCCGCGAGGATCTCGTCCGACGGCTTCTGCGGTCCGGTGGACATCACATCGGCCCGGGTGAGCGGATCGCCGTATTCGGGAGCCGGAACGGTCGATGGAGCGGCTCCGCGGAGTTCCCGCTCGTGGAGTGCGCGCGGGTCCGCCCCACTGGCGGGGGCCGCGCCCACGACCGCACCGGCCGAGGTTCCGACGTGCCCGCACAGGCGGCTGTCCACGCTTCGAACGCCAGTGCCGGCTCTGCCGTCGTCGGCCGCGAGCCGGCGACCGTGTCCCGGGCGAGAGGTGGACGGCCCAGACCGAGGCGGGGATCCCGCCCGGACACCCGCGAAGCTTCCCGCCGTCCCCTCAGCCCGTCTCAGTGCGAGACCCGCCGCGCCCTCCACAGGTCGCCCACCGCACCGTGGGGGCCTACGGGGCTCGGCCCCCATGCGGAAATGCGAAAGGGAGAGGGGCCGAGATCAAAGGACGGCCCAGGCCGGGCCCGGGATCCCGCCCGGACCCCCGCGAAGTTCCCCGCCGTCCCCCAGCCTGCCTCAGTGCGAGATCCGCCGCGCCCTCCACAGGTGCCTACCGCACCGTGGGGGCCTACGGGGCTCGGCCCCCATGCGGAAATGCGAAAGGGAGAGGGGCCAAGATCAAAGGACGGCCCAGGCCGGGCCCGGGATCCTGTCCGGACCCCCGCGAAGTTTCCCGTCGTTCCCTCAGCCCGTCTCGGTGCGAGATCCGCCGCGCCCTCCACAGGTGCCCACCGCACCGTGGGGGCCTACGGGGGCTCGGCCCCCGTACGGAAATGCGAAAGGGAGAGGGGCCAAGATCAAAGATCTCGGCACACCTCTCCCACGACCTGGAGCGGGCGACGGGAATCGAACCCGCGTAGCCAGTTTGGAAGACTGGGGCTCTACCATTGAGCTACGCCCGCGTGCTCGGTCGACGTGTCCCGGCGGTGTTCCGCCGAGGTCTTCCCGACCTTGCGTGCCCCAGCTTAACGCGTCGCGATAGGCTCTCCGCAACGCACCCGGGCAGTGGGGGTGCGGTGCAGGTAGGACGGGGTGTGGCGCAGTTTGGTAGCGCACTCGCTTTGGGTGCGAGGGGTCGTGGGTTCAAATCCCGCCACCCCGACGGTCCTCCGGGAGGCGTGGTCGTGCGGCCGCGCCTCCTTCTTCACGTCCGGGTGGTCTCACGGAACGTGATCTTCCCGGGTGATTCGTTCGACTTCCGGTAACGGTGAGCAGCCGCCGCCCGATTTCGCGGTCGTGCACGTTCACGTTGCTGTGTCGAGGGCCGCGCGCCGGGTCCGGCTCCCCGCCTTGGTGGTGGGGGTGCTGCTGGCGCTCGCGGTGCTGCTGCTGGTCGGGGTGTCGTTGTTCGTGGACGTTCCCGGCGGGCACGTCGCGCCGCCGACGGTGGGGATCGGGACGGCGGTGATCCCGACGCCGCTGGGTTCGGTGGGCGGTGCCGGTGAGGTGGCCGGTGACGCGGTGTTCTCGGCGCCGAGGTGACGGCTCGCCCGGCGTGCCGCGGCGGGAATTCGCGCTCCTGGCGTGGAATCGGCCGCGGGGCCCGGTTCGCGCGGGCCCGCGCGCTCGCGGCCGGTGGGTAGCGGGTGGCGCCCTGAGGCAACCCCCGGGGGCTCCGGTCTCGCCTGGGCAATAGACTCGGAGGTCAGCCCGGCGTCGCCGGAGCGCCCCCGACGTGGGGTGGCGCTCCCGCCGGCACCGCCGGGGTCCGAAGCACGTTCGCACTAGGAGACCACGTGAAGAGCACCGTCGAGCACCTGAGCCCGACGCGCGTACGGATCAACGTCGAGGTGCCGTTCGACGAGCTCAAGCCGAACTTCGACCGCGCGTACAAGGCACTGGCCAACCAGGTCCGCATCCCGGGCTTCCGGCCGGGCAAGGTTCCCGCCCGGGTGCTGGAGAGCCGCATCGGCCGGGGTCCTGTGCTCGACGAGGTCGTCAACGAGGCGGTTCCGGCCAAGTACATGGAGGCCATCAACGGCACCGAGGTGCGCACCCTCGGGCGTCCGGAGATCGAGGTCACCAAGATCGAGGACGGGGACCAGATCGAGTTCACCGCCGAGGTCGATGTGCGTCCGGAGATCACCGTTCCGGCGTTCGGCGAGCTGTCGGTGTCGGTGGACGACGTCGAGACGACCGAGGACGAGGTGCAGGAGCAGCTGGACGAGCTGCGCGCCCGCTTCGGCACGTTGACCGGCGTGGACCGTCCGGCGCAGCAGGGCGACTTCGTCAGCATCGACCTGTCGGCCACGGTCGACGGCGAGGACGTCGAGGAGGCGCGCACCAGCGGCCTGTCGTACGAGATCGGCTCCGGCCAGCTCATCGAGGGCATCGACGACGCGCTGATCGGCGCGTCGGCGGGTGACACGAACACCTTCAACACCGATCTGGTGGCCGGCGAGTACGCGGGCCGCGAGGCCGAGGTCACGGTGACCTTGGCGTCGGTGAAGGAGCGGCACCTGCCGGAGGCGGACGACGAGTTCGCCCAGATGGCCAGCGAGTTCGACACGGCCGAGGAGCTGCTCGCCGACCTGCGGGAGCGGTTGGGCCGCGTCAAGCGGATGCAGCAGGGCATGCAGGCCCGGGACAAGGTCCTGGAGGCGCTGCTGGAGACCGTCGAGGTCCCGCTGCCGGAGAACGTGGTGAAGTCCGAGGTGGAGGTTCGCGAGCACGACGCGATCCACCCGTTCGACCACGACGAGGCGAAGTTCGCGGAGTGGCTGGAGCAGCAGGACCAGACCCGCGAGCAGTTCGACGCGGAGACCCGCGAGGAGGCGGAGAAGGCGGTCCGCACCCAGCTGGTGCTGGACACGATCGCGGACGCCGAGAACGTCTCCGTCTCGGACAACGAGCTGACCGAGCGGATCATCTACCAGGCGCAGCGCTTCGGCGTGAGCCCGGACCAGTACGTCCAGCAGGCGCAGCAGTCCGGCCAGCTCGGGGCGATCTACGCGGACGTGCGGCGCAGCAAGGCGCTGTTCTCCGTCGTGCGCCAGGCCACCGTGGTGGACGCGTCCGGCGCGGAGCTGGACCTGGACGAGCTGTTCGGTTCGCAGGACGACGCCGGTGAGCAGCCGGAGGTCGTGCAGGGCGAGGTCGAGCAGGCCGAGGACGCGAAGTCCGATGCGAAGGACGAGTCCGCCGCGACGAAGTCCGAGTGACGGTTCTTTCGCGGTGATTTCGCCGTGAGCGGAAGGATTCTGCGAACGGCGGGAGCAATGCACAAGCTCTGAGCGAACGTGGGCGGTACCGGGAAGCTGGTGCCGCCCACGTTCGTTAGGGTCGGTTGCAAGCGGATCACCGGATACGGAAAAGCAAGGCGTTCCCAGCGGGTCGGCGGCCGACGGCCGGTGTGACCGGTCCATTGTGGAAGCCCTCATCGTGGAAGAAGGCAGGGGAGACGTGACGCAGCACCTGACTGTTCCGGCGTCGGACTCGACGCCGCACATGCGGTCGACGAACGGGCTCTCGCTCAACGACTCGGTTTACGAGCGCTTGCTGCGGGAGCGGATCATCGTCCTGGGCTCCCAGGTCGAGGACACCATGGCCAACCAGATCTGCTCGCAGCTGCTCCTGCTCGCGGCCGAGGACCCGGAGCGGGACATCTCGCTCTACATCAACTCGCCGGGCGGTTCGGTGACCGCGGGCATGGCGATCTACGACACGATGCAGCTGATCAAGCCGGACGTGGCGACCGTCGCGATGGGCTTCGCGGCGTCGATGGGCCAGTTCCTGCTGTCCGCCGGTGCTCGCGGCAAGCGGTTCACGCTGCCGCACGCGCGGATCATGATGCACCAGCCGTCGGCGGGTCTCGGCGGTACGGCCTCGGACATCGCGATCCAGGCCGAGGTGTTCACCAAGCACAAGCGGGAGATGGCGGAGCTGATCGCCGCTCAGACCGGGCAGACGGTGGAGAAGATCACGGCCGATTCCGACCGCGACCGCTGGTTCACGGCGGAGGAGGCCCGCGACTACGGCTTCGTGGACCACATCGCCTCCGCGGCGAACCTGCCCAGCTGACCGCGCGCCCGGAACCACTAACGAGGAGTCACCTGTCGTGAGCTCATTCCAGCTTCCGCAGTCCCGGTACGTGCTGCCCTCCTTCGTCGAGCGCACCGCGTACGGGGTGAAGGAGTCCAACCCGTACAACAAGCTGTTCGAGGAGCGCATCGTCTTCCTCGGCGTCCAGGTGGACGACGCCTCGGCGAACGACGTGATGGCGCAGCTGCTGTTCCTGGAGTCCGACGACCCGGACCGCGAGATCCAGATCTACATCAACTCGCCGGGTGGTTCGTTCACGGCCCTGATGGCCATCTACGACACCATCCAGTACGTCCGCCCGGACGTGCGCACGATCTGCCTGGGCCAGGCGGCGTCGGCGGCGGCGGTCATCCTGGCCGCGGGCACGAAGGGCAAGCGGCTCGCGCTGCCGAACTCCCGCATCCTGATCCACCAGCCGTCCACCGAGGGCATCTACGGCCAGGTCTCCGACTTGGAGATCCAGGCCAACGAGGTGCAGCGGATGCGCGACCTGATGGAGACGACGCTGGCCACGCACACCGGCAACGACAAGGACCAGGTCCGCCGGGACGTGGAGCGGGACAAGATCCTGACGGCGGAGCAGGCGCGGGAGTACGGGATCGTCGACGAGGTCCTGCCCTACCGCAAGCTGTCCGCGCAGTCCTGATCCGGTCGGCCCGCGTGGCGACCGGAGGTGGTGCTCCGGCGGCCTCCTCGCGCCCGGCCCGGCGGTTCGGCCGGCCGGTCCGAGGTGAGGGGGTCGCCGCGCACCCGGGGCGGTCGCGGCACGGAGTGCCGCCGCTGAGAAGATGTTGATCTCCGGCGGGGCCGCTCCGCTGATCAGCGCGGTGCGGTGCGGAAAGCCGGTCGCGGGAGCGTTCCGGGAAGTGGGATGCTGTGGTGCGCTCGGCGCACCGGCGTCCGCGACACGCCGGGAGCGCGGCCACCGGCCGTCGCACCCGGTGCATGCCGGAGACTGGCGAGCAGCGGAGTCTGCGAGTCTCCCCGAACCGGGGGAGCGGCAGGTACCGTCGGAACGAGCACATACGGTCAGGCACGTCACCGGACGGCGTGCCGGAGGGGACGGGGTCAGCGGTCATGGCACGTATCGGTGACGGCGGCGACCTGCTGAAGTGCTCCTTCTGCGGGAAGAGCCAGAAGCAGGTGAAAAAACTCATCGCCGGCCCCGGCGTGTACATCTGCGATGAGTGCATCGATCTCTGCAACGAGATCATCGAGGAGGAACTGGCGGAGGCCGGTGAGGTCAAGCTCGACGAGCTGCCCAAGCCGACCGAGATCCACGAGTTCCTCGACCAGTACGTCATCGGGCAGGACCCGGCGAAGCGCAACCTGTCGGTCGCGGTCTACAACCACTACAAGCGCATCCAGATGGGTGAGCGCGCCCGGGACAGCCGCGAGGAGAACGTCGAGCTCGCGAAGTCGAACATCCTGATGCTCGGTCCCACGGGCTGCGGGAAGACCTACCTGGCGCAGACGTTGGCGAAGATGCTCAACGTGCCGTTCGCGATCGCCGACGCCACCGCGCTCACCGAGGCGGGCTACGTCGGCGAGGACGTCGAGAACATCCTGCTCAAGCTCATCCAGGCCGCCGACTACGACGTGAAGCGGGCCGAGACGGGCATCATCTACATCGACGAGGTCGACAAGATCGCCCGCAAGAGCGAGAACCCGTCGATCACCAGGGACGTCTCGGGCGAGGGCGTGCAGCAGGCGCTGCTGAAGATCCTGGAGGGCACCACGGCGAGCGTGCCCCCGCAGGGCGGCCGCAAGCACCCGCACCAGGAGTTCATCCAGATCGACACGACGAACGTGCTGTTCATCGTGGCCGGTGCCTTCGCCGGGCTGGAGAAGATCGTCGAGGACCGGGTGGGCAAGGCCAGCGTCGGTTTCGGCGCCCAGCTGCGCTCGAAGGAGGAGGCGAACTCCGCGGACCGGTTCGCCGAGGTGCTCCCCGAGGACCTGATCAAGTTCGGGTTGATCCCCGAGTTCATCGGCCGGCTGCCCACGGTGGCCAGTGTGACGAACCTGGACAAGCCCTCGCTGGTGCAGATCCTCACCGAGCCGCGCAACGCCCTGATCAAGCAGTACAAGCGGTTGTTCGAGATGGACAACGTGGAGCTGGAGTTCACCCGAACCGCGCTGGAGGCGGTCGCCGACCAGGCGATCCTGCGCGGCACGGGGGCTCGTGGCCTGCGCGCCATCTTGGAAGAGGTGCTGCTGCCGGTGATGTACGACATCCCGAGCCGCACCGACGTGGCGAAGGTCGTCATCACCGAGCAGACCGTCCGGGAGAACGTCAACCCCACGATCGTGGCCAGGCAGGCGACGCGGCGGGAGCGCCGCGAGAAGTCCGCCTGAGACCCGAGCACCGCACGCGGCACCACCCACCGCCGCCGTCCCGTTCCGGGGCGGCGGCGGTGTGCGTCGTGCGCCCGCGCGGGTGGTTTCCCGCACCTGTTCCCCGGATCGCCCAGCGGCGTCCCGCGCGATGCATGATCATGCGGAGCGGAGGTTGCGTCGTCCGGCTGGGGGAGGGCCCGATGAGCGAGCTGCACGTGCTGCTGGTGCCGGACGGGTCCGGCTCCGGGCCCTGGCACTGGCAGCAGTGGCTGGCGGCACGCTCGCGGGAAGCGGGCGCCGTCGTCACCCGGTGCCCGGGCCCGGTGGAGTCGACGGCGGCGCTGCGGGCCGAGCTGGCGCGCGTACCGCCCGAGGCGGAGCTGGCCGTGGTGGCGCACCGCGGCGGGGCCCGCACCTGGTTGCGGCACGCGGCCGCGCCGGGTGGGCCGGAGACGCGCCGGGCGGACCGGGTGCTGCTGGTCGCCCCGGCCGAGCCGGACGTGTCCCCGGACCGACCGGGTCCGCGCGCGGTGGAACGGGGGCTGGGGGCGGCGGAGCCCGACGGGCCGGGAGCACGCGCGGCGGAGCCGGATGCGCCGGCGCTGCGCGCGGCAGAACCCGACGCGCCGGCGCTGCGCGCGGCGGGCGGCCCGACGCGGATGGTGGTGGGCACCGACGACCCGGAGCTGTCGGTGTGCGCGGCGCACGCGCTCGCGCACCGGCTGCGGGTGGAGCTGGACGTGCTCGCCGACGGTCGCGCGCTGGACCTGGCCGCGGGCTACGGCCCGTGGCCCGCGCTGCTGCGCTGGGCGTTGTACGGCTCGGTGCCGGTGGCCGACCGCTTCGACACCGCGCCGCACGTCGCCGGCTGGTCCGCGGTGCCGGAAGCGGTCCGCTGACCGGAGGTCACGACCGGTGCGACGTGGGTGAGCTCTCGGTGGTGGCGGGGCCCGTCCGGTAGCGCAGACGGCCGTTGGCACGATGGACGGCTCGGAGGGAACGAGGCCCGGAGGTGCCATGCAGCGCGGGAAGCCGCGGAACGTCCCGATGCCGAACCGGCGCACCCTGCTCACTTCCGGCCTGGTCGGAGCGGGCGCGCTCGGCTTGGGGCTGAGCAGCGACTCCGGTGGCGCGCTGGTCCCCGCCGAACCGCTCCCGCTGGCCAAGCAGAGCAACGTCTCGGTGGAACGGGTGCACTCGCAGGCCCGCAACCGCGAGGTCGAGATCGTCACCATGTACCCGAGCGGGGTGTCCCGCGATCGGATCCCGGTGTGCCTGATGCTGCACGGCCGGTTCGGCGATGCCCGCAGGTCCGCGGGGGGCCTGCCGAGCTGGTTGACCACCGCGGTCGCCACCGGCAAGGTGCCGCCGTTCGCGTTCCTCGCCGTCGACGGCGGCGGCAACAGCTACTGGCACCAGCGGTTCGGCGACGACCCGATGTGGATGTTGCTGGACGAGGTGCCGCGCTGGCTCGCGGAGCGCGGCATCGGTGGTGACGACGGCCAGCCGTTCGCGGTCTCCGGGATCTCGATGGGCGGGTTCGGCGCGCTGCTCTACACGCGGCGCCGCAACGAGCTGGAGATCCCGGTGGAGGCGACCGCCGTCGTCTCCCCGGCCCTGATCACGAACTGGCCGGAGATGGCGCGGCGCCGCGCGTTCGCCGACGAGGCCGACTGGCGGGCCATCGACCCGATGCGGCACATCCCCGAGCTCGGCGACGTGCCGCTGGGCGTGTGGTGCGGCACCCGGGACCGGTTCATCACCGGCACCCGCAAGTTCGTCCGCAAGGCCCGCCCGGAGGTGGCGTCGGTGAGCACCCCGGGCGGTCACAACAGCCGGTACTACCGGCTCGCGCTCCCGGAGGTCGTCGATTTCGTGGGGGGCTACGCCCCGGACAAGTCCGACCACGGCTGAGTCCGGCGGCCCGGCACCGGTCAGGGCACCGGTGCGGCGTCGGGTTCGAGGATGCGGTGCGTGCCGGTGTAGACGTTCATCGAGCTGCCCCGGAGGAAGCCGACCAGCGTCATGCCCTGCTCGGCGGCCAGCTCCACCGCCAGCGAGGACGGCGCCGACACCGCGGACAGCAGCGGCACCCCGGCCATCGCCGCCTTCTGCACCAGTTCGAACGAGGCCCGGCCGGACACCATGAGCACGCACCCGCGCAGCGGCACCCGGCGTTCCAGCACCGCCCAGCCGAGGACCTTGTCGACCGCGTTGTGCCGCCCGACGTCCTCCCGGCACACCAGCAGGTTCCCGTCGCCGTCGAACAGCGCGGCCCCGTGCAGCCCGCCGGTCGAGTCGAAGACCTTCTGCGCGGCCCGCAGCCGGTCGGGCAGCGCGGCGAGCGTCTCCGGGGTGATCTCCAGCGGGTCGTGCTCAGGGGAGTGCCGGGTGCTCAGCCGCACCGAGTCGAGCGCGGCCTTCCCGCACACCCCGCAGGAGGAGGTGGTGTAGAAGTTGCGCTCCACGGACGTGTCGGGTGGCGTGACGCCCGGCGCGAGCAGGATGTCCAGCACGTTGTAGGTGTTGCGTCCGTCCGGCCCGGGGCTGTCGCAGTAGCGGGCGCTGTGCAGGTCGTCCTTGTCCGCGATGACGCGTTCGGTGAGCAGGAAGCCGTGGGCGAGCTCCACGTCGTGGCCGGGGGTCCGCATGGTCACCGACAGGGCGCGGCCGTTGACCCGGATCTCCAGCGGTTCTTCGGCGGCGAGGGTGTCCGGCCGGGTTCGGGAACCGCTCTCGGTCACTCGCAGCACGGGGCGCCGCACGGTGACTCGTCCCATCGTCAGCCTCCTGGGTCGGCTCTGCTCGGATGCCGGGACCAGTATGCGCCGCGTGCTCGGCCCGCCGGTGGGGCCGTCGTGGGCTGCTCCGTTCGGGTGTGACATCGGCACCGCCCACCCGGAGGAGGATGGTTCCGCCGGGTGAGATCGCTAGGGTCTCGCCGGACGCCCGACACGCCCCGGGGAACCCCGCTACAGCAAGGATTCCGATGCCCGACCTCGCCGCCCAGCCCCGCCAGAGCCTCCGCTTCGTCGAATCGGAGGAGCCCATCACCGAACCGGTCACGAAGTTCGGTGGCCAGCCGGTGTGGCTCTCGACGCCAGCGTGGCCGATGTCGGAGGCGCTGGGCAGGCCGATGCGGTTCCTCGGGCAGATCCGGCTGCCCGGGGAGCAGGTGCGGCTCGCCTACCTGTTCCTCACCGAGGACTACCCGGAGGAGGCCGACGAGGTGGTGGACACGTTCGCGCCCGACTCGGGGGAGAACGCGTTCTTCGCCCAGCCCGGGGAGCCGGCCGACTTCTACCAGGTGGCGACGATCGCCAAGGGGCCGACGTTCGGGCCGGACCACCGGGTGGAGCTGGCGCCGTTCGACGGCGAGGTGGACGTGGACGACTTCGCGACGAGGCTCGGCGGGGCGCCGCAGTGGTTGCAGGGCGACGAGTCGCCGGGGGAGCCGTTCCGGTTCGTGGGGCAGTTCGACAGCTCGGTCGATTTCCCGTTCGAGGTGGACTTCGGCGACGCGGGGGTCGGGTACGCGTTCCTCGACGAGGCCAGCGGGCAGGGGCGCTTCCTCTGGCAGTGCAGCTGAGCAGCGGCGGCTGACGCGGGTGTGCCGCGCGCCCGCGCCGGGTAGGGCTGCGGCATGGCACGGGACGGGCTCGGCGAATACCGGAGCAAGCGGGACCTGGCGCGGTCCGGCGAACCGGGCGGTGGCGCGCCGGGGGAGCTGCCGCGGTTCGTGGTGCAGCGCCACGACGCCTCCACGGTGCACTTCGACTTCCGGCTGGAGGTCGGGGACGTGCTCAAGTCGTGGGCGGTGCCGAAGGGGCCGTCCACCGACCCGCGGCAGAAGCGGCTGGCCACGCCCACCGAGGACCACCCGCTGGACTACGCGTCCTTCGAGGGCACCATCCCGGAGGGCTACGGGGCGGGCACCGTCGTCGTGTGGGACACCGGGTCGTACCGGAACCTCACCGAGCACCGCGGGAAACCGGTGGAGATGGCCGACGCGCTCGAACGCGGCCACGTGAAGGTGCTGCTGGAGGGCAGCAAGCTGACCGGCGCGTTCGCCCTCACCCGCACCCCGATGCGCGGCCGGGAGGAGTGGCTGCTGGTGAAGGTCGACGACGAGGGCGCCGACCGGCGCCGCACCCCGGCGCGCACCCAGCCCGAGTCGGTGCTCTCCGGCCGCACCAACGCCGACCTCGCCGCCGAGCGGGAGAACGGCCGATGAGCGGGGCGGAGGTGCTGTCCGCCGGTGCCGAGCGCGTCGAGCTGACCCACCCGGACAAGGTGCTGTACCCGGCGGACGGCTACCGGAAGCGGGACGTCGCCGAGTACTTCCGCGCGGTCGGCGACCGGATGGTGCCGCACCTGCGCGGGAAACCGCTGACGATGCGCCGCTTCCCGGACGGGGTGGGTGCGGCGGGCTTCTTCCAGAAGGAGGCGTCCGGCCACTTCCCGGACTGGGTGCGGGTGGTGCCGGTGCCGCAGCGCGGCGCGGGCGGGCCGGTGCACCACGTGGTGTGCGACGACGTGGCGACGCTGGTCTACCTGGCGACCCAGGCGTGCCTGGAGTTCCACGTGGGCCTGGCCGCGGCGGCGGAGCCGGACCGGCCGGTGCTGGCGGTGGTGGACCTCGACCCGCCGCCGGGGACCGGGATCGCGGAGCTGCGGGCGGTGGTGCGCGAGTTCCGGGACCGGTTCGCCGATGCGGGCCTCGCCCCGCACCTGCAGACCACCGGCGGCAAGGGCTTCCACGTGGTGGCTCCGCTGGCGGGCCGCCGCGGCTTCGACGAGGTGCGCGCGGCGGTGCGGGACATGGCGCAGGACGCGGTGCGCGCCGCCCCGGACCGGCTCACCACCGAGCAGCGCAAGGACGAGCGCGGCGACCGGATCTTCTTGGACGTGGGGCGCAACGCCTACGGACAGACGATGATCGCGCCCTGCTCGCTGCGGGCCCGCGACGGCGCCCCGGCGGCGACGCCGCTGGACTTCGCCGAACTGTCGAAGGCGACCCCGCGGTCCTACGGTCTCCGGAACCTGCCGCGCCGCCTGGCCCGCAAGGCCGACCCGTGGTCCGACCTCCCGGACACCGCCGCCGACTTCCCGCGCTCCTGAACGTCATTCCGCGTAGGAGGTGGTGCCGGTGCGCAGCGCGTGCTGGGCGCGGCGGAGCCTGCGGTACATGTCGGGGCGCAGCAGCGCGCGGGCCTGGGCGGTCGTGGCGAACCGGAAGCGGGTGATCTCCGGGTCGGTGATCCGCAGCGCGGCGATGTGCTCGCAGGGCAACCTGCCGCCGTCGAAGACGAACAGCAGGTGGTCGTCCCACGGTCCGCGCGGGCGCACCCAGTCGACCAGCAGCGGCCGCCCGACGGGCGCGCGGACGCCGAGCTCTTCGCGGACTTCGCGGGCGGCGGCGAGCCGGGGTGGTTCGTTGGCCTCGGCCATCCCGCCGGGCAGGTCCCAGTGCTCCTTGTAGCTGGGGTCGACCAGCAGCACCCGGTCCTGCCGGTCGCGCAGCAGCACGTCGGCGGTGACCCGCTTGCGGGGTTGCCGCGCGTTGCCCTCGGCGAGGTGCGCGTGCGTCCCCTCCGGCCGCGCGGTCCGGGTCCCGTTCAAGCGGAGTCGCGCAGCGGGTGGGTGGCGCGGGCGGCGAGGAAGTCGGCCACGGCCGGGTCGCGGTGGTGCGGCAGCAGCGCGTTCGCCAGGCCGGTGAGCCGCTCGTGCACGCGGGCCGAGGACAGGGCGGGGGCTTCGGCGAGCACGGTGCTGCCCGCCGCGGCCGCCTCGTCGTAGCGCCCGGCGTCGAAGAGCACCTGCGCGAGGGACGTCAGGCTCAACGCCTTGCTGCGCACGCGTTCCGGGGGCCGCAACCCGACCGCTTCGCGGGCGTGCCGTTCGCCGCGGCGCAGGTCGCCGAGGCTGCGCCAGCACTCGGTGGTCTCGCTGGCCAGCGAGGCCCGGTCGAACGGGGCGATCCAGCCGCAGGCCTCGTCGCGGACGGCGAGTTCTTCCCCGGCCAGCGCCAGGTGCCGTTCGGTGCCGTACCGGTCGCCCTGCGCGGCGAGCGCCCGCGCGTGCAGCGCGTGCAGCCGGGCGACGAGGCGGGCCGTGCCTCCGGTGCAGATGGTGTGGGTGAGCCCGTTCAGCGCGTAGTCCGCTGCGGACCGCGGCTGGCCGAGCTCGGTGGACAGGTGGGACAGCGAGGCGCACACCTCGGCTTGCAGCGCGTGGTCGTCGGCGGCCGCCGCGAGCCGGTAGGCGGTGTGGAAGTGCTCGCGCGCGGGAACGTCGCCGCCGCTGTCGTGCGCCATCCACCCGGCGAGCTCGACGACGGAGGCCGCCGCGGACAGCACCTCCGCCTGCCGCGGTTCCTCCCGGACCAGGGGCAGCACCGCGGTGGTGAAGTAGTGCCGGACCGTCTCGTAGAGCGTGCCTCCGCCCACCCTGCGGTCGGCGGACTGGAAGGACGCGGACACCACCCGGATCGAGTCCACTGTGGATGCGGGCACTCTGCTCCGCGCCGCCCCGGTCGAGCCGCGGGGCCGGAAGCCGAGCGCCGCGTCGTCGACGGCGCCCAGCACGGCGCGCAGCGCGGCCCGGTAGGCGGCGGTGGGCCAGCGGACCGCGCCGCGCTCCCACTTGGCGATGTGGTGCGCGTCGAGCGCCCAGCGCTTGCCGGTGGTCTCCAGCAGGTAGTCGTTGACCGCCTCGGCGAGTTCGGCGCGGGACAGCGGCTCGCCGGGCGCCAGCCGCGAGGGCAGGGCCTCCCGGGCGCGGCGCAGCCGCTCGTTGCGCTCCGGTCGGGGCCGGGCGGAGGAATCGCCGGTCATGATGATCAGCCTCCCAACGAGTACGGAGTGTATCCACCTCGCTTCGCAGCGTCGCCGACCTTGCCCCAAGTTGCCCCGATCGGTCGGTACCGCTGCGCCGAAAGCCGAGGTGGCCGCGCATTCGCCGACGTTCCCCGAGTTGCCCCGGCGCGTTCCCTGGTGCGCCGCGGTGCGGGCGCCGATGCTGGCTGCATGGGGCGACGAGGGGATCGGTTGATCCGCATGACCAGCGCGCACGACGGTCGCGACCACCTCGTGGGCGAAGCGGAGATGGCCGAGGGGCTCGCCGGTCGGCAGGGGCGGTACCGCGCCCGCTGCGGCCTCCTGGTGCTGGTGGCGGAGCTGTCCCGGCCGCCGGCGCTCCCGTGCCCGCGGTGCCGGGAAGCCGACCGGCGCCCCGGCCGCCGCGATCCCGTCGCTCCCGGCGAACCGGCCGAGCGCCGGTTCCCGGCCCGGTGGGCGTGGTGCGGCCCGGTGTCCCCGCGCGGCACGCAGGCCGGGCCCGACCGGCACGGGCGGTGACCTCCGACGCGCGCCCCGCCCGTGCCGGTCCCGCCCGCGCGATGCCCACGTTCGGCCGAGCGGGACCGCTGGATGGGCGGTACGCGGGCTCGCGGGGCCTGCCGATCCCGGGGGGATGGGGATCAAACGAGGGCGCTCCCACCTGTGCGGCAGCGCGCGGACGCTGTCCGGGCGGCCCTGCCGGAACAAGGTGAGGTCGAGCTACCCGTCGCGGTACTGCAAGGAGCACCGGTTCTGCGGACGCCGGGGGCGTTCCGGGTGCACGCGGACGACGTCCGGGACCGGCGGCGCCGGGAGCGCGAGGCGGTCGCCGTGCTCGTCGCCGACCCGTGGCCGCGCACCGTCCAGCAGCGCTGCCTGGCGGTCGTGGACGGTGCGACGTGGGAGGAGTTCCTGGCGCAGCGCGCGAACCGCGCCTGTCGCGTGCTCGCCGACGTCGCCGCCCGGGTCGAGCGGGCCGACCGGCTCTCGGCGGCGCGGCTGCACGACCTGGTGCTCGGCGGCGCGGAGCGGGACGACGCGGTGCGGCGGGTCGCGGCGGCGGTGGCGGTCGCCGTGTCCCGGCGGGTCGGTGATCCGGCGGAGGTGGCGTTCGCGGTTCGCGTGCTGGGCGTGTTCTGCTGCGCGTCCGCGGCCGAGGTCGAGCGGTGCCCGTGCCGCCGCGCGGTGGTGGAGCGCTTCGGTCCGCGCGTCGCGGCGGACAAGCTGGCCAGGGGACTGCCGGAACGCCTCGCCGCCTGACGGACCGGCCCCGCCCCGACGCGCGGCCGCGGACGGGCCGTGAACGCGGAACCGGGCCGCCCGCGCGGTGCGTGGCGGCCCGGTCCTCGGGTGCGGGGGATCAGCCCGCGGAGCGCTCCAGGCGGATCAGCACGGCCTTCGAGACCGGCGTGTTCGACTTCTCCGCCACCGCACCGAGCGGCACCAGCGGGTTCGCCTCCGGGTAGTAGGCGGCGGCGCAGTCCCGCGCGGTCGGGTAGGCGACGATGCGGAACGCCTCCGCCCGCCGTTCCTCCACAGTGGACTCGCCGTCGGGCCCGGGCTTGCCCGGCCATTCGGAGACCATGTCCACCAGGTCGCCTTCGGCGAAGCCGAGCGCGGCGATGTCCTTCTCGTTGACCATGACCACCCGGCGCGCGTCCTCGATGCCGCGGTAGCGGTCCGAGAGCCCGTAGATGGTGGTGTTGTACTGGTCGTGGCTGCGCAGCGTCTGCAGCAGCAGCCGGCCTTCCGGCACCTCCAGCGGCTCCGCCTCGTTCACCGTGAAGTTGGCCTTGCCGGTGGTGGTGGTGAAGGTGCGGCTGTCCCGCGGCGGGTGCGGCAGCACGAAGCCGTCCGGGCGGCGCACCTTCTCGTTGTAGTCGGCGCAGCCGGGCACGACGGCGGCGATGTGCCTGCGCACCGCGTCGTAGTCCTTCTCGAACTCCTCCCACTGCACCGGGTGCCCGTCGCCGAGCAGCTTGCGGCCCAGCCGGGACACGATCGCCACCTCGGACAGCAGGGTGTCGGAGGCGGGGGAGAGCCTGCCGCGAGAGGCGTGCACCACCGACATCGAGTCCTCGACGGTGACGAACTGCGGCCCGGACTCCTGCACGTCCTTCTCGGTGCGGCCCAGCGTCGGCAGGATCAGCGCGGTGTCCCCGGCGACCGCGTGCGAGCGGTTCAGCTTCGTCGACACCTGCACGGTCAGGTCGCAGCCGCGCAGCGCCCGCTCGGTGCCCGCGGTGTCGGGTGTGGCGGACACGAAGTTGCCGCCGACGGCGAAGAACGCCTTCACCTCGCCGGCCTGCATCGCGTGCAGCGCGTCGACGGTGTCGTAGCCGTGCTTGCGCGGCATGGGGATGCCGAACTCGGCCTCCATGGCGTCCATGAACTTCTCCGGCATCTTCTCCCAGATGCCCATCGTCCGGTCGCCTTGCACGTTGGAGTGGCCGCGGACCGGGCAGACGCCCGCGCCCGGCTTGCCGATCATGCCGCGCATCAGCAGCAGGTTGACCGCTTCGCGGATCGTCGGCACGGCCTTCTTCTGCTGGGTGAGGCCCATCGCCCAGCAGATCACGGTCCGCTCGGACTCGATGAGCATCCGCGCGATCTTCTCGATCTGCTCGCGGGACAGCGCGGTCGCCTTGAGCGTCGCGTCCCAGTCGATGTCGGTGGCCTGCGCGTAGAACTCGTCGAAGCCGTGGGTGTGCTGCTCGATGAACTCGCGGTCCAGCACGGTGCCGGGCGCGTCCAGCTCGGCCTTCGCCAGCAGCGCGGTCAGCGCCTTGAACAGCGCGAGGTCGCCGCCGATGCGGATCTGGGCGAACTCGTCGCACAGCGCGGTGCCCTTGCCGACGACACCGCGCACGTTCTGCGGGTTCTTGAACCGCATCAGCCCGGCCTCGGGCAGCGGGTTCACCGCGATGATCTTGCCGCCGTGGCCCTTGACCTTCTCCAGGGTGGAGAGCATCCGCGGGTGGTTGGTGCCCGGGTTCTGCCCCACCACCATGACCAGGTCGGCGTGCTCGACGTCGGCCAGCGACACCGAGCCCTTGCCGATGCCGATCGTCTCGGTCAGCGCCGAGCCGGAGGACTCGTGGCACATGTTCGAGCAGTCCGGCAGGTTGTTGGTGCCGAAGCTGCGCACCAGCAGCTGGTACAGGAACGCGGCCTCGTTGCTGGTGCGGCCCGAGGTGTAGAACGCCGCCTCGTCGGGCGAGTCCAGCGCGCGCAGCCCCTCGGCGACGACGTCGAGCGCGGCGTCCCAGTCGATCGGCCGGTAGTGCGTGTCACCGCTGCGCTTGATCATCGGCTGGGTGAGCCGCCCCTGCTGCCCCAGCCAGTAGTCGCTCTTGTCCGCGAGCTCCGCGACGGAGTGCTTCGCGAAGAACTCGGCGTCGACGCGCCGGGTGGTGGCCTCCTCGGCCACGGCCTTGGCGCCGTTCTCGCAGAACTCGGCGACGCTGCGCTTGTCCCCGTCCGCCTCCTGCGGGTCGGGCCACGCGCAACCCGGGCAGTCGAACCCGGAACGCTGGTTGAGCAGCGGCAACGTGAGCATGGTGCGGCCGGCGCCCATCTGCTCCCAGCCGCGGCGCAACGACACCATCACCGCCTTCACGCCTGCTGCGTGGTCCTTCGGGTGGTGCGTGGACAGCGCCGACTCGTCGATGTCCTGTTCGGGGGCTTTGCGCGACATGCTTCCCAGGGTCCCCCGTCGAGGTCGACTCGGCACAGCCCGCGTGATGTGGTTCACACGGCCGGCTCAACGCGGGAGGTGAGGCCCGGTGAGGCCGCCGCGGGCGGTTCGTAGAATCGGCGTGTGACACAGACCAGCGCACCCGCACAGCCCCGTGAACTTCCGTCGAGCTGGAACCCGGCCGACGTCGAGGCCGAGCTGTACCAGCGCTGGGTAGCCGCCGAGTACTTCACCGCCGACGCGCACAGCGACAAGCCGCCGTTCTCGATCGTGATCCCGCCGCCGAACGTCACCGGCAGCCTGCACATCGGCCACGCTTTCGAGCACACCCTGATGGACGTGCTCACCCGTCGTCGCCGGATGCAGGGCTACGAGGCGTTGTGGCTGCCCGGCATGGACCACGCCAGCATCGCCGTCCAGGCCCTGGTGGAGCGGCAGCTCCGCGAGGAGGGCGTCGACCACCGCGAGCTCGGCCGGGAGAAGTTCCTGGAGCGGGTGTGGGAGTGGAAGGAGCAGCACGGCGGCTCGATCCTGTCCCAGATGCGCCGCCTCGGGGACAGCGTCGACTGGAGCCGCGAGCGCTTCACGATGGACTCGGGGCTGTCCCGCGCGGTGCAGACCATCTTCAAGAAGCTGTTCGACGACGGCCTGATCTACCGGGCGGAGCGCCTGGTGAACTGGTCGCCCGCGATGCGCTCGGCGATCTCCGACATCGAGGTGGAGCACCGCGAGGTCGAGGGCGAGCTCGTCTCGATGCGCTACGGCTCCGGGGACGCGGAGATCGTGGTGGCCACCACCCGGGTGGAGACGATGCTCGGCGACACCGCGATCGCGGTGCACCCGGACGACGAGCGCTACCGGCACGTCGTGGGCACCGAGGTGGAGCTGCCGCTGACCGGCCGCAGCATCCCGGTCGTCGCCGACGAGCACGTCGACCCCGAGTTCGGCACCGGCGCGGTGAAGGTGACCCCGGCGCACGACCCGAACGACTTCGAGATCGGCCGGCGCCACGACCTGCCGATGCTCACGATCATGGACGAGCAGGGCCGCATCGCCCGCACCGGCACCGAGTTCGACGGCATGGACCGCTTCGAGGCCCGCGTCGCCGTCCGCGAGGCGCTGCGCGCCGAAGGACGCATCGTCGCGGAGAAGCGCCCGTACCTGCACAGCGTCGGGCACAGCTCCCGGTCGAAGGAGCCGATCGAGCCGCGGTTGTCGCTGCAGTGGTTCGTCAAGGTCGGCCCGCTCGCGCAGGCCGCCGGGGACGCGGTGCGCGACGGCCGGGTCGCGGTGCACCCGCCGGAGATGGCGAAGCGTTACTTCGACTGGGTCGACAACCTGCACGACTGGGCCATCTCGCGGCAGCTGTGGTGGGGCCACCGGATCCCGATCTGGTACGGCCCGAACGGCGAGGTCGTGTGCGTCGGCCCGGACGAGGAGCCGCCGTCCGGCGAGGGCTGGCACCAGGACGAGGACGTGCTCGACACCTGGTTCTCCTCCGGCCTGTGGCCGTTCTCCACGATGGGCTGGCCGGACGAGACGCCGGACCTGGCGAAGTTTTACCCGACCAGCGTGCTGGTCACCGGCTACGACATCCTCTTCTTCTGGGTCGCCCGGATGATGATGTTCGGCCTGTACGCGATGGACGGCGTGCCGCCGTTCGACGTGATCGCGCTGCACGGCATGGTCCGCGACGCGCACGGCAAGAAGATGTCGAAGTCCGCGGGCAACACGGTCGATCCGCTGGAGTGGATGGACAACTACGGCACCGACGCCCTCCGGTTCACCTTGGCGCGTGGCGCCAACCCCGGTGCGGACGCGCCGATCAGCGAGGAGTGGGTCGCCGGCTCGCGCAGCTTCTGCACGAAGCTGTTCAACGCCACCAAGTTCGCGTTGATGAACGGCGCGCGGGTGCCGTCCGGACTGCCGGACCGCGCGGAGCTGACCGACGCGGACCGCTGGATCCTGGACCGCACCGACCGGCTGACGTCCGATGTGGACGAACTGCTGGAGGACTTCCAGTTCGCCAAGTCCACCGAGGCGCTCTACCACTTCACCTGGGACGAGTTCTGCGACTGGTACCTGGAGCTGTCGAAGGTCCAGATCGACGCGGGCGGTGACCGCGCGGAACGCACCCGCGAGGTGCTGGGGCACGTGCTGGACGTGCTGCTGCGGCTGCTGCACCCGACGATCCCGTTCGTCACCGAGACGCTGTGGACCACCCTGACCGGCCGCGAGTCCGTGGTCATCGCCGACTGGCCGACGGCGGCGGGCACGCCCGCCGACGAGGACGCGGCGCGGCGGGTGGAGGCCACCCAGAAGCTCATCACCGAGATCCGCCGGTTCCGCTCGGACCAGGGGTTGAAGCCCGGTCAGCGGGTCGCGGCCCGGCTGAGCGGCCTGGACGCGCTCGGACTGGTCGAGCACCTGCCCGCGGTGCGGTCGCTGGCGAAGCTGAACGAGCCCGGCGCGGACTTCACCTCCTCGGCGTCGCTGGAGATCGGCCTGGTCGGCGGCACCGTCGAGGTGGAGCTGGACCTCTCCGGCGCCGTGGACGTGGCCGCTGAGCGCAAGCGGCTGGAGAAGGACCTGGCGGCGGCCCGCAAGGAGCTGGAGGGCACCGAGAAGAAGCTCGGCAACCCCTCCTTCACCGACAAGGCGCCCGCCGAGGTCGTCGAGAAGATCAAGGTCCGCCGCGAGACGGCGCAGACCGACATCACCCGCATCGAATCCCGCCTGGCGGCCCTGCCGACGGCGTGACCGCTCCCGTCCGCACCTGAGGTGAACGGCCCGTTCGACCAGCCACGACGGTCGGGCGGGCCGTTCGCCTCTCCGGGCTCAGCGCTCGGCCGCCGGGGTGGCGAGGTTGATCGACCGACCGGAGGAGGAGGTGGGCCGGTGACAGGTGCAGCGAACGACGGATGGTTCAAGAGCAGTCGCAGCGCGGCCGCCGGCGACAACTGCGTGGAGGTTCGGTTCGGCTCCGGCGAGGTCGGGGTGCGGGATTCGGAGGAGCGGTCGGGGGCGGTGTTCGGGTTCTCGGGCACGGCGTGGGGCGCCTTCGTGGCGGACGCGAAGAGGGGCCGCTTCGACCTCCCAGCGTGACACCCCGAGATCACCGAGGTGAATGACCCATTCGCCTCGTGAGGCTGGGCTGATGGGCCATTCACTTGGCGGGGGCCGGTGGTGAGACTGGGGTGTGGTGACTCGGCCGGGATTCAGGAGGCGTGATGGACACCGGGTGGTTCAAGAGCAGGCACAGCGCGGCGGCCAGCGACAACTGCGTCGAGGTGCGGTTCCGCTCGGATGAAGTGGGCGTCCGCGATTCCAAGGAACCTTCGGGCCCGGTGTTCGCGTTCTCGGCGGGGGCGTGGGGTGCGTTCCTGGCGGACGCGAAGACGGGCCGCTTCGACTTCTCGGCTCCCACTCGTGCAGGCGCCTGTTGATCAGAGTGATAACGCGACGCGCAGGGCCTGGTCCACCCGTTGCATGTCCTTGGGGTGCAACGCGCCCGCGTCCCGACTGATCTCTTCGTGGAAGATCGGTTCGATGTCGTCGCAGAGCACCGATCCCACCCAGTCGGAGTCCTTGTCGTCGAGGACCACGATGCTGGGGTAGTTCGGCTTGCGGGTCGTGGTCAACCGCACCGCGAGGAAGTCGCCGAGCCGTGCGTTCCGGCTGTTGTTGGACACCGCGAGGTAGAACTTCTCCCCGCGATCGCCGATCATCGCGCCGTAGATGCGCCCGCGAACGATGGTGCGATGGCGCTGAGCGTTCACTCGTCATTCCTCGCTGCGAGGCGTTCGCGTCGCGCGGAGGTGTGCGCGCGACGTTCCGCGTGCTCGGCGTCGGTCATCTCGGCGGCCATTCGCCGGTAGGACTCGTCCAGTGCC
Organism: Saccharopolyspora gregorii; assembly: GCF_024734405.1. Classification (NCBI taxonomy): domain Bacteria; kingdom Bacillati; phylum Actinomycetota; class Actinomycetes; order Pseudonocardiales; family Pseudonocardiaceae; genus Saccharopolyspora; species Saccharopolyspora gregorii. The sequence continues at coordinate 5,131,830 of NZ_CP059556.1, read as the reverse complement.
TGTGCGCGGATGTTGTCGATGCCGGCGTGAAAGGCCGCACGTAGCACCGCCGCTTTGCTGGTGCCGACTTCTGGCACCAGGTTCTCCAGCGCGATGCGCTCCGGGCTCTCCGGGGTCATCAGGCGCTCGACGAGGTCGACTTCATCGGGAAGCAGGGGCAGGTTCTCCCGCTTGGAGACGGCGTGCGCTGCTGGTATCGACATGACTCCCATGTTGCATGCCTGAAACGACCCGTGCAATGACTCATGATTTGAATCATCCGTACGGGTCATTAGTGGGATCTTGGTGTGCTCGCTGCGGTTGGTGCCCGGCTGCCCTGGGGGCGCAGGCCGGGTGCGTGCACCTACCGACGTAGACTTGAGCTGGACGTTTGTCGTCGGGGTAGGGGAGTGTGCCAGTTGTCCGGCACCGAGTCCGGTGCGCTGCACGAGCTGCGCGTGGTGGAGGCCGAGCTCAACGAGCGCTGGCCGGAAACGAAGATCGAGCCGTCGCTGGACCGGATCCGGGCGCTCACCGACCTGCTGGCCGAGCCGCAGCGCAGCTACCAGGTGGTGCACATCGGCGGGACCAACGGGAAGTCCTCGGTCTCGCGGATGGTGGACTCGCTGCTGACCCGCATCGGCTTGCGCACGGGCCGCTACACCAGCCCGCACCTGCAACTGGCCACCGAGCGCATCAGCATCGACAACAAGCCGATCACCCCGGAGGCCTACGTCGAGGCCTACCGCGACATCGCGCCGTACGTGTCCATCGTGGACTCGCACCACGACGTGAAGATGTCGAAGTTCGAGGTGCTGACCGGCATGGCCTTCGCCGCCTTCGCCGACGCGCCCGTCGAGGCCGCCGTGCTGGAAGTGGGCCTCGGAGGCGGGTGGGACGCCACCAACGTCGCCGACGCGCACATCGCGGTGCTCTGCCCGATCGCGCTGGACCACGCCGACTACCTCGGCACCGACCTCGCGGGCATCGCCCGGGAGAAGTCCGGGATCATCAAGCCGGACTCGATCGTGGTGCTCGCCGCGCAGACCGCCGAGGTGCAGACCCCGATCCTGGAGCGCGTCGCCGAGGTCGGCGCCACCGTCGCCCGCGAGGGCAACGAGTTCGGCGTGCTGTCCCGGACCGTGGCCGTCGGCGGCCAGATGCTGAAGCTGCAGGGCCTCGGCGGCACCTACGACGAGATCTTCCTGCCGCTGCACGGCGAGCACCAGGCGCGCAACGCCGCCCTCGCGCTCGCGGCGGTCGAAGCCTTCTTCGGCGCCGGGGCCGAGCAGAAGCTCGACCCGGAAGCCGTGCAGGAGGCTTTCGCCGCGGTCATCACCCCCGGCCGCCTGGAGCGGGTCCGCGCCGCCCCGGCCGTGCTCGTCGACGCCGCGCACAACCCGCACGGCGCCCGCGCCCTTGCCGACGCGCTCAGCTCCGAGTTCTCCTTCCGCCGCCTCGTCGCCGTGATCGGCGTGCTGTCCGACAAGGACGTGCGCGGGCTGCTGCGGGAACTCGAACCCGTCGTGGAAGAGGTCGTGCTCACCAAGAACTCCTCGCCGCGGGCGATGGACCCCGACGAGCTCGCCGCCCTGGCCAAGGACATCTTCGGCGCGGAACGCATCGTCGTGGAGCCCCGCCTGGACGACGCCGTGGAGACCGCCATCCAGATGGCGGAGGAGACCACCGGGGACTCCGACACCGTCTCCGGCGGCGGCGTGGTGATCACCGGGTCCGTGGTGACCGCCGGTGAGGGGCGCGCCCTGTTCGGCAAGGAGCCGTTGTGACCGAATCCGGATCGTTCCTGTCCCTGCCCACCGCGCCGGACGGCGTGCGCGACCCGTGGAAGGGCCTGCGCGGCGTCATGGCGGGCACGCTGGTGATGGAGTTCCTCACCTTCGGGCTCGCGCTTCCCGTCGTGTGGCAGTTCGGCGGCGGCGTCACCGGCATCGGGTTCTCCGCCGTCGCGGTGCTGACCGTGCTCATGCTCATCGCCGGGTTCACCCAGCGGAAGCCGTGGGGGCTGCCGTTCGCGCTGGTGCTGCAGGTCGCGATGGTCGCCTGCTACCTGGTGCACCCGGCCGTCGGGATCATGGGGCTGCTGTTCGCGGCCGTGTGGGGCTACATGCTGTACCTGCGCCACGACGTGGCGAAGCGGATGCGCGAAGGCCGGCTGTACGACCAGCTCGGACACCCCGAGGGGTATCCGCCGGAGCAGTGATCACCGCCTGATCGGGTCGTGGTGCATCATGATGCGGAACTCGTACACTTCAGTGCATGACGCACAGCACGAGAACCACGATCACCGTTGACGCCGACCTGTTGAACGAGGTCAAGCGTCAATCGCTCCAGAACCACATGACCGTCAGCGAGTTCATCCAGGACAGCGTCCGGGAGCGCCTCGCCAAGATGCGCCAACGATCGGCGCCGTTCACGGTGCGAGCCGTGCGCACGGGCGGTTATCAGCCGGGGGTCGACATCACCGACAGCGCAGCGCTGCACGACCTCATGGAGCGCGAATGATCGCCTGCGACGTCAACATCCTGGTGTCCGCGTACAACCTGGATGATCCACGGCAGCCCGAGTACGCGGACTGGCTCGGCGAGGCGCTCTCGGGTCCCCAGCTCGTCGGTCTGCCCTCGCTCGTCCTGAGCGGGTTCATGCGCATCATGACCAACCGGAAGATCCTCCGGGAGCCCCTGCTCACGCACACGGCCGCCGACCTCGCCGACGAACTCGCGCACGCGGGGAACGTGGCCAAGATCGAACCGGGAGCGGCCCACTGGGGGATCTTCGCCGAGTTGTGCCGGAAGACCGAGGCGAAGGCGAACCACATCCCCGACGCCTACCTCGCCGCCATCGCGATCGAGCACGGCGCGGAGTGGATCACGGCCGATCGGGGCTTCGCGCGGTACCCGGGCCTGCGCTGGCGCCATCCGCTGGACTAGGAGCTGCTGCGGAACGCGGGGCCGCTCGGCGACGGCACCTGATCGTGGCCTCGACGCCGGTGTTGATCATCGGTATCCATGGCACATGGAGATCAACAAGGACCGCGCGCAGGACCGGCAGCCGCCGCTGCGCACCCGCAGCTTCCCGTTCCCGCCCGGCGAGCTCGCCGAACCCCGGCCCGGCATCGTCGTCAACGACGACGCCGCGCTGGTGGAATGCCTGGACACCGACCGGCGGCGCTGAGCGTCCGGGGATTCAGTGGCGCCCGGGTGTTCAGGGGCGTCCGGGTGTTCAGGGCGCCCGGGGGCTCAGGCGATGTCGATGACCGCCCGGCCGCGGATCTCGCGGCGGTTCAGCGCGTCGTAGGCGTCCTGCACCTCGTCGAAGGCGAACCGGCGGCTCACGGTGTCCTGCGGCCGCAGCCGCCCGCGCGCCACCAGGTCCAGCAGCACCGGCATGTCCCGCTGGGGTTTCGCGCCGTACGAGCCCTTGATCTGCAGCTTCCGCCGCGCGATGGTCGCCAGGTCGAACTCGCCGACGCTGCCCTTCGGGGCGATGCCGACCACCACGACCTGACCGCCCTCCACCACGGAATCGCGGGCCACGCCGAACGTCGCCGGGCTGCCCAGCGCCTCGAAGGCCACGTCCACGCCGCGACCGCCGGTGAGTTCCCGGATCGCCTCCGGCGCGTCCACCTCCGCCGAGTTCACCACGTGCGTGGCGCCCAGCGCGCTCGCCGCGTCCAGCTTGTCCGCGGAGATGTCCACCGCCACGATCGTCGACGCCCCGAACAGCGCGGCCAGCTGGATCAGCGAACTGCCCACCCCGCCCGCGGCGACCACCGCCACCGCATCGCCGACCCGCACGTCCGCGGCGTGTCGCAGCGCCCCGTAGGCGGTCATCGTCGAGCAGCCCACCGAGGCCACGTCCGCCAGCTCCACCTCGTCCGGCACTTGGTAGACCGAGGTCACCGGCGTCACCGACCGCTCGGCCAGCCCGCCCATCGAGTACATCCACACCGGCTCGCCACCGGGCCGGAACAGCCGGGTCTGGCCGTCGTAGAGCAGGCCCTTCGCCCGGTTGTGCGCGAAGAACTCCAGGCAGATCTCGGAGTTCCCGCGCGTGCACTGCGCGCACCGGCCGCACGGCATGATGAAGCTGGTGACCACTCGGTCGCCCACCCGCACCCCGGTCACGCCCGGCCCGACCTCGGAGACGACACCGGCCACCTCGTGTCCCAGCACGGCCGGCGTCGGGAACGGCAGCTCCCCCTTGAGCACGTGCAGGTCCGAGTGGCAGGCGCCGCAGGAGAGCACGTCGATCGCGACCTCCCCGGCCTTCGGGTGCGGGTCGGCGATCTCCTCGATGGTCATCGGCTCGTTCACGGCGGTGTGCACGGCTGCTCGCATCCGGACCTCCTCGTCGGACCGGCCGGTCGGTACGGCCGGGGGCGAATCTAGCCCGCGATCTCCGGGGACACCAGGGACCGGAGGTCCGGCCGCTCGTCGTCCGCAGGTCGCCGGGCCGACGCCGGACCCGGGTACACCGGCGGGCGCGGGCCACTCGCGGCCGATGATCACCGGGGCCGAGGTCAGCGGTGCCCGGTCGCCCCGGGGGAGGCCGCGCCACCTGCGCCGATACCCTTTTCCGCAACACGGGCGCGGAGAACCCGCGCCGCCCACCCGAAGGAGAGCAACGTGAGCGAGCGCACCCTGGTCCTGGTCAAGCCCGACGGGGTCGAGCGCGGCCTGGTCGGTGAGGTCATCGGCCGGATCGAGCGCAAGGGCCTCAAGCTGGTCGCGCTGGAACTGCGCCAGGTCGACGAGGACCTCGCCAAGCAGCACTACGCCGAGCACGACGGCAAGCCGTTCTTCGGCTCCCTGCTGGAGTTCATCACCTCCGGCCAGGTGCTGGCCGCCGTCGTCGAGGGCCCCCGTGCCATCTCGGCGTTCCGCCAGCTCGCCGGTGGCACCGACCCGGTCGAGAAGGCCGCCCCGGGCAGCATCCGCGGCGACTTCGGCCTGGAGGTGCAGTACAACCTGGTGCACGGCTCCGACTCGCCGGAGTCCGCCGAGCGCGAGATCAAGCTCTGGTTCCCCAGCCTCTGAGACCGGGACGCCGCTGAACCCGGACGGTCTCCGGCCCGGTCCGGCCACCCGGCCGGACCGCCGCCGGGACCGGACCGCGGCGCGGCCCCGGACCTGCTGATCGGGGCCGCGCCCACCGCCCCCGGACCTGCTGCGACCCCGGCCACTACCCTGGCCGGTGTGAGTGTGGAGTCCGTGTTCGACCGCCTGGAGCCGCTGCTGCCCCGCGTCTCCAAACCCGTGCAGTACGTGGGCGGGGAGCTCAACGCGACCGTCAAGGAGTGGGACGCGACCACCGTGCGGTGGGCGTTGATGTACCCCGACGCCTACGAGGTCGGGCTGCCCAACCAGGGCGTCATGATCCTCTACGAGATCCTCAACGAGCTCTCCGACGTGCTCGCCGAGCGCACCTACTCGGTGTGGCCGGACCTGGAGGAGCTCATGCGGGAGCACGGCATCCCGCAGTTCACCGTGGACGCGCACCGCCCGGTCGGCGCCTTCGACGTGCTCGGAGTCAGCTTCGCCACCGAACTCGGCTACACGAACCTGCTCAGCGCGCTGGACCTCGCGGGCATCCCGCTGCACGCCGTCGACCGCACCGAGGAGCACCCCGTGGTGCTCGCGGGCGGGCACGCCGCGTTCAACCCGGAACCGGTCGCCGACTTCCTCGACGCGGCCGTGCTCGGGGACGGCGAGGAATCCGTCCTGGAGATCACCGCCGCGATCCGGCGCTGGAAGGACGAGGGGCGCCCCGGCGGGCGCGACGAGCTGCTGCTGCGGCTCGCCGAGAGCGGTGGCGTGTACGTGCCGAAGTTCTACGACGTGCGTTACGCCGAGGACGGCACCATCGCCGAGGTCGTGCCGAACCACGAGCGCGTGCCCTACCGGGTGTTCAAGCGCACCACCATGGAACTCGACGAGTGGCCGTACCCGAAGCAGCCGCTGGTGCCGCTCGCCGAGAGCGTCCACGAGCGGATGAGCGTGGAGATCTTCCGCGGCTGCACCCGCGGCTGCCGGTTCTGCCAGGCCGGGATGATCACCCGGCCGGTGCGGGAGCGCTCGCCCGAGGGCATCGGTGAGATGGTGCAGAAGGGCCTGGAAGCGACCGGGTTCGAGGAGGTCGGGCTGCTGTCGCTGAGCTCCGCCGACCACTCCGAGATCGCCGAGGTCACCAAGGGCCTCGCCGACCGCTACGAGGGTTCCAACACCAGCCTGTCGCTGCCGTCCACCCGCGTCGACGCGTTCAACGTGGACCTCGCCAACGAGCTGTCCCGCAACGGCCGCCGCTCCGGGCTCACCTTCGCGCCCGAAGGCGGCAGCGAACGCATCCGCCGCGTCATCAACAAGATGGTGTCCGAAGAGGACCTCATCCGGACCGTGTCCGCCGCGTTCGCCAACGGCTGGCGGCAGGTCAAGCTCTACTTCATGTGCGGCCTGCCCACCGAGGAGGACGAGGACGTCCTGCAGATCGCCGAGATGGCCAAGGAGGTCATCCGCGCCGGACGGCAGGTCAGCGGGCGCAAGGACATCCGCTGCACCATCTCCATCGGCGGGTTCGTGCCGAAACCGCACACCCCGTTCCAGTGGGCCGCGCAGTGCGATCCGGACACCGTGGACGAGCGGCTGCGCAAGCTCCGCCACGCCGTCAACTCGGACCGCTCCCTCGGGCGCAACATCGGCATGCGCTACCACGACGGCAAGCCCTCGCTGGTCGAAGGGCTGCTGTCCCGCGGCGACCGCAGGCTCGGCACCGTCATCGAGCGGGTGTGGCGCGAGGGCGGCCGGTTCGACGGGTGGAACGAGCACTTCTCCTACCAGCGCTGGGTGGACTGCGCCGCCGAGGAGCTCGCGCGGTTCGGCGTCGACGTCGCCTGGTACACCACCCGGGAACGCGGGGAGCAGGAGATCCTGCCCTGGGACCACCTGGACTCCGGGCTGGACAAGGAATGGCTCTGGGCCGACTGGCAGGACGCGCTCGACGCCCGGGAGCAGGACGACTGCCGGTGGACGCCGTGCTTCGACTGCGGGGTGTGCCCGACGATGGGCACCGACATCGAGATCGGACCGTCGGGGCGCGCGCTGCTGCCGATCAGCCCGGTCGGCAAGGGCTCCCCGGTCAGCAACCCCGCGTTCGGCTGACCGGCCGCTCGGGTGTCAGCCCGGCGGAGCGAGGGCAGCCCGGGCGTCGACGAGGCCATGGCCGTAGAAGCCGTTGTAGGTGGCGTAGCCGCGGCACAGCGCGTCCTGCGCGCCGTCCGCGTCGAGGTCGTAGTCCGCAGGGCACGGCAGCGGCCGCGCCGTCTCCAGCAGCCTGCGGCCCAGCTCGGCGGCGCCCGCGTCCGGATCGCGGGACGCCAGCAGCGCCGCCACGCCCGCCACGTGCGGCGCCGCCATCGAGGTGCCGCAGGTCGAGCGGTAGTCCCCGCCGGGCGCCGTCGAGCGCACGCACTGCTCGTCGCGCTGCTCGCCGCCCGGCGCCGCCACGTCCACCGCGCCGAGCCCGTACGAGCTGTAACCGGACTTCACCTCGTCGGGACCGACCGCGGCCACCGACACCACCCCGTCCAGCTCGGTCGGCACCGCATCGCACACCGGTTCGCGCTCCGGCGGCACCGCGGTCAGGTCGGCCCTCTCGTTGCCGACGGCCGCGACGGTGAGCACGTCCCGCTCGGTCGCGTAGCGCACCGCCCGGCGCACCGCCTCCCGCGGCACCGGGGATCCGGCTCGGGTGCAGCCCAGCTGCGCGGACTCCACCAGGAAGCTGCTGTTCACCACGTCCACGCCGTGCTCGGCGGCCCACACGAACCCGCACACCGCGGCCTCCGGGTGCACGTACCCGTCCGCGTTGACCACCCGGATCGACGCCAGCCGGGCCTCGGGGGCGACGCCGGTGACGCCCGCGCCGTCGTCCGCGGCGGCGATGATGCCCGCCACGTGGGTGCCGTGCGCGTCGCCCTCCGGCGGGGCGTCGAGCTCCGGGTCCTCCGGGGTGAGGCAGTTCGCGGACCGCCGCACGTCCAGCGCGGCCGCCAGCTCCGGGTGCGCGGCGTCGACGCCGGAGTCGAGCACCCCGACGAGCGCGCCCGCGCCGCGGGTCGTGGCGTGCGCGTCCGCGGCGTGGATCGCGCGCAGGTTCCACTGCTGGTCCGGGGCGGTGCCCGCACCCGCTGCCTGCTCGCCGCGCTCCGCCTCGACGCGGTCCGCGAGGACCTGCCGCTCGGCGCTGTAGGCGCGGTCCCGCCCCATCCGCCCGGTGAAGTCCGGTTCGGCCGAGTCCACGACGGCCACGCCGATCTCCGGGTAGTACGCCGCCGTCGACCCGCACTGACCCGCTGCCTCGGATTCCGCGGTGGCGCGGGGCAGACCGGGGTCGAACAGCACGACGTAGCGCAGCGCGGGACCGCCCGCGGTGCAGGACGGGTCCGGTTCCGCGGTGGCGGCGGGGCCGGGTCCGGCCAGCAGGCCCAGCAACGCGAGGCTGGCCGCGGCGGCACCGGCCGACCGGGCGAGGGGCACGTCGAACCTCCCACGTGACCGGGCGATCGCCCGCTGGCGGCCGCCGGGACACGCGCGACGTTAGGCGGCCCGCACCGGGCGGTACAAGGGCCGGAAGAACATACCGCGCGGTGCTCGACCACCTGCGCGGAACCAGGCGGTACCGTCGTGGCACGGCCCGGTGGCTCCGCTCCCGGGCCGGCGCTGATCACGATCGGCCGACACGTGCGGCCGCACCCGGGAGGAGCCCTGGTGAGTCGCCGCGACCACCCCAACCCGTCCGCGGCGCCGGTGCAGAAGCTGCGCCTGCGCTACACCAAACGAGGGCGCCTGCGGTTCAGCTCGCACCGCGACCTCGCCCGGGTGTTCGAGCGGGCGCTGCGCCGCGCGGGGGTACCGATGGCGTACTCGCAGGGGTTCAGCCCCCATCCCAAGATCTCCTGGGCCGGTGCGGTGCCGACGGGCGTGGCCAGCGAAGCCGAGTACGTCGAGCTGCAGCTGGTGCAGCGGGTGGAACCGGACCTGCTGCGGGCGGAGCTGAACCGGGTCCTGCCGCCCGGGATGGAGCTCGTCGAAGTGGTGGAGGCCGGGCCGGGCGCGCTGGCCGAACGCCTCACCGCGAGCCGCTGGGCGGTCGAACTGCCGGACGTCGGCGTCGAACCGCTGCGCGCCGCGGTCGCCGCCCTGCTCGCCGCCGAGTCGGTCGAAGTGGAGCGGATGACCAAGGACGGGCGCCGGACCTTGGACGCGCGAGCGGCGCTCGTGTCGGCGGAAGTCCTGGACAGTGCAGATCCGGCTGCGGTGTGTGACCAATCTTCCGCTTCCGTCGCCCAAGTGGACGATTGGCCGAAGGGCCCTGCACCGTATGGGATACTCGTAACGGTCGTGCGGCAGACAACACCCGTCGTTCGACCCGACGATGTGCTGAACGCCCTGCGCGTCGTCGCCGATCTGGACCCGTCCACGGCCGCTCGAGCGACCCGGTGGGAACAAGGTCGGCTCGACGACGAGGGAGGGCTCGCCGACCCGTTCGCCCAGGACAGGGCGACGGCCGTGGCCCAGCGGGAGACAATCCCGGCCGGGTGACGTGCCAAGGCGCGGACACCGTCGGACCCACCGTGGGACTTCCCGGTTCACCCAGAGCCGGGACGGAGGGGACCAGCAGAATTGCCGTCGCCCCCGGGCGACGGAAGACCGCAGAACGCACATGCTCCTGTGCGGCCGCGTCCAACGGACGCGCCCGGGGGCGGAGGAGTTGAATGTCGAACACGGAAACGCCCGCTGGGAACGCCAGCGGGCCATCGCCCACATCCACGCAGGAAAGCGGCTCGGGCACCTTCGAACTGCCCGCCAAGCTGCGAGTGCACGCGCTGGCGAAGCTGCTGGGGGCCAGCAGCCGGGAGGTCATCACCTCCCTCGATTCGCTCGGCGAGGCCGTGCGCAGCGCGCAGTCCAACATCACGCGCGAGGTCGCGCTCCGGGTGGTGCAGCAGCTGCGTCCCGAGCAGATCGTCGCCGAGGACGCCGCCGAGCAGCCCGCCGCGGCCGCGAAGCAGGATCCGGTGCCGGAGCAGCCCGCCCAGCAGGACGAGACGCCCGAGCAGCCGGCTGAGACCACCCCGCTGAACCCGGTGTTCGCGGCCCCGCAGGCGATGTTCCTCGCCCCGGAGCCCGTCGCGGCCCGCCCCGCGCCCGCCGCGCCGGAACCGGTCGCCGAGACCGACGACGAGGACGACGACTCCGACCACTCCGCCGACGGCGAGGAATCGGCCGAGGGCGACGACGAGAACGGCGGCCGCCGCCGTCGCCGCCGCGGCCGCCGCGGCCGCGGCCGGGGCAAGGGCGGCGAAGGCGAGCAGTCCGAAGCGGGCGACGAGCAGCCCGAGGACGAGGCCGAGAAGCCCGGCAAGCAGGACAAGCCCGGCAAGGGCCGGAAGGACTCCCGCAAGGACGGCGGCCGCAAGGACGACGCCCGCGAGGACTCCACCGACGCGGCCGCCGAGGACGAGAAGGACACCAAGTCCGCCGACGCGCCCGCCGAGGGCGGCGGTGAGGACTCCAGCCGCCGTCGCCGCCGTCGCCGCCGCCGCAAGGGCGCCGGGGACGACGACGGACCGTCGCGGGACGACGATCCGCCGAACACCGTCGTGCACGTCCGGGAGGAGCGGCAGGACAACGGCCGCCCGGAGAGCAGCGACGACGAGGTCCGCGCGATCAAGGGCTCCACGCGGCTGGAGGCCAAGCGCCAGCGCCGCCGCGACGGCCGCGAAGCCGGTCGCCGCCGGGCCCCGGTGCTGTCCGAGTCCGAGTTCCTCGCCCGCCGCGAAGCGGTGGACCGCAGCATGGTGGTGCGCGAGAACGGCGACCAGACCCAGATCGCGGTGCTGGAGGACAACGTCCTCGTCGAGAACTTCGTCACCGCCTCCGGCTCCGGCTCGCTCGTCGGCAACGTGTACCTGGGCCGCGTGCAGAACGTGCTGCCCAGCATGGAAGCCGCGTTCGTCGACATCGGCCGCGGCCGCAACGCCGTGCTGTACGCGGGCGAGGTCGACTGGGACGCCGCCGGGCTCGCGGGCAAGGCGCGCCGCATCGAGCAGGCCCTGTCCACCGGCGACAGCGTCCTGGTGCAGGTCACCAAGGACCCCGTCGGTCACAAGGGCGCCCGGCTGACCACCCAGATCAGCCTGCCCGGCCGGTTCCTGGTGTACGTGCCGGGCGGCGGTGCCACCGGCATCAGCCGGAAGCTGCCGGACAACGAGCGCAAGCGGCTCAAGGAGATCCTCAAGCGGATCGTCCCGGACAACGCCGGTGTGATCATCCGCACCGCCTCCGAGGGCACCAGCGAAGAGGCCCTGGACCGCGACGTGCGCCGCCTGCAGGCCCAGTGGGAGGTCATCAAGGAGAAGGCCGACACCCCGAAGGCCCAGGCGCCGCAGCTGCTCTACGAGGAGCCCGACCTGCTGATCAAGGTCGTGCGGGACCTGTTCACCGAGGACTTCTCCTCGCTGGTCGTCCAGGGCGGCGACGCGTGGGACACCATCGAGGCCTACGTGCAGCACGTGGCGCCGGACCTGATGAGCCGGCTCACCAAGCACACCGGCAAGGGCGACGTCTTCACCGAGCAGCGGATCACCGAGCAGATCGCGAAGGCGCTGGACCGCAAGGTCTGGTTGCCCTCCGGTGGCTACCTGGTGATCGACCGCACCGAGGCGATGACCGTCATCGACGTCAACACCGGCAAGTTCACCGGCTCGGGCGGCAACCTGGAGGAGACGGTCACCAGGAACAACCTGGAGGCGGCCGAGGAGATCGTGCGCCAGCTGCGGCTGCGCGACATCGGCGGCATCATCGTGATCGACTTCATCGACATGGTGCTGGAGTCCAACCGGGACCTGGTGCTGCGCAGGCTCACCGAGTGCCTCGGGCGGGACCGCACCCGGCACCAGGTCGCCGAGGTGACCTCGCTCGGGCTGGTGCAGATGACCCGCAAGCGGGTCGGCACCGGTCTGCTGGAGGCCTACAGCAGCACGTGCGAGCACTGCCGCGGGCGGGGCCTGATGGTCTCGACGGACCCGGTGGTGCACCAGCACGGCGGTGGGAACTCCGGCGGCGGCGGTGGCGGCGGCTCGCGCCGGAACCGCAACAAGGGCAAGCACGACGGCTCCGGGGACTCGGACGGTGCGCAGCACGGCGAGCGCAACGGGGCCGTGCAGGAGCAGTCCTCGAAGGACGCCCAGAGCAAGCAGGACTCCGGCAAGCAGGACTCCGGCAAGCAGGACTCCGGCAAGCAGGACTCCGGCAAGCAGGACTCCGGCAAGCAGGACTCCGGCAAGCAGGACTCCGGCAAGCAGGACTCCGGCAAGCAGGACTCTGCCAAGCAGGAGTCCGGCAAGGATTCGGGCAAGCAGGAGTCGGGCAAGGACTCCGCCAAGCAGGACTCCGGCAAGCACGAGTCGGCCAAGGATTCCGGCAAGCAGGACGGCGGCAAGCACGGCGGCGGCAAGCGCGAGCAGGGCAAGCCCGCCGAGCAGGACTCGGGCCGGAAGGACGGCGGTAAGCAGGACACCGCCGAGCAGGCCCCTGGCGAGCAGGGCGGCAAGCCCGCGAAGCAGGAGCAGGCGGCCGAACCCGCCGCCCCGGTCGAGCAGCGGCCCGCGCAGCAGAAGCCCGAGCAGCACTCCGCGCAGCAGCAGTCCGAGCAGCACTCCGCGCAGCAGCAGCCCGCATCCCCGGCCGCCCAGCAGCCGGAGTCCGGGGAGACCAACGGCCGCTCCCGGCGGCGCAAGGTCAGCCGCCCGGCGGGCAGCGCGGGAGCATCGGCCGAGCCGGTGGTCCTCGCGGTGGAGAAGCCGGCCGAGCCCGCCACCAACGGGGTCCCGGAGGTGCCGGCGCCTGCGACGGCCTCGGTCACCCGCAGGCCGCGGCGCCGGGCGGCGTCCCGGGCCGCGGGCGCGCCGACGAACTCCCCGGAGGCCGCCCCCGGCGACGCCGCGGACGCCACCGCCGGAGCGAGTTCCGAGAGCTGAGCAGCACCGCCGCGGGCGGGGCCGGGGGTTCCCCGGCCCCGCCCGCGGTCGTTGCACCGCCCCGTCCTCCGCTTCGGCGGCAGGCGGTCACCAGGCGGGTTCGAACCGCACCACGTCGACCTCGGCGGACCCGGCCAGCCCGGGGTAGTGCCTCGCCAGCGCGGCCCGCAGCTCGGCCAGGTCGGCGAAGCCGTCCAGCACCGCGTCCTCGTCGGTCAGCGCGTCCGCGGGCTTGCGCTCCACTCCGGTCACCTCGGCCGCCAACGTCGTCGCCGATCCGTCCGCGTGCTCGAACACCAGCCGCACCGGGCCGGGCCGCACCGGATCGTGCACCCGCACGGTGCTGCGCTTGGCGCCGTCGCGGACCGCGTCCAGGTAGCGGTCCCACACGTGCAGTTCCGGGGCAGGCCCGCCCGGTTCGTAGTTCCGGTAGTCGTAGGGGAACGGCAGCAGGTCGGTGATCGGGACCGCTTCCAGCCCGTTCTTGCCGCGGATGATCGCCCGCGACCGCGGGAAGTAGTCGAACAGCTGCTGCCTGCACCGGCCGCAGGGCGGGATGACCTGCCGGCCGGTCGCCAGGACCGCGACCACCGTCGTCAGCGGTGCGGACCCGGAGGCGGCGGCCTGGCCGATCACGACGGGTTCCGCGCACGGGCCGCCGGTGAAGTGCGAGACGTTCATCCCGGTGAACACCGCGCCCCGCTCGTCGTAGGCGGCGGCCGACACCTGGTGGCCGTCGTCGAGCGTGGCGCGGTCGAGCACGGCGGTGGCCCGCCGCACCAGTTCGAGGTCCGCATCGGTGAGCATGGGGCCCGATGCTAGGCGCAGGCCCCCACCCCGTCCCCTCGATTTCTCAGCAGCCGAGGCGCACGCGGGCCTGGGCTGTTTCCTGTCAGCGGCGAAGCCGCTGAGCCGCCGACCACGCACGCAGAACGACCACCCGCCACCCGAGCACCGCACAACAGGGTCAGCGAGTGTCCTCGGCGACCAGGTCGGTGACGTCCGCGTCGCGCCCGGTGCGGTGCAGCACCAGCTCCGCGAGCAGCCCGGTGGAGATCATCTGCACCGCGAAGATCTCCAGCAGGATGCCCAGCGTCAGCAGCGGCCGCGTCCCGATCGACTGCTCGGTGAACACCCACACCCCGGTCAGGTAAAGCAGGATCAGCGTCCCCGCCGAGCCCGCGGCCATGCCCAGCCCGCCGAACAGGTGCGCGGGCCGCCGCCCGTAGCGGGTCAGCGCCACCACGGTCAGCAGGTCCAGCGCGCCGCGGACGTAGCGCTCCAGCCCGTACTTCGACGTGCCGTGCTCGCGGGCCCGGTGGTGCACCGGCAGCTCCCGCACCCGGTAGCCGAGCTGGTGGGCCAGCGCCGGGATGTAGCGGTGCAGCTCGCCGTACAGCGGTACCCGCCGGTACACCTCGGTGCGGGCCGCTTTGAGCCCGCAGTTGTGGTCGGACAGCCGCAGCCCGGTGATGACCCCGGTCATCCAGTTGAAGAACTTCGACGGCAGCCGCTTGCCCAGCGGGTCCTTGCGCTGCGCCTTGTGCCCGCTGACCAGGTCGGCGCCCGCGTCGAGTTCGGCGAGCAGCCGCGGCACCTCGGCCGGGTCGTCCTGCAGGTCGGCGTCGAGGGTGACCAGCAGCCGCCCGCGCACCTCGGCGACCCCGGCGGCGAGCGCGGCGGCCTTGCCGAAGTTCCGCCGCATCCGCAGGCCGCGGATCCGCGGGTCGGCGGCCGCGTGCTCGGTGATGACCCGCCAGCTGCCGTCCGAGCTGCCGTCGTCGACGACGAGCAGCTCCCAGCTGCGCTGCTGGGCGTCCATCACGGCGGTGATCTCGGCGAACAGCCTCGGCAGGCTCTCGGCTTCGTCCTTCGCCGGGGTCAGCAGGGACACCTCGACGGTCGCGGCGGGCTCGGTCACGACACCACCTCCGGCTGTTCGGTGAGCGGGCGGATCCACCAGCCGTCGGGGAAGCGGAACGCGACGCGCAGCGGCCCGGCGGTGTCGGCGGGGACCACCGCGCGGTAACCGAGGCCGATCTCGATGCCGGGGGTCTGGCTCTCGGCGTCGGAGCGCGGGATGTCGACCACACCGCCGCCGACGACCTCGCCCCGCTGGTCGAGGACGGCGACGCAGCGGGCGCGTTCGATGCCGGAGATCGCCCAGCCCTTGAGCATCCGGGCGCCGCCCTGGACCTGGTCGGTCTCCACGTTGAGGACCACGTCCCAGCCGGCGGGCCGCGGTTCCCGGTAGCTGCCGATGCTGGGCACCCGCCAGTCCGCGGTGTCGACCCGGGTCCCGATCTCGACGTCGTCGCGGCAGCCGAGGGTGAACTCGTCGGAGAACGGGTAGTGCCCGAGCGCCCGCAGCCGCGGCAGCAGCCGCTCGGGGGAGGGGAAGCGGTCGGTGAACGCGTCCGTCGTGCCGACCTTCGCGGCGACCGCCAGCAGGTTCTGGTTCGGCGCGTCCTCGCGCACCGCCTGCGCCATCGGCGCGCCCAGCGCGACGGTGCTGAGCACGGTGGTGAACACCGCGATCGACCGGACTCCGGGCCACCGCGCCCAGGCGACGGCGATGACCAGCACCGCGATCCACAGCGCCGCGGTCATGCTGTTGTACCGGCTCTGCAACCCGGCGGACTCGCCGAACGCGGCCCGCGAACCGGAGATCATCACCGCGCAGCCCGCGGCGTACACGGCGAGGCCCCACCAGGGCGCGCTGGCCGCGCGGTGCTCCGGGCGCAGGCAGCCGGGCAGGTGCAGGGCCAGCACCGCGAGCCCCGCGACCCCGGCGACCAGCGCCAGCGACGGCTCGGTGCCGGTCCACACCATGCCGAGCATGCTCAGCCCCGCCAGCAGGGCCTGCGCCGGATCGTCGGTGGGGGAGGAACCGCCGCCGCCCTGCGGGCCGCGCAGCAGCAGCCAGGTGGTGACCACGACCACGCCGACGACCATCGGGGTGGCGACGCGGCCGCGCCGCTCGCCGCGCATCCAGCCGACCACCGACAGCGCAGGCCACACCGCGAACGAGGTGCCGTAGCTGATGGAGGCCAGCAGCCCCAGCAGCACCGCGGGCAGCAGCCGCCCCCGCTGCATCGCCAGCAGCGCGCCCAGCACCAGCAGCATCGCCAAGATCCACGAGGCGCCGCTCATCGAGCGCACGAAGTTGTGGATGCCGTGCGGGTTGAACACCAGCGTCGAGGTCGCCACCACCAGCGCCGCCCGCTGCCACCGGCTCAGCGAGGCGGGCAGCATCGCCAGCACCAGCAGCACGCAGCCCACGCCGAACGCCAGCACCACCAGCCCCAGCGGGTGGTTGAGCCCGTGCCCGAACCGGGCGCTGAGCCAGAACAGCAGGCTCGGCAGCACGAACGGGTGCTCGTTGCGGAAGCCGAACAGCGCCTCCGGCCGCAGCGAGCCGTCCTCGCCGGTGATGTCCAGCAGGACCCACCAGTAGTCGTAGAAGTGCAGCTGGGGCGCGCGCAGCACCTCCCGCAGCATCATCAGCGGCGGTACGAGGGCCGACAGCAGCAGCAACCGGGGCCCGAGCGGACCTTCGCGCAGCCGCCGGAAGCGGTCGCGCGGCAGGTCGTCCCGGCCCTCGGATTCGGTGTGCTCGTCGCGCCCCGGAACGGACTCGGCTGCGATCTCGGTCACGCGAATTTCCCCATGTCACGGTCGAACGGCGACCCACCGTAGCAAGCGGTCCGGCGGGTTCCGGGGCCTTCGCCCGCATTGATCGGTGCGCCGTTCGCCACGTCCGACGGGCCGTTCCGGGGGTGCGCGTCGGGCCGGATCCGGCCTGGCATACGCTGTCGTCCTGCCCGCTCGCGGCTGCTCCGACCCCTCGTGGTCGGGCGCCACCGGGTGGTCTGTATGCTGTGTGAGCACTTCTCGCCGCCGGACGGGCGGAGAGGCAAAACGCCTGTAGAACCCGGTGTGCCCCTCGTGGGGACGAGGGTCGCGACGCAGGAACCCCCCGAAGCCCGGCTCGGCCGGGCGGTAGGAACTCCGGTTCGCCGGAGAGGGCGTCAACGGGTGAACCAAGCGAACCGAGTAGCAGGAGACTTCCGACTCATGTACGCGATCGTCAAGACCGGCGGCAAGCAGTACAAAGTGGCGGTCGGGGACGTCGTCGAGGTCGAGAAGCTCGAAGGCGACTCCGGCACCGAGGTCACCTTCCCGGCTGTTCTGGTCGTCGACGGCACCGACGTCACCGCCGACGCCGACGCACTGGCGAAGGTTTCGGTGACCGGGAAGCTGGTCGAGCAGACCAAGGGCCCCAAGATCCGCATCCACAAGTTCAAGAACAAGACCGGATACCAGAAGCGCCAGGGTCACCGTCAGAAGCTGACCCGCGTTGAGGTCACCGGCATCACCAAGTGAGGACCTGAGTAGTCATGGCACACAAGAAGGGCGCTTCCAGCTCTCGCAACGGCCGCGACTCGAACCCCCAGTACCTCGGGGTCAAGCGCTACGGCGGCCAGGTCGTCAAGGCCGGTGAGATCCTGCTCCGGCAGCGCGGCACCAAGTTCCACCCCGGCCTGAACGTCGGCCGCGGCAAGGACGACACGCTGTTCGCGCTGTCGGCCGGTGAGGTCGAGTTCGGCAGCAAGCGCGGTCGCAAGACCGTCAACATCGTGCCGGCCGAGGTCGTCTGACCCGGCTCTCGGCACCAGCAGTTCCCGACGAGGGGCGGGTCCGGTCTCTGCACCGGCCCGCCCCTCGTTCGCGTTCGCGGAACGCATCGAATGTCAGCACTCCCCGCACCTGGAGGGACTCGTGTCGCGGTTCGTTGACCGCGTGACCATCCACATCGCCGCAGGCGATGGGGGCAATGGCTGCGCCTCGGTCCACCGGGAGAAGTTCAAACCGCTCGGCGGCCCCGACGGCGGCAACGGCGGCCGCGGCGGCGACGTGCGGCTCGTCGTCGACCCCGGCGTGCACACGCTGCTCGACTTCCACCACCGCCCGCACGCGACCGCGGCCAGCGGCAAGCAGGGGCGCGGCAGCCTGCGCAACGGCGCCATCGGCGAAGACCTGGTGCTGCCCGTCCCGGACGGCACGGTCGTGCTCACCGAGAGCGGTGAGGTGCTGGCCGATCTGGTCGGGCCGGGCACCACGTTCATCGCGGCCGAAGGCGGCCGCGGCGGGCTGGGCAACGCGGCGCTGGCCTCGAAGGCGCGCAAGGCGCCCGGGTTCGCGCTGCTCGGCGAGCCGGGGGACGAGCAGGACCTGGTGCTGGAGCTGAAGTCCGTCGCCGACGTGGGGCTGCTCGGCTTCCCGTCCGCGGGCAAGTCCTCGCTGATCTCGGTGGTCTCCGCGGCCAAGCCGAAGATCGCGGACTACCCGTTCACCACGCTGGCGCCGAACCTCGGCGTGGTCACCGCGGGCGAGACCGTGTTCACCGTCGCCGACGTCCCCGGCCTGATCCCCGGTGCCAGCGACGGGCGCGGGCTCGGCCTGGACTTCCTGCGGCACATCGAGCGGTGCGCGGTGCTGGTGCACGTGGTGGACTGCGCGACGCTGGAGCCGGGACGCGACCCGCTGTCCGACATCGACGCGCTGGAAGAAGAGCTGGCCCGGTACACGCCCGCGCTGCAGGGCGAGCACGGCGACCTCGGCGACCGGCCGCGGCTGGTGGTGCTGAACAAGGTGGACGTGCCGGAGGCCCGCGAGCTGGCCGAGCTGATCCGCCCCGACCTGGAGTCCCGCGGCCTGCGCGTGTTCGAGGTGTCGGCGGCCAGCCACGAAGGTCTCCGCGAGCTGTCGTTCGCGATGGCCGAGGAGGTCGAGCGCTACCGGGCTTCGCTGCCCGAACCGGAACCGGCCCGGGTCGTGGTGCGCCCGCACGCCATCGGCGACAGCGGTTTCACCGTGGAGACCGACCCGGAGGACGACGAGGCGTTCGTCGTGCGCGGCGAGAAGCCGGAGCGGTGGGTGCGCCAGACCGCGTTCGACAACGACGAGGCGGTGGGCTTCCTCGCCGACCGGCTCGCGAAGCTCGGCGTGGAGGAGGCGCTCGGCAAGGCCGGTGCCGAACCGGGCAGCCAGGTCACCATCGGCGGCGTCACGTTCGACTGGGAGCCGTCCACCCCGGCGGGGGTCGCGGCCGTGCTCACCGGCCGCGGCACCGACGCTCGCCTGGACGCGTCCGACCGGATCGGCGCGGCCGACCGGAAGGCGGCGAAGAAGGCGCGCCGCGGGAACCTCGACGCGGAAGGCGGCTACGCCGGGGGAGCCGAGGAGGACGAGTGACCGGCGCGGTGCAGTCCTCGCCGACCCGCGACTCGATCGCGGCGGCGCACCGCATCGTCGTCAAGGTCGGCTCGTCCTCGCTGACCACCGGCCGGGGCGCGCTGGACCAGGCGCGGCTCGCGGCCCTGGTGGACGCGGTGGAAGCGCGCGTCGCCACCGGCTGCCAGGTCGTGGTGGTGTCCTCCGGTGCCATCGCCGCGGGCATCGCCCCGCTGGGGCTGCGCCGCCGTCCGCGCGACCTGGCCACCAAGCAGGCCGCGGCCAGCGTGGGGCAGCAGGCGCTGGCGCACGCCTACGCCGAGTCCTTCGCCCGCTACCGGCGCACCGTGGGGCAGGTGCTGCTCACCGCCGACGACGTGGTGCGGCGCGCGCACTACCGCAACGCGCAGCGCACGCTGAACCGGCTGCTCACCCTCGGCGTGGTGCCGGTGGTGAACGAGAACGACACGGTCGCCACCGCCGAGATCCGGTTCGGCGACAACGACCGGCTGGCCGCGCTGGTCTCGCACCTGGTCGGCGCCGACGCGCTGCTGCTGCTGTCCGATGTGGACGCCCTGTACGACGGTGATCCGCGCGGCGGTGGGGCGTCGGCGATCCGCGAGGTCACCAGCGCCGCCGACCTGGCCGGGGTGGACGCCGGCGCCTCGGGTTCCGGGGTGGGCACCGGTGGCATGGCCTCGAAGGTGGAGGCCGCGCGGGTCGCGTGCACCGCGGGCATCCCGGTGCTGCTGACCTCGGCGGCGCAGGCCGCACGGGCCCTCGGCGCCGCCGACGTGGGCACCGCGTTCGCCACCACCGGCAGCAGGCTCTCCGCCCGGCGCTTCTGGCTGGCGCACGCGGCGGGGGCGCGCGGCAGGTTGTGGCTCGACGACGGCGCGGTCGCGGCCGTGGTGCGGCGGCGCCGCTCGCTGCTGGCCGCGGGGATCACCTCGGTGGAGGGCGCGTTCGACGGCGGGGACGTGGTGGAACTCGTCGACCCGGCCGGAGCCGTGGTGGCCCGCGGCGTCGTCGCCTACGACGCGGCGGAACTGCCGGAGCTCGTCGGCCGGTCCAGCCACGAGCTGCCCGCCGAGCAGCGCCGCGAAGTGGTGCACGCCGACGATCTGGTGCCGCTGCGCTAGCGCAGTTCGCTGCCCCGGGTCTCCGGCAGCGCCAAGATCACGAAGAACGTGATGACGGCCGCGGCCGCGATGTACCAGAAGAACAGCCCCTCCGCGCCGAACGCGGCGAACGCCTGGATCACCAGGGGCGCCGTCCCGCCGAACACCGCGACGGTCAGGTTGTACCAAGCGCCGATGCCGAGGCCGCGCAGCTCCGTCGGGAAGAGCTCCGACATGATCGCCGGGGCGATTGAGGTCATCGCCGAGTAGAGCCCGACGCCGACGCAGAACACCACCAGCAGCCCGCCGAGTCCCGGCCCGACCAGCGCGGACAGCGGCACGATCAGCACCGCCGTCGCCGCCGACCACACCAGCAGCTGCGGCCTGCGCCCGAACCGGTCCGAGAGCACTCCCATCGGGTACTGCAGCGCGATGAACAGCACCGTCGCCACCGACAGCGCGAGGAACACGTCCGTCGCGTCCGCGTGCCGGGTGTCCACGGCGAACGGGGTGAGCGCGCTGAAGAACGTGTAGTAGCAGAGCGTGGAGAGCATGCTGAACCCGATGAGCATGCCCACGGCCCGGGGGTGCAGCCGCAGCGTCGTCCACAGTGGACTGCGCAGCGCCCGCGCCTTCTCCCGGTTGTCGGCGAACTGCTCGGTCTCCTCCAGCGACCGCCGCAGCCAGATGCCGATCAGGCCGAGCACCCCGCCGATGACGAACGGGATGCGCCAGCCGAACGCGGTCAGCTGCTGCTCGGTCAGCACCGAGGTCAGCAGGTACCCCAGCAGCGAGGCCACCAGCAGCGCCGCCCCGGTGGAGATGTAGAAGAACGACGAGTACCGGCCGCGCCTGCTCGCCGGGGCGATCTCGGCCAGGTAGGCGGAGGCGTTCGAGACCTCACCGCCCAGCGACAGCCCCTGCCCGATGCGCGCGAGCACCAGCAGCACCGGTGCGCCCCAGCCGATCAGGTCGAAGGTGGGCAGCACCCCGATCAGCAGCGAGCCGCCCGCCATCAGCGCGATCGTCAGCAGCATCGCCGTCTTGCGCCCGCGCAGGTCGGCGAACCGGCCCAGCAGCCAGCCGCCGAGCGGGCGGAAGAAGAACGCCAGCGCGAACGTCGCCAGCGTGTTCACCAGCGCCAGCTCACCGGGGAAGAAGCGGCTCGCGAAGTACACGCTGAACGCGCTGTAGATCGTCCAGTCGTACCACTCGATCGCATTGCCGATGCTGGCCGCGACCAGCTTGCGCACCGGAAGCCGGTGCCGCTCCGGCACCTCCGACCTCGACGTCACCATCCGCAGCCTCCCCCGCACAGACCGCGTCACACTATGGCGGTCCGTGCCCGGTTGGGAACCCTTCCCAGCTCCCGGGAACCGCGGTCAGCCCGTCGAGGCGAGGGTGAACGGCAGCACCGCGGGGGCGCCCGCGAGCCGCAGCGTGCGGGCCACGATCGCCGCGGTCCAGCCGGTGTCGGCGTAGTCGTCCATCAGCAGCACCGGGCCGTCCAGCTCGGCGATCCGCGACGCGAGCTCGTCGGGGATCTTGAACTGGCCGCGGAGCGTGCCGACGCGCTGCGCGCTGTTGCCTCGCCGCGGCGTGCTGTCCGGGTTGGTGGCGACCTCGCCGAGCAGCGGCAGCCTGCCGATGGTGGCGATGCGCTGCGCGAGGCTGCGCACCAGCAGCGGCCTGCTGTTCGAGCCGACGGAGACCACGCCGACCGGCCGCTGCTCCCACTTCCACGCGGCGAGCACCTGCACGCACGCCTGGAACAGGTCCTCCGGCAGCTCCTGGTCCGGTACGCCGTTGCCCAGCAGCTCGCGCAGCCGGTTTCCCCAGCCGATGTCGGTCAGCCTGCCGACGGCCCGGCCCTGCTCGGCGCGTTCGGCCGCGGGCAGCCGCCCCGACACGGGCACGCCCAGCGCGTCCATCCCGGTGGGCCACATCTTGCGCGGTTCCAGCTCCACGCCGGGCCGGTGCAGCCGTTCGGTCGCTCGCTGCACCACCTGCTCGTCGACCTCGGCGGAGTGGCGCTGCCCGGTGCAGTTGTCGCAGCGGCCGCACGGTTGCGCGTGCGGGTCGTCGAGCTGGCGGCGCAGGAACTCCATCCGGCAGTCCGGGGTGGCGAGGTAGTCCAGCATGGCCTGCTGCTCGGCGGCGCGTTCCGCGGCGATCCGCCCGTAGCGCTCCGCCTCGTAGGTCCACGGCTCGCCGGTCGCCTCCCAACCGCCCTTGACCCGGCGCACCGCGCCGTCCACGTCGAGGACCTTGAGCACCATCTCCAGCCGGGAGCGGCCCAGGTCGACGCGGGGCTCCAGCGCGGCCGTGGACAACGTGCCTGCTTCGGTGAGCCCGGCGAGGATGGCGCGCACCGTGGCCTCCGGTGGGAACGCCAGTGATGCGAAGTAGCGCCAGATCTCCTGGTCCTCCGGGCCGGGCAGCAGCAGCGCCTCCGCCCGCCGCACGCCGCGGCCGGCCCGCCCGATCTGCTGGTAGTAGGCGATCGGCGAGGACGGCGCCCCCAGGTGCACCACGAACCCCAGGTCGGGCTTGTCGAAGCCCATGCCCAGCGCCGAGGTGGCGACCAGCGCCTTCACCCGGTTCGCCAGCAGGTCCTCCTCGGCTCGCTGCCGTTCCTCCGGGTCGGTGCGGCCCGAGTAGGACGCCACCTCGAAACCCTGGTCGCGCAGGTAGCCGGCGACCTCCTCGGTCGCCGCGACGGTGAGCGTGTAAATGATCCCGGAACCGGTGAGCTCGCCGAGGTTGCTCGCCAGCCACGCCAGCCGCGCCTGCGCCGTCGGCAGCTCCACCACGCCGAGCCGCAGGCTCTCCCGGTCGAGGGTGCCGCGCAGCACCAGCGTCTCCTGCGGGTCGCTGAACTCGCCGCCGACGCCGAGCTGCTCGGACACGTCCTGCACGACGCGGTCGTTGGCGGTGGCGGTGGTGGCCAGCACCGGCACGCCCTCGGGGAGCTCGCCCAGCAGCGTTCGCAACCTGCGGTAGTCCGGGCGGAAGTCGTGGCCCCAGTCGGAGATGCAGTGCGCCTCGTCCACCACGAGCAGGCCCGCGCTGTGCGTCAGCTCGGGCAGCACGGTGTCCCGGAAATCCGGGTTGTTCAGCCGTTCGGGGCTCACCAGCAGCACGTCCACGTCGCCGACGGCGATCTGCTCCTCGATGGCCTGCCACGCCTGCGGGTTCGCCGAGTTGATGCTGGCGGCGCGAACCCCGGCGGCCTCGGCGGCTTCGACCTGGTTGCGCATCAGCGCCAGCAGCGGCGAGACGATCACCGTGGGGCCTTCGCCGAGTTCGCGCAGCAGCGCCGTGGCCAGGAAGTACACCGCCGACTTGCCCCAGCCGGTGCGCTGCACCACGAGCGCGCGGCGGCGGTGCAGCACGAGCGCTTCGATGGCGCGCCACTGGTCGTCGCGCAGCACGGCGTCCGGACCGGCCAGCGCGCGGAGCCGTTCGTCGGCGAGTTCCCGCAGGGCTTGTTCGTCCACGCCACGATTCCTACCGGACGACCCCGACGCGCCCGGCACCGCCCGCCGGTTCCTCACCAGCGGAACTCCGTTGCGCCGCCCCACTAGGCTGGGGTGCGTGACGACGAGCATCGATGCCTCCACCGACCAGCACGCGCAGGACTCCGGCGACGAGCTCCGCGAGCAGGTGCGCGCGGCGGCCCGCGCCGCCCGCGACGCCGCCGCGGAACTGGCCCTGCTGCCGCGCGGCGCCAAGGACTCCGCACTGCGCGCCATGGCCGACGCGCTGGTCGAACGGGCCCCGGAGATCTTGGCGGCGAACGAGCTCGACGTCGCGCGGGCCGAGGAGAACGGCACCGCCGCCGGGCTGATCGACCGGCTGCGCCTGACCGACGACCGCGTCGCGAGCATCGCCGACGGCCTGCGCACCGTCGCCGGGCTGCCCGACCCGACCGGTGAGGTGGTGCGCGGCAGCGTGCTCGCCAACGGGCTGCAGCTGCAGCAGGTCCGGGTTCCGCTGGGCGTCGTCGGCATCGTCTACGAGGGCAGGCCCAACGTGACCGTGGACGCGGCCGGGCTCACCGCGAAGTCCGGGAACGCGGTCCTGCTGCGCGGGTCGGCCTCCGCCGAGCGCTCGAACACCGCGCTCGTCGGGGTGCTGCGCGACGTCCTCGTCGAGCAGGGGTTGCCCGCGGACGCGATCCAGCTGCTGCCCAGCCACGACCGCGCCTCGGTGCGGCACCTGATCACCGCGCGCGGGCTGGTCGACGTGGTGATCCCGCGCGGCGGCGCCGGGCTGATCTCCACGGTCGTCGAGCAGTCCACCGTGCCCACCATCGAGACCGGCGTCGGCAACTGCCACGTCTACGTCGACGCGCGCGCCGACATCGACACCGCGCTGCGCATCCTGCTGAACTCCAAGGCCCGCCGTCCCAGCGTGTGCAACGCGGCCGAGACGCTGCTGGTGCACCGGGACATCGCCGACGAGTTCGTGCCCCGCGCCGTCGCCGAACTGCGCGCCGCGGGCGTCACCGTGCACGGCGACGAGGAGGTCGCCCGGCTCGGCGGCTCCGGCGTCGTCGCCGCCGAGGACTCCGACTGGGACACCGAGTACGGCTCGCTGGACATCGCCGCCGCCGTCGTCGACTCGTTGCAGGCCGCCACCGAGCACATCCGCGCGCACGGCTCCGGGCACACCGAGGCGATCGTGACCGACGACGTGCGCGCCGCCCGGTCCTTCACCGCCCGCGTCGACTCGGCGGCCGTCATGGTCAATGCCTCGACCGCGTTCACCGACGGCGCCGAGTTCGGGATGGGCGCCGAGATCGGCATCTCCACCCAGAAGCTGCACGCGCGCGGCCCGATGGGGCTGCCGGAGCTGACCTCCACCAAGTGGCTCGTGTACGGCGACGGGCACGTGCGGCCCGCGGGCTGAGTCCGCCGGTGACCGGTCCCCGGGGTGGGATCGGTCACCGTCACGACGTTCGTCGGGGCTGGTCGGGGCGTCGCTCGTTTAGGGTCTGCAGTCATGTCTCGTCGGCGCCGTATCGGGGTCATGGGTGGCACCTTCGACCCGATCCACCACGGCCACCTCGTAGCGGCCAGTGAAGTGCAGGCCCAGTTCGGCCTCGAACAAGTGATCTTCGTGCCGACCGGTCAGCCGTGGCAGAAGGGTCACGAGGCGGTCAGCCCTGCCGAGGACCGCTACCTGATGACGGTGGTCGCCACCGCCTCCAACCCGCGGTTCTCGGTGAGCCGGGTGGACGTGGACCGCAGCGGCCCCACCTACACCGCCGACACCCTCAGCGACCTGCGCGCGCTGTACCCGGACGCCGAGCTGTACTTCATCACCGGCGCCGACGCGCTGGAGCAGATCCTGTCCTGGCACCGGGTGGAGGAGCTGTTCGAGCTCGCCCACTTCATCGGCGTCACCCGTCCCGGCTACTCGCTCGACGACGCGCACCTGCCGCAGGGGTCGGTGTCGCTGGTGGAGATCCCGGCGATGGCGATCTCCTCCACGGGCTGCCGCCAACGCGTCCACGCCGGGCTGCCGGTCTGGTACCTCGTCCCCGACGGGATCGTCCAGTACATCACCAAGCGCGGCCTCTACCGGCCCGACGACGCCGGACCCGCGCCGGAGTGGGGGCCGTGAGCGTCCGGTACGACCTCGGTACGACTCAGACCGGGAGCCGTCCCCGGCGCGGTCAGAGCCCCTTCTCGAACAGGGTGACGCTGAACAGCCCGTCGGTGAGATCGCGGCGTCCCACCTCGCGGAAACCGAGGCCGCGGTAGAAGGCGCGGAGGACCTCGTTCGACTCGTCGCAGTCCAGCCGCAGGAACCGAGCCCGACTCGCCCGACCTCGATCACCGGCCCAGCGCAACAACGAAGAACCGAGCCCTGTCCCGCTCTCCGCCGACTCACCATGAGGCCGTGGACGTAGACGGCCGGCGTGGGGTCGTCGCCCCAGAAGGCCGGGTCGGCACGGAGGATCCGCAAGGCGGCGACGAGACCGAGATCGGCGTCTCGCAGGACGTACCACTCGTGTCGCGCGGTCTGGGCCGCGATGTCGTGCGGGCTCACTTCGCCGGGTTTCCACTGGTCGACGTCCTTCGCCTGGAGCCAGTCCTCGAGCTCTCGCCGAAGCCGGTGGAGACCGTGGACGTCCGCCGATATCGCCGGTTCGAGTGGCGGCGTCCGCTCCGGAGTCACGCAAGCCAACGTAGCGGTCCGGAGCCCTCGTGCGGCCGTAGTGGAACCACTTCGCCGCCGTCGAGACCGTGCCGGGCGCTCGGCCGGTGGGCTGTCGGCAGCGGTACGCGCTCGAGCACCGGACTCGGCGCGCCGCCCCGACTGCGCGGGGTGGCCGTCAGGTCAGGTCCAAGGCGAGCAGGACGTCGTCGACGTAGGTCCCGCCCAGGAGGAACTGCTCGCGCTCGACGCCCTCGACCCGGTAGCCGAGCCGCTCGTACAACCGCTGCGCCCGCGGATTGCCGCCGAGCACCCGCAGGGTGATGCGGCGCGCGCCCCGGGCGACCGCCTCCGCGCGAGCGGCCCCGAGGAGCTCGGTCCCGGCCCGGCGGCCCTGGTGCTCCGGAACCACGGACAGGCCGTAGATCTGCTGCACGTGCGCGGCGGCCGCGCCGAGCCCGGGCTGGGCGGTCGCCATCGGCACGAGCTTGATCAAGCCGATCGGTTCGTCCGCGGCGAGCGCCACGAGCACGTTCTCCGGGACGACCGGCGCGCGGAAGAACGGGGCGTCGGCGGCGGGTCGGGGGAACACGGACGATTCCGGGGTCCACGCGGCGCGCACGATCCGCGCCAGCGCCCGCTCGTCGTCCTGCCGTGCCGGACGTATCCGCATCTCGCCTCCTCGCACCGTTCCAGCATCCGATCGGTGGCAACCGGTTTTCCCGTTCCGCCGTCCGACCCCGGCGGGTCGCGGGAGGCGTGCACGCGCTGGCTATCCTGGGTCGCGTGGGCGGAACCGTGCCCGCCTGAGAGGAGAGACGTGGCAGCCACTGAGGAAGCCCGCAGGCTGGCCCTGGTCGCGGCGCAGGCCGCGGCCGACAAGAAGGCGAACGATCTCGTGCTGCTCGACGTCTCCGAGCAGCTGGTCATCACCGACTGCTTCGTGATCGCCTCGGCGGCGAACGAGCGCCAGGTCGATTCGATCGTGGAGAACGTCGAGGAGAAGATGCGCGCCGCGGGCACCAAGCCGGTGCGGCGCGAAGGCGCCCGCGAGGGGCGCTGGGTGCTGCTCGACTTCGTCGACGTCGTCGTGCACGTGCAGCACACCGAGGAACGCGCCGTCTACGAGCTGGAACGGCTGTGGAAGGACTGCCCGCGGATCGACTTCGTGGACAGCGCCGAGCAGCGGGACGGCGACGAGTGAGCTTGGCTCGCCTGGTGCTCTGGCGGCACGGCGAGACGGACTACAACGCCGCCGGCCGCATCCAGGGGCACCTGGACACCTCCCTGACCGACGCGGGCATCGCGCAGGCGCAGCGGGCCGCCCCGGTCGTCGCGGCCTTCGAACCGGAGGTCGCGGTCGGGTCGGACCTGCGTCGCGCGAGCGCCACCGCGGCCGCGTTCACCGAGCTCTCCGGGATGCCGGTGCGCCAGGACAAGCGGTTGCGGGAGACGCACCTGGGCGAGTGGCAGGGGCTCAGCGGCGCCGAGGTGGAGCACGGCTGGCCGGGCTCGATGGCCGTGTGGCGCTCGGACGCCACCTGGTCCCCGCCGGGCGGTGAGTCCCGCGTCGAGGTGGCGGAGCGGGCCTTCGAGGTCGTGTCGGAGCTGGACACCACCTACCAGGAGACCGCGCTGGTCTGCGCGCACGGCGGCCTCATCACCGGGCTCACCGCCCGGATGCTGGAGCTGCCGGTGGAGTTGTGGCCGAGCCTCGGCGGGATCTCCAACTGCCACTGGGTGGTGCTGACGCGCCGCACCGGGACCGACCGGTGGCGGCTGACCACGTACAACGGTGGTGTCCCCGCCTGAGCACCGCTCCTGGTTAGGGTTGCGCGCGTGTCCGTAGCCGTCGTCACCGATTCGACCGCGTACCTGCCCGCGGGTTTCGCGCAGCGGCACGCGCTCCGGGTGGTGCCGCTGCACGTGAGCGTGCAGGGCGCGGATTCCGTTCCGGAGCACGAGTTCGACTCGGGCCGGTTGACGGCCGCGTGGGACCGCAAGGAGCGCGTGACCACGTCCGGTGCGAGCGTCGGCGAGTTCGCCACCGCCTACCGGGAAGCGCTGGAGGGCGGCGCGGACGGTGTCGTGTCGGTGCACCTGTCCCGCCGGTTGTCGGGGACCTGGGACGCGGCGCGGCTGGCGGCGCGCGAGGTCGATCCGGAGCGGATCCGGGTGGTCGACTCGCGGTCCGCCGCGATGGGGCTGGGTTTCGCGGCGCTGGGCGCGGCGGACAGCGCCCGGGCCGGAGCCGGGCTGTCGGCGGTGGAGAGCCGGGCGGCCTTGATCGCGCAGCGGACCCGCACGTTGTTCTCCGTGCAGACCTTGGAGCACCTGCGCCGCGGTGGCCGGATCGGTGCCGCGGCGGCGGTGCTGGGCACGGCACTGGCCATCAAACCGCTGCTGCACGTCCACGAGGGCCGCGTGGAGCTGCTGGAGAAGGTGCGGACGACGGCTCGCGCGCACGCCCGGCTGCTCGACCTGGTGGCCCGGGGGGCGGAGTCGGGTTCGCTGTCGGTGGCGATCCACCACTTGGACGCCCCGGAGTGGGCGGAGCGGTTGGCCGAGCAGTTGCGGCGCCAGGCGTCGGTGGCGCTGGACTGCGTGGTCTCCGAGGTGGGGCCGGTGGTGGGGGCGCACATCGGTCCCGGTGCGCTCGGGGCCGTGGTGCTGCCCGGTGGCTGGCGGCTCGCGGGATGAATTTCCAGTAGGCGAATTCGGATTCGATTCCTTTCGGGGGAATTCTCCGTCGCCCGTTCGTGATGAATTGTGCTGAGTTGTCCACAGGTCGGCGATCCATCCACAGATGTCGAACTCGGGGCTGGTCGAAGTCGGCGTCCGTTCTTACCGTCGAATTCATGGCCGTCCCCACTCTCTTCCGCGGCATCCTCGACGATTCCGCCGCCCCCGACGACACCCCGCGCAGCCGCCTGCTGGCGTTGAAGCAGCAGGCGGAGCGCGACGGCGCGGGCACCGGGCGAGCGCTCCGGTTCCGCCCGTCCGACGACGAAATCACCGATCCACCCGATGTGGCGGGCGAACCGGAATCGCGCGCCGGACCCGATTCCACCGGTAGGCATTCCGCCCGTGAACCGTCCCGCGGGCAGTTCGCCGGAATCGGCAGGCACTTGCAGAGGTGGCTGCCCGATTCCGTGCTGCGCGCCAGAATCGACCCCGGACGCGCGGGGCGGATCGGGTTGCTGCTCGCGGCCGTGCTGGCGCTGCTCGCCGTCGCGGTCACGACCTGGCTGGATCGACCCGTCGCCGAGCCCGCGCCGACCCCGCCGCTCCCGCTGGCCGCGGCCCCCGCCGCGCCCGAGCCGCCCCCGCCCGAGCTGGTGATCAGCGTCGTCGGCGAGGTGACCCGCCCCGGTCTGGTCGCGGTGCCACCCGGATCCCGGGTCGCCGACGCGGTGCGCGCCGCCGGTGGCACCACCGGGCCGGAGGTCGACATCACCGCGCTCAACCTCGCCCGCCGGCTCACCGACGGGGAACAGCTCTACGTCGCCGTCCCGGTACCGCCCGGCGCGGACACCGGCCAGGCCGCGAGCCCACCCGGCTCCGGGGCGGCGGCCAAGACCGACCTGAACACCGCCACGGAGGAGCAGCTCGATGCACTACCAGGAGTCGGCGAGGTCACCGCGAAGCGGATCGTGCAGTGGCGCACCGAGCACGGCCGCTTCGGCTCCGTCGACGAACTCCAGGACGTCGACGGCATCGGCGCGGCCAAGCTGGCCAAGCTGCGCGACCTGGTCCAGGTGTGAAGGTCACGTCGTACCCGCGGACCGGTGTGCTCGACCTGCGGCTGGTGCCCGCGGCCGTGGTGACCTGGGCCGTGACGCTGGCCGGGCTGCTCGGCGGGTGGGGAGTGGCGGCAGCGCTGGCGATCGCCGCGGTCGTGCTGCTGCCGCTGGTGCGGGCTCGGCGGATCCGGCGCTGGCGCAACGGGTTGCTGGCGGTTCTGGTCCTGGCCGGGATCACCGCGACCGGCGTGGGCGTCCGCGCCCACTCGACCGCCGTGCACCCGCTGCACCTCGCCGCGCAGCAGGGCGACCGGGTCGAGGTTCGGGCATCGCTCACCTCGCGGCCGAAGCCGCTGCGGGGAGCGTCCTACGGCGCCCGGCGCGCCCAGGACCGCTCGGTGGTGCAGGTGCGGCTGCGCTCGGTCCACGTCGACGGCAGGCGGACCGCGGTCGGCGGCCGAGCGCTGCTGCTGGTTCCGACGGAACCGTGGCGCTCGCTGATCGCGGGCCAGGAGGTGACGGCCACCGGCCGGGCCGTGCCGCCGCGCGGAGGGGAACTGCTCACCGCCGCCGTCCAGATCGGGCGGGCACCGGAGCAGGTGGGCCCACCACCCGGCTGGCAGCGCATCGCGGAGGACCTGCGGGAAGGGCTGCGCTCGACCTCCCGGACCGTGCTGGGGCCGGAAGCGGCGGGCCTGCTGCCGGGCCTGGTCGTCGGCGACACCGGACTGCTGCCACCGGAGGTGGTGGAGCAGTTCGAGACCTCCGGGCTGACGCACCTGATGGCGGTGTCCGGGGCGAACCTGGCCATCGTGTGCGGGGCGGTGCTGCTGGTGCTGCGCCTGGTCGGCGCGGGGCCGGTGCCGTGCGCGTTGGGCGCGGGGGCGGCGATGGCGGGGTTCGTGGTGCTCGCGGGACCGGAACCGAGCGTGCTGCGAGCCGCGGTGATGGGCGCCATCACGCTGTTCGCCCTGGCGCTGGGCCGGGAACGCTCGGCGCTGCCGACGCTGGCGGGCAGCGTCATCGGCCTGCTGCTGCTCGCACCGGGTCTGGCGACCACGGCGGGGTTCGCGCTGTCGGTGGCCGCGACGGCCGGGCTGGTGCTGCTGGCACCCGGCTGGTCGGCGGCGCTGCACGCCAGGGGAGTACCGGTCGGGCTCGCCGAGGCGCTCGCGGTACCGGCGGCGGCGCACCTGGTCACGGCACCGCTGGTGGCGGCGATCTCCGGGCAGGTCAGCCTGGTCGCGGTGCTGGCGAACCTGCTGGCGGGGCCGCTCGTGGCACCCGCGACGGTGCTCGGCGTCGCGGCGACGGTGGTGGTCCCGTGGTGCGCGCCGCTGGCCGGTGCGCTGGTGTGGCTGGCCGGGCCCGAACTGGAATGGGTGCTCGCGGTCGCCCGGCATTCGGCGGCCGTGCCGGGAGCCGCCGTCGACTGGCCGTCCGGAGTGGTGGGCGGGACCTCGCTGGCGGTGCTCGCGCTGGTGCTGCTGATCGTGCTGCGCGGGCGCATCGCTCGGCTGGTCCTGACCAGCCTGGTGCTGGTCGTCGTGGTGGTGGTGATCCCGGTCCGCCACCAGGTGTTCCCGTGGCCGGTGCCGGGGTGGTCGCTGGTCGCCTGCGACGTGGGACAGGGAGACGGGCTGGTGCTGGCCACCGGCCGGGACCGGGAAGCGGTCGTGGTCGACACCGGCCCGGACCCGGCACCGATGGCCGAATGCCTGCGCCGGTTGCGGATCCGCAGCGTCCCGCTGGTACTGCTGACCCACCTGCACGCCGACCACGTCGGTGGCATCTCGGCGGTGCTGTCCGGGCGGCAGGTCGGCGCGGTCGCCGTCGGACCGCTGGGCGAACCGGCCTGGGCGGCTCGCGAGGTGCGGGCGACCGCGCGCGCCCACCGCACACCCGTCGTCCCGCTGCGGGCGGGCCAGCGGTTGCGGTGGCCGGGATTGGTGCTCGACGTGCTCGGTCCCCGAGGAGCGCTCGCGCGCAGCGACTCGGCGGAGGACGCCAACGACGCCTCGCTGGTGGTCAAGGCGACCACTCCGGCGGGGCGGGTGCTGCTGACCGGGGACGTCGCGCTGCCAGGTCAGGCAGCGCTGCTGGCCTCAGGTGCGGACCTGCGGGCGGAGGTGCTCAAGGTGCCCCACCACGGGTCGCGGTTCACGACGCCGAGATTGCTCGCGCGAGTGCGCCCGCAACTGGCGGTGATCAGCGTCGGAGCCGGGAACGACTACGGTCATCCCAGCCCGCTGATCCTCGGCGAGCTGCAACGGATGGGCGCCCGGATCCACCGCACCGATCAGGCCGGCGACATCGCGGTCGTGCCGGAAGGCCAAGGGCGCGCCGCCGTGGAGCGGGGCGATCCGCTGCGGCCGGACGAGAGGTGACGGGGAAGTCGAGCCGTGGGCCGCGGCGCACCGCGGCCCACGGCCACCGATCACAGGCCGAGGGCCTCGTTCACGGCATCGGTGTTCGGGGCGACCGTCGCCTTCGGACCGACCTGGTCCTGTACGGCGTCCAGCGTCTTGAGGCCGTCGCCGGTGATGAGCAGCACCGTCTCCTGGTCCGGGTCGATCTGACCGGCCTCGATGAGCTTCTTCGCGGTCGCCACGGTGACGCCACCGGCGGTCTCGGCGAAGATCCCCTCGGTGCGGGCCAGCAGCCGGATGCCCGCGACGACCTCTTCATCGGTGACGTCCTCGATGGCCCCGCCGGTGCGCCGGACCACGTCCAGCACGTACGGGCCGTCCGCGGGGGCGCCGATGGCCAGCGAACGCGCGATGGTGTCCGGCCGCACCGGCTGCACCACGTCGTGGTTCTGCTTGAACGCGCTGGCGACCGGCGAGCAGCCGTGGGCCTGCGCGCCGAAGATCCGGTACGGGCTCTGCTCGACCAGGCCGGTCTGCCCGAGCTCGCGGAAGCCCTTGTCCACCTTGGTCAGCTGCGAGCCGGAGGCGATGGGCACCACGATCTGCTCCGGCAGCCGCCAGCCGAGCTGTTCGGCGACCTCGAACCCGAGGGTCTTGGAACCCTCCGAGTAGTACGGCCGCACGTTGACGTTGACGAACGCCCAGTCCTCGTGCTCGGCGGCGAGCTCGGTCGCCAGCCGGTTCACGTCGTCGTAGTTGCCGTCCACCGCGAGCAGCGAGCCGTCGTAGACCGCGCTCATCAGGATCTTGGCCCGCTCCAGGTTGGACGGGACGAGGACCACCGAGTCCCAGCCGGCACGGGCGGCGGCAGCGGCGACGGCGTTGGCGAGGTTGCCGGTGGACGGGCAGGCCAGCACCTTGAACCCGAACTCGCGGGCGGCGGCCAGCGCGACGGCGACCACGCGGTCTTTGAAGGAGTGCGTCGGGTTGCCGGTGTCGTCCTTGATCCAGATCCGCTTGACGCCGAGCGCCTTCGCGAGGTTGTCCGCGCGCACCAGCCTGGTACAGCCGGGCTCGGTGTTCGGGTGCTCCTCGACGTTCGTCGGCACCGGCAGCAGCTTCTTGTAGCGCCAGATGGAGCGGGGGCCGGCCTCGATGTCCTCGCGGCGGACGCGCCCGAAGTCGTAGGCGACCTCCAGCGGCGAGAAGTCCTCCAGGGACACGAACTCGGGAGCCAGGGGCTGGCGGTGGCCCTCTTCCTTCGACACCAGCTCGACGGCCGGACCGAGGTCGTAGGTCTTGCCGGTGGAGTTCGGGGCATGGGCGGCAGCGGTCATCGCGAGGTCCTTTCCTCATCTGTCCCGCGGGCGGGTCGGAGTTGGCACCAATTTCTTCGACTACCTCGCGAATGCCGCGAAAGGTCGAGATGGTTGCCGGGGCTTCATCGGGCCGTTCCCTCTGCCCCTCTGGATGAGCTATTCGGTTGTGGCTGCAACGTTACGGGAGCCCGCCACGTCCTGGCCAGCACGGGGTCGGCGCACGGGAACGGCGGTGGTGTCGCAGGGTCGTGGGACGATGCCCCCATGAGTTCGCCGTCGGTGGTCTGCGATCCGCTGCACCTGATCCTCGGAGACGAGGAACTGCTGGTGGAGCGCGCTCTGTGGGAGGCGGTCGGCGCTGCCCGCGCCGCCGACCCGGAAACGGAGCTGCGCAGGATCAAGGTGAGTGAACTCACCCCGCCGGAGCTCGACGAGCTGCTGAGCCCCTCGCTGTTCGCCGAAGGGCGCGTGGTGGCGCTCGAAGCGGCCCAGGACGCGGGCAAGGAGATCGCCGAGGCGATCCTGTCGCACGCGCGGCAACCCGCGGACGGCGTGGTGCTGGTGATCGTGCACAGCGGCGGCGGTCGCGGGAAGAACGCCAAGGAGCTGCCGAGCGCGTTGCGCAAGCTCAACGCCCGCGTCACCGAGTGCAACAAGATCACGAAGGGGCCGCAGCGGGAGGCGTTCGTCAAGGACGAGGTGCGGCGCGCGGGTGGCCGCATCGACGCCGCGGGTGTCGGCGCGCTGATCGAGACGGTCGGCTTCGACCTGCGCGAGTTGTCCTCCGCGGCCTCGCAGCTGGTGGCCGATACCGGCGGCAAGATCGACGAGTCGGAGGTGCGCCGCTACCACCGCGGCCGTGCCGAGGTGACCGGTTTCGTGGTGGCCGAGAAGGCCGTCACCGGTGATCTGGCCGGCGCGCTGGAGGCGCTGCGCTGGGCGTTGCAGCTCGGCGTGGCGCACGTGCTGATCGCGGACGCGCTGGCCGACTCGGTGCGCACCATCGGCCGGGTCGCCGCCTACGGCCGGGGGGACCCGTTCCGCCTCGCCGGAGACCTGGGCATGCCCGCGTGGAAGGTGAAGAAGGCGCAGGCGCAGGCCAGGGGCTGGAGCAGCGCCACCGTGGCCGAGGCGCTGCGCGCGGTCGCCGTGCTCAACGCGGACGTCAAGGGGATGGCCGCCGACGCGGACCACGCGCTGGAGCGCACGGTGCTGCGGCTGGTCGAGCTGCACTCCTCCCGGAACTGACCCGGCACACGCCACCAGGGCGACGATCGCCGCCGGTGCCCGGTGCCCGGTGCCCGGTGCCCGCTGCCCGGTGCCCGGTGCCGAGCGCCCGGAGCCGCCCGAGAGCCCGATCTCAGCGCGAACCCGCCAGGCGCTTCGGCCCCGAACGCGAAACGGGGCCCGTTCCCGTGGGAACGGACCCCGTCTCGGGCCGGTGCGCGTGCCGGACGAAGGTCCGGCCGCGCTCGGGCTCAGAGCTTGTTGACGGCCTGCGCCAGCGCCGACTTCTTGTTCGCGGCCTGGTTGGCGTGGATGACACCCTTGCCGGCGGCCTTGTCCAGGGTGCGCGAGGCGGCGCGCTGCAGCTCCAGGGCCTTGTCCTTGTCGCCGGCGGCAACGGCCTCGCGGAACTTGCGGATGGCGGTCTTGACCGAGGACTTCACCGACTTGTTGCGCAGGCGGTTGCGCTCGTTGGTCTTGATCCGCTTCATCTGAGACTTGATGTTGGCCACTGGGGCGCCTCTTTCCTCGTTCGGATTCAGTCGTGCCGCGCTGAATCGGCGCTGCCGCACCGGGGCCGAGGGCCCACGGCGTGCGCAGCTTTCCTCCCTGGCGGAATGCCGCACGGCACGGTCGACGATCCTAGCAACGGCGCTCGCGACGACCCGCGTCGGCACCGGGTGCGAGGACGCTCACAAGCCGGGACTCGATCGGTGGTGGGCGGCATAGGCTCGCGCCCCGTGTTCACCGCATTGGGCTGGCCCGGCTTCGCCGACCTGACGCTGGCCGGCCTCGTCTTCCTGTGCTGCGCGGCGTTCCTGGCCGGCGCGGTGGACGCCATCGTCGGAGGCGGCGGCCTGATCCAGCTGCCCGCGATGCTGCTGCTGGTGCCAGGCGGCAACATCATCTACTCGCTCGGGACGAACAAGCTCGCCGCGGTCGCGGGCACCACGGCGGCCGCGTGGACCTACGCGAAGCGGACCCCGGTGCCGTGGCGCAGCGCGTTGCCGATGGCGGCCGTCGCCTTCCTCGGGGCCCTGGGTGGCGCCGTGTTCGCCGCGTCGCTGCCGCAGACGGTGCTGACCGTGGTGGTGCTGGTGGCCCTGGTCGGGGTCGGCATCTACACGTGGCGCAAACCAGACCTGGGATCGGTCGCGGCGCCGCGCTTCGGGCCCGTCCAGCAGACCTGGGTGATGGTCGCGGGCGGCCTGGTGATCGGTTTCTACGACGGCATCGCGGGCCCGGGCACCGGCTCGTTCCTGGTCTTCCTGCTCGTGGGCCTGGTCGGCTTCGCGTTCGTGGGGGCCTCGGCCACCGCGAAGATCGTCAACGTGGCCACCAACCTCGGGGCGCTGCTGTTCTTCATCGCCGCGGGCAAGATCCTGTGGGGGTTGGCGCTGGTGATGGCGGTGAGCAACGCGAGCGGCAGCGTGCTGGGTGCCGCGCTGGCATCCAGCCGCGGGTCGGTGTTCGTGCGGAAGGTCTTCCTCACCGTCGTCGTGGCGCTGGTGGCCAGCCTCGGCTGGAAGCTCGCATCCGGGCTGTGAGCCCGTTCCGGGGCGATCAGTC
Source organism: Saccharopolyspora gregorii (assembly GCF_024734405.1). Classification (NCBI taxonomy): domain Bacteria; kingdom Bacillati; phylum Actinomycetota; class Actinomycetes; order Pseudonocardiales; family Pseudonocardiaceae; genus Saccharopolyspora; species Saccharopolyspora gregorii. Next base: position 5,095,041 of record NZ_CP059556.1, on the reverse strand, counting down.
AAGACTCCACGTCAGGCGTGATGTGAGATCGAGAACACCGGCGGGTCGCGGGAATGATCCCGCCCGGGGTGTGGTTGTATGAGTCGGCCGATTTTTGTGTTCGTGTTCGACACGCTCGCGAAAGTTGCGGGCGCGACTCTGTCCTGAGCGCAAGCTGGAGAGTTCGCCGTCTGGACTAGGCCCCGGTGCTCGCGCGGTGCGAGCACCGGTTACTCATCAGCTGTGAGGAGACAGAGATGGCACAGGGCACTGTGAAGTGGTTCAACTCCGAGAAGGGCTTCGGCTTCATCTCCCCCGACGGTGGCGGCCCGGACGTCTTCGTCCACTACTCGGCCATCGAGGGCAACGGCTTCCGCACCCTCGAGGAGAACCAGACCGTGACCTTCGAGATCACCCAGGGCCAGAAGGGCCCGCAGGCCAGCGGCGTTCGCGCGGTCTGAGTGCGGTGATCCGCTTCGGCGGGCCCTCCACCTTCGAGGTGGGGGGCCCGCCGTTTTTTCGGCCCTGGGCGGGGTGGCGCGGTACAACGGGAGCCATGGACGTCGTCAACAGCCGCACGATCTTGCACCCGCGCGACCCGGAGGGCTCGCTGCGCTTCTACCGGGACGTGCTCGGGCTGGCGATCTCCCGCGAGTTCCCGGGTGGCACGGTGTTCTTCCTCGGGCAGGGGTTCCTGGAGATCTCCGGTCGCGGCGAGCACGGCCCCAGCCCCGACCAGGTGCTGTGGATGCAGGTGCGGGACCTGCGCGCCGAGTTCGACCGGCTCGCCGAGCTGGGAGTCACCGTGGAGGCCGAACCGGCCCGGCAGCCGTGGGGTCTGGACGAGGCGTGGATCGTCGACCCGGACGGCACGCGGATCGTGCTCGTCGAGGTGCCGGCGGACCATCCGATCCGCGCCGACCAGCGGCCGCGCTGAGCCACCCCCGGAGTTGGGCACCGGCGGCCGGTCGCCGCGTGGGACGATGTGGGTTGCACGCGCGCCCCGCGAGGACCCCGAGATCCCAAGGAACACCGAGTGAGCAGCTTCGCCGACACCACCTTCACGGACCCGGAGCGCATCCGGAACTTCTGCATCATCGCGCACATCGACCACGGCAAGTCGACGCTGGCCGACCGGATGTTGCAGCTCACCGGGGTGTTGGGCGAGCGGGCGTACCGGGCGCAGTACCTCGACCGGATGGACATCGAGCGGGAACGCGGCATCACGATCAAGGCGCAGAACGTGCGGCTGCCCTGGGCCGTGGACGGCGTCGACCACGTGCTGCACATGATCGACACCCCGGGGCACGTCGACTTCACCTACGAGGTCAGCCGCTCGCTGGCCGCCTGCGAAGGCGCGATCCTGCTGGTCGACGCCGCGCAGGGCATCGAGGCGCAGACCTTGGCGAACCTGTACCTGGCGATGGAGCACGACCTCCAGATCATCCCGGTGCTGAACAAGATCGACCTGCCCGCGGCGGAGCCGGACAAGTACGCGGCCGAGCTGGCGCACATCATCGGCTGCGAGCCCACCGACGTGCTGCGGGTGTCGGCGAAGACCGGTGAGGGCGTCGGCGAGGTCCTCGACGAGGTGGTCCGCCAGATCCCCGCCCCGCAGGGCGTGCACGACTCACCGCCTCGCGCGATGATCTTCGACTCGGTGTACGACACCTACCGCGGCGTGGTGACCTACATCCGCGTCGTCGACGGCAAGATCACGCCGCGGCAGCGGATCCGGATGATGTCGACCGACGCGACGCACGAGCTGCTCGAAGTCGGCATCATCTCGCCGGACCCGAAGCCCTCCGCCGGGCTCGGCGTCGGCGAGGTCGGCTACCTGATCACCGGGGTGAAGGACGTCCGCCAGTCCAAGGTCGGCGACACGGTGACCGCGGAGCGCAAGGGCGCGACCGAGGCGCTCGGTGGCTACCGCGAACCGAAGCCGATGGTCTACTCCGGGCTGTACCCGGTGGACGGCTCGGACTACCCGATCCTGCGCGAGGCGCTGGACAAGCTGCAGCTCAACGACGCCGCGCTGACCTACGAGCCGGAGACCTCGGGCGCGCTGGGCTTCGGCTTCCGCTGCGGTTTCCTCGGCCTGCTGCACCTGGAGATCACCCGGGACCGGCTGGAGCGCGAGTTCGGCCTGAACCTGATCTCGACGGCGCCCAACGTCGTCTACCAGGTGAAGCTCGAAGAGGGCGAGGACATCGAGGTCACGAACCCGTCCGACTGGCCGGAAGCCAAGATCGGCGAGATCCACGAGCCGATCGCGAAGTGCACCGTGATCGCCCCGTCCGAGTTCGTCGGCACCATCATGGAGCTGTGCCAGAGCAGGCGCGGCCGCCTCGAAGGCATGGACTATCTCTCGGAGAGCCGGGTCGAGCTGCGCTACACGCTGCCGCTCGCCGAGATCGTCTTCGACTTCTTCGACCACCTCAAGTCCCGCACGCGCGGCTACGCGTCGATGGACTACGAGGAGGCGGGCACGCAGAGCTCGCAGCTGGTCAAGGTGGACATCCTGCTGCAGGGCGAACCGGTGGACGCGTTCAGCGCCATCGTGCACAAGGATTCCGCCTACTCCTACGGCACCAAGATGACCTCGAAGCTGCGCGAGCTCATCCCGCGTCAGCAGTTCGAGGTGCCGATCCAGGCCGCGATCGGTTCGCGGGTGATCGCCCGCGAGACGATCCGCGCCATCCGCAAGGACGTGCTCGCCAAGTGCTACGGCGGTGACATCAGCCGGAAGCGCAAGCTGCTGGAGAAGCAGAAGGAGGGCAAGAAGCGGATGAAGACCATCGGGCGGGTCGAGGTCCCGCAGGAGGCCTTCGTCGCGGCGCTGTCCACCGACGAGTCGGCCGGGAAGGACGACAAGTCCAAGTCCAAGAAGTGACGCGTCCGCGGTGGAGCTCCGCTCCGCGGTGGTGCGGACGGCGGGGTCGGTTCGCCGCGCCCATAGCCGCCGGCTATGGCGTGCATCGCGAATCGGTCTGCCCTCCGCCGCGGACCTCCGCCACCTGCGGTGATCTTGTGCGGATGTGGTCCGGGACTCGCTGACCAGCGGCGTCCGGCCCGTGGGAACCCTTGCTCGCGGCGGTTCGCCGACTAGCATTCGAGCCGCACCGCGGGGACGCGGAAACCGTTGCGCCGCTTGCGGTTTCGCTGTCTCCCGTGCTCGTCCGCCGCACCGCACAGGAGGTCGCACATGGGAGCATCCGACGTATCGCGTGAACACCTGCCGATCCCGGACGCCCCGCCCACCGCCGTCACCGCGCTCGACGCGCGCGACCAGAACCCGGCCTTCACCCCCGCTCAGCCGCTGAACGCCCCCGCGGGCGCGCCGAACGTCGTGCTGGTGCTCATCGACGACATGGGTTTCGGTGCGTCCAGTTCGTTCGGCGGACCGTGCGAGATGCCCACCGCGCAGCGGCTCGCCGACGGCGGCCTGCGCTACTCCCGGTTCCACGTCACCGCGATCTGCTCGCCGACGCGCCAGGCGCTGCTGACCGGCCGCAACCACCACTCGGTGGGCATGGGCGTCACCACCGAGATGTCCAGCGCGGCCCCCGGCTACTGCGGCATCCGGCCGCGCAGCGCAGCCACGCTCGGTCAGGTGCTCAACGGCAACGGCTACAACACGGCCGCGTTCGGCAAGTGGCACCAGACCCCGGCGCGGGACGTGAGCCCGGCTGGCCCGTTCGACCGCTGGCCCACCGGCGAGGGCTTCGAGAAGTTCTACGGCTTCTTGTGCGCCGAGATGAACCACTGGTACCCGGTGCTGTTCGACGGCACCAACCCCGTGGAACCGGACCGTCGGCCCGAGGACGGCTACCACCTGTCCGAGGACCTGGTGGACCAGGCCATCGACTGGGTGCGCACCCGGCACACGTTGAAGCCGGACACCCCGTTCTTCACCTACCTGCCGTTCGGCGCGACGCACGCGCCGTACCACGTGCCGCAGGAGTACAGGGACAAGTACCGCGGCAAGTTCGACCACGGCTGGGACCGGCAGCGCGAGATCACCCTGGAGCGGCAGAAGGCGCTCGGCGTGGTTCCGCCGGACACCGAACTCGCCCCGTGGGCCGAGGGCGTGCCGCACTGGGACGAGCTGTCCGCGGAGGAGCAGCGCGCGGCGGCCTCGTTGATGGAGCTCTACGCCGGGTTCGCGGAGCACACCGACGACCAGGTGGGTCGGCTCGTCGACGCGCTGGAGGAGACGGGCGAACTCGACAACACGATCTTCATCTACATCCTCGGGGACAACGGCGCCTCGGCAGAGGGCGGGCTCGGCGGCACGTTGAACGAGCACCGGTTCGCCACCGGGATCCCCGACAGCGCCGAGTTCATCAACGCGAACCGCGACGCGCTCGGCGACGCCACGACCCACGCGCACTACCCGGTCGGCTGGGCGCTGGCGATGAACACCCCGTACCAGTGGACGAAGCAGGTCGCCTCGCACCTCGGCGGCACCCGGGACGGCATGATCGTGCACTGGCCGCGCGGGATCGAGGAACGCGGCGGCATCCGGGACCAGTGGCACCACGTGATCGACGTGGTGCCGACGATCCTGGAGGCGGCGGGCATCCCGCACCCGACTTCGGTGCAGGGCGTGCCGCAGCAACCGATCGAGGGCACCAGCATGCTCTACAGCTTCAACGACGCCGACGCACCGGACCGCCATCGCGTGCAGTACTTCGAGATGGTCGGCAACCGCGGCATCTACCACGACGGCTGGATGGCCGTGACCAGGCACGGCACCCCGTGGGAGATGGTGCAGGACGGCACCCGCCGGTCCTTCGACGACGACCGCTGGGAGCTCTACGACACCAACGTGGACTGGAGCCAGGCGCACGACATCGCCGCCGAACACCCGGGGAAGCTCCGCGAGCTGCAGCAGCTGTTCCTGGTGGAGGCGGCCAAGCACCAGGTGTTCCCGCTGGACGACCGGATGACCGAGCGGGAGAACCCGAAGGAGGCCGGTCGGCTGGACCTGTTCGGCGACCGCCGCACGATCACCTTTCACGCCGGCGCGAAGCGCCTCACCGAGGAGACCGCGCCGAACATCAAGAACCGCTCGTACGTGATCACAGCACGCGTGGAGGTACCCGAAGACGGGGCCGAAGGCGTGGTCGTGGCGCAGGGCGGCCGGTTCGGCGGGTGGTCGTTGTACTTCCACGAGGGTCGCCCGAGCTACGCGTACAACTACTTCGGCACCGACATCTACAAGATCAGCGGCCGAGGGCTGGAACCGGGCGAGCACGAGGTGCGCCTCGAGTTCTCCTACGACGGCGGCGGTGTCGGCAAGGGGGGTCGTGCGGTGCTGTCCGCGGACGGCACCGAGGTCGCCGAGGGCCGGGTGGACGCGACGATTCCGTACTACTTCGCCTTCGACGAGACCTTCGACGTCGGGGTGGACCGGGCGTCCCCGGTGGTGGACGACTACGCACCGGTGGACAACGCGTTCACCGGGCGCCTGCGATCGGTGCGGTTCGACCTCGGTGACGACCTGGCCAGCGACGCGGCGGACGACGAGGCGCGGGAGCGGTTCCGCGCCGCCCACGACTGAGCGGGTTCCCGGCCCGGCCCGGCGGTGCTGCCGTCGGGCCGGGCGTTCCCGCTGGTCGCCTGCTCCGCGGTGGTTACGGTGAGCGGAGGAGGGGAGGTCGTCGTGGAGCGTCGTGAGGTGGAGTACTTCCTGGCCATCGCCGAGCACGGCAGCTTCACCGGTGCGGCGAAGTCGCTGCGCGTCGCGCAACCGTCGTTGTCGACCGCGATCGGGCAGCTGGAGAACCGGCTCGGCGGCAAGCTGTTCCACCGGCTGCCGCACGGTGTCCGGCTCACCGCGGCGGGGGAGGCGTTGCTGGAACCGGCCCGCCAGGTGATGCGGGACCTGAGCACGGCGCAGGATTCCGTGCGGCAGGTGCTCGGGCTGGCATCGGGGCGGCTGGACATCGTCGCGCAGACGACGCTCGCGGTCGACCCGCTGGCTCGGTTGATCGGTGAGTTCCTCCGGCACTACCCGCAGGTCGACGTGCGGGTGTTCGACCAGGAGCTGGGCAAGACCGCGACCGGCAGCGTCCGGGCCGGGCAGTGCGAGCTCGGCGTGGTCGATGCCAGCACCGACCCGGAGGGCATGGCCGAGGCCGTGCTGCCGGGTCGGCAGATCTACGCGGTGCTGCCGCCGGGGGAGCCGGGCCAGAAGCGGATCGGGTTGTCCGAGCTGGCGGCGCGGGACTTCGTCGCGACTCCGGAGGGCACTGCGACGCGCGCGGTCATCGAGGACGTGGTCGCCGCCAGCGGGCTCCGCGCGAAGGTGTCGGTGGAGACCGCGCACCTCGCGATGGTCGTCCCGCTCGTGCTGGCCGGCGCGGGCGTCACCCTGCTGCCGGAGTCGATGGCGGTGGGCGCGGCAAAGGAGGGCGCCACGGTGCTCCCGCTGCGGCCGAAGGTGGTCCGCAGCAGCCGGTTGCTCTGGCGTCCGGGTCCGCTGTCGCCCGCCGCGTCCCGGTTCGTCGATCTCGCGACGAGTTCGGCGCGGCCGCGGGAGAAGCGCGTCCGGTAGCGGGACGCGGTCCGGCGTGCGATCGGGTCCTGGCGTGCGGCTGGGTCCTGGCGTGCGGTCGGGTCCCGGGATCGTTCGGTTCGGCATCGTTGACCCCCAAGTCGGTCGAAGCTCGATGATGGCGCCGTGTCCAGTTTTGAAGTGATGTCCATCGGTTCCTTCGCCAGCGCACCGGCCTGACGGCCAGCGCCGTCGCGCTTCTACGCCGACTCCGGGTTCCTCGCCCCAACGAGGGTCGACGTGGGGTCCGGCTGCCGGTTCTACGGGGCTGCCGGTTCGACGGGGTTGCCGGTTCTACGGGGTTGCCGGTTCGACGAGCAGGGCCAGGTGGAGCGAGCCGTGCTGTTGCGCCGGTTGCGCGAGATCGGCATGCCGCTCGCGACGGTCGGGGACGTGCTCGACACCGATGCCGAGCACGCGGTGCACCTGGTGGCGGAGCACGTGCGGAAGGCCTTGGGTGATGCTGCCGCCTCGCAGCGGCAGGCCGCGATCACCACCGCGTCGTTGGCGGAGGAGCCGTCGTCGGAGCCGATCACCTTGCGCAGCCCGGTGTTCGCCGCCGCGGTCGAGCAGGGGCTGTCCGCGACCACCCGGGAGTCCGAAGTCCCCGTGCTCAACGGGGTGCTCTTCGAGTGCGGGCCGGGATCGGTGCCGGTGCCCGCTACCGACCGGTACCGGTGGCGACTCGAACGCTGCTGCCCGGGGAGTCGGCGGTGGGCGGCTGGTCGGCGACGGTGCACGCGGACGACCTGCGGTCCGCGATGCCGGGCTCGCACCGGAGCCATCGGATCGCGATCACTGTGGCGCGCAAGGGTTTTCCAGTGGTGCTGGACGGGGCGGTGGAGCAGCGCTGTCGGCTGCTCGCCGATCCCTTCCCGGACTACCGGGCGATGCTCGACGCGTTGCCCGCCGTCACCACCCGCGTGGCGGTGGAGAAGGTGCTCTCCTCCGTGCGTTGGAGGAGAGCACCTCCGAACAACTGTCACTGGCGGTTCGCAGTGGCAGGGCACGCTGACCACCGAATCCGGGAAGGACTTCCCGGTTCCGGCGCGGGTGATGGGACCCGAGCTCGACGTCCGGTTCCAGCCGACCACGCTCTACCCCGCGGTGAGCACCGCGATCGGCGCCGACCTGCTGCTCGACCTCCGCGGTGCCGAGCAGCCGGCCACCGTCCGCTCCGCCGATCACGCCGATCTCACCACGCTGGCGATGCCGATCCCGGCGCGGCCCCGGACCTGATCCCCGCCGGCCACCGGCGGGAACCGGGACGGATCAGTGCGATTCGAGGAAGGCGTACACGTCGGCCTCGTCCACCCCGGGGAAGGTCCCCGATGGCAGCGCGGAGAGCACGTGCGAGTGGGCCCGTGCTGATGGCCACACCATGCCCTGCCACCGGTTCGAGAGCTCTGTCGGTGGGCGCTGGCAGCACTCGCCGTTCGGGCAGCGCGACTTCGAGTGGTTCGTCGTCTCGCGACCCCGGAACCAGCGGGATTCCGTGTAGGGCACCCCGAGGGTGATGGCGAAGTCGCGCCCCCGGTTGGGGTCGACGTGCGCCACGCACCAGTGGGTGGCGCCGGGCTTGTCGGTGTACTGGTAGTGCGTCGAGTAGCGGTCCGGCGAAGCGAACACCATCCGCCCGGCCCAGTGCCGGCACATCCGCTGGCCCTCGATGGCGCCGGCCGGATCGGTGGGGAACACCAGTCCGTCGTTCTCGTAGGCCTTGTAGATGATCCCGGTCTCGTCGTTGCGGACGAAGTGGCAGACCAGGTCCAGGTACTGGGTCGCGAGGTTGGTGAACCGGTGCGCCGCCATCTCGTAGGACACCGAGAACACGTCCCGCAGGTCCTCCACCGCCAGGTCGCGGTCCGCCTTGGCCTGCTTGAGGTAGCCGACCGCGGCCTGCTCCGGCATCAGCACGGCGGCGGCGAAGTAGTTCGCCTCGACCCGCTGGCGCAGGAAGTCCGCGAAGTCCCGCGGCTGGCTGTGCCCGAGGGTGAGGTGCCCGAGGGTCTGCAGCAGGATCGTGCGCGGGCTGTGCATGCCGAGCGATTCGCGGCGCAGGAAGATCCGGCTGTGCCGCATGTCGGTGATCGAGCGGACCGATCGCGGCAGGTCGGTGACGAACCGCAGCCCGTAGCCCATGTGCGTGGCGATGGACTGGATGACGCCCTCGGACAGCGCGCCGCCGTGGTAGCCGACCCGCTCCAGGATGCCGGAGGCGGCCTTCTCGATCTCCGGGAAGTAGTTGCCGTGCTCGCGCATCATCTGCCGCAGCTCGGCGTTCGCCTTGCGCGCTTCCTCCGGCGTGGCGACCTGCTTGGTCTCCCGCCGCTTGAGCTCGTCGTAGAGCGCGAGCACGTGCTCCAGCGCCTCGGTCGGCACCCGCTTGCCCACCTTCAGCGGTGGCACGTCCAGCCGCTGGTAGAGCGGGTCGAGCTGGGCCTGCTCGACGGCGATCTCGAGCTCCGCGCGGCGGTTCGGCGGTTTTTTCGACAGCAGTTCGTCCACCGAGCTGCCCAGGGCGTCGGCGAGCGCGCGCAGCAACGAGAGCTTCGGCTCCCGGTGCCCGTTCTCCAGCAGGGACAGCTGAGATGGCGCGCGGCCGACGCGTTCGCCCAGCTCAACCAGGGTGAGCCCGGCGGCGCGGCGCAGGTGGCGCAATCTCTGACCGAAGACCAGGAGGTCTTGGTCGGTGGAAAAATTGCGGTCTTCTTCGGGGGCGAACTCGGCCATGGCGTTGATGCTAGCAGAAAAAGGGCCGAAATTTCCTTGGATTTCTTCGCTGAACGGGGTGGTTCTGCGGCAAGACTGGGTCCAGCAACGCCGCAACGAACATCCCGGAAGGGGAAGACCATGAGCCTCCAGCCCGGAAGCCGCCAGCAGGCGATCAAGGCCGCCGAGGAACTCCAGCGCGAGTGGGACACCGACCCCCGCTGGAAGGGCATCGAGCGCACCCACACCGCCGCCGACGTCGTCCGGCTGCGCGGCTCGGTGCAGGAGGAGCACACCCTGGCCCGGCTCGGCGCCGAGCGGCTGTGGAACCTGCTGCACGAGACGGACTACATCAACTCGCTGGGCGCCCTCACCGGCAACCAGGCGGTCCAGCAGGTCCGCGCCGGTCTGAAGGCCATCTACCTGTCCGGCTGGCAGGTCGCCGCGGACGCCAACCTGGCGGGCGAGACCTACCCGGACCAGAGCCTCTACCCGGCGAACTCGGTCCCGCAGGTGGTCCGCCGGATCAACAACGCCCTCAAGCGCGCCGACCAGATCAGCTGGTCCGAGGCGCTGGACCCGGAGACGGCGGAGACCGAGTCGGAGCCGACGCACTGGCTGGCCCCGATCGTCGCGGACGCCGAGGCGGGCTTCGGCGGCGTGCTCAACGCCTACGAGCTGATGAAGGGCATGATCCAGGCGGGCGCCGCGGGCGTGCACTGGGAGGACCAGCTGGCCTCCGAGAAGAAGTGCGGCCACCTGGGCGGCAAGGTCCTCATCCCCACCAGCCAGCACGTCAAGACGCTGAACGCCGCGCGGCTCGCCGCCGACGTCGCGGGCGTGCCCTCGCTGGTCGTCGCCCGCACCGACGCGCAGGCCGCGACGCTGCTGACCAGCGACATCGACGAGCGCGACCAGAAGTTCGTGACCGGTGAGCGCACCTCCGAGGGCTTCTACAAGGTCACCAACGGGATCGAGCCCTGCATCACCCGCGGTCTGGCCTACGCGCCGCACGCGGACCTGATCTGGATGGAGACCTCGAAGCCGGACCTGGAGGTCGCCAAGCAGTTCGCCGAGGCGATCAAGGCCAAGTACCCGGACCAGATGCTGGCCTACAACTGCTCGCCGTCGTTCAACTGGCGGAAGAACCTGGACGACAGCACCATCGCCAAGTTCCAGCGCGAGCTCGGCCACATGGGCTACAAGTTCCAGTTCATCACGCTGGCCGGTTTCCACGCCCTGAACTACGGCATGTTCGACCTGGCCAAGGGCTACGCGGCGGACGGCATGACGTCCTACGTGGACCTGCAGGAGCGCGAGTTCGCCGCGGAGGCGCAGGGCTACACGGCCACCCGCCACCAGCGCGAGGCGGGCACCGGCTACTTCGACCTGATCAGCACGGCGGTCAGCCCGGACTCGTCGACCACCGCGCTGGCCGGCTCGACCGAGGCCGCGCAGTTCTGATCGCGACCTGATCCGGTGCCGAGGCGCCGGACGGGCGGGGGGCGGCGGTTCCGGTCCGCGGCGGCCGGAACCGCGTTCCCCACCCGGCAGCACGGCTGAGCGCTCGTCGCGGGAGCGCTCATCTCAGACGCACCAGCGGCCCTGTGGCGGGGTGTGCGTGATCGCAATGGTGCGAGTGGGCGGGAGTCCCCGAACGGGGGCTCCCGCCCACTGCGTTTTCACACCTTCCGGTGAGCGCTGTATCAGAACGGCGGGTTGGCCCCTCTTCATCGCAGACCGGTTCCGGTGGCGCTCGTGCCGCCGGGGCGCAGCGACGAGCGGGAAGAGGTGGCGATCATGCGGATCGAGACGGGGGCGGGACGGCCGTTCAGCGTGCACGACCTGGACGGTTCCCCGGAGGACGGCCGCAGGTACGAGCTGGTCGACGGTGAGCTGATGGTGAGCGCGCTGCCCGGCTGGCCGCACCAGGCGGCGGTGGTGGAGCTGGCCTCGCAGCTGCACATCGCCTGCACCGCGGAGTACCGGGTGCTGCCCGCGCCGTTCGCGGTGCGCCCGGACCCGTTCACCGAGCTGCGGCCGGACGTCCTGGTGGCCCGCCACGACGACCTGACGCTGCGGAACCTGCCCACCGCCCCGGTGCTGGCGGTCGAGGTGGTCTCGGCGAGCAGCAGGATCAAGGACTCGACGTTGAAGAAGGCGGTCTACGCGCGGTTGGGCGCTCGGTTCTTCTGGCTGGTGGACCCGGACCTGGAGGAGCCGTCGATCACCGCGTGGGAGCTGGTGGGCGGGTCCGGGTACCAGCGGATCGCCCGCGCGCGTGAGGACGAGGTGTTCGAGGTGCAGCAGCCGTTCCCGGTCAAGTTGACCCCCGCCGACCTGGTGGCGGGGTTGCGGCCATGAGGACCGGTGCCCGGGGGCTCGCGGTGCCCGGCCGCCCACGCGCCGGGCGGCCGGGCTCCGGGTCAGGCCGCCAGGCCCAGCGCGTCCAGCGCGGCGCCCAGCGAGGACAGCGTGGCGGCCACGGTCGTGTCCAGGGCTTCGGCGATCGGGGTGAGCTCCGCGGCGTTCGCGGGCAGCGCCAGCCCGACCATCAGCGCGGGCACCGCAATCGCGGCGAACGCGATGCGGCGGACGTGCGAGCGGGGCTCGGCGGCGGTGGTCTGTTCGGCGGTCGTGTTCATGAGGATCACCCGTTCTCGTGCTCGATCGCTTGCTGTGCCAAGAGATTCGCCGCCGGGGCGGCCGCGGGCAAGGTCGTTCACAGCTCGTTTTCGCGTTCGGTACACGCCCGGCGCACTCGTGGCGCGGGTCGCAGACCTTCGGTGGTGGCGCGGGAACGCCTCGATCCGGGACCACCCGGATTCCCGGGCCGGACGGCCGGAATGCGAACAGGTGGGAGGAGGTGTGATCCGTCCGACCCGGCGGAGCGCGCCACTCGCGCGTGATCTGGGCCGTCACTAGGGTCCGGGACATGATCGAGCAGCGGAACGCACCGGTGATCGCGGCGCCGATGGCGGGCGGGATCTCCACGCCCGAACTGGTGGCCGCGGTCGGCGGTGCGGGCGGATTCGGTTTCCTGGCCGCGGGCTACCTCGCAGAAGACGACCTGGCGGGGCAGATCCGGCGGGTGCGCGAGCTCAGCTCGGAACCCTTCGGCGTGAACCTGTTCGTGCCCGGCCCGCGGCGGGACCTGGACCTGGCGGAGTACCGGGAGCGGGTGGCGGCCGAGGCCGAGCGCTACGGCGTGCAGGCCGGGTCCGGTCACTGGGACGACGACCTGTACCAGGCCAAGGTGGAGCTGGTGATCGACGAACGGGTTCCGGTGGTGTCGTTCACCTTCGGGCGCCCGGAGAAGTCCACAGTGGACCGGTTGCACGAGGTCGGCGCGCAGGTGGTCTGCACCGTCACGACACCGGACGAGGCGCGGCTGGCCGCCGAGGTCGGGGCCGACCTGCTGTGCGTGCAGGGCTCCGAAGCGGGTGGGCACCGCGGCGTGTTCGAGGACGATCCGGACTCGCCCGCGGGCGGGGAGCCGTACGGGCTGCTGGGCGCGCTGCGCACGATCTCCGGGGCGGTCGACCTGCCGCTGGTCGGCGCCGGGGGTGTCGTGACGGGCGCGGATCTGGCGGCGGTGCTCTCGGCCGGCGCGGTGGCCGCGCAGCTCGGCACCGCATTCCTGGTGTCGGCGGAAGCGGGCACCGCGCCGACCCAGCGCGCCGAGCTCGCGGCGGGCACCAGGAGCACCGCGATCACCAGGGCGTTCAGCGGGCGTCCGGCGCGGGGTCTGGTCAACCGCTTCCTGCGGGAGCACGGGCCGCACGCCCCGGCCGCCTACCCGCAGCTGCACCACCTGACCAAGCCGGTGCGCGGCGCGGCCGGGCGCGCCGACGACCCGGAGGCGATGTCGCTGTGGGCGGGGCAGACCTACGCGCAGGCGACACCGCGGCCCGCCGCCGAACTCGTCCGCGAACTCGTCGAGCAGGCTCGGACCGCGCTCGATGCCGCGGGTGCCCGCCTGCGCTGAACTGCCGGTCCGCTCGGCCGTGTGGCGGAAAACCTCGTGCGCCGGAGCCGGGGACGAACATAGGTTGACCGGGTGGGCCATGTGCAGTCAGTGAACATCGCGGTCCTGCGGACCGGCGAGTGGACGGGCCGGATGGGCAGCACCGGCATCGACAAGCGACCGGTGCCGGGGCCGGTGCGGTTCACCGGGAGCGGTGTGCACGGCGACGCCGTGGTGGACCGCAAGCACCACGGCGCCTGGTACCAGGCGGCCTACGCCTTCGACGTCGAGGACCTGCGGTTCTGGTCGGCGGAACTGGGCAGGGAACTGGTGCCCGGCAACGCGGGGGAGAACCTGAGCCTGGTCGGCTGCGACGCGAGCACCGCCCTGGTGGGGGAGCGCTGGCGGATCGGCGGTGCGGTGCTGCGGGTGACCGCACCGCGCGACCCGTGCCGGGTGTTCGCGGGGTTCTGGGAGGTCAAGGGCCTGGTGAAGCGGTTCGCGGCGGTCGGTCGCCCCGGCGCCTACCTGGCGGTGGAGCAGCCGGGGGAGATCACCGCGGGTGATCCGGTCGACGTGCTCAGCAGGCCGGAGCACGCGGTGACCGTCGCCGACGTGCTCGCGCTGAACCTGGGTGACCGGGACCGCCGCGAGCACGTGGTCGCGGCCGCCGCCGACCTGCCGGAAAAGTTGCGGGCCAAGCTCGGGCTCGCCGAGCTCACCGGTCCGGAAGGCATTCGATGACGCCGTGACCGTCGTCGAGCATGGTGACGGAGGCGATGAACAGCCCGGCCGCGCCGACGATGCGCTCGGTGCGGTCGAGGTCGCGCATCCGGCCACCGACGTAGACCATCATCCGCAGGTCCATCTCGGTGAACTCGCCGTCCTGGTCCGGCAGGAGTTCGATGATGAGCACGCTGCCCTCCCGGCCGTCCGCGCCGGCGGCTTCGGCGCACCGGCCGAGCAGCCGCACCGCGTCCGCGTCCTCCCAATCCCCGAGGACGTCGCACAGCACGTAGGCGTCGGCTCCCGGCGGTAGCGGGTCGAAGAAGTCGCCGACGACGACCTCGGCGCGATCGCGCACCCCGCGCGACTCCAGGTACCCCTCCGCGGTTCCGGCGGGGCCGGACAGGTCCACCAGCGTCCCGAGCAGGTCCGGGTGCCGTTCCAGGAGTTCGGCGAGCAGCACGCCCTTGCCACCGCCCACGTCGGTCACCCGCCCGAACCGCTCCCAGGGGACCGCCGCGGCGATGGCCGGGGCCAGCTCGTCGGACTTGGTCTCCATCAGGTCGTCGAAGGAGTCCGACAGCTGCGGGTCGTGCGCGAGGTCCTCCCGGAAGGAGCGGCCGAACGCGGCGGGATAAGCGGCGTGGTGGCCGCGGACCTGCTCGACGAGTTCCACGAAGGCCAGGTCGGCGCGGCCGACGGCGCCGTCCAGGTCGAGCCATTCGCGGCTGCCGCCCGGGGCGTCGGCCTGGAGGGCGCGGGAGGCCTCGTTGGGGCCGAAGACGTCCGGTTCCGGCTCGGTGAACAACCCGCGCCGCACCAGGTACCGCAGCACCCTGCCGAGCGGGTCGGCCTCGGCTCCGGACCGCTTCGCGATCTCGTCGAGCGGGAGCTCGCCGTCCTGGACGATGTCGGCCAGGCGCAGCGTGGCGGCGGTGCGCACGGCGAAGGGCGTGACCAGGTCGGCCATCGCCCAGACGTCCACCGGCTCTGGAGCCATGCCGGGAGGATAGGCGCAGCGGCGGTCACCGGCAGGGGGGGCGCGGGGAACGCGCCCCTCAGTCCCGCAGCACCGCCACGATCCGCTCGGCGGTCTCCTGCATGTGTTCGCGCACGACTTCGCGGGCCCGGGTGGAGTCGCCCGCTTCGATGGCGTCGACGATCGGCGAGTGCCGCTGCCAGGCCATGTTCCGCACCGCCAGCTCCGGGCCGGAGCGCACGATGGTCGCGCGGGTCAGCCCGGAGATGTGCTGCCAGGACTGCACGAGCGCGGCGTTGCCGGTGAGCTCGCACATCCGCTGGTGGAAGGCGAGGTCCGCCTCGACCAGCGCGGCCATGTCCTGGCCGAGGTCGCGCAGCCGGTCGACGGCCGCGCGCAGTTCGCCGACGATCGCGGCGCGGTCGTCGGCGCCGCACAGCGTCTCCACGGCCAGCGATTCGAGGGCGGCGCGCACCGCGAAGATGTCCCGCACCTCGGCGCCGCTGAGAGCTCGCACCAGCAGCTTGCCGCGTTCGTCGGCGACGACGAGCCCTTCCTGCACGAGGTGGCGGAGGGCTTCGCGCAGGGTCCCGCGGGAAACGGAGAGCGCTTCGCTGAGCTCGGTCTCGATCAGTCGCCTGCCGGGTTCGAGTTGCCCGCTGCTGATCGCCTCGCGCAGCTTGCGCAGCGACTGCTCGCGCAGGGTCTGCCGGTCGACGCCGCCGAGCGCCGGAACATCCAGGGACACCAGTGGATCGCCTCTCTGCTCGCTGACCCGCACATCGTAGTCCACGGCCGGGTCGGCGAATAACGGTCGACTGTTGACAGTCGACTCAACGCGTCGTTAACTGTGCGCTACCTGACGCACGAAGGAGTGAGGCAGATGCCGGAGCTGGGCTGTTCGACGATCTCGTTCCGGCGGCTGCCGGTGGCCGAGGCGCTCGTGACCATCCGCGAACTCGGCTTCGACGGCATCGACCTCGGCGGCCTGCCCGGCGTGTGCGACCACATCCCCACTCCGCTGACCGGGCCCGTGGACGACCTCGTGGAGCTCGTGCGGGGTTCCGGGCTGCGCACCTGGGCGATCAACGTCGACCCCGGCCCGCTCAACGATCCGCGGCTCGACGAGCGGGACCTGCTCACCGCCGGGCGGGGGCTCGTGGAGCTCGCGGCCGAGCTGGACGCGGCGGTCATCGTGCCCTGCGGCGCGCAGCAGCGGGAGCCGTTCGCGGACGAGCGGACCGACCTCGACCGGATCGCGCGCGGCCTGCGCTCGCTCGGCGACCTCGCGGCGGAGCACGGGGTGCGGCTGCTGGTCGAAGGGCTGCACCACTTCCGCTTCTGCCACACCGCGGACCGCGCGGCCGCGCTGCTGGAGCGAGTTCCCGCCGAGTCGGCCGGGTTCGTGTTCGACGTCAGCCACGTGGTGGCGGGCGGTTTCGACGAGGTCGCGTTCGCCGGGGACTTCGCCGAGCGCATCGAGCACGTGCACCTGCGCGACGCCGAGCCCGGCGACATCAACCTCAGCATCGGCCGCGGCCGCGCCGACTTCGCCGGGGTGGTCCGGGCGCTGCGGAAGGCCGGCTACGGCGGCCGGTACGTGCTGGAACTCGAAACGCACGACGTGCGCGAGCAGGAACGCCCCGCCGCGGCCGCCGCCGCGAAGGACGCGATCACCGCGCTGCTCTGACCGCGGCACCGAGCCACCACGCGGCGGGCGCCCGGCAACGACTCGTGGCACCCCGTCCCGATCCGCCGCAACGCGCGGCAACCCATCTCCACCTGCGACCCCCCGCCGCACGAGCGGCACCCACGACTCGCGGCACCGGCCCCGGCGCCGCACCGGACCGAACTCAGGAGGACCCGCATGTCCGACACCGCCCGCACCGCCCTGATCACCGGAGCCGGCTCGGAGCGCGGCATCGGCCGGGAGACCGCCCGCAGGCTGGCCGCCGCCGGTTTCGACATCGCCGTGCTGGACCTCGACGGCGCCGCCGCCGAGGCCACGGCCTCGCTGGTCGCGGCCGAGCACGGCGTGCGCGCCCTGGGCGTGCGGGCCGACGTCACCGACCAGGACTCGGTGGACGCCGCGGTCACCGCCGTCGAGAACTCGGAGCTGCCCCCGATCGCCGCGCTGGTCAACAACGCGGGCATCACCCGGCCGACCCGCTTCCTGGACATCGCGCCCGCCGAGTGGGACCTGGTGTTCAAGGTCAACGTCACCGGCACGTACCTGGTGACCCAGCGGGTGCTGCCCGGCCTGGTCGAGCGGGGCTACGGCCGCATCGTCAACGTGTCCTCGGTCAGCGCGCAGCGCGGCGGCGGCGTGTTCGGCGGCTCGCACTACTCCGCGGCGAAGGCCGCCGTGCTCGGCCTCACCAGGGCGCTGGCCAGGGAGGTCGGGCCGAACGGGGTGGTCGTCAACGCCGTCACCCCCGGGCTGATCGACACCGACATCACCGGTGGCCTGCTCACCGGGGAGCGCAAGGAGGAGCTGATCGCCGACGTGCCGGTGGGCCGCAACGGCCGGACCGGCGACGTCGCCGCGACGATCGCGTTCCTGGCCGGGGAGGACGTCGGCTACATCACCGGCGCCACCTTCGACATCAACGGTGGCTCGCACATCAACTGACGCGTCCCGGACCGACCCGCCGCGACGTGCGGGGACGTGCTCGTGGAAGCTCACGTCCCGCCCGCGGCACCGCCTCAACGACGAGGATCACGGAGCGAACATGGCCCCCTCCCTCCTGCTGCTGCACACGACGATCGCGGTCGTCGGCATCGTCGCCCTGATCGTCGGGGCGCGGCTCAACCCGGTCATCGTGCTGGTGCTCGGCTCGCTGTACCTGGGGCTGGCCACCGGCCTCGGGTTCGAGGGCACGGCGAAGGCCGTCACGGACGGCTTCGGCGGTCTGATGGCGGAGGTCGGCCTGATCATCGGGTTCGGCGTGCTGCTCGGATCGCTGCTGTCGGCGACGGGGACGTTGCAGCGCATCGTCGAGCTGTTCCTGAAGGCGTTCGGGAAGTCCCGGTCGCCGTACGCGCTGGGCCTGTCCTCCGGTGTCGTGTTCCCGGCGATCTACTTCGACGTGGCGCTGGTGATGCTGGCGCCGATCGCCCGCTCGGTGGCGGCGCGCACCGGGGCGAGCGTGGCCGCCGTCGGCGGTTCGCTGGCGATCGGCCTGGAGGTGGGCCTGCTGATGGTGTTGCCGGGAGCGGCGGCGCTGGCGGTCAGCGGCTCGCTCGGCGTCGGGTTGGGCGCGATGTTGGTGTGCGGCATCGGGATCGGGGTGCTCGCGATCATCATCTCGGTGTTCCTGCACGGCAGGTTGATGCGCCGCACCTGGGACCCGGCCAAGGACGAGGCGTCGGCCGGGGACGGGTTCCAGGGCATGGACGTGGCCCCGGAGGAATCGCCACGCCGCACCCTGCCGCTGGTCGTGCTGGTGCTGCCGGTGCTGGTGCCGCTGGCGCTGATCGTGCTGGGCACGGTGACGGAGACGGCGGGCGCGGCTATCGGCTGGATCTCGTTCCTGGCGGATCCGGTGGTGGCGCTGCTGATCGGTCTGCTGATCGGGTGCGCGCTGACCGCGTGGACGCTGTCCCGCGATGCCGTGGAGCGGGCGCTGACGAGGGGTGCGTCCACGAGCGGCACGATCCTGCTGTTCACCGGCGTGGCGGGGTCGCTCGGCGAGGTGATCAGCAGGACCGGCGTGGGCGACGTGGTCTCCGGGATGTTCCACGCGGGCAGCGCTTCGCCGCTGCTGCTGGCGTGGCTGGTGGCGGCGCTGCTGCGGCTGGCGCAGGGTTCGGGTTCGGTCGCGGCGATCACGGCGGCGACCCTGCTGGCGCCGGTGGTGGGCGGTCTGGACACCCCCGCGGTGCTGGTGGCGCTGGCCGCGGCGGCGGGGGCGAGCTTCGGCGGGCACGTCAGCGACAACACCTTCTGGATGTTCCGCACCATGCTGGGCCTGTCCACCCGCGGCGCGTTCCAGGTGTACACGGTCGCGCAGTCGATCATGTCGGTGGTGGCGCTGCTGCTGGTGCTGGCCGCGGACCTGGTGCTGTGAGGCGGGAAGGTCATCCGGCGCGGCGGTGTCCGCGCACCGCACCCTGGTAGCCGGCGCGGGAGCGCCCGCCGGTGACCCAGTGAGGGAACGATGACGCGCTTGTTCGACGACCCGGCCTCGTTCGCCGAGGACGCGCTCGCCGGGTTCTGCGATCTGCACGCGGATCAGGTGCGCCGGGTCGAGGGCGGCGTGGTGCGGGCGGTGCCCGCGGACGAGGGCAAGGTGGCGGTGGTCGTCGGCGGCGGAGCCGGGCACTACCCGGCGTTCTTCGGCTTGGTCGGGCCGGGTTTCGCCGATGGTGCCGTGGTGGGCGGCGTGTTCGCCCCGCCGTCGCCGCGGGCGGTGCTGTCGGTCGCCCGCGCGGTGCACTGCGGTGCCGGGGTGCTGTTCGTCCTCGGCAACTACGCGGGAGACGGTGCCGGGTTCGGTGCCGCGCAGGAGCGGTTGCGGCTGGACGGCATCGACTGCCGCACCGCGGTGGTCACCGACGACGTGGCCTCGGCGCCCGCC